>JBFLXR010000015.1:0-65342 GCA_040757065.1 Pseudomonadota bacterium
AGGAGAGACCAAAGAGATCGCTGGGTGGCCTGACGCCCTCGGCGTACGCAGCACAACTGGTAGGAAAATCGGTTATATTACCCACGGACTCTAAAGCCCCGTGCTACTGAAAAACGGGGGGACGTCGGCACCGAAAGTTCACCCCCGGCGCACATTTTAAGCGCGGCTGCCCGCCGCCGCAATCAGAACAGAGAGTAGAGTGCCGCGCCGGAAAGCGCAGCGAGAATCAACGAGAGAGAGACCAGACCAGTTTCGGACAAATGCTTGCGGTTTTTCGTCATGATTGCCTCCTGCGGCGGGGTGGAAGATGTGACAATCATATTACAACAACTCCATTTGCGCAAATATGATTTATCAAATCAATCCTCCGAATAGCGGCAGAAAAACCGCTTATTTCGCCCCATCCTTCTCCGGCTTAATCGGCTCGCCAAGATCGAAATGCTGAATCTTCTCTGCCCGGATAAAGGAATTGCTGATTTCTTCCGGTAAAAGAACATGTAACTGTAACAATTCGTACCCGGGCTTGCGCCGAAGGAAACGAACAGATAACCCGGAGCATTCTGAGCCTCACCCAACCTTGGCAATTATATGCGTACACCACTAGCCAATTGAGTTACCTCTCAACCCATATGCAATCACCACCCACAATGGTATAGCAAAGAGATAAATATTACGTTAGACTTGTCAAAAAGGAATGGGGAATGGGAATATCTATTGGGTACATGGGAACAAAGCGACATCTAGCTCCATTAGTGGCGGAGGTGATTTCTAGCTGCCCTAATGGTCCAGCGTTAGACGCTTTTTCTGGAATGTGCGCAGTCGGGTCAGCCATTGGATCGTCGCGGCAGGTTTGGAATAACGACGTACAACACTTTGCTTCGCATGTAGCAAAAGCATTATTCACCTCCCGCTCAATCCCTCCATCGTTTGGCTCAACCATCAGCCTCCTTGAACCCGCCTTCCAAGAAAACAAGCTTGCCTTATCGAAGCGATATGAGAAGCAATTAGCAGATGAAACCGCCATTCTAGCTACGTCAGACATGCAGTCGCTACTACTGCAAATAGCTTCGCCACACATAGGAAATTCAAACGAGTTAGAGTTAGAGCGGCAAATATTAAACTCGAATCCGACGCTTTTTCCATACAGACTATGTGCGATCACCTTTGCGCATGGTTATTTTGGCCTGTTACAAGCTATCGAAATTGACTCCATTCGTTACAGCATCGACCAATCTTTGGCAAAACAACATATTGACACTGATCAGCATCGCTGGATGTTAATTGCGCTCTGCCAAACGGCCGTTAAGGTAGCCGCATCTACTGGACACTTTGCCCAGTATCTAAAACCCAATCCTAACAATTTCGCTTTTATTAAAAAACAACGCTCAAAATCAGTCTGGCAAACCTGGCTTCAATGCCTGTCATTACTTTCCCCCGTCGGCTCAATGAACTGGCGTAAAAATAACAAAGTATTCAACGAAAACATATTAACTTTACTTGCAGGGATGCAAGGGTTTGATATCAAACCCGCAGTAATTTATGTTGACCCTCCATATACGGAAGACCAGTATTCACGCTACTACCATGTATGGGAAACCCTAACACTTTACGACTACCCGCCCTCACTCAAGAATGGGCGCTACCGGCCAGACCGATTTCGAACCTCTTTCTCAATAAAAACCAATGTAGCAAAAGCCATGGAAGAATTAGTAATGCGTTGCAACCAACTGGGCGCCGAATTGGTCATGAGCTATCCGGAGAACGGTCTTCTCTATAAAACCGGGATAACACCTCAAGAAATTTTGCAACGCCACTATAAGAAAGTCGAAATTTCGCACTGCATTGATTACCAGCATTCAACGCTGGGAGCCTCTAACGGCTCAGCAAAACACGCGGTTAAAGAGTTGATCTATTGGGCGAGGAATTAATGGTTAACTTAAAAAATGAGAAGTCTCAAAATCCGAAAATTCGTGAAATCTCACCGTGGGAAATTGAACGCAACCCCTACAATCCTCGAGCTTATTTCCGCCAAGAGGAAATTGATACACTAACATCTTCAATTCGACGCCACGGGATTCAAGTACCGATCACCGTATATGAGTCAGACGGTAAATTTGTACTCTTGGATGGGGAAAGGCGCTGGAGGTGCGCGACCAAGCTTAATCTACAAAAAATTCCGGCGTTAGTTCACCCTAAACCCACAGATCTGAATAACTTGCTGATGATGTTCAATATCCATGCGCTTCGTGAGCAGTGGGACTATTTGACCATCGCCCTCGGCCTATCTCGAATTATCAAACTGTTTGAAACTGAGCATGACCGCAAGCCAAATGAAATTGAACTAAGCGAACAAACAGGGCTAACAAGAGGTCAAGTCCGGCGTTGCCACCTTTTACTTGATTTGCCAGAACGCTACCTCGAGATGCTTCAAAACGAGTTAGAACTCCCCAAACAAAAACAAAGGCTCTCTGAAGATTTTTTCATCGAGATGGAGCGCTCACTTAAAACCGTTCGCCGGAGAGTTCCCGAGGCATGCAAGGACTTGGACGCCGTTCGGACAGTATTAATCGACAAATACCGTGAAAAAATCATCAATAATGTGGTTGATTTAAGAAAAGTTTCAAAAATCGCCACCTCCGTTGATTCCCTTGGCGTTCCCAAGAATAAAGCAGCAAAAGCGTTAACAGCAATATTCGCGCGCAATGGAGTTGGAATTGCAGATGTATTTGCCAAAGAATTTGAAACGAAATACGGGGGGCAAAAGATATTACGCAATATTGATGCAATCATTAATTTCATACAGGACGTTCTAGACGATAATTCCCTACAGGAGCAACCCCAGGAAATTCATCATGAGTTAAATCGTCTGTTTATGGCTTTAGAAGAACTACTGGGGAGAGAATAATGCCCCTACCCTCCAGCATTTCTACATCTCTAGCCAACACTGTCGCGACCCCAGTAATAGATTACTGCAAAGCGAATTACAGTAACAATGTATTTATTGACAAAGGCATTAAGAACGATTTGCAATGGGCGCCGACAATACTGGTAAAAAAAGGCCCTACTGAATTAATCGCAATCGAAGTTAGCCAAGATATTTACCCATTAATTCTTAAAGAAACTGGCCCTGACATTAAGACATGCGTAGACTTACCCGTTTCTGTTTATGTCGCATGTCCTTTAAGCGCCTACATCGCACCTGCAAACCAGTCAGCCGTTCGAAAATTAAAAGAACACGGATTTGGTCTGCTTACAGTCGATGACGAAAATCGAGCCGTTGAAGAAAAGATTCATGCAATACCACTTATTCTTTATATTGCTAAGTCTGAGTTTAATAATTACGCCGAAAAACTACCACAACGACTCCGTTTAGCATTCTCCAATGCGTTGGAAGCATATCAAGGCCGCCCAATCCAAGGGCTTCAGGAGTCGGGGCAAATTATTGAGAGCCTAATTGATCAATTAGGACAGCATTGCCTTAAAAAAGGGTGGATTCCCACCCTCCCTGGACAAGCTGCCAATAATGTCGAAAAACTAATATCTGTTTCTCAGTTATCTACACACAAATCCTCACTGATAAGGGCGCGCTCTTTTATTACAACTTATCGCAACATGGCAAGCCATCCAGCGCGAAGCATGTCCGCGTACGCAAAAAAAATTTGCGAATGCAAACATGGCTTTATAGAATCAATCACGACTGCACAGGAGCTGTGCGTCATATTTAAGTCTGTTGGAGCAACACCAAAATATATTTGTTAATGCACACCAAGCATGTATCTAAACCTAGACGCACTCACAATGCTTCAATTGTGTTAATACTAGCTTTGCTTAAAATACTCTCGGCACCAAATGCAGTTAAGCGTCCACAGATACATCGCCCTGCAAGCAGCCCCGGCACGAGCCACTACTGGTCGGCAGCGCGTCGGGCTTAGGGTTTTGATTTATAATCGCAGCCTTTACGATTCGGCGGCAGCGATGCCGCGCATTCCGGACACAACATGGCAACGATGCAAGATAAGGATACCTGGTCGGGACGTTTCAATGAGCCCGTGGCTGAACTGGTGAAACGCTACACCGCCTCGATCGAATTCGACAACCGTTTGGCGCTGTTCGATATTCAAGGCTCGCTGGCGCACGCGCAAATGCTGGCCGAGAACGGCATTATCAGCGCGCAGGATCTGGCCGACATCCGCCGCGGCATGGCGCAAATCGAAGCCGAGGTGCAGCAAGGCGCATTCGAGTGGTCGCTCGATCTGGAAGATGTGCACCTGAATATCGAGAAGCGTTTGACCACACTGGTGGGCGATGCAGGTAAGCGCTTGCATACCGGGCGCTCCCGCAACGACCAAGTGGCGACCGATGTACGCCTGTATCTGCGCAGCGTGATCGACGATGCCCGCGCCCTGCTGCGCGACCTGCAAAGCGCGCTGGTCGAGCTGGCTGCACAGCATACGCATACCGTGATGCCCGGCTTTACCCACTTGCAAGTGGCGCAGCCGGTGAGTTTCGGCCACCACCTGATGGCCTATTTCGAAATGACCAAGCGCGATGCGGAACGGCTGGCCGATTGCCGCAAGCGGGTAAACCATCTGCCGCTGGGCGCTGCTGCGCTGGCCGGTACCAGCTACCCGATCAAACGCGAACGCGTGGCCGAATTACTCGGCTTCGATGCCGTGTGCGAAAACTCGCTGGATGCGGTTTCCGACCGCGACTTCGCCATCGAATTCACCGCTGCCGCCGCACTGGTGATGACGCATCTTTCGCGCTTGTCGGAAGAGTTGATTCTGTGGATGAGCCCGCGCTACGGATTCATCGACATCGCCGACCGCTTCTGTACCGGCTCCTCGATCATGCCGCAGAAAAAGAACCCGGACGTGCCCGAACTGGTGCGCGGCAAGACCGGCCGGGTCAACGGGCATCTGGTCGCCCTGCTTACCCTGATGAAAGGTCAGCCGCTGGCCTACAACAAGGACAATCAGGAAGATAAAGAGCCGCTGTTCGACACTGCCGACACCCTGCTGCAAACCCTGCGCATCTACGCCGACATGATCGGCGGCATCCGCGTCAAACCGGAAGCCATGCGCAACGCCGCCCTGCAAGGCTTCGCCACCGCGACCGATCTGGCCGACTATCTGGTGAAAAAAGGCCTGCCCTTCCGCGATGCCCACGAAGCCGTGGCACTGGCCGTGCGCCACGCCGAAAGCAAAGGCTGCGATCTGGCCGACCTGCCGCTGGAAGAGCTGCAACGCTTCTCCTCGCTGGTCGCCGATGACATTTACGGCGTGCTCACCCTCGAAGGCTCGCTCGCCAGCCGCAACCACACCGGCGGCACCGCCCCCGCCCAAGTGGAGGCCGCTATCGCCCGCGCCCGGACGTATCTGGCAGGTTAACAGCTCGCGCGCGCATAACCAACGGCTCCTGCGGGAGCCGTTTTATTTTGTCGAATCGCAGGCAAAAAAACGGGCAGTCTTGCGGACTGCCCATAAGGAGGAGAGTATGAAAGGTCCGGATTGGAACCAACCCTGAGCTCTAACACTCACCACGGAATGTACCATCTGGGTCAGGATATTCCTATATGCCGGAATACCTACAGGCCCGCCGCCCTATATCGAAATATATAGATAATTCGTTATAGTTGCTTCAGCAGTGCTTGCAGTTCGCCGCTCTGGAACATTTCGGTCATGATGTCCGAGCCGCCGATAAACTCACCCTTGATATACAACTGCGGAATGGTCGGCCAGTTGGCGTATTCTTTAATACCCTGACGAATCGACTCGTCGCGCAACACATCCACGCTGAAAAAATCGTTCACCCCTGCCGCCTTTAGAATGCGCACCGCATTGCCGGAAAAGCCGCACATCGGAAACTGCGGCGAACCTTTCATATACAACACCACCGGATGCGTCGTAACCTGCTCGTGAATCAATGCCTGAACGTCCATATTGCAAAGCCTTAGTTGATTAAATAACTCGGGAATTTTAACGGGGCGGCCCGGGCGAATCAAGCGCAAACAAACTAGCCAGCGCGACTCAGCCGCCGGGCGCTTCGATTGTGAAGTTGCCCGACTTAATCACTTTATACGCATTCACATAACATTCCTGGCCGGTTTCGAGCCGAACCTTAAAATACTCGGCACCGTAATCATTTTTCACCAGCGCCACCATCGTCATTTGCGTCGGTATTGAAACTTTCAGCCGCGCACCGCCGAACAGCGATTCGTTTGCGCAAATCTCCGTATCGACATAGCGCTTGGATTTCGCCTCCCGGTCGGGCACAAACCAGTACCGCTCGCCCAGCATATCTCGGTATGTTTCAGTGGACGCATGAACCACGCTGGCTGTCGTCAATGCCAGCAACAAACCCGATAGCAATCGGCCAACCGCAGACCATAAAAACGCCATTTTCTCTCCCGACCGCGAAGGATAAGCCAGACAAAGTACGCCGCGATTTAAGGCATTGCATTTACTGTTGGACGATTGCAGCAATTTTCCCCATCAGCCTCTTCTCGATGCTGCCTGTTGAAACGCACATCATGGCGATACTTTGCGGGTTATAGTCCGGCATATATGTCGCGGTCATTTTGACCTTAACCGCCACTTTATTATCCTCGGTAAAAATGCCGATGCTGATCGCCGAGGTCGTTCTATCGTCCCACAGGTAGTTAATCCCCATCGTCGTCCCGCAATCGGCCTGCTCCGGCGTCAGTCGGATATTACGCTTTGCCGTGGTAATTTTTCCGGCGGACTCATCTGCACCGGCAATCCGGTAGCCCTCTGAAATGAGCACCTGTTTTGCGGCCCGGGCCAAGTCCGACTTAGACCCTTCGATAGCCTGCGCAAACTCTCTTTGCGGCGTCACAGGGGGCGCATAGGTAGCCGCACAACCTGTCAGCGCAATGACCCAAAGCAATGCAAAGCGATTCATGCCACTCCCCAACACACCGCACACTAACGAAAGAAGCTATATCATACACTAATCGCCCGGATCGTCCGTTCAGTGCGCGAGGCGCGCCCCCGAGTGCATCGCTGTTAATCTGCCGGCTTCCGTCCGCCGCTTACCCGCTCGATGCCGGCCAGATCGCAGGCAGAGAAAACTTCGGCGAAGCCGGCGGTTTCCAGCAAGGCGCGCACGGCGGGAGCTTGGTCGTAGCCGTGTTCCAGCAGCAGCCAGCCGCCCGGGTCAAGGCGGGCAGGCGCGGCCGCGACGATGCGGCGGATATCGTCCAGCCCGTCCGGGCCCGATGCGAGCGCGGTGCGCGGTTCGAAGCGCACATCGCCTTGCTGCAAGTGCGGGTCGTGATCGACGATGTAGGGCGGATTGGAGGCAATCAGATCATAGGGCTGTTCGCCGAGCGCGGCGAACCAGTCGCTTTGCACAAAGCCGACGTTCGCCAGCCCCAGCCGGACGGCATTGCGCTGCGCTACGGCCAGCGCATCCGCCGAAGCATCGCAGGCTGTCACTGCCGCATCGGGGCGACTGTGCGCCAGCGCCAGCGCAATCGCCCCGCTGCCGGTGCCGAGGTCGAGCACGCGCGGCGCAGCGCGACCGCGCAAGCGTTCCAGCGCCAACTCGACCAGCAGCTCGGTTTCGGGGCGGGGGATCAGCGTAGCCGGCGTCACCGCCAGATTCAGCCCGTAAAACTCCCGCTCACCGAACAAATACGCCACCGGCTCGCCCTGCAAACGCCGCGCCAGCAACCCTTGATATACGGCATCCTGCTCGACAGTGAGCGCCCGCTCCGGATAAGCCAGTAGCATCGCCCGCGACGCGCCCAGCGCATGCTGCAACAGCAACTGCACCTCCAGCCGCGCCTCGCGCGCATCCAGCCCCAAGGCCGCCATCAGGCGCGGCGGCGCATCGGTGAGACATTGTGAAATGGTGGGCGGGCAGGAATTCATGGGGCGATTGTAGCAGCAGGCAACCTTAACGCGTCACGCAGTCTTTGCAGGGTGACACGACCCTTTACCTATCCATTGGTGCGTGAACGCACCCTGCGCGGCGCGTCAAACCCGAAGCGCAGCCTCACTCCCCCGCCAGTGCGGCGAGTTGTTCGGCCTGGTGTTCGGCCATGAGGGCGTTGGTGAGTTCGCTGATGTCCCCGTCCATGATCTGATCCATTTTGTAGAGGGTCAGGTTGATGCGGTGGTCGGTGACGCGGCCTTGGGGGAAGTTGTAGGTGCGGATGCGTTCGGAGCGGTCGCCGCTGCCGACGAGGGATTTGCGTTCGGCGGCGATTTTGCTGTGCGCTTCTTGTTCTTGCTTGTCTTTGATGCGGGCGGCCAGTACGCGCATCGCCTGCGCTTTGTTTTGGTGCTGCGAGCGTCCGTCCTGACATTCGACCACGGTGCCGGTCGGCAGGTGGGTAATACGCACGGCGGAGTCGGTCTTGTTGATGTGCTGACCGCCCGCGCCGGAAGCGCGGAAGGTGTCGATGCGCAGATCGGCGGAGTTGAGCACCACATCGGCCACTTCGTCGGCTTCCGGCAGGATGGCGACGGTACAGGCCGAGGTGTGGATGCGCCCTTGCGTTTCGGTGGCAGGCACGCGCTGTACGCGGTGTGCGCCGGATTCGAATTTGAGTACGGAATACGCGCCCTGCCCGACGATGCGAGCGATCACCTCTTTGTAACCGCCCACTTCGCCGGGGCTTTCGGAAATCAGCTCGACCTGCCAGCGGTTGCGCTCGGCAAAGCGGGTGTACATGCGGAACAAGTCGCCGGCGAACAGCGCAGCCTCGTCGCCGCCGGTGCCGGCGCGCACTTCCAGAATCACGTTGCGGTCGTCGTTGGGGTCTTTCGGCAGCAACAGCTTTTGCAGCTCGACATCGAGCGTTTCCAGCCGGGCGCGCGCGGAGGCTTCTTCTTCCTCGGCGAACTCGCGCATTTCCGGATCGTCCGCCATTTCCTGCGCGGCGGCGATGTCCGCCTCGCAAGTTTTATAAGCCTGATAGGTTTCCACCACCGGCTCCAGTTCGGCGCGTTCGCGGCTGAGCTTGCGGAAATTGTCCATGTCGTCGGTCGCCCCTTCGCTGCTCAGCAAACGGGTGACCTCGTCCATGCGCTCACTCAGTTGGGTGAGCTTATCGGCGATGGAGGGTTTCATTCTTCGGGATGCAGGTGATGCAGGCGCTGCACGATGTCGAGCACCGTATCGCGCTCTTCGCTTTGCAACTGGTTCAGCGTTTGCGTGGGCGCATGCAGGAATTTATTGGTCAGACCGTGGCTGAAGGCTTCCAGCACCTTCTCGGGATCGTCGCCCTTGGCCAGCAGGCGCAAGGCTTTTTCCAACTCGTGGCGACGGTGACGGTCGGCGTGGTCGCGCAGGGCGCGAATAGTCGGCACCACCTCGCGCGATTCCATCCAGTGCATGAAATCGGTCACGCCGGAATCGATAATCACCTCGGCCTCTTTCACTGCACCCTGACGGGCATCCAGCCCGTCGCGCACCACCTCGGCGAGATCGTCCACGGTGTACAGGAACACATCGCTCATCTGCGCCACTTCGGCTTCCACGTCGCGCGGCACGGCCAGATCGACAATGAACATCGGGCGATGCTTGCGCGCCTTCAGCGCACGCTCGACCATGCCCTTGCCCAGAATCGGCAACGGGCTGGCGGTACACGTCACGATAATGTCGTGATTAGCCAGCTGGTCGGAAAGATCGGTCAGCGTAATCGCCTCGCCGTTAATGCGGCGCGCCAAGGCCTGCGCGCGCTCCAGCGTACGGTTCGCCACGGTAATGCTCTTCGGCTTGCGCGCAGCGAAATGCACCGCGTTCAGCTCGATCATCTCGCCCGCGCCGATAAACAGCACACGCTGCTCGGAAACACTCGGGAAAATCCGCTCGGCCAGCTTCACCGCCGCCGCAGCCATCGAAATCAGATTCGCACCGATCTCGGTTTGCGTACGCACATCCTTCGCCACCGAAAACGTGCGCTGAAACATCTTGTGCAACGTAAAGCCCAGCGTGCCCGCCTGCTCGGCATAACGCACCGCCTGCTTCATCTGCCCCAGAATCTGAGGCTCGCCCAGCACCATCGAATCCAACCCGCTCGCCACGCGGAAAGCATGCTTCACCGCCTGCTCGCGCGGCAGCGTGTACAAATACGGCTCGATCTGCGCAGGCTGCATATTGTGATAAGCCGCCAGCCAATTAATCGGCTGCACCGGCTCATGCGTGCTGCAATACACCTCAGTGCGATTGCAGGTCGAAAGAATCGTCGCCTCTTTTGCCGCGCCATGCCCCACCAGATCGCGCAAAGCCTGCTCCATCACGTCCACCCCGAACGCAATGCGCTCCCGCACGCCCAGCGGCGCGGTTTGATGGTTAATGCCAAAAGCGAACAACTGCATGGGAAACGGCTACTTAAATGACGAATGACCGGGGATTATAGAACAACTGCTCCCGGAAGCGAAGCGACAGGGGAAAATGGCACCTGCCGCCGAAGGATAAAGACAGCAACCACGTTGCCGAACCACGCATCAAGCTTGGCGAATGGTGCGTGCAACGCACCCTACTCAATTCACTGGCATCGCCCCGCCCCTTGTTTGCCGCCGAAATCCGGGGCATGCCGGCAAAAAGCAAGCACTCCCCGAGCATGCACAACAGGTGAGTTGCGCAGCTCGCTAGGACGCAAACGGGACGAGGGCATCCCGCAGGGACGGCGAACAGAGGTGCGCCCGACGTGGGCTATTATTTCTTAACAATTCTATTTGTAGGCTTCTTATTGACAGGGGCCTTTCCCCCAACGGGCCTCCTCTTGGCCGCCTTACCAAACTTTTCCATTTTGAAATTCAAGAGGTCATTCGGAAATACTCTTACTAACAGGGCCTCGAGTTCATCGACCATTCCATCGGTTACCTCAAAGGCACTAAAATAAGTTGCAAGATCGTGGAGCTTAAGATTTACGCTGGTCGGTTGGCGCACTTTCTCATTTGCAGGACGGAAATCAACATCTTTAGTAGGATGCCTAACCAGCGTTATTACTTGAGCATTACGATCTCGATTGAACGCCAAATTCATTTCTTTCCAAATATTCTGACGTTTCGTTTGTCCTGCATACAGTGCTTTGCCACGTGAATCATAAAAAACATAAAGGCCTTGTTTAGCCCCTTTCAACTCATCACATAAACCGCTGCGGTGACGCCCAGCATTATTTCCAGTAGGGATGACTTCATATTTTCCTGCGGCCCCAACCTTCGTCGCGTTAATTGGAAAGAACTCGACAATTGGACGTATCGTGGCAACTTGAGACTTTGTAATAGCAAGTTTGCAGGACTTTTCAATCACATTCGCGATTTGCTTTTCGGTTAGTGCAGCTTTTTGCCTCTTCCAGCCATGCAGGGTAGCCTCACTCATTCCCATATGAGACGCCAGTTCACGATCAGTTTTCAGATTGAACCTTCGCTTAAGTTCATCAATTAGCAGAGCACCCTTCATTTACCTCCCCTTAGCCAATTATCTTCGTACATATCTTACCAATCAATCCTGAGCAAGCGTAGCAACTTGGGCGCCGTTATGCGCTGCCAAGTTTCGCCACCCAACGGTGCGCCAAGGCTCGCGCCACACGGATTGATTCATCCCCCACTTGCCAACATTAGCACGTTTCCCGAATACGGCCACCTAGCAAATCCAACAGGTATTTGAGCTTTCCAAGCCCTAAGCGCACAATGCGCGCGTTCCCGATATGGAGGCGACGATGAATCCGAACGAGCTGGAGGCGTATCTGCATGGGCATATTCCGCTGTCGCGGGCGATGGCGGTGCGGGTGGAGGCGGTGACGCCGGAGGGGGTGACGCTGAGTGCGCCGCTGGCACCGAATATCAATCACCGGGAGACGTTGTTCGGCGGGAGTGCGTCGGCGATTGCGATTTTGGCGGCATGGTCGTTGTTGCACACGCGCTTGCGGGCGGAGGGGATTGCGAGCCGGTTGGTGATTCAGCGCAATTCGATGTCTTACGATGCACCGGTCGACGGGACGTTTACGGCGGTTTCGTTTCTGGCGGATGCGGCGGAGTAGCCACGCTTTGTGAAGATGTTGCAGCGCAGGGGTAAGGCGCGCATCGCGGTATGCGCGGAGTTGCACTATGGCGGCGGGGTAGCCGGCCGGCTGGAAGGGGAGTTTGTGGCGCTGGGGGCGGAGCCGGTTGCGGGCTAGGGTTTGTGGGTGAAAATGGGTTTCATTTTCATGTCGTCTTGCATGACGTGGTCGAGCAGCCAGCGGCGCAGCATGTTGGTGTAGTATTCGGCCACGCCTTCCGACCAGACGCCGTCTAAGGCTTCGGCTTCTTTGCCGATGCGGTGCAGTTCGGCGTGAAGGTTTTCGTGTGCGGTTTTGAGGCTGCGCAGGTTGGCGTATCCCAGCGTTTCGGCGATGTGTTCTTCGCGCTGAAAGTGTTCGTGGGCGTAGTCGTGGAGTTTTTTCAGCGTTTGTTTCAGCAGGGGTACGCTTTGCGCTTTCAGCGCGCCTTCGACTTCGTTGATGATGCCGATCAAGGCTTGGTGGTCGGCATCGATCTGCGCATTGCCGACGCTGAGTTGTTCACGCCACACCAGACTCATCTCATCCCCCTTTAAGTTTTTCCCGGACAATTTATCGCCCGGTAGCTTATTTTTTGCAATAAGAGGTCAGTCGTCAAGCGTTTCTGTGCCGTAGCCATTTCGGCCCGGTTTAGCCGCCCCAGCCGAACAGGGCCGCGAGGCCAAGCATCAGGAAGATAAATGCGGCGATAGCGTGTACCTTTTTAATCGGCAGGCGTTTGGCGAGCGCATCCCCCATAAAGACGACGGGGGCATTAGCCAGCATCATGCCTAGCGTGGTGCCGAGTACCACAGGCAGCAGGTTGCGGTATTCCGCTGCAAGGGCGACGGTGGCAATCTGGGTTTTGTCGCCGATTTCGGCCAGGAAAAATAATACGAGGGTGGTGCCGAAGACGCCGAGTTTGCGGATGCGCGGCTCTTCGTCGTCCAGTTTGTCCGGCACGAGTATCCAGGCTGCCATTGCCAGGAAGGAGAGGCCGAGTATCCAGCGCAGCGCTTCTGCGCCGATGAGTTGCGCAAGCCATGCGCCGAGTGCACCCGCCAGCCCGTGGTTCAGAATCGTGGCGATGAAGATGCCGGCGATAATCGGCCAGGGCCGTTTGTAGCGGGCAGCCAGCACCAGCGAGAGCAGCTGGGTTTTGTCGCCGATTTCGGCAAGGGCGACGATGCCGGTAGAAACAAGAAAGGCTTCCATGCGGTGCGGGGTCGAGTTACATCGGGTGCGGAGTGTAACGCAAAGCGAGGCGGATGCGTTGCCGCCGCCTCGCCGGAGCCTGTGCGCCGCCGTTATTCTTGCAATGCCTGCTGAATTTCTTCCACCAGTTGGCGCACCCAGTCATTGTAGAAGGGGTGGATAATGCGCTGGCCGGGATTGATAATTTGTCCGTGCACGAGTTGCGGGGTGTCGACCTTGGCGTAGTTGAGGTTTTCGCTGTCGTGATATTTCACGCTGAAACGTTCGGCGGAGTAAGTAATATTGACCAAGGCATCGTGGCTGCGAATGTGGTACAGCGCGCGAATCACATTATTCCCGCCCGGGTTGGAAAGCGACCATTTGCGCTTGGTTCCGGCGCGGATAATTGCTTTGCGTACCTCTTCTTCGGTCAGTTTCTTGCCATCGGCGCGGACGATCATCTGATCCTCGTAATCGACGATCGGCACGGAAGAGCGCGCTTGCGCCTGCCCTGCGACAGCCATCATCACGCCGAACACCGCCAGCCATTTGAACCATTTCATGATACGCACTCCTGTAGTTGTGATTTTGCCCGGCAATTCTAACGAATTTCGCTGCGCAGCGGCATCCGTCCACCCTGATAAAGTTATCAGGTGGCAAAACACTAAAGCCGGTTTATGATCACTGTATCGCACAGGACGGAGCGCCCACCATGCTTACGCTGCCGGAACGTACGGCACTGGTCGACTTATTTCAATGCGAGCCGCGCCTTGCAGCCGCAGGCGTGCCTTGGCATTTCAATACGATCACCTTCGATACGGCGTTCGGCGAGGATTGCGTTCAGTGCGTGATCGAACCGGACGAAGGCGAGCTGCATTTCGTGTGGCGCCAAGGCAATATCACGCGCATCAGCCTGAAAATCAATTCGCTGGCACATTTGTCGGTACACCGTTTTGCCGAGGAAGCCTATCTGCTGGCCTCAAGCGGCAAAGACGATCCGAACAAGGAGCTGGTCAAGATCCGGCTAAGGCCGATCATCAGCGTGGAGTGGGGTTCGTATCACGACTGCCTGCACTAGAACGCGGAACCCGCCCGGCTCCGCTTGTTGCCCGCCCCGCTTTGCCGGTATAGTCCGCGCTTTCCGATACGAACGAGCTTCTCATGGATTTGCACACTTTCCGCGCGACGGTCGAACGCGCACCCGAAACCTTGGAATTCAACGATGTGATCGGCCTGATCGATGCGCTGTACGATTTCACGCCGACCGCCTTCCGCAACGGCGAGACGATGAATGAGGCCGGGCAGAATAACGGCTCTTGCCGCCTGTTCGCCTTCGCCAAGCTGCAAGGCTTAAGCGAAGCGCAAACCTTGCACTGCTTCGGGGCCTATTACCGCGAGCATGTGCTACCCCACCCGGAAGGTACCGATCACCAGAATATCCGCAACTTTATGCAGACCGGCTGGGCAGGCATTGCTTTCGCAGGCGAGCCGCTGCGCGCGAAATAACGCACGAAAAATACGCACGCTGCCATCTGAACGTCATCGCCGGGCGTTAATCTCTCTCGGGGAGGAACGGGCTGTATGGCCGGGCAGACACGCGTTTGCGGCGTCCGGCGTTTACCTATTCTGAAGGAGAGTGTATGAAACGTTATGGTGCGGAATTTTTCGGGACGTTCTGGCTGGTGCTGGGCGGGTGCGGCAGCGCAGTGCTGGCAGCGGCCTTCCCCAATGTCGGAATCGGTTTGCTGGGGGTGTCGTTCGCGTTCGGCCTGACCGTGCTGACCATGGCCTATGCCATCGGCCATATTTCCGGCTGCCACCTCAATCCGGCAGTTTCCATCGGCCTGTGGGCAGGCAAGCGTTTCCCCGCCAGCCAACTGCTGCCCTATATCGTATCTCAAGTCTTGGGGGCGATTGCGGCAGCCGGCGTGCTGTATCTGATCGCCAGCGGCAAGGCAGGCTTCGATGTGCATGCGGGCTTCGCGTCCAACGGCTACGGCGAACATTCGCCGGGCGGTTATTCGCTGACGGCGGCGCTGGTCACGGAAGTGGTGATGACCGGCATGTTCCTGCTGATTATTCTGGGCGCCACCGATAAGCGTGCACCGCAAGGCTTTGCGCCGGTTGCCATCGGCCTCGGCCTGACGCTGATTCACCTGATTAGCATTCCCGTGACCAACACCTCGGTCAATCCGGCGCGCAGCACCGGCGTCGCCCTGTTCGCGGGCGGCTGGGCGGTAGAACAACTCTGGCTGTTCTGGGTCGCGCCCATCGTCGGCGCGCTGCTCGGCGCCGCGGTGTACCGCCTCATCGGCGAAGAATCTTAAGCTCTGCCATCCTCACCCCGGCTTAGGCCGGGGTGTCACTTTACTTGCCGCCCCCGGTGCGCTAATGTGCCGAAAAACAGGGAGGCAACATGTCTTTTTTGCTGTTGCTTGGGCTGCTGTCGGCAGCCTTCGTCATGACATTATTCGTGCTTGCTCCGCGCATCGGTCGTGCGCGCTGGGCACGGCAAACGCAGGCATTCCGCGCCCGACTGCATGCCGAGAGCCATGCGCCGCTGCCTCCAATTTACCTCGAAGAAACCGAACTGCCCGGCCTGCCCGCCCCGGTACAACGCTATTTCCGCGCTGTGCTGCGCGACGGGCAACCGATCCTGCACAGCGCGGACATTCACACCGCCGGACGTTTTCTGCTGGATGCCGAGAAAGACCGCTGGGCCCCGTTCGATGCAACACAACATATGGTTGCCCAGCCAGCGGGGTTCGACTGGACAGCACGCATGCGCATGGGACACGGTCTAAGCGTGTATGTACGCGACGCCTATGCGCAGGGCGAAGGGGTGTTGCGTGCCGATCTGCTCGGCCTGATTCCCGTCATGCATCTGCACGGTACGCCAGACTTAGCTGAAGGCGAGTTACTGCGCTATCTGGCGGAAAGCGTCTGGTTACCGACCCGTTTGCTGCCGAGTCAGGGCGTGCGCTGGAAGGCCATCGACGATGCCAGTGCCTGCGCCACGCTGACTGAGGGCACCACTGCCGTATCGCTGGAATTCCGCTTCGATCCCGAAGGCCTGATTACCTCGGTCTGGACCCCTGCCCGTCCACGGCTGGACGGCAAACAAATCGTGCCGACTCCGTGGCTCGGGCGCTGGACGCAGTACGGCGTCTATCACGGCATGCGCATCCCCATCGAAGGCGAGGTCAGCTGGCAACTTCCGAACGGCAATCTGACATACTGGCGTGGCCGTCTGCTCGACGCACACTATCGCTAACCCCCTACCTGTTAAATTTACTAGGTTTTTTTCTGCGGCGAATCGCCCATACTCGGCGCAGGTGTCGATTGAGGCACTTGTCTCCGGGGTTTGCCATGAAGGTTTCCGTTTTTACCGCACAATGCTGGACATATACGCTCAAGGTGTGGAGCGGGATGCTGATCACATTTCTGACACTGGCCGAGTGCGCACCCTATCTGCCGGGCTGGCTGTTTATGGCCTTGTTTTTCCCGGCTGCCGCATGCGGCTTTGCCGCGTTATTTGCAGTCGGACCGTTTACGCCGCCTGCGCGTCGGACTTCTTTGCAAGACGACGCGCTGTTCCGCAAATTCGCCGAGAATCACCCTTCTGCCGCCACCCGTTTATGATAAAAACGCTGATTCGAAGCCTGCTCCGGCTGGCTCTGCTGGATTTATACGTATTGATTTGGACGGAACGGCTGTTCCAACATGCGCGGCACCGTGTCGGCAGGCCCAGCACCGCCACGCCGGAAAGCGGCTACACTTTCAGCACGGCGTTCTGGGTATTGGTTGCGGCGCTGCCGCTGGCATATTCGGCGGTCGAACTTTACGCATTTTTCACCCAACCGGAACCGCTGCCGGCCGGCGGCGACCGACATGCCTAACGGGCGGGACGCAGCACAATCAGCCGTTTTTCCAGTTTAAACCGCTTCAGCAAATCGCCATGCTTGGCGACAAGCGTTTGCCGCATGGCATCGTAGCGGTCTTCGACCTGCGGCACTTCGAGTTTTTCCGGGTTGCCCGGTATGGTCAGATCGCCGATATAGGTGACGGTATCCGGCTTGATTTCGAAACCGCCTTCCAGATTCAGTATCCGTCCGCCCACTTTCAGCTTGTATAGCTGATACCCTTTGGCGGCGAGACTGCGCACCGCCACCGCGTCCTTCTGGACGACCGGCAGCGTTTTGTAGGACATGTAATCGCCTTCGCCGACGTAGAACAACTCAATCTCGTTGCTCGGCTTGCCCTTCAGCTCGTCCGACAAAGTACGGTCGGTATGCAACCCCACCGCCAGCACGCCCTCGCCCGGGGCGACTTTCACTTGCCACACCGGCTCGCTGCCGCAAGCCGTCAGCGCCAGTGCGCACGCCAAACCGATCCATGTTTTCAGTAACCGCATATCCTCGTCCTCAGGCTGCGCCGCCCTGCAATACCCAACGCCCGGTTTCCGAGCCGTCGGTCAGGTCGGCATAATCCACCACTCTGTTGCGCCCGGCATCCTTCGCGGCATATAAAGCGCGGTCGGCATTGCGCAGCAGCACATCCGGCTCGGGCACCTGACCGCCGTCCACGAACCAGTAACCGGCCGAGACCGTCAGAATGCCATGCGGCGATTTTTCATGCGGCAGGTTCAGCAAGCTCACGCTGCTGCGCAGCCGCTCGGCAAACTGACCGGCTTCTTCATGCCCCACGCCGGGCACCAGTATGCAAAATTCTTCGCCACCGTAGCGGAAGACGGTTTCACCCGCACGCTGCGCATTGTCTTTCAGAATTTGCGCCACGCGCTCGATTACCGCATCCCCGCGCAGATGTCCGTAGTGATCGTTATAGCTCTTGAAGTAATCGACATCGAGCATGATCGCCGTCAGCGGCAGTCCGTTGCGCTTGCTGCGGTTCAGCTCCTTGGGCAGCACCTCGGCAAGATGACCGCGGTTGTACACGCCGGTCAGCGGATCGGTTACGCTCATGCGCGCCAACCGCTCGATATTGCGTTCGTTGTGGCGCACGAACATCATCGTCACATAGGTGCTGGTGCAATACGCCGCCAGGAAAATAATGGTGGAAAGAGAGCCGAACGGCACCGGGCGGATCAGGCACACCGCCGCCATTGCCAGCCCTCCGATCGCCGCCCACACCCAGCGCATGCGCGGGCCGGAAACCGGCAGAAAGGCGATGGGGAAAATCATCATCCAGACCTCCTGATGCATCTGCGCATTGCTGATATAAGCGCCGTAGAGCATCAGCAGCATAATCACGCCGACGAACAGATCGGTATAGCGCGCCACCGCTTCGCCCTCGCGCCGGGTGTGCCATTGCAGCCAGATAGCGAACAACGCAAACGACAGGCAGGCCAGCCCTTTATCGGGCGCGTCTTCCACCATCAGATAGTAAAAAGCGGATAAAGGGAGCGTAACGGCGGTCGAAACGCGCAAATACATGCGCAAGACTGTCGCACGGAATCTTTGCACGGAATGCTGAGTAATGACGCCTCCCCCTGCCCCAAAAATTTGGGGCGAAGCATCAGCTTACTCTTAAACGAAAGCGATGGAAAGTCTTTCGCTTCAAGCTTGTAGCAATCCGTACAAAATGCGCCCTATAGGGCGCTGGGTTTCAAGCGCAATCGCACAAGCGTGCCCGCTCAGACATTGCCCGCGCCGACCTTCAGCTCGGCGAACCAGTTGATGAAGCGCATCACATCCGCGCCGCGGTAAATCGCACCGTGCTGCGGGCAGAGCATGTCGATCGGCAGTTTGGAAACCCGCTCGCACCACAGCAGCTTGGCTTCGTTGGAACCCATCCAGCGGCGGTGAAAGCCTTCGATGTAGGCGATATGCCGGTCGAAATCGGTCACGAACAAGCCCTGCTCGTTTTCCGGCAGCAGCGCCGCGCCAATGTCGCCGGAAAAGAAGATTTTCGCTTTGCGGTCGTACAGGTTGAAATTGCCGGATGAATGCAGATAATGTGCGGGCACCGCCTCCAGCATGAGGTTGCCGAGCCTGATATGCATGCCGTCGTCGGGAATCTTGACGAAAGTCTCGGCATTGCCGCCGAAATGCGGGATGAAAGAGCTCCACAACCAGCTCAGGTAGCATTTCAATTCGGGGTTGATTTCCAGCCACAGCGCCAGCGAAGAAATAATGTCCGGATCTTGGTGCGAGGCGAAAATCGCGCCGATATTGCGCGGATCGAACTCGGTGCCGATGGCGGAAAACACGGCCGCAAAAATTTCCATGCCGCCCGGATCGGTCAGCAAACCCGCGCTGCCGTCCATCACCAGATATTCGTTGGTGTCGATCAGATACTCCGGCTTGGCAGGATCGCGGGTAATCACCGCCCACTTGTGATCGCCGTCTTCGTAGAGATACTCGAAACGCTTCATGCCGCGACTCCTTCTTTCAGATTTGCGCACAGGGATTTCAGCAAGGGCGTGATCGGCGTCACCGACGCCTCGATGCGGTCGGCCACCTGCCGCAGGGCATGGCTCATTTCGCCGCCGTACACCGCCTCCACTTTCGCGCTGCGCGCCAGCGTGTAGCCGGTATCGCACAGCTTCATACTGCGCGTCAGCAACAGCAGCAAATGCCGCACATCCGCCTCGACGTTTTGCGCGACCGCCTGCAACACCTCGCGGTTACGCTGCCTCGCCGCCGCCAGATACCCGGCATTCACTGCATGCTGCGCCAGCGTTGCATCCAGCAAACGGTGCATCCGCTCCAGCTTCTGCAAGTCTGCGGTATCGCGCACCAGCACGGCGATTTCCTCGCCGAGACGGTGCATCTCCTCGATCAGCTTGCGGCTGAAGCTGCGCAATTCGGACGACACCACGGAAAATCCCGACGAACGCACGCCGGCACGTTTAGCCACCAGCATGGCATTGATCGCCACCATATTCAGCGCAGCGGAGACCCGGATTACTTCTTTAATGCTCTCGTTGACAACGATCATCCTGTGCAGATCTGCAGCCTGCCCGGTCGTATGCGACATGTTCTCCCCACCCCTTATTATGATGCGGTTCCGTTTTCACCGGCCCGCTGCGGAATTGCATCCGCTTTTTTACTCGGCGCACAAGCTCGCCGAAATGATTCCTGTTATATCAATGATTTTTCAGGGCAGCCTGCCAAGCCGCGCCGATGCGCGCCCCCCGGTTGCCGCTGCGTATCGAAGGCCACTTGTACGCAACCGCACGGCGTTCCATCGGACTTGCGGCCTCCGGGCGCTGCACGGGTTTCCGCTTTCCCTCATCGGCAAATGCCGCAGCGGAACACCACATCAAAAAAAGAAGTGCATGCAATACGTATGCAGAATTGTGTCATGCCTTCCCCCATACCGAAATCGCCAAAACGCTAAGCTAAACACGCAAACCGGGCGCACGCACCGCCACAAAAAGGAGGAGGGGGGGGAATGCAAGATATAGAAGGGAGATCGATCAGAACACCGCTTTATCCGGCAATCCCGCCACCATAGGGTCTCCCCCGTAGGCCGGTGATTTTGCGCCCCTACCTTTCGGCAGGTTTGCCCTTTACAGACAACGCCCGCATCCGTCCGATGCGGGTTGAGCGACATTCTAAACAATGGCGCGCCACGCATCAACCACGTTAACAGAATGGCTTTACATATAAACAAGACGTTGAGATCGAATCTTCCCGATTATCCCCGCCCAAAGCAAACCGTCAGGATTTCCTGACAATAAACTTCTTAATTTTCTTACATAATTTTCAGGATTTCCTGATACTCGCCGGGTCAATTATTTGCCATGATTGTCGCCGAGGAGAAGTATCCCCCGAACCAACACAAAAATAACAAGTTACATCGGTTAAACAATGAAAATCGCACTGCCGCACATTTCGAAATTCTGCCGCAGACCGCTTGCAATCGCAGCTGGCGGCCTGCTGCTCGGCTTCGCCGCCGGCGCGCATGCCCAGCCGGAAACGCCGGAGGAACCGCCCGCGCTGAAGCTGAGCGGCTTCGGCACGCTCGGCGCAAGCTACCATACCGCACCGGGCGTTACTGTGCGCCGCGACATTTCGCAAGCGCAAGGCGCGCAGGGCGGGCAACTGTCGTTCACGCCGGACTCGATGCTGGCGGTGCAGGCCGACTGGCGGATTTCGCCGCATTGGGACGCGGCCCTGCAACTCATGAGCCGCGCGCGCATCCCGAACAATTACAATCCGCAGGTCAGCTGGGGCTATGTTAAATACAAGCCTGCCGACGACTTTTCGCTGCGTGCGGGCCGGATCGGCATAGAAATTTATCTGCATGACGATTCCGCCGAAATCGGCTATGCCAATCTGCCCATCCGACCGGCGATCACCTATATTCCGCGCACTGCAAACGGTGCGGATGCGGAATGGCTGCAACCGCTTGGACAAGGCACGCTGCGCGGCAAGCTCATGGCTGGACAAACCATCGGTGCGCTGCAAACCGGAATCAACGCCCCCAACAACATCAACGCCGCCCCCACGGCTAATGCCAGCTTAGAATATGCACTGAACGGCTGGACCGCGCGGCTGGCGTATTTTACTATCAAGACCCGCAACACCGCGCCCGAAACGCAACCCGGCTCGGCGCTGTACACTCTGCTGAACATGCTGCCCAACGGTACGGCGCTGCGCAATATTTTCGACATGCAAAACCGGCGCATTACCACCTATGCCGCCGCGCTGGCTTACGACGACGGCCCGTTGCAAGCCGCACTGAACTACAACCGCATCACCTCGCCGCACTGGCCGGGCCAACACCTTGTTTACGGGCATACCGGTTACCGCATGGAAAACCTGACGCCCTACGTTTCCTATGCCGCCGTCCGCAGCGCGCGCAATTTCGTGCCCACCGGCATTCCGCAAGGGATTTCGCCGCAAACCGATCTGGTGAATGCCGCCATGGCGCAGGCGCAGACCAGCTTCATGGCGAACCAGACCGATTTCGCGCTGGGCTTGCGCTACGATTTCGCGCGCAACGCCGCGCTCAAGCTGCAAGCGGATTACATCCGCTACCGCGACCCGATTGCGATTATCGACCCCGCCCAATTCCGGCAAAACGCCCTGACGCGTAATGCCAAGTCGCTGACGTGGTATGCCGTCGCGCTGGACTTTGTTTTCTGACGGCAGCATTTGCATGAAATTTCTTTTCCGATCCGACCGCATCCGACAGACACTCTGCGCAGTGCTGCTATTGCTGGCTGCCCGCTATGCGGCCGCAGAAACGGTAGTGATCGTCAATGCGCACAGCCGGGTGGATGAACTCACCCGCGAGCAGGTCGTCAATATTTTCATGGGACGCTACCGTAAGCTGCCGGACGGCACCATCGCTGCACCGCTCGACAGCAGCACAGACTCGCCCGAGCGGCGCGATTTTTATCAGAAGCTACTGAATAAAAGCCTGGCGGAAATCAATGCCTACTGGGCGCGGCTCACCTTCTCCGGCCGCACCCAACCGCCCGAAGTGCTAGACACGCCGCAAGCCGTTGCGGCAGAAGTCGGTCGTTCAGCGCATGCCGTCGGCTACATCGACCGGCGTTATCTGACCCATCAGGTCAAAGTCGTTTACGTTTTGCCCGAATGAAAACCCGCCGTCCCTTTCCTACGCTGTTGCGACAGCTGAATCCGTTCCGACGCTCCCTGCAGCGGCAAACGCAGCGCAGTCTGGTCGCCAACATCACCTTTCAAGTCTTGTTCGCCGGGCTGGCGCTGGCGCTGCTATTCGCCGCCATCAGCCTGCCCTATGCGCAAAACGAAGAATCGGAGCGGCTGATGCAGCAAGTCGACGAACTGCTCACCACGCAGGCGAACACCGCCAGCATCGCCTGCTATTCGGAAGACCCGGTGCTGGCAGGCGAGGTTGCGCAAGGCCTGCTCACCAACCGCGCTGTCGCTGCGGTGCACATCGAATCCGGCGCGCATACGCTGTCCAACCTGCGCAAGCCGGGGGTATCGGGCGGAACCAACGCCGGCACGGTCGAACGCCTCATGCATTCGCCCTTTGCACCGGAGGAGGTCGTCGGGAAAGTCGTGCTGGAAATCGACCGCGAATATGTGCAGACCGAAGCACGCGCGCGTTCGCGTATGCTGGCGATCAGCGCCTTGCTCGAAGCCATCGCCGTAGCGCTGGTGGTCGGCAGCATCATTCTGCACACCGTCGCGCGCCCGATCCGCCGTTTCGCCGAAGACCTACACATGCTGCATGCCGAAACCGGCGAACATATCGTCGCACCGACGGGCCATGCCGACGACGAAATCGGTCAGCTTACAGTGGCCTTCAACCGGCTGATCGACGGCATGAGCCAATTGCTCGCCAAGGAACAGCAGATGCGCGTGCAACTGGCGCACAAGGAAGGCCAGTTCCGCGCGCTGGCGGAGAATTCGCCCAGTATTATCGTGCGCTACGATCTGGAATACCGCCGCATCTATTTCAACCCGGCCTATGCCGAGAGTTTTTCCGACGGAAAAAATGCGCGCGATAAAACGCCGCTGGAATTCTGGCGCATCACCAACCTTACGCCGGATGCGTACATCGACGTCTTGCGCCGCGTCATCGTCTACGGCAATTCGGAAGAAGTATTTCTGGAGAGCGTTCAGCCGAACGGTAAACGCTTGACCTTCATTTTTCACATCGTACCGGAGTGGGGCGCGGACGGCTATATTACCGGCGCGATGGCAATCGGTCTCGACATCAGCGCTATCCAGCATCAGCAAAAACTGGACGGCGAACGCGCCCGGATTTTCGAGTATCTCGCCAAAGGCGGCGAGTTGCCGACAGCGCTGGAGCAAGTGGCGCACTATGTGGAAACCGCCCGCCCCGAATGCAAATGCAGCATCTTATTGCTGGACGCGCAGAACCGGCTGAGAACCGGCGCAGCCCCTAGCCTGCCCGCACACTATACCGCCGCCATCGACGGTGCGGCGATCGGCGACGGCGCAGGTTCCTGCGGCACCGCGGCCTGGCGCGGCGAGACGGTGATCGTGGAAGATGTTTTCAGCCATCCCTACTGGACACCCTACCGCGATCTGGCGAAAAGCGCAGGGGTCGCGGCCTGCTGGTCGGAACCGCTGCGCGCATCCGACGGCAAGGTGCTGGGCACACTGGCGATTTACCGCGACGCGCCCGCCGTGCCGGAAGCCGAGGATTTAGCGCTGATGCGGCAAGCCAGCGCCTTATCGGCCATCGCTATCGAACGCAAGCACATCGAAGAAAAGATGAAGCATCAGGCCAGCTACGACGGGCTGACCGGCTTGCCCAACCGCCGGATGTTCGGCGACCGGCTGCGCGAGGAAATCGCCAAGGCGCAACGCACCGGCGGCAAAGTGGCGCTGCTGTTCATCGACCTCGACCGTTTTAAGAATGTGAACGATACGTTGGGGCACGATTTCGGCGACCGGCTGCTGACCGATGCCGCGCAACGTATCCGGCACGGCGTACGCGAGTCGGACACGGTCGCGCGGCTGGGCGGCGACGAATTCGTGGTGATTGCGCCGGGCATCGAACAGGCCGCCACGCTGGGAAGGCTGGCGCAACACTTGATCGACGTACTGTGCGCCCCCTTTGCGCTGGAGCAACACACCGCCTACATCTCGGCCAGCATCGGCATCGCCAGCTACCCCGCCGACACCGACAGCAGCGAAACGCTGATTACCCATGCCGATCAGGCGATGTACGCCGCCAAGGAGCGCGGCCGCAACGGCTATCATTTCTACTCCTCCGAACTCTCGGCCCGCGCCAGCGAGCGCCTGACGCTGGAAAGCGATCTGCGCCAAGCGCTCGCCAACGGCGAACTGGAACTGTACTACCAGCCGAAAATCCGGCTGACCGACGGACGGCTGACAGGCTCGGAGGCTTTGCTGCGCTGGCGGCATCCGCAGCGCGGCATGGTGCCGCCCGACCTGTTCATCGGCATTGCCGAAGACGCGGGGCTGATCGGCGAGATCGGCCTGTGGGTGCTGGAGACGGCTTGCCGCACGGCGCGGGACTGGAACGACGGCAGCGATGCGCGCCACAAAATCGCGGTCAATCTGTCGGCACGGCAATTCCAGCACGGCGGCAATCTGTACCAGTCAGTGTGCGACACGCTGGCGCAAACCGGCTGCCGCCCGGAATGGATCGAGCTGGAAATCACCGAAAGCCTGTTGCTGGAAGACGACGATGCCGTCCTCAACGTGCTGAACGATTTCCGCAAGCTGGGCATCACCATTGCCATCGACGATTTCGGCACCGGCTATTCGGCGCTAAGCTACCTCAGCCGCTTCCCCGTCGACACCCTGAAAATCGACCGTTCGTTCATTCACAACCTGACCGACGACGACTATCACGCCGAACTGGTAAAAGCAGTCATCTCAATTGCACGCTGCCTGAATCAGCAAGTGGTGGCGGAAGGGGTGGAAACGCAGGAACAGGCCGAACGCCTGAAATCGTTCGGCTGCCAACTGGTGCAGGGCTATCACTACGGTCGCCCGATACCGCGCGAACAATTCGAGTCGGTCTTCCCGTTGCGTTACGATGCCTGCCCTGTCACACTGTCCGCCTAAAACGCACTCGCGGAGGACACACATGAGCGACATCAACTTCAAACGGGAAATCGACGCCACGCTGGACGAAGCCATTGCACGGATTACGCAGGCGTTGGGATCAGTCGGCTTCGGCATTCTGACGCGCATCGACATGCATGCCAAAATCAAGGAAAAAACCGGCAAGGATATTGTGCCGACGGTCATTCTGGGCGCGTGCAATCCGCATCTGGCTTATGAGGCTTACACCGCCAATAGCGATGTCGCCAGCCTGTTGCCTTGCAACGCAGTGGTACGCGAAATCGCGCCGGGGAAAATTTCTCTGGAATTGGCCAAGCCCTCCGCAATGATGCGGATGCTAGGTGAGGATGGGTTGGTACATCTGGCCGGCGAGGCCGATGCGAAACTACAGCGCGCGCTCGATGCGGCGTAAAAGGCAGAAGTAAAGAGAAAAGCGACCGGGAGAGTCTGTCAGACGGACTGCTCGGAGTCCGGCGACGAATCCGCCTCCGGCATATTCAGCCCCGGCGTAAACACCGCCACTCGGTTGCGACCGCCTTTCTTGGCACGGTAAAGCGCGATATCGGCCAGATCGATCAGATCGGAAATGTCGGCCTGTCCGTTGTATTCCGCCACCCCGCCCGAGAGCGTGTAGGCGATTTTTCCGCCGTCCGTCTCGACCGGCGCCGCGGCCGTATACTGACTGATGCGGCGGGCGATTTCGTAGGCGCCGTCCATATCCATCTGCGGCAGCAGCACGACGAACTCTTCTCCGCCCCAGCGGCAAATCAGATCGCTGCTGCGCACGTGGCGGCGCATGATGTCGGAACAAGCGCGCAACACAACATCGCCCGCCGCATGACCGTAACGGTCGTTGATCTGTTTAAAATAATCGATGTCCAGCACCAGCACCGACAGCTCACCGCCGTAGCGCTCGATGCGGCGGAACTCGTGCTCGGCCAACACATGAAACTGGTGACGATTGAGCAGGCCGGTCAGACTATCGGTGTGCGCCTCGCTTTCCAGCGTGCTGGAATGGCGGTAAAACAAGCCGAACACATACACAGCCCCCAGCACCACCATCGCCACGATCATGCCGGTCAGCCAGAGCAGATTGTTGGCGGCGAAGTCGGCCTTGTAGTTCGCCTCGCGCACAAACGCTTCGGCGCGGCGGTGCGCATACGTCGAAACATACACCAGACGCTCCTGTATCCGGCCGTACAAAGCCGTGCCGGGGCCGAGTACCAAGCTCCGCGCCTCTGCCGGGTGTCCGTTGCGCGCATCGAGCAGAATCCCGGTGCGCAACGTCTCCCAAGTCTGCATCGCCTGCTCGATTTCTTCCACCTGACGCATATCGCCGAGGAAACCTTGCTTAATCATCGCCAGACGCTGCTTCGCATCGAGATTGGCCGATTCCACCTCGCGCGCATACTCGTCGATCTCTCCGGGCGTTTTCGCCATGGCGATTTGCAGCATGCGGATGCGGATCTGCGCAGCGTCGGATTTCAACTCGGCGGCCGCATTGCTCACCGCAAAGGGATGCTCATATAACTGCTCGGTAATTTCGTGCAACTGATACATTTGCGTAGACGCAAAATAACCGAAAGCGGCAATAGCCACCACTTTGGCGATATACCCCCCGGCCAGAATCGCCAGCGGTTTTCTCGAAGAGGAAACGCGATCGAACATTCTGCCTCCCGCGCGGATAGGAGGGACTCAGCTTACCCCGTTTGACCGAAAAATCAAAGCGCTGAAGTTGGGGCGGGCAACGTAATTTCGCCGGAAGAGAACTTCACCGCCCGACCGGAAATCAACACCCGCTTGCCCTGCAATTCGCACAGCAACGTCCCGCCGCGCCGCGACACCTGCCGCGCGAGAAAGCGCGACTTGTGCAAACGCTGCGCCCAATAGGGCGTCAGCGCGCAATGCGCCGAGCCGGTCACCGGGTCTTCTGGAATACCGTATTTCGGTGCGAAAAAGCGGCTGACGAAATCGTACTCGCCGTCTCCCGGCGCAGTCGCCACCACCCCGCGCAGCCCCAGCGCACGCATCCGGGCGAAATCCGGCCGCAAGGCACGCACATGCTCGGCATGCTCATACACCGCAATGAAATCGTCCGCCTGCCACACCTCGGCGGGATCGCGCCCCAGCGCAGGCCCCAGCAAAGGCGGCGGCGCACAGCGCACCGGCTCGACAGCAGGAAAATCCATCACCAACATCCCCTCCGCCCCCCGGCTCACCGTCAACGCCCCGCTGTGCGACTGAAACACGATCTCCGGCAACGCATACCCCTGCTCCGCGAAAATCACATACGCCGCAGCCAGCGTGGCATGCCCGCACAAATCCACCTCCGCCACCGGCGCAAACCAGCGGATATGAAACCCATCCTCCGTCGGCACGAAAAACGCCGTCTCCGACAGATTGTTCTCCATCGCAATCGACTGCAACAACCCGTCTTCCAGCCACGCATCCAACGGACACACCGCTGCCGGATTACCCTCGAACACTCGCTCGGCGAACGCATCGACTTGATATTGCTTGAGTTTCACGGCGACACCCAATACATTTAAGCGGCTTCTTGCATAATTAATCGACTTGCAGCAGCATCAGCAGAGTGCAGCGGCTCCACTCGCATTTCATGACGATCACCGAAGTCCTCCAACTCAAGGAACGCCTCCTTTAATCTACCAATTTCACGATTAGTATATTTAGGATCATCATCACGAGGTCGATAAACAAGCAACTCAAATTTTGGCAACTCAGCCTCAAATAACTGATCTATTCCCGCATGAGACCGAAGTGCTTCCAAATTTAACAACTTCACCTTTGCCTGATTGATATGCGCAGAAATAGTTTGGTTGGGTATTATCCGTACGAAGTTTGCCACATATCTGGTACCGGCATAATCCAATGGGGTTTCGCGAGCACCACTTCTTAGCCTAAATTTCTTTCTGAAATTCGATGCTAGTGCGGGGTACGATTTAACAACCTCCCGTTCAACTAAATTAGACCATCTATCAAACTCAGTGACTGCTATATCTTGATCTACCATCTCGACCATGGACTCAGAAAGCCTCGAAAATAACGAACTTTCACGCATGGCCAACTCAATTGCCGTCTCAAAGTTAGGAACCCTAATTGTCCTAGCATGACTTAACTTAAACCCTGAGACCGGTGGCAACCACGCATCCAGCGTACGATTAATTTTCAAATGCCTCGTTAAACTCTGCGACACAAGTTCGATAGGCCCCAAAACTCTCGCAGAGTCTCCCCCAAATAGGCAACTGCTTATACCATATTGAATGGTAGGCACAACCTTCCAGCCATCACCACTTACAGCGACGATCAATGCCGTAATCATCTCACCAGAACCCAGAATTGGCTCCCAGTATATCGGCATCCATTTAACTTCTAGCGATGGTAATTTTGGAAATGCGGATAGCATCATCATAATCCCAGCCTTGGCACTCCAGCCCTTGAATCAATCAGTTCCCGCAACTTTGGCAATCTGTCGCGAAGAAATTCAGAGACATTTTGCACCTCCCTCTCCATACCGTAAAGGTGAGGCACTGAGTTCCGTTCCATTTCCACTAAGCCAGACTGCCATTCCGCCACTTTTTTATCAGCAGATTCTGAAAAACCGACATTTTGTGAAACACTAAACCGAGGCAATAACCAATCTGCAATTATATTGCGCACGCAGTCCGTGTGATGAGGAAGGGAATATGGCTCTGAGGCCCCTCCCAACGCATGTGCGTGGTCAATCATCATAAAGTCGCCTACGCCATCGTAAAGCAGATTTCCTTGATTTCTATCTATATTAGCCACCCATTCATCGAATAATGCACATTCCTGAATAGACGCCCAACGAAGCAACGCTTCCCATATAACAGGGTCATCCGTCCGCGCAAGCCACCGCCGAACAGACGGATGTTTTGCATCTTCCATCGCAAAAAATGGCAATGAATTGACCTCACCAGCAAACCCTTTCTCATCATACACAAGAAACGGGCGAGGAATTGGCATTCCGATCGAACGACCAATAACAGCACAAACACACTCAGCCAGCAACTGCTGAGCTGACAATTTTTTCATCCAAACCGTCAGACATTCTAAAGTTCCTATAATCACGTTCGCCTTCCACAAAGGCGAAACATTTCCAAGATCACTTATGCGTTGCGGCTTCCCCAGCAAAGTAGCAAGTTCGACTGTTTCCATCACTCTTTAAACTGAATAGAATTAGCCAAACTTTATCACAAAGCCACAAACTAAAAAACAATCAATAATTATTAGTTTTCATACTTCTCTCCACTATCAGTTCGTCCTTTGACCTACTGCCCGCGCTGCTGCCGAAGTAGTAGCCGAGAACGAGGCCGAGCGCCATGTCGAGGGTGCCCATCGAGCGCAGGACGATTTCGCGCATTTCTTGCGGGACGACGTGGGCGAGGATGTACCACTGCACCGCCAGATAGCCGAGTACGACGACGGCGGCGAGGATGCGCGGCGTCCAGCTATCGCCGGTTTTGATTTCGCGGTCGCGGGCGCTGGCGCGGTCCTCGGCGGCGATGCGTTCGAGGTCGATGCCGAGCGCGGCCATGTCTTTGCGGAATTGCTGGTCGGCCTGTTTCAGCGCCAGTAGGTCTTGCGGACTAGCGTTAGCGACGGCGGCGGCCACTTGCGGCTCGGCGGCGTCTTGCAGGCCGAATGCCTGCCCCACGGCACGGATTGCCACGCCCGCCAGCCCAAGCTCTGGAGCAAGGGCAGTGGCAATGCCGGGGGCGATGGTCGCGACAGCTTTTTTCCAATCGAAATTTTCCATTTCATTTCCTTTCTATCGCGCCTGAATTGCACGCTTATTCAGCTTAAAAACTGCGGAAAGCCTGATACAGCGTGCCGATGACGGCAACCACGCAGGCCAGTGCGCCCAGCGGCAAGCCCAGCAAATAGATGCGGCTGCGCCCGCTGGCATCGTAGGCAGCCAGCAAGCCGACCGCCTGCGCGATCAGGCCGAGCAGAAATAATGCACCCCATGCGTAAGCATTCATGTTCGCCTCCTTATGCAATCGCCGCGCCGTTTTTCAGTTGCGCCAGCGTCAGCCCGCCGGTGTACTGAAAATGCGCGGTTTCTTTCAGCTTGCCGCTCCAGCGCCCGGCCCATTCCAGCCCACAGCTTTCGCCGATCTCGCCGACTTTGCGCCATAGCTCGCCGTCGATGCCGGAGGTGCCCCAGACCGGCTTGCCGTGACGCAGCGGCACCACATCTGCTGCGCAGCGCCAGTTGTGCCAGCTTTCGCCGGCACGGGCATTGGTGACAACCAGCCCTTTGGCGGTGCGGCCTTGCGCATACAGTGCGTCCTGCGCGGCAGCATCGCGGTAGGTGCTGGTCACCAGCAGATCGATCCCTTCGGCCTTGCAGGCCGCCAGAAACGCCTCCACCCGCCGCTTGGCGGGCGGGCACAGCTCATTCAAATCGCGGCTGTTAATCATTTCAGCACCAGCACCAGCAATGCACCGACCACTGCGGTTACCACATGGGTGGCGGCCTTGAACACCATGCCGGAGGCCATGCTGTGTACCGGGGCATGGCGTTCCAACACTTCCAGCCGCTCGCCCAGCTTGTCGGCATGTTTTTCCACCTGCTCGATGTCTTCTTTCAGACGCGCTTCCAGTGCCTCGATCGCCTTGAACGCGCGCCCCAACCCTTCGGCAGTGGCGATGTGGCGCTCTTCCAGACGCGCCAGCCGTTCGATGGCGGAGGCGAGGTTGCGCAGCACGCCTTCCATGCCCTCCATGCGGTGCGCGAGCGTATCCATCCGCGAACTTAAATGTTCCATCTCGTCCACACTCGCCTCTTAGGGTTTCGGATACTTGGCCTTCACCGCCTGACATGTAGCGATGTACGCCGCCTCTTGCGCCTCGCCGGAGGCACGCTCGGCAGGGTCAGCCGAAGCTTTCTTCACCAGCGCATCGGCCAGATCGGACAGCGGCGGATATTCGGCTGCGCGCTGAATACGATAGGCCACGGCATCCTGCTCGGCCTGCCATTCGGCGGTAGCGGCTTCGATCGCAGCCCGGTCGGGGGCTGGCTCGTTCGGGTGCAGCCAGAGCAGTTGCACGCCTTTGCCATCGTGCAAGTCGATCAAGTGATAATCGATATCCGCTTTAAATTGCGGGAAAGCGCGCGCCATCCCATAAGTATTGATATTTGCCATGTCTGCTCCTTAACCCATATAAACCAGTTCTAATTGGCAACCGCCGATTCCCCATGCACTGCCCCAAAAATCGGCGTTCATCGCCACGTTCGGATTGCCCCACAGCGCGACGGTGGTACCCGCCGGCAGATACCGCGTCGTCTGCCCGGAAACGGTAATCTTCAAACCGGCTACAGCAGCCCACGAATAGCCGCCACCCAAATAATGGGCAACCGCACCGTTGATTGCGATGGCCGCATTAAAGGCGTTGTACGCGGCACTCGGATTCACTGCCGTCAGCACAGCCGAAATCTCGTATTGCCCGCTTTGCAAAATTGTGTACAAGCCCGTTGCGGTGTTGTGCGACACAAATGCGCTGCCATTGGTATTCACCATGGCGGAATTCAGAATAATCTGGCTCCAGGCCCCGGCCGTCATGGTTTGCGCTGCCGTCGCCCGCACCGCCGAATACGTGCCGCGTTTCGGTGCAGTCCCCTGCGTATCGGAAATAAATTCGCAGTTCGCGCCGTTGCAATACAGCATGGAGATTTCGCCTTGCGCGATGACTTGTCCGGTACCCGCTGCGGTTTTCACCGTCAGGGTAAAGGCACCGGTCGTCAGATTTTCCACGGCGAACACCGGCATATTGTTCGGCACAATGATGGTCATGTTGGACGTCAACACACCGTTGAATTCGAACGACGCCGCCAGCCCTTCCGCCTCGGTCAGGGTATAGCTGCCGCCGGTGACGGTTTTCACTACGTTCGCGCCGACGCCGGTCAGCAATTCCAGCGGGATCCACGCGGTATTGCTGGAATCGCGCTGTTTCAGCACCCCGTTGGTGGTATCCGCCCACAACTGAAACGCGCTGGGCGTGCCGGGCGCAGTAGGCCCGGAAAAACAAGTTTTCAGCGTATCCAGCGCACCGTTCATGGCGCTTAATACCTGCGCGCCGGTGCCGTCGCCGATGACGAGCGAGTTTTGCGACATAAGTCTCTCCTGAAATAAAAAAACCGCCCGCAGGCGGTGGGTTGAAAATCGTTGCGGCGGGAATCAATAGCCCTTCGCCGTCCAGCTCAGGGTACGTGCCACACCCGCCCCGGCATTGGTAATCCTGACGGTAAAACCGTTGACAGTCGGCTGCACCGGGAAGGTAATGACATCGCCCGCAGCCGGATCGAGGATCGTGATCTGCACGGCGGGCGGCACATGGAAGGGCGTGGCGAATGCGACAGCAACGCCTGCCGCCGGTGCAGCCAGACTGGCGGCACTGTCTACCCGGTCGGGCACATCCACGATCACGCGCAGGTTATCGAGCACGGTGGAAACCGACGGGTCGGCCGACATCAGCTTCACCCGGAAACGGAAGCGGCGCGCCAGATATTGTCCCGGCACAAAGTTGCGCCAGCCATCCCAAACCGTCGCGTTCTGCGAGGTGTCGATTTCGATCTGCATCGAGGCCTTACCGGACACTTGCGACATCACGCTGCTTTGCTGCGCGAACTGCAAAATGCGCGAGAACAGCGAGAACGGCGTATCCGCCGTGCCTTCCAGCATCACCGAACAGTTACAGGATTGCGGCGTGCCGATATCGATTTCATGCGCAGCAGGAATTTGGTAATACCCCGGCGAAGCAATCCCGCCGTAGTATTCCACCGACACTTCGGCAGAGAACACCGGAATGGCCGAGAACAACAAATTACCGCCCAGTTTCACGGCATTTTCCACCACGTCGTAAAACGCCGGCGCGGTGCAACTTCCCTTCCAGCCGCGGCTCCGTTCGTCGAACTGCACCAACACATTGGCAGGCAGCGAAGCACCGCCGATAGTCAGCGAATCCGGCACGGCGGAATAGGCATGAATCCCGCCGGCGGCGGCACTGTAGGCGTAGTCCACTGCCACACTCAGCCCGGTATCCGCCGCCGCGAAGGTATAGATCCCCTTCACCTCGTCCACCACATATTGCTTAGCGGCTGGCGTAGCGCTCACCCGGGTATAGATAATTGCGGTGCCATCCGCCTGCGGCTCGGTCACGCCCAAATCCTGACTGTACAAACCGTCGCGCGGGAATATGGTCACGCTGGGCGCAATCTTCAGCGTTTGCGAAGCGTTGAATATCCCGTTTTTGCAGTAGTGCGCCGCCACCCAGTAGGTGCCGTCGTGCGGGGCGATAAACTCAGTCAGCGCGGTGCGCCCGAGCGTCACCGCCTTCTGCCAGGTCGGGCCGACGCGCACTTCGTAATCCACCGTACGGAAATCGATCACCGGCTGCCAGGACAGCACCGTGCGGCCATTGCGGTAATTGCTCACCAGCTTGGTTACGTTGGGCAGCGCCGAACGCAAGGCTGCGCCGGTAATGTTGCACACGATGGGCTGCAAACCATCCAGTTGCTGCTGCCCGCCGCCGTATTGGTTGAAGCTCGCCAACTTGATATACAGCGGCGCACCCACCATATCCGCACTAATCGGATATTTGAAAATCGCCTTATCCAGCCGGGCGAACGGCGCACCGGCGGCATGCGCGCCGATGGTCGTGCCGTACAGCCCGCGGCGCAGATAGCCGCTAAGATTGTAGCGTCCGACCCCGGTCAGTCTGGAAGTCGAGTAGGCAATATATTCGCCGTCGACGTAGCACAGCGTATCGCCTTTATCCGCAGCCGCAACGGTACTATCCAGCAACTGTCCGCCGGAAACCGAAATATCCACCGCCAGAGTATGCGCCATATCGGGGTCGGTACCGGTCGCCAGCGCAGCCGTCAACTGACCGTGGCGCGCCCCGCCGTGTATCGTTCCCACTCGCGTGTAGGACGTATCGTCGCGGCTCACCCACACATCGCAACCGCCCCAGTTCGCCCCGCCGGACACCGCCATCCACAGTTCCAGCCCGCCGGCCAGCAAATCGGGCGGTTCGAATAGTACCGGCGCATTCGCATTGCCGGGATCCACATTGAAATCGTGCTGAAAACCTGTGCCGTCCTGCAGATCGAAACGCGCCGGCGCCGCCACGCCGCTGGGCATCTCTTCCGCCGTCACCGTCAGCAGACCGTCTTCGTCCTCTTCCACCGACAAGATGCGCACCGGCTCGCGGTTCATGCCGAGCGCCTCATCGGTCAGTGTCACGATATCCATCGGCTCCAGCAGCGCAAAACGCCACGGCAGTTGGAATTCGTACACATTGCGCACATACAGCGAACGCTGCAACAGCGCCTGCGCCACGTGCTGCGCCGTCGCTGCCGCACACACCTCGTGCGCCTTCAGCACCTCGGCGGCGCGCAGGCCGTACAGCTCGATGCTCGCACCGTCTTTCGCCTCGATCACCTCCGGGTTGTAGTCGCGCGGTGCGGTCGATGTGCCGCGGTTCAGATATTCGACTCGGATACAGTTATAGGCATCGGATTGCGGCGAACGGCGCACCATCACCGGATCGCTGCTGCCGTCGCTGATAAAGGCATCGTCGTCGAGATCGTACAGCGGCGTGAGATCCGGCTGATACACCCCGGCCTTCTCGTCGCTGTAGGGAATAAACTTGAGCCTGCCTTCGGAATACACCACCGAGGCATTGCAGAGCTTCAGCCACTGCGTCAGCCACTCGGCGGCGGTTTTCTGCGCATCCAGCACCGGCGACAAATAAATTTGCTGCGCGATGCAGTAATTCGACAGCAAAGTCATATTGCCGATCGACGCAGCCGGATACATCGCGCCGTACACCGGATTGGTCAGAAAATCGGTGATGATATCCTTCGGATTCGCATCCACCACCAGCCCGCCGACCCGGCACTTGCCGGCCATTTCGAACGACAGATTCGGCAAATTCGCACTATTGCCCAAATCGAGCGCACTGGTCGCCACATAGGCCGTGCCGGGATAGCTCAGCGCCTCTGTCGGATGCTTCGTCGTCAAATGCGTCCAGGTCGCCTGCAGGTCCGCCCCCCTGAATTCGCTCATCCCGAGACGCTGCATCGGCGAAATCGTATAAGCGGGAATCACATAGGTATAACTGATGAATATCGGCCGCCCGGCATACAAAGCCGAGAAGGTATAGTTACCCGCGCCGTCGGTCGTGTACGGAAGGTAGGAGTTGTAACGCCCGAACATCCCGGCCACACCCATATTGCGCTGGAAATTCGCCCCAGCATGCGCAACCGACACCCTATACGGCGCAACCGTCGGCACATAATGCAACTCGCGCGTGACCGTAATCACCTGCGGCGCAACATACAGCGGCTTAACCTTCTCTTTATCCTTCCAGACCGTCTGCACTCCGCCGGTCGTCCCCTCGCACAACGCCAGCGCCAACCCGGCGGTATAGGTATAAGTCGTATTCGCCGGCGCACTCCCGCCGCCGCCCTTGCCCCCGCCGGCAGGCTGGCTGACATGCGGAATCGTCACAAAATCGCCGTACCAGATCACATTACCGGTAATCCGGTTCTGCCCGTACACGATGGGAATCGGGTAACCGTAGGCACTGGTCTGAAAACGCATCGAAGCGATGCGCGTCTCCTGAGTCGAGTTCGGCTGGCTCCCGCCGCCGCCAAATAATCCGCCCATTACTGCCTCTTATGCCAAATTGAATAAAATTTAACCGGACGTCCCGCCAGCCCGCCCTGCGTTGCATCGCCGTAAGACACCATCCGGTCGGGGCGGTATGCATGAATCACCTCCGGCCAAGCCGTCACAATCGCCCCGTGCGAAAACGAACGCCCGAACTGCCACACCGCCGCATCGCCCGGCTGCGGCACCGCCACCTCCGCCGCATGCTGCTCCATCCACCACAAAAAACGCTCCTCGTCGCGGTGCATCATCCAATCGATGGGATACTCGCCCGTATCGAACGCCTCGATCACCCCCGCCTCGGCATACACCTGAATCAACAGCTGCGCGCAATCCACCCCCGCGCCCTTGATACCCGCCCGGTGGTGATACGGCGTACACAACCAACCGCGCGCCGCCTCCAGCACCCGCGCCCGCTGGCGCGCCTCCAACTCATCCATCACATCCCCCTCGAAACGCCGCGCGAACGCGCAAAAGAAAAGCGCCCCGAAGGGCGCTTGTTTGAACCGAAACGACAGAAAACTGGCGAACTTTAGGGCTGCTGCGGCACCGGCGGCGAAACGGGAATCAGCGGCAGCATGAACGTTCCCCAAGGCCCCCGTGCCGTTAGCCGCGCGATCTCCTCGCGAATTGCGCCGACCAATACCTGTGCGCCGGACGTAACGGCAAGCTGATTTGCCATTTCCGGCGACACATCCGGCGCAGCCTGCAACACGCAAAATCCGGAAATCTTGATGAAATACGGCGGATTTTCGCTCGTTTCCTCGTTCACCCACATCGACAACTCGGCTGTAAACACACCGGGTCCATCCTCGGAAGGCGCTGCAACGAATTTCGAGTCGATATTAACGGTTCCTTCCGGCCGGTACTCCGGATTGGCATTGCACTCGATCTGCGTAAAAAAGTACTGCTTAAGCTGCAACGGGAATTGGCTCACGATGCGGCTCCTTGGTAGATTTCACCCATCTATCCGCCTCGGGATTGATGCGTTTTTCGTTGTCGTGGCTGTCCAGCCATCTCACCGAAGCATTCCGTCTCGCAAGGTGGGTATGGAAATCGCAGTCCAGTGTACGCCCAGCCTTCACCATCGTCTCGATGGTCAAATTGCCATCGCCGCGCAATAGTTTCGTCACATAAGCAGCAGAAGTCCCAAGTCGTCGCGCCAACTCAGCATTATTCACCCCCTGCAACTTCATCTGACGGGTCAACTCCAGCGCAAAATCCAGCTTTGCCGCCTCCACCCAATACGCGTCATCCTGTTTTGCCGTTGCCAGCATTTCAGAAAACGTCTTCATCTCCAACTCTCCGATAATCTTGTTCAGATAAAGCGCAACGCATTTTTTCGCGCCGCCTCCTCATACTCCCGCTTCACGCGCGCCGCCCGGGCGACCATCGCCGGATCGGATTTCTGCGACTTCTTAACATAACCGCAAGCACAAACGACCACTGCGCCGTCCGCTTCAAAACACAAAATGCGCAAGTCTCCCTTGATAAACTCGCGAATTCCCTGATCTTTATCAGCCCAGTGATACAGCTTATAGTTCATACACTCCGGGCCGCCTTTGGCAAAACGCTCCATCAGCGCCAGCACCCCGTGAACACTCGTCTTATAATTACCGTCCAGACCGCCCAGAAAGATCTCGACTTCGGTACGGTCTTGCGCATCGAGCGGCGCACGGAGATCCCAGCGATGTTTCAGCAAGCTTTTAAGGCGCACGATATTAACTTATAAGTTAAGCCATTGGAACAAAAAAGTGAAGTCAGGTTCCAGCCATATAAGGAAAATCCAACCCGAATTGCTCACAATACTAACGTGCAAGCCGCGCTAACGCAACGCACTAAATCGCCGTCTCCGGCGCGGGAATAAATGGGAAGCCCCGGAAGTTGGTCAGATTGTTGAATTTCGCCTTACAGGTTTCCATCGTCCGGTTACAGCCGGGGTACGCGAGAAACTGGTCGCCCACGGCCGGCGCATTCGGCAACGGTCGCATCAAAGTAAACGCCCCTCCGGAAGAAACCCGCACCGAGCGGGTGATGCCCGCATTCGCGCCGGTAGTAAACTTCAGCGTTCCCAGATTGAAATGCCCCGCCGCTGCCGCAGTTAGATTACTCTGCATCCACAGCTTATTCGCCGCACCGGAAACCGTACCGATCTGCACGTAAGCCGCCTTGTTCAGCGTGCAATTAACATCGAACACATTCCACATGCACCCAGCCTGATACACATTGCGCGGCATCATAATATTCAGCAACTCCAGATCGGACTTCACCGTCAACTGCGCCTCCGTCCGCCCCGCCGAAATATCCGCCACCCGGCCGCTGAACAAATGAATCGTCTCCGCCTGCGTACTGCCCGGCTGCATAAATGCCCGCTCCAGCTTCACCGAAGCCCCATCCAGCGCCCCGCGCTCCACCTGCGCCAAAAACGAAACACCATTCAGCAAATCGCTCGGCCCGGCATGCACCGTCACCCCCAGCGTATCCACCTCCAGCCCGGCGATCCAACGCACCCGGTCGCGGCGGAACTTCAGGCTATTTGCAGCGTACACCACACCATTCGCCGTTAAATCCACATCAAAATTGGTATAGCGCAGCACCGTCCCGCCCAACAGCGTCAGCGTATATAAATCCGCCATCACATGCGATGTATCCGTACCATTCAGCATCGCCAGCAAATTTGCAGAAGCACTTTTCATAGCTCAAATCCTGTTCGGCGACAAAGACCCGACAAACTCCACCCGCTTCGCCTCCCACAACTTACTCATAAAAGCGGAGAACTCCATTCCATCTTGCAAGAAACGGCAGCGATAGTAATAACTTCCCGTCCATGTAAGGACAGCAGCATTCGCCGGTGGGGTTGTAAAAGTCACCAGACCCGTACTGCTTATTGTGTAAATGGATGGGTTTACAGCCCATCCATTCGCATATAAAACAGGCTCATTCACTTCTTTTATTGAAACATTGTCGAAGTCACAAAAATCGCTAACCGCCGGATTGCCAAAATTAGTATTTGTTGCCAAATTGACAGTAACATTCCCTGTTGTCGCAGCTGTGAAGACAATTGAAGTTGTTGTTACCCCGTAGCATGAATAGGCTGGCCCTTGATACAGACTCACTCCATTAGTGTTAGTAATAGATACATATGGGGTTGTCCCAACCGAACCAGCAAACGAATCAATGCAAAGCCGATATTTTTTACCCCCGACAACGGGAACAAGCTGTACAGCATTTGCCCCCCAAGCAGCAGCAACGGTTGAAGTAATCCGCAACCTACCTGTCACCACGGATAGGGTTGCCCCCGTAGCAGTCCACCCAGAAGAATTAAGATCAAACGTCCCGTTTGTTACTTTTTCTGGTGTCGCGGTTCCCATAAACGGCGCCCCCACCGCCTCGGTATTGCCCCCATAGCTGCGCACCAACTGAAACTGCGTTGCCACGCCGTTGCCCGTACCGAACTGCTGAGCAGTTACCGCATTATCGGCCGGATCGGAATACAAGAAACTATCGAAAGAACCGCGCACGTTATTGAAAAAAGCCGCCAGTTGCTGCAACTCCTGAAACGCACTTCCCTCGCGCAGCACCTCATAAGAAAGCCGAAAGGTATAAAGCGGCGCAGACATCCAGGCCGAACGAAACTCCTTGCCCGAAACCGCCTTCTGAATCTTCGTCGTCCACTGCGGCGTCTTCGACACACCCCACATCAACCCCGGCAGGGTCGGAAACACAAGATTACCCACATCGCACTCCTCGGAAAATAAAAAAACCGCTCCTCAGAGCGGCCAAAACAAACGGCAGCGCACACCCGCGCGCAAAACAAAAAAGGCCGCTTGCGCGGCCTTTCTTATCCATCCGGCAAAACTTACCGGCTTACATAATTCTCATCTGCTTTCTTATAAATCTCGCCGGTATCAAAGTTATAAACCCACATCTCCTCCACTTCCAGCACCAACATCTTGGTTTCCGTCGTCATATCAATCGGAATATCCAGCGTCGGTGCGGTTCCATGCGTTGCCGCATCGATAAACGGTGCCACCGGCTTGCCGATCACCAGCACATTGCTATGCCCCATCGCTTCGCGCGCAAGCGCGGGCTCCAACTCAAACCCATCAATCGAACTCCGCAGTCGCCTCCAACGCTCTGCTGCCTTAACATCTATCACTCCAACCGCCAACTTTTGCGTCAGTCGCTTGGTTACTTTGATTTTGCGCCCAAACGCATTCGCGCCCAGATAACTTCCCGTGTCAGTTACGCGATCTCGCCAAACCGAACCCTTTAGCTTATATTGCCCGCTACCTCCATCCTCAGAGACAATTTTCCAAGCAGCTCGCGGGCTGAATTTTTTTCTCGGCATCATATTTATCGCCATCTGTAATTCTCTTACCCTCAAACGCGGGGGCAATCACGAATGCCATCCGCGAACCGAGGGTTTTGCCGCCGGGCAATGCGATGGTGTCTTTGATTTTTTCGATGCGGGCTGCGTAGTCGGCTTGCGATTCGAATTGGTCTTTTTTCAGTTCTGGCAGTTTGGCAAGAGTGTCATAAATCTTTTCCGCATCGTCGCCTTTAAAGCCTACCGGCACGCGGCCATTGGCATCCAGCGGCACAGCCTCTTCGGCCAAGGCGGGGGCGGCAATCAGGGTGATGCCGAGCAGCAGGGTTTTCAGCAAAGCGGACAGGCGCATATCTTTCTCCGAATTAGATTCGGCAAGAAAGGTAACGTATAACTAAATTATGCGCAAGCCGTGACCTACCCGGTACGCATACCCCCCTGCGCACTAAACAAAAAAGGCCGCGCAAGCGGCCTTTTTTATCCATCCGGCAAAACTTACCGGCTATTTACTTTAACCTTGTTATAAATCTCACCGTTTTTCTCGTTGTAAATCCAAATTTCTTCAATATTAATCATCAACGCCTTGACCTCAGCACTGCGTTCAAATGGGTAATCCATCGTCGGCTTTTCCAACTCCCAACCGCGCTCAATAAACGGTGACTTGAATGTGCCGATCACCACCGCGCGGGTATTTGTCTTGCCCGCCCCTCCACCGATTGCTTCGCGGGCTTTATCAGCAGAAAGCGGGAAATTAGTTGCTTTCCTTTCCAGCGCATAATACCCACTTTCGTCTATTGCCGCGGTTGATGGATAAGTTCTGCCAACTAGCACCCAGCTTACCAAGCTTTTCTGTATTTTTACTTCTGCACCAAAGGCATTACTGCCAATATAGCTACCGGTTTCCTTCTCAGTAAGTTTCGTCGCAAACCCTGCAATTTTCAAGAAATTGTCACTCAAGCTTTCGCCACGCTTAACATAAGAATCAGCATACATTGTCGATGCGCCAGTCGCATCATAGAGCTTCTTTTCTGGATCAAAGCTATCAGTTGCTCTGCCCGATTTTTTTTCAGAAGAAACGCAAACCGTGAGCCGAGGTTTTTACCGCCTTCGAAAGTCACTGCATTACGGTCGAAATTCTTCATGCGGGTTTGGTATTCCGCTTCGGTTTCGAACTGGTCTTTATACAGATTCGGAAGCTTGGCGATAGCATCAAAAATCTTTTCCGCATCGTCGCCTTTAAAGCCTACCGGCACGCGGCCATTGGCATCCAGCGGCACGGCATCTTCGGCCAAGGCGGGGGTGGCAATCAGGGTGATGCCGAGCAGCAGGGTTTTCAGCAAAGCAGGCAGGCGCATGGTTCCTCCGGGTTAGTTTTGCGGAGGGTATCGCACAACTAAATTGTGCGCAATATCGACCTGCACCACATGCTAAACAAAAAAGGCCGCTTGCGCGGCCTTTTTACACTCCTTCACTACGGGCATCGCCCGCAAGAAGCAGCGCTTATTTTTTTAGCTTAACTTTCTTATAAATTTCGCCGTTTTCTTCGTTATATACCCACAATTCTTCCGGATCCACCAGCAACACCTTAAATTCGGTATCATCCTCGTATGGCTCGCTGATGGTCGGCGCATGGCGCGTCCAACCCCGATAGAAGAAGGGCTGCTTCAGGCTGGCGATTACCAGCATGCGGGTATGCCCCATCGCCTCACGTGCCTTGGCAGGCTCAAGCTTCAGTGCTGCCGCCTCGTTAAACTTCTCGTGCCCACCCCATGAAGTCAAGCCTATGGGCCGCGATTCGCCCACCACCATCTCAAAATTCTTGCTCTTGTAAATTCTCACTTCCTTGCCAAACGCATTGCTGCCGATATAGCTTCCCAAGTTTTTCTCTCTCAAGGCCATGATAAAGCCATCCAGCAAAATATTGGAATCGTCCCAAGCATGTATATCGAACGTAATCTGCCCCCCCTCTTTAACCGTCAGGGTGCGCGTTTCCGCGTTGTAGTAGTCATGCAGACTACGGGGCGCCCTTAACTGCATCACCAGTTTGGAGCCAAGGTTTTTTCCGTTATCGAAGGTGATGGCTTTTTTATCCAGATTTTTCAAGCGGGTTTGGTATTCCGCTTCGGTTTCAAACTGGTCTTTTTTCAGTTCTGGCAGTTTGGCAAGAGTGTCATAAATCTTTTCCGCATCATCACCTTTAAAGCCGACCGGCACGCGGCCATTGGCATCCAGCGGCACGGCGTCTTCGGCCAAGGCGGGGGTAGCAATCAGGGTGATGCCGAGCAGCAAGGTTTTCAGCAAAGCAGACAGGCGCATGGTTCCTCCGGGTTAGTTTTGCGGAGGGTATCGCACAACTAAATTGTGCGCAAGCCGTTTGAAAATACCGGTTTCACACCGTGCGGAAGTTGCGCGCCTGCGCGCGGATGCTGTCGGTGAGCGCGCCGCCGTGATCCATAAACAGGCGCTTCACGCTGCGGGCATCGACTGCGGAAATATTCACGTTTACCGGCTGCGCACCGCCGCCCGTGCCGCCTTCGGACAAGCTGCGAATCACATCGGCATGTTTAGCGGGAAGCACCATTTCTTTTTCATGCAGTTGCGTGAGCGGATTCACCCCCGCCGGAATATCATAACCGCCTGCCGCCGAAGCAATGCGCCCGACATAACCGCCGATAACGGTTGCAGCACCAATCGCCATGGCCGGAGCCATAAACGGCCCGACATAAGGGATGGATGCAATAGCCTTATACACATTGGCTGCGGCCTCCCATGCTGCGGCCAGAATATTTTTACCTGCCGCCCATGCGGTAGCCAGCACCGATTCCGACGCCGCTGTTTTTTCAGCCGTAGTGCGGGTTGCGGCACCCAAAACCGAGGCAGCGGTTTTCGCTGTTTCGGTTTGAATCCAGTTTTTCACAATATCTGTCGCAGCGTTAATCGCGCTGTCTTTCAGTGCCTTGCCCATGTTCCCCATGGCCTGCTTAAAGGTCATGGTGCCTTGCAGCATGCCTTTCAGGCTGCTATCGAAGGCTTGCTGAATCGGCTGAGTCATCTGCTTGAATTTATTCAGCCGTTCGATTAACAAATCATTGTCGGACTTCCGCATTGCCAACTTGTATTTACTATCCAAATCGGCCAACTTAATTTGTTCGTTTTGAGCATCCTGCCCTTGCTGAATCAGCAAATTCCTCCGCGCATCGAGCGCCCTTCTTTCTTCTTCGTACTTCTTTTGCTCGAGCGCTTTCAGAAGTTGAATTTCATCATCGGCTTCAATTTCGCCAAGTGCGCGTCGTTTACGGATATCCTCTTTTTCAAGGTCAAGTTCTTGCTGTTTCGTACGCAAAGTTTCATCAATTGCTGCCTGCCCCGTCGAAATGGCCTTCTTTATTTCTTCGTCTCTAGCCTTATCGCGTAATTCCTTTAGCTTTAGATCAATCTTCGCAACATCACTGCTGTTAGTTGCTGCTGCATCCTTGATAGCCGTCCAATAAGCTATTTCGTCCGCAACCTCCATTTCATGCTGTTTGTTGTTCTTCTTATAATCCAACCGCTGACTATGAAGTTCTCCTTCATATTCACCCATCTTGCTTTCGGATTTAGGGTTGCCAACACTCCCGCCACCGCCTTTCAAGCCTTTCAACTTGTCTTGAATAGCCTTGTAGTCGGCACTGCCTTTGGCAGCTTCCGCCAGCTTGCTTTTCCAATACTCGCGCTCTTGTGCCACGCTCAGAGTAAATTTTTTTCTTTCCTCTTCCAACTCTTTCTCGTACTGCGACATTTTGCTGGCAGGCGCACCACCCGGAGACGAAGAAGCACCGGACGGATTGCCATACTCCTTACTGCCTGATTTCGGGGCATCGGCCGCTTTCTGAGATTTATCAAACAACGCCAGCAAAGATTTTTGCGCCTCTTCCGCAGAAGAGACCACCGTATTCATATTGCCTTTAACTTTGGCGGCTATTTCTTTACTGCCATCTTGCCACGCCTTAACAGCACCGGAAAAATCGAGGTGCAGAGCACGCCATGCGAACTCAGCTGCCGATTTAATTACACCGACGCTGGTATTAAAGACCGCACAAATTGCCTCCCACGCGATTGTGACCGACTCTTTAAACCCCCAAAACATTGCAGCAAAGCCACCAACTACGCCGCGCAACACGACAATAGCTGCCGGAGCAATATCAGCAAACCACTCTGCCAATTTCGTCAAAATTGGCATCAATGCATCACCAATGGTACTTTGAAACGCTTTCAGCACCAGACCTAGGTTACCCATTGCATCATCATATTTTTTGGTCTGCTCGACACTACGTTCGCCGACTTCTATGCCCAATGCACGTTGCTTGGCAAGCACATCTTCTGTATTAATGGCTAGCATGTCCTGCATTTTGACTACAGTTTCGGTTTCTGTACCGAACATAGCCATTGAAGCCTTTGACTGATCCAGCCCCGGCTTAAAGTCATTGATTTTGGTAGTAGCCGCCAAAAATGCCTCTTCCAGTGAAGTGCCGCCTTGCTTGGCTTTTTCGACGTCTACCCCCATACTCTTCAGCTCGTCCCCGTTTTTTCGCACCGCCTCAGAGAAATGCAGGAATGCCTTGGAATACTGATCGCCGCTCACCCCCACTTGATCGAGCTTTAACTTTAGCGTGGCAGCCTGCGTGGCGGAAATACCCAGCTTTGCGCCGAGACTCACAGCTTCATTATTGAGCTTGGCAGTTACATCAGCGAACTCTCGCGCCTTTTGGAAAGCCTCGCCAACCTTTTGACTGAAACCAACCAGCGCGGTTACCACACCCGGTATTCCCGACGCAATTCTCGATAGGCCGCCGCTTACTGCCCCTCCAATGCCACTCATTGCCGAAGAAACATGAGGTGTCACCTTGGAAAGGCTGCCTTGTATCCACTCACCCACACCGTCGAATTTACTGCTAATAGCCTCAACCCAAGGCTTGGTATGTTTTTCAAACAAGTCACCAACTTTATCGAGTTGTTCACCGATTTTTGCTTTGCCAGAACTGATTTTCCCCGACGCATATTCGGCAAATTTACCCATCTCATCTGCTGCACCTTCAGCCGCTTTCCTCGCCTTCGACTCCAGTGCAGCCGCAATCATTGCACCAGCAACTCCGGCAACTACCGATGCATGCCCCAGTTTTTCGCCGATTACCCCGCTGAATTCCTGCATTTTTTCTGCGGCACCGGCTTTCAGCTCGCTTAACTTGGCACGAATTACCGTGTTGATCTCGCCTGCACGGTCACCCGTTTTTTGTGCCAGATCCCCTAACCTTCGCAAAACCGGCTCAGAAATTTCATCGAACACGCCCTGCATCACCGCCTTCAGTTCGCCCATTGTTTCTGCAACGTGCGGCGACAACGTTTTTAAGTTTTCAGAAATACCCGATGCAATTTGGCTCATGCCGCCACGTATTAACCCCAAAGATTCTGTCAGGCTTTTTTCCGATGCCTGCTTGAACTGACCGAAACCAAGCTCAAAGTCGCCGGAAATCTTTTCCATCGACTTTTGCACAACACCGCTTGCCTCATCCAGTGCCGTTTTCAGCTCTTCTGCCTGAACCTTGATTTTAATTTCGATTTGGTTATCTGCCATGTTCCACCACCCAAGAAAAAAGGCCGCTTGCGCGGCCTTAATTAATTCGTTCCTGCCGCAGGCAGGAAATTTCTCACTTCATTTCTTCGCTTCGTCTGATGCGATTATCTTCTTATACACTTCGCCGTTCTTAGCGTTGTAAATCCAAACTTCATCTACTGAAACATACACTGCTCGAATTCTTTTTGTCTCCTCATGCGGATACTGAATAGTTGGGGATATATGTTTTTCACCATAAACATGAAAAGGAGGAAAAGCATGCGCAACAACTATTAACTTCAGATTCCCGACCGCATCTCGCGCTTTTTCGGCATCTAAAGAAAACTTAGCCCCATCATTCCCTAATGGAAGCAGCGAGGAGCCTAGCTTGGCCTTTTCTCTGAATTTTTGAGCATCGAACCCCACCCAAACTTCATTTACATCATCTTTCCTAACAGTGACCTTTGCACCGAAGGAATTTGAAGCTGAATATGTTCCAATAAGCTTAGATTTACTACTAAAAATAAACCCCTGCAATGTATTCGACCATTTCTCACTTGTCAGATCGCTACCAACATCTATGCTTCCATATTTTGATGCTACAGTAGCTCGGATTAAATGAGAGTCTGAGTCATATTCATCAGGCCTTACCCCCTCCCGATCTATCACGAATGCCATCCGCGAACCAAGGGTTTTGCCGCCCGGCAATGCGATGGTGTCTTTGATTTTGTCGATGCGGGCTGCGTAGTCGGCTTGCGATTCAAACTGGTCTTTTTTCAGTTCGGGCAGCTTCGCCAGTGCGTTGTATATCTTTTCCGCATCGTCGCCTTTAAAGCCGACCGGCACACGGCCATTGGCATCCAGCGGCACAGCATCTTCGGCCAAGGCGGGGGTGGCAATCAGGGTGATGCCGAGCAGCAGGGTTTTCAGCAAAGCAGGCAGGCGCATGGTTCCTCCGGGTTAGTTTTTCGGAGGGTATCGCACAACTAAATTGTGCGCAAGCCGTGGCCTGCCCGGTGCGCATATACTCCGTAGGGTGCGTTTTACGCACCATCCATTTAAACCAATCTTAAAACCAATCAGTTAAACATGGTGCGCGGAGCGCACCCTACATCTGCCGCGTGCCTTTCGAGGGCTGATTTACGCGCGCGCCCTCGCGCCGTTTGCGGCGCGCTGGGCGGGTGTGCTGCGGGTGAGGTTGCCCGGGTGCTATTTAGCACCCGGGCGGTGTAAAAAAGGCACGCAGTGTTGAGTGCCTGTGAGGGCCCTTGCGGGCTTATGGACGCTACATGCATGCAGCAGCCTGAAACGTGGCGTGTTGCATGCGGGGCGTATTGTAACAATTTTTCTTACTAACGAATAGTTTGTTTAGCATTTGTGCTTTAGCACCAATTGCGCTTTTGGGGTTGCTGGGGATATTCCAGCATCCGTAATAGGTGTTCCCCCGCTTGCGCGGGGGAACGGCGGCCTGCTCTGGAGAGAGGGGGGAGCAGGCCGGGTGGCGCGTCCTTTCGGGAGGCGCCGTTTGCCCCTCGGTTCTGTGTCCCGGGGAGGAGGTCAGGTCGAGGGGGGTTTCCGCCGTGGTTGTTGCTGTACCATGGGGATGTTGCCAAGCAGTTCGCTCAGGTCTTGCTGCTTGTTTTCTTTGGGCGGGCTTTCGCCCGCGCCGAAGTATGCCGCGACCATGAGGTGCAGCGGCGGGTTTTGCCGCCAGTAGGCGGTCATTTCTTTGAGGCGGGGAATGGTCATGTGGTCGTCGATGTATTCCCATGTCCATCCCGTGCAGGCGATGAGGTGGCAATACAGTTGACCCCAGTCTAGTTCCCCGCCTTGGCTTCCCCCTGCGCGACCAGCCCGGATGCACCCATGATGGCGGCGATGACGTGCTGCATATTGGCTATGTCGAGCATGTCTTCGATTTCGTCGCGGGTGAGTTCGGGGTAGTTGCGCTTCATGGCGGTGTGCACGATTTCGATGATGCCGTCCATAGCTTCGTCTCCGGGCAGTGCGCCGGAGCTTTCGGCCAGTGCCTGGATGTCGTGCCGCAGGTTGCGCAGTGCGCGGAAGGTGAGCGGCGGCACCACCCATTCCTTGCCGCCCATGCGAATGCTTACGCCGTCGATGATGTCAGCCATGTGTCATTACTCCGTGAAGCTGTAGGTCATGACGTTGCCCATTGCGTCGGCAAAGGCCTGGAAGCTAAATTCGGGAATCATGAAGTCTTCCAGTTTGGTGGCGATGCCCACTTTGTCGGAGGTGCAGTTCGGCAGTTGGATGGTGGCTTTTTTGCCGTTGTAGTCCAGATTCAGGTCGATGCTGAAGGTGGGGGTGTAGCCCATCGGCAAATTGACTACGGTGGATTTGACGCCGCCTGCGGCTGCGGTGTAGCTGTAGTCGATATAGACCAGTGCGCCGATGTCGCCGGTGTTGAAGGTGTATGCGCCGGTGGCTTCGTTGACGGTGTACTGATCCAGTGCCGGGGCGGAGGCCACGCGGGTGTAGGGTTTGCCGTCGGTGGCGGAATATACGCCCAGGTCTTTCTGGTAGGTGCCGGCTGCGGGCGGTGCGACGGTGATCGTGGCGGCGACGGTGGTGGTGGAGGTCGCTTTGAAGACGCCGACCAGACCGGTTGCCAGTGTTTGGCCGAACAGGATGCCGTTCAGCAAGCCGCCGTTGATTTCAGCCGCTTTGGCCTTGCCGGTGATTTTGCCCTTGCCGCGCGCCATGGCGACCGGGAATTGGTTTTGACCGTAGAGTTGTTTCAGGTCGAAAGAGACGTCCAGTGTGACGTCTTGCAATACGCCGAATTCGATCGGGGTCGGATTGGCGATAGCGGTGCCGGAGGCATCCGTCAGTTGGCGTGCAAAAAGGACGCCTGCACCAAAGCTGTATTGAGCCATGTTGTTCTCCTTGTGGAAATAAAAAAGCCGCACGAGGCGGCGTGGTTGCTACGAGTGAAGGGTGGGTCAGACTGCGAGCAGTTCGACCGGGATAATGGCAACGGACTGGTCGCCCAGCGCGCCTTCGTCGGTTTGAATTTCGCCGGCGATGCGGCAGTAGTACACCAGCCCGCCGAGGGTTTGTTTGCCGATTGCGGGGGGCGGCTCCAGTGCTGCGCTGATCGCATCCAGCAGCAGGTTCATCACCTCTGCCGGGCTTTGCGTCCGGTCGGCGGTATTCACGTATAAATACACGTTCAGGCGCAGCAGCCATTTGGTCGGCTGGCCGGTGATGGTCTGCGCCGATTCCGACTTTTGCACCATATACAGCGCAGGCTGGTTGGCGCGCGGCACATCGTTCCAGTGCCGCAGACGGCGCGAGGCCGTGACGATGCCGGGCAGATTTTGCAGCAGATTGAAAAGCGCGGCGTAGATCGGTTCGCGTGTCATGCCATAACCTCTTGTATTGAACGGTTGAGTGCCGCCCCGATGTCGCGGACGGCTTGCGGTTGCAGATCGGCCAGTACGCCGGACAGGAAGGAATCCTGCGGCGGTTGCGCCGGGGCCAGATCGGGCGGCGCAGGCCGGGTAGTCCCCGCCAGCTTGCCCAATTTGGCAGACACAGGCTCGGGCAGCGCGGGGCCGCCCGGTAAGCCGGGATTGTTCGCGCTATACCCGACCATGCCCGTCACCCCTGCGCCGCTGCGCTCGGTGCGTACCGGCAGTGTGCGCCCCGGCCCCAAGCGTTTTGCCAGCTCCAGCGCCAGTTGGCCTATCGAACCTTCCAGCACAGTCTCGGTGCGTTGCGGCAGCGCTTGCAGGCGCTGCACCACGCCTTCGACGCCGCGAATCTCAGCGGCAATCATGCAGGCACCACGTTGCGATACTGGGTCAGCAAAGCGCGGGCAGCATCGGGCATATCTTTCAGGCTGTAGCTGCTGCTTTCGCCCGCCAGCCCTTTGCTCGCCACGCCGATGCGGTCGCGCTCTTTATATTTGAGCGCGACGATTTCGATGCAGGCTTGCGCCACATCGGGCGGAATAACGAAATAACCGGCGGTGTATTGCACCTCGACATTCAGCCGCCCCGGCGCAAAACGATAGCCGCCGGTCAGTTGCACGGCCATGTCGTCGTACACATAGCCGCCGCGACCGTTCGCCGCAGCGGGAATGGCGACGCCATCCACCGTCACGGCCTGCACCGACTGTACCGGACGATTCGCCAGCATCAGACAGACGCCGCCCGCGCCGTTGCGTTTATCGCTATGCGCGCCGACCGCAAACGAGCGGTTGCACCATGCCTCGATAAAATCGCCCGCCGCATCGATCAGACGCTGCAACAACACATCGTCCGCCGTGCCGTTGATGCCCAGCCACACCTTCACATCGGCGAGGGTGGTGAGCGCGGCCATTATGCAGCGCTCCCGGCATCGGCCAATGCAGCCGGATCAACCGGCGCCACCGCAGCGGCACGCTTCGCCATTTCGTTTTCGATAGCTGCCAGCACCGTCTTGCGGGCCGAACCGGCCTGCTCTTCCGCCAGCAGATTCACCAGCGCATCGTCGGCCAACTGCGGCAAAGCCGCGATCACTTCCGGCGCGCGGCGGTCGGACAATTTCGCCGGCACTTCCGCCACCGGCACAAAGCCGTGCGACTCCAGATCGTTGGCAATGCCCGCCGGAATCACCACCATGCCGTTGGCATCGGTTTCGTAAAACTCGCCCAGCAGCGATACGCCGGGGCAGCCCACCGGGGCTTGATATTTTTGAGCCATTTCCATGCAATCTCCTTTCGGGCGGCAGGCGCGTCGCCGCGCCCGCCGTTCAGTGCGCCGATTAAGCGTCGGCGATGTTGGTGATGACGCCCATCGCAAACGGTGCGTACACCGCCAGCGTTTCTTCGGCGTACACGCCCACTTCCTGCGCACGGGTGCGCAGCGGCCAGTCGATCTGGTAGTAGTCGGCGCGGGTCTTCACTTCCGCCACGTTCGGCACTTCGCTGGACTGATACTGCGCGGGCAGATTTTCCGCCATCGCCAGAATCGTGCCGGGCGGCAGAGTTGGATGCACCAAGACCGGAATCTTGTAGCCGCCGCCCAGTGCGTACGGGTTGAAGTAGAACTCGATTGCACCGCCGGCCGCGATGGCCTGTGCGCCCGCCTCCGGCGAAGCGTAGTAATGCAGCAACGGCACAGTGGAAGAAGACAGCACTTTCTTGGTGATGTTCTTCAGTTCCTGCACGTTCACGAAGATGGCCGTGGGCGACACTTGGTAATTCGTCCACATATCCATCAGCATCGCGTCGATTTCATCCACCGAACCGCGGCCGGAAGAAGTCAGACCTGTGCCTGCCCCCACCGTGCCGGTCGCCATGGTCTTCACATACGCGCCGGTACCGGCAAACGCATTGCTCAGCAAACCGTCGAACGCGAAATTCGCATTGCGGCTATTGTCGGCAGTCACCGCAGTCGCCAGTTGCGAAGTGGCATTGATCGCCGTAATCACCGCACTGTTAATGCTGGTAATCTTGTTCAGACGTTCCGCACCGGCCGTACCCACAAACCAGGCATACGCCACCGCACCGTTCACCGGCGTAACCGAAGCGTTAATCACCGAAGTCGAACCGGTGGTCGTCACCGCACCGGCAGCGGAAATGTTCGAAGAACCGCCGGACAAGGTATAAGTCTGACCGTCTGCGCCGGTCACGGTCTGGCTGGTTGCCACCCCGCTCACCAGACTGGAATTGCGGAAGCCCTCGTAAGTCAGCGCCACCACCTTCACATTGTACGAACCGGCCGCCACCGTACCGCCGGTCGCCACAGTCGCCACAGTCGGCGCAACCGGCGTACCCAACGCCACGGAAGCATTGCCGCCGATCAGCGCCTCTTCTTCCTTCAGCATCAGCTTCTGCAACAGACGCATCACCATCCGCGCCTTCACATCCTCAAACCCCTTACCCGCATTGATCGCTTCGTAAGTCGCCTGATCTTCCTCGCCGATCGTCACATACGGCGCAGCCTTGTTTTGCACGTTGTAGCTCATACGCGCCGAACGCTGACCTTCCGGCACCCACGGCATCGCGTTATAACCGGAACCGATCAGCGCAGTGATCGACTTCCAGTTTGTCGCCGTACCCGTACCGCCGCCCACGCGCGGAATGCGATTGCGCAACGGCGTCGCGGTCGGATACAGATTCTTAGCGGGGGCTTGCAGGTCATAGGCGACCAGCCCCGTGCCGGTCGAAATAGACTTCGAAATCCGGTTCGCCGCCAGCGGATTCGCCAGCGCCTGCTTCACCAGATCAAGCGTTTGCAGAGTGGTATTCATACTCAAGCTCCTTCAAATAAAAAAGCCCGCCGAAGCGAGCCTGTTAAAAAACAACGGCGCAACCACATGGCCGCGCCGGAAAAAAGTTATCGAAAAAAAAACAGAGCGCCACCGCGCCCCTAAACGACAGGCAACAAAAAACCCGCCGAAGCGGGTTATGATTTATTGCACAAACGAAGCGTCTCTTTGTAAGGCCGCTAAATACGAGTTCAATGCAGCTCTCGCATGCTCTTCGTTTCGAGACAGCCCAAAAACTGCCGATAGCACCGTATCAACTCCACTCGGTATATCCCTGTTAATTTCTTCGAAACCAAACCGTTCAATAAAACCTAGCATCAGGCTTTCCAAGCAAACAACAGACCCTGTCAAACGGGTCATAAGAGCATCATCTGTACGAGCAATTTTAGCCACTTCCTTGAGTGCGCGCTTATCCCCAGTAACCAAAGATGAGATATTCTCCTGCTCACACAAAAGCGCAAACATTTGCTGCTCACCCGGGTCCAACTTGGAAAAACGCTCCAAATTTATCGGATCCGCATTAGGAATCACCGCAACATCCACACTGCTAGCAAATTGCTTTAATACAGTGAGAGCAGGTGCATCTGATACCAACAATTTCTTCTCGGTCATATAAGTCAGCGCAGGAAGAATCCAGATTTTGTTCGGCGGAACCCCAAAATATTTGAGCAGATGATCAAGCAAGTTGCAACGCGCCAACTTGCACAGGATATCGGTATCGCCCAAAACTATCATCCGAATTACTCAGCAGAATATTCCGTCGCAATCTTGAGTAAGTGCGCCTGATCTTCAGATAACAGTTCTAAATCCAGCAAATTAAACAAAGCCTCATTAACAAGTGGCCCACCGTAGTCCGGCTCCACTCGTTTTAGTGCCAGCTTGGCAAGGGCATGTCTATTGTTGTGATGCCCATAGTTGAGAATAATGTGACCGACATCTACCCTTTCACGGGCAGCACACTCACAAGCAGCACTATACAATGCGCTTTCAGAAAGAAAACCCTCAGCACGATATTCAGCATCCAAGCCGTTCAGAAGACGAATAGCATAAGCATCGGCTTCTTTCTCATCTGCATCACCACCATCACTAGCGCTAATTTTTTGGTCTACTAAGAAACCATCTTGGCTACCGAGGTGATTCTTAGCGATATGCCCCAACTCATGAGCCAAGTGAAACAGCAGTTCTGAAGGATGTCCTTTTTTAGACAAGACTATCGCATAGCGGTCTTCGAAACGAATCGCCAGACCATCCATCTTCACATCCGGCATCTTTTCGATATACAACACAGGCACACCAATCTCTGCGCAATAACTGAGCAATACGTTCAAGTTAATGCAATCATGGTGCCGCAACAGATATTCTCTTAGTTCTACCGGATTCTCATTAACAGCAGAAAACTCCACCGGGGTTGCCTGCAAAGCCAATCTCGCCATTGCATTTGCGTAGTGCGCACTGACGATCACCTTCGCCTCACTCTTTCCTTGGTTACGCTTATATTTATGTACAACCGAACGGAAACGCAGAGATTCTGAGGCTTCACTCCATGAGCGAATGTCAATATTGAAAGCCCTAGAGAAAAATAATTGGGCCTGCTGTAGCCCAGCGGGCTGCACAGCAATTTTATTATCCCACCATTCTGGCAATACTTTTTTGGCAAATGCCTGCTCAATATTGACAGAACCAAGGCGCGCGTAAAGCCCACGCATTGCTGCATTTGCTGTCATAGTCGTCTCCTTGGAATAATAAAATTGCGTCGAAAATCGCCGCATTTTACCACATTTTTACTCATTTAATCGCAGCCTACAAGCTGGGCCACACATCACCCCACCCGCACCCCGCCGCTCTGGTGCGCTTTCTTAATCAGCTCCAGTGCGGTGGCTTCGTGGTCGATGCTGCCGTCGTTTTTGCGTACCGGTTCGGCGGCGATTTCCGCTTCGACGCGGTCGGCGCTTTTGCCGATGGCGACGGCTTTCAGCAGGGCTTTGCCTGGCATGGGTTGAGCTTCGAGTTCGGCGATGCGCTTTTGCAGGGCGTTGCGTTCGGCGACCATTTTGCTCAGACGGCGTTCCAGCACGGCGGCTTTAGCCAGCCGGCCGCGTTTCGCCAGTGAGCCGGTGCGCGCCGCCTTTTTGCCGCCTTCCATTTCTTCCTTGCGCTCGGGGTCGTCTTCCGCGCCGGGCAGTGCGTCGGCGTCTTCCGCCTCGGCATCGTCTGCATCGCCGTCGCTATCCACCGCACCCTGGTCGGCCTCGTCGGGGTTCAGCCCCAGCGTTTGCAGCAGCGCCAGCCCGTCGCGCATGGCTTGGGCGAATTCGGCCAGCGAGGCGCGCGCTTCGTCGTCCAGCGCGGCGGGCTGCATGCCTTCGGCCTCTTCTACCTTGTCGTCTTCTTCGCCTTCTGCGGCTTCCGCCTCTACATCGCCCGCGCCTTCCTGATCGGCGCGCGGCTTTTCTTTGCCTTTGTCGGCGTCTTTCGCCTTCGGCTTGCGCGGAGCCTCTTCGTCTTCTGCGGCCTCTTCCGGCGCATCGCACTCTTCCAGCTTCTCGTCTTCCTTGCCTTGCGCACGCTTCGCCAGCGCCAGCAGGCGCTCCGGCGACACCGAGCCTTTGTTCAGCAAATCGGCCAGCGCATCGATGGCCGACACCGCACCGTGCGACTTGAACACTTCGAACACCGCTTCCGGGTTCGCCGGACGATCCACCAGACTGATTTCGCTCAATTTCATCTCCACTACCACGTTCTTATTCACCCGGTCGCGGCGCACCACCGTGCCGCCGATCGAGAAGCCCTTATAAACGCCCTCTTTCACCTTCTGCCACGCGGTCTCGTCCACCACCTTCGCAGCGATGTACAAACCCTTGTCGTCCATCTTCGCCTGCTTGGCCACGCCCACGGCGGAAGGCTGGTGCATCTCGCGGATATTGGCGAACTGCATATACTCGTCCAGCGCGTCGGACACTGCCTCGCGCTTAATCACCTCGCCCTGACTATCCAGCGCCTCGGTGCTGGCATAGCCGTACACCATGCGCTGCTCTTCATCGACCTTGGCGATGTCGAAAAACTTGCGAATCTCACTCATGCTTACTTCTCCTTGATGGGGTTGGCGGACGGCACGTCCGTATCGTCCGCCTGCTGCAACGGCTCGCGGCCCAGCGTTTGGCGCACTTCGTCGGGATGCAGCACCCCGGCTTCGATGTAGAGTTTGTCGATTTCGGCCTGCACGCGCGGGTCGAGCGGGCGCTCTTGCGACCAGACGAATTCGAGGTCGGTGTAGCCGAAGCATTTCCAGATCAGGCTGTCGGCCACGCCCTTGATCCAGTTCATCACCGGCTGCAAGCCTTCCGCCAGCGCTTGTTGCAGCGCGGTTTCGGCGGTGGCGCGGTTCATTTCCTTCACGAACGATTGCGGGCTGATGCTGAACGCATAGCAGATCACCCGCGCCAGCCATTCGTCGTAATCGTCTTTGAGAATCTGCGCTTTGGTGTCGATGGGCGAGACGCCGTTCGGTACGAACATCGTGCCGCGCCGCGCGCCGGTGTTACCCGCCAGCATGCCGTTCCACCACACCTGAAACTGGCGGATCTGATCGGGGTTCCAGCTTTCCGGCACCTGAAAAATCAAATCCGGCGTGCTACCTTCGGAGTAGTACTGCAACTGGTGCATCTGGCGGCGCAGGGCGATGTTCACCGTCATAATCACCTGCTCGACCGGCGAATAGCCGTACACCTTATGCGTGCGCTTATTGCGCGGGGCGTAGATCAATTCGTCCATGCTGTAATTCACTGCCGGCACGCCTTTCAGCACTTGCTGGTAAGCGGTTTCCGGCGGCAGCGGCGTGCGCCCGGTGATATCCACCTTGCGGGTAATGGTCGCGCCGTCCACCAGCTCGAAAGCATACGGCTTGCCGCCGCGCGTCAGACGCGGATAAATCGTCGCCGCGTCGATCACCAGCATGTCTTCCACCAGCATGCGCAGCCAGTCGTGCCAGTTGTTCTCGCGGTCGGGGAACAGCAGGAATTCCTGCACTTCGCGGCATTTCGCATCCGGCCTTTTCGTCTTGTCGCGCGGCTGCACCGTCCACGACAATTTCGCCAACTGATCCTTGCGCGACTCGATCACCAGACGCAGCAAATCGTAGCCGTCGGCCAGCGCGCGCATCTCGTCGAACCCGACCGGCTCGCCCTGCCGCGGCGTGACCCGCGTATTGAAGCCGACCGGAAAATCGAACGCCCGGCCGCGAATGCCTTCCTGCTCGTCCGGCGTAGTCACCGGCTCCAGCGGCGAAAGCGGCGACATCCACTCGGGGTATTTACCGGTCAGCGCATAGCGCAACCCGGCAGTCAGCCGTGCAACCGTGCTCGGCTCAATCGGGGTTTTGGTTCCTTGGGTCATCGGTCTGCCTTTATGTCATCCTGCCCGGTCTGCTGACGGATAAAATCCAGCAGCCCGAAGCTATTGCTATTCAATTCCGCGAACGCATCGGACAATGCGTCCACCTGATCGTCGTTCGCCCCGTTGGGAAACACGCGCAACTCGGCCACCAGCGCGTCGTTCCACGGCGCGCGCAGCAACACCACATTGCCGGTATTCACCTGCGCCGCCAGCGGCTCGGCACGCGTCACCTTATCGCCGCTCACCGGCGCGGCGCGCAGCGCATAGCCGGCCAACTGCCGCGCCAGCCATGCCGCCTGCGCCTTGCCTGCCTGACCGGGGTCTTGCGGAATGCGTATCCGCGTTGCCGTACCGTCGCGCGCCGCGGCGTGGCGGATCGCCGCTTCCACCGCTTCCGGCCCGCCGCGCAAGCGCACCATATCGGCCACAATCCAGCGGCCGTCCGGCATCAACCCCAGCTTGCCGCCCACCGTGTAATCGCCGCCGTCCTGCGTGGCGGCCAAATCCCAGCCGCGCACAAAGCGCGTCCCGGCGGGAATCGCCTCGACGATTTCCATGCGGTCGGGTCGGAACAGATTGCCTTCCGGCGGAGATGGACGCTGCTGGTATTGCCCGGCAAAGGTGTACGGCGCGGCGGCCTGCATGCGCGACAACTCTTCCGCACCGTGCTTTTCCGGCCACAGCGCCGAACCATCGTCTTGCAGCGCAGGCAGACAGACATGCTCCCATTCCTCGCCGTTGCCGCCGGCCAGCAGCCAGCCCGCCAGATCGCGTTCGTGCAGCCGCTGCATAATCAGAATGATCGGCGTGTGCGGTGCATTTTTGCGGCTCTCCAGCGTATTCTGGAACCACTCGATCACCCCTTCGCGGATGACCTCCGAGCGCGCCTCGTCGGCCTTGTGCGGATCGTCGATCACAATCGCCCCGCCGAAACCGCTGCGGTGCTTGCCCGCACCGTAGCCGGTAATCGTCCCGCCCGCGCCCACCGCATACACCACGCCGCCCGCCCGCGTGCGCCACTCGTCGCGGGCATGGCTATCCATACGCAGCGCGCATTCGGGAAACACCTCGCGGTACACTGCATGCTGCACCAGCTCGCGCGCATGCCAGGCATTGTTCGCCGCCAGCCGCCCCGAATAACTGGTGTAGATAAACTCGGCATCCGGCACATGCCCCAGCGCCCAGGCGATAAAATTCACCACCGCCAGCTCGGTCTTCGAATAACGCGGCGGCACATTGATAATCAGCCGCCTGCACTCGCCGTTGAACACCCGCATCAGCGCATCGCAAATCGCCTGATGGTGCGGCCCGCGTATCCAGCGGAACCCCTTGCGCTGCATAAACATCCAGCGCGCAAAAAAATACAAATCCGCCCGCGCCGCCTCGGCTGCCGCAAAACGCTCTTCCGTGCTGAACGCACGCATCGCTACACCTCTTTCATCAGCACCCGCACCAACTCGCGGAACGCCTCGACCGGCATATTGCCCGGCTGCACCGGCGGAGGCGGCGGCGCTTCCGGCTCCTCCGGCACGCCCTTAAACATCCCCAGATGCTTGCCCAGCAAATCGCAGCCTTTCAGCACATTCGCCGGATCGAAACGGTACTCGCCCGTCTCCTTTCCGCTGCGATCCACCACCGGCTCCGCCTGACGGCACCGTTCCACCGTATCGCGGATCGCCTCGATCACATAATCCTGAGTAATACGCGTACGCGCCGCGCGCGCCGCCATCCGTTCGTCGATCATTCCCTTTACCGCCGGATGCGTCAGCAAACGCGACCCCTGCGCCTTTGCTGTCCTCCTGCTGTAGCCTGCCCGAATCGCCGCTTGAGTCGCGTTGAGATCAATCAGATATTCGTCGGCAAAGCGCTGCTGTTTCGGCGTCGGACTTGGCATAGGCAGGAAGAAAACAAAAGCCCGGCTATGCGTGAGGACACGCGCGCGCCGGGACCGGACGAACGCCCGGTGGAGAGAACAAAGCAAAACCGGCTGCAACTGCACCCGGCCCCAAAACGAAAAGCCCGGCTGCTTACGCAGGCCGGGCTCTCGACGGATTTTTACTACTACTAAACTGACGCCTATTATCCGCCTTTTTTGCGGAGAGTCAATAGTTATTCACTATATTTTTTATATTTTCGAAAAATACCTAACAACCTTATCAGGTTGCAGACAAAAAGAAATATGGTTTGATTGCGCGAACATCGCGTTAGCCCTGTAAAAGTCGCCCCACTGGATTCAAGGTCATCTATTTCGGAGAAAACCATGTACCTCACCGCCCCGCAGCGCAGCCTGATCGAACGTATCGTCAACACTGCCGAAACCGGCAAACCGGACGGCAACTACGCCGCCATCTCCATCTACCCTGACGGCCCGCACGACATCCGCCAGATCACCTACGGACGCTCGCAAACCACCGAATACGGCAACCTGCGCAAACTCGTGCAAATGTACGTTGCGGCAGGCGGAACCTACAGCGCCGCTCTCGCCAAGTACGCCGATCAAGTCGGCAGCATTCCGCTCACCGACAACACCGACTTCAAGAAACTGCTCAAAGACGCAGGCCGTCTCGACCCGGTCATGCGCACTATTCAAGACCGGTTCTTCGAACAAGTCTACTTCGATCCCGCCATGCACTGGGCCGACGACAACGGCTTTACCCTGCCACTCTCCGGGCTGGTGATATACGATTCCTACATCCACAGCGGCAGCATCCTCTGGCTGCTGCGCCAGAAATTCCCGGAAAACACGCCTGGCAGCGGCGGCGATGAAAAAACCTGGATCCGCGAATACACCCAAGCCCGATACAACTGGCTCAGCAGCCATAAGCGCCCAGCCGTGCGCGCCAGCAAATACCGCGCACAGGCCTACCTCGAGCAAATCCAAGCGGACAACTGGGACTTATCGTCCGTACCGGTAGCAATGAATGGAACGGATGTTTATCCTGCGTAAGGACTGACTCTCCGGTCATCGCCAGATCAATCTAAATGAGGAGTTGAAAAAATGGTCAATTTCAACAATCAGGCAGACGGCACCACCGAACTCACTTTCCGCGCAGACGATAAGCAGTACCGTGTCCGCTTCGACTCCGGCACCTCCACCTTCAGCGGGCAGACCGGTGAAGAAGAAGGCATCGCGCCGCGCATGTTTGCCGCCGGAGCACCCGGCATTCAGCAAGACTTGGCAGACGCACAATATCAGCTCATCGCGCCGGATGCCCTCGTTACCCTGCAAGACATTCAACACGAAACCTTGCTTGCCGGCATGACCCCCACGCTGCATTTAGAGCTGAGTACCGATGATCTGTCTGAAGATCAAAACTATGTCGTTCTAATATTCGACAATGAGAAATCGGCCTTGGTCGATTGGGTCATCCCCAAGCCGCCCGAGCAAGTCTCTCGGCAATTCGCCTTCACCACCGACCGCCCGGCGTTGCATTTCGAAATCCCCCTGCTACCCACCGACCGGGAGCCTGTGCAAGACGCATCGCCTGCAAACTTGCATTTTCGCGCAGTGCAACCAGAGAGCCAGCTCACCTTCGGCATATTCCGCTTCAACCAAGAACCGGAATTAGCCGATATGTTAAAGGTGCATCGTTTCAGCTACCTTCTGAACGGAGAACCCCTCCTCTACCCCGAGCATTTGCAATTATTATCCGGCCCTATCCAATGGCTAGCCAAAAAGGCCGACGCCCATCTTAAAGACCGCACAGATGGTGAAGAACAATTCCAGCGCATTGCCCGCGATGGCAGTATCTCGCCCTGCACGCCGGATGAACTCGCCAACGCGCAAGGTGGGAAAGCTTTACTGCTCTGCCACGGCATCCTTAGCGCCACATACGATGCCTTCCACGCCCTGTGGGAAAACCAGCCAGCAAACTTCCAAACGCTTTGCGATCGCTACCAAGGCAACGTCTTCGCGTGGGATCACTACACCCTGTCGAAATACACCGCCGACAATGCCGAGCAACTGCTGGACACCCTGCAACACCTGCACAATGTCGATCTGGACATCGTCTGCCATAGCCGCGGCGCGGGCGTCGTGCGCAACCTGGTTGAAAATCCCCAGAACCGTGCCTTGCTAAACGCGAAAAATATTCGCGTCCGCAAAGTCATTTTCGTGGCTGGCGCCTGCTTAGGCTCGCAACTGGCCACCCCGCAGAACACCAACCGACTGTTCCGTCGCCTCAACATGCTGTTCTACTTCTTCGGCGGCGCACCCGGCGGATTCCTTAAAGCCATCTTACTCATCATCAAACTACTCGCCGCCATCGCCCACCGCTTCCCCGGCGTCGAATCGATGGACCCGCTCGGCGAACAAATCAAGCAGCTAAACAAGAACACCGACACGGCCGCACAGCACTATCTCTACATCCGCGCCAATTACGGCCCCAAATTTCTGCCACTTAAATTGGCCGACGAATATGCGTTGGATCAAGGCGTGTTTAACGGCGCAGCCAACGACCTCGTCGTCCCGTACGACGGAGCGAGCGCCAGCACCCGCTACTTGCCTAACTTCACAGGCAAGCGCAACCTGCTCAGCTACGACCGACTGGGCAACCCGCAAGACAAGGTCTGGCACATCAAATTCTTCTTACAACCCGATGTATGCACCGAACTATTAAACGAACTGACCTAGCCCCCTAATCCGCTCCCCTATCCCATCCGGCAGATGGCATAGGGGAGATATTTTGCTAGATTTCAGACACAAAATTTTCATGCGTCTGCGCTTATGGCACACACTCAGGATTACACCATCAAATACAAGAAGAACGGTTTCGACAGCTATTACGAAATCTGGATGAATGCGCAATTTCACGCCGGGCCGTTTCAGACGCTGGCCGATGCAGCGCGCTGGCTGGAAGAAGTCTATCTGTCGAGCATGTCGCCCGCTGCGCACAGCGGCAGCGCCGTGCAGACTGCCTGCCAAGCCGCATAAACGCCCCCTGCACGGCAAACCGGCCTGTGATACAGTCGCATCATCCCACACCGAGGATTCGTTATGCGCCGCTTTAGCCTGCCGATCGCCCTGCTTGCCGCCGCATTGACGCTGCCCGCACAGGCCGACCGCGATTATCCGCCGGTGATTCTGCAAATGCCCGCGCCGTGGGCCGGCGCACCTTCCGCCCCGGCTGCCGCCTCGGCTCCTGCCGCAGCTCGCCGCGCCAAAGAAGCGCCCCAAGCCCCGTCCGCCCCCATTTCGCCCAAGGCTCCGGTCGCCAAAGCCAGCAAACTCGACCACCCGCACAATCACGCCAAATATTGCGACGAAGCGCTGTGCAGCCGCTATTGCGATAAAAAAGAAGACGAACGCGACACAGAAAAATACCCGCGACTGGTTAAAGAATGCAATGCCGATTGCATGAAAGAATGCGAATAATCGGGGATTCCACCGATAGCCGCTTATCGCGCACCGGGAGTAGCATCGCAGCACGTTTCACAACACATAACAAAGGGAGAAAACACATGCTGAAAAAACTCGCACTGATCGCAACCGTTTTGTTTGCTGCCACCACCTTCTCCGCCCCGGCCGCCGCAGCCGGACACCGCCACGCCGCAAAACACGGACACAAACAGGCGCACAAACACGTCAAACATGCGAAGCACCACCCGGCCAAACGTCACGGACACCGCCATCACCGCGCCTAACACGGCAAGAAATACGCACCCAATAAAAACGGGCTGGAAATCCAGCCCGTTTTTATTTCCGTCCCTGATGCACCCTTACAAATGCCCGGTCTCGTCGAACTTTTTACGGGCGCGAATATAATCGTTGCTGCACTCGAACAGCACCTTCGTCGTCGCGGGACTTTCGCATTCCGGCGGTTTGCGGTACAACTCATCGAAGCTGCCGCGCCCCCCGCGCGCCGCCGTTCCGCCGCCCGCCGATTCACGCTCCGCGGCTTTGGCCGCAGCCTTCTTTTCCGCCTCCTGCTGCTGTTGCAAACGCTCGAACTGTGCAGCCTGCTCTGCCGCGCGCTGCGCCTGAGCGGCCGCCTCATCGGCCAAGCGGTGCGCTTCCGCCTCGCGTTGTGCAGCCTCCAGCGCCTGCTGACGCATCTGTGCGGCCTGCCCTGCCTCGCTGCGGCGATGCACAATGCCGAGCATCACATCGGCCATCCCCGCGACAATCACCACCACTACCAGCACACTCAGCACATATTTCAGCAACGGCCCCAGCGCGCGGTGCGGCAGCGACAAACGCACCGGCTCCAGCGTCACCGTTCCCACGGCGGGGCGCTTTTCCGGGTCCAGCCCCTCTTCCACCGACTCCTGCACATGCCGCCCCGGATGCGTCTTGGCCAACCCCTCCAGCCACGGGCGCACCTTGCCCAGCTCATCGATATGCCGGATGCGCAGCAGCGGAATATCCGCCTGCATCAAAATCGCATCTTTACGCGCATCGCGCTCCCGCGCACGCTCGCTATCGTGCGTCGCATCGTCCAGCTCCACCGCCCCGAGCGGAAACCCGCGCCGCGTACAAATCACAAAATCCAGATGAAAACCGCGCACCCGGTTGAAATCCCGCCACGGCACCCGCACCACATCGGCCAGACGCATATTCGGGAACACCTCAAACTCCGGCAGCGCCATCCGCAACAAACTCAGCGCCTCCTGCTCCCGCCTGCTGATTGCATGTTTTTTCTGCATTGCATCCCCTTTTAAGCCGAAACCGCAGACCACCGACCTGCCGCCCCGGTGCAACGCTAAATCCCAAACCGAAAAATACTCCTGAAACCCCCTCCTATTCAAGCCTTTAATTTTAATAAATATCGCTATAGTCCAACCAACTCAACCGGAGAACTCCCAATGCACATCATGGCTCTCGTCAACGCCGCCAGCGCCGTCGCCACCGTCGGCAAAGCCCTGTTCGGCAGCAAGCCCGAAGCCGCCGAAACCGGCGCGGCCAACACCGCCCCCGCAGCCTCGGCACAAGTGAACCTCTCCCCGGCCGCCAAACAACTCGCCGGCCTGCCGCCCCTGATGCTGCCCAACCCCGAAACCATTCAGGCACTCAGCGGCGACCTCAACGACAAACTCAACGGCTTATTCGCCGCCAACGGCCTCAGCGCCCAACCCCCGGTCAGCTTCGAAAGCGACCCCAACACCGGCAAAATCAGCGCGCACGGCAACCGCAGCGACCTCAAAAAAATCGAAGAACTCGTCAACGCCGACCCGGCACTGCAACGTCAAATGCACGACCTCAGCGCCATAGCCGGACACTTCGCCGCCATGCAACAAAGCGCCGCCTTCAACCAAGAATACAGCGCCGCCCAAAGCCCGCGCGAAACCGACAACGTCACCGCCAAATACGCCAGCCTGCTCAACGGCCCGCAACACACCCCCGCCATCACCCTCGGCTACGGCGTCGACACCCTGCAAATCCGCGCAGACAACCAAACCCTGCCCGGCTAACCCACCGAACCCTTGTAGCAGCAAAAGCAAAACCCGCCTTTCGGCGGGTTTTGTCTGACTGCGTACCGGCTGCCCGAAATAGCGCAGGCCTAATCCTCGTGCCCTTGCTCATGCCCGCGCTCGCGGCCATGACCGCGCTCCCCGCGATCCTCATGCTCATACTTCTTATACTCCCCGCGATGCAAACCCCGGTCGTGCGGCACCACCACACACCCGGAAAGCACCCCCAGCGCCACCAACACCACCCATAACTTTTTCATCGCATCCTCCTTAAAAAAGGCCTCCTACTATACCCCTACCCTAACAAAGTTATTAGTACCCGCGCATAAAACAAAATGGCACATTACGTTGCTTTAACTGACAATACTTGAAAAAACATCATGTTACTAAATATAATTCAAATGCTTTATCAGCTAGCTAATCAGGGAGATATCGAAGCCATGCACCAACTCGCCCTCGTCTACTACTCCGGCGAAGGCACCCTCCCCGACCGAGAGCGCTTCTTCTACTGGGCAACCCGGGCCGCCGAAGCCGGCCACCCCGTCGCCATGCACAACCTCGCACTGGCCTACAAAGACGGAATCGGCACCGAACCCAACTTTACACAATTCATCGTCTGGACCCACGAAGCGGCCGAGGCCGGCATCCCCGACGCCCAATACAACCTCGCCCTCTACCAAAACAGCGAACAGGGACACCCACCCGCCCCCTTCGTCAGCCAGACCCAACCCGAACGGCCCATCAGCCGCGAACAACACGACAACGGCCCGCCCGACACCAGCGACCACCTCCGCTACCGCAATTAGCTGAGGAATCAGGCACGGAGCGACGCTCCGTGTTTTTCCCTCCCTCCCCCAACATGCCCCGCCCA
>JBFLXR010000016.1:0-56229 GCA_040757065.1 Pseudomonadota bacterium
TTTCTGCGGCAAAGTCGGCGTCCATGATGCGGGAACGCGCGGCGGTTTGGTTTTCCACCGACACTTGCAGGTTGCTGATCACCGCTTCGAAACGGTTTTGCAGCGCACCGTAGTTGGCGCGTTCGGTCGTCACCAGAGACAGCGCAGTGTCGACCAAGCCGATGGCAGTGGAAGCCAGCGTAGTGGTGGTGATGCTGACCGCACTGCCGGCTGCTGCGCCGGTGACGGCGGTGATCGTGCCGTTATTGTCCAGACGGGTGGTGGTCACGGTGATTTTGTCGTTGGTGGAGGTACCTGCGCCGACCTGGAAGGTCAATGCGCCGGCATTCGCGCCCAAAATGGCCTGACCGTTGAAGGAGGTGCCTGCCGCAAGGCGTAGAATTTCGCTGCCCAGCGCGGTGAATTCGGTTTGCAGGTTCGCGCCGCTCGCCGTGGAGTTGGCGGCTTGCACGGCCAGTTCGCGCATGCGTTGCAGCGCGTCGGTAATCTTGCCCACTGCGCCTTCAGCAACTTGCGACAACGAAATCGCATCGTTGGCATTGCGGATGCCGACTTGCTGACCGGTGATGGTGGAAGACATGCCGGTGGCGACAGCCAGACCGGAAGCATCGTCCTTCGCGCTGTTGATGCGCAGGCCGGAAGACAGGCGTTGCAGCGCAGTTTGCAGCGATGCTTGCGAAGCGCTCAGGTTGCGCTGTGCATTCAGCGAGGCGATATTGGTGTTGATAATGGAAGCCATGGTTTTCTCCTTGGTTGAGCAACATGACTGCTGCTGAGTATGTTATCGGCACTTGCGGAGAAAAGTTAATATTATTAATTGCATAGGGAAAATTCTATGCATTTCTATCTAGGGGCGTGCGGTCTCGCGGCGGGTGCGCGGACGTATGGCTGGGGTAAACCTTCAGGCCGGGCGCATGCGCCCGGGCATCATTGCAGGCTGGCTTTTCTGCTGTTCGGTACGCCGCTTTCCGGGCCGACGGGGGTGGGGTCGTCGGGCGGCAGCAGTTCGACCGAGACCCGCATGTGGGTGTCGATGTAGCCGTCGGGATTGGGTTTGCCCATCATCAGGTAGGCGAAGGTGGAAATGTCCACCTGCGGGCCTTGGCACTGGTTATTGGTGCGATTCACCGAGTGCTGCGAGGGGCAGAAGTCGGTAATGTATAAAACCACCGTTTCGGATACTTGGGGGTGCTTGCCGTACAGCGCGGTCAGTTCGTTGACGAAGAAGCCGGGGATGTAATTATTCTGAATCGGTTTTTTCTTGTGGATCATCGAGACCAGCGAGGGCTGTCCGCGGCTGCCGCAATATTCCGGGTCGAGGCATTTTACCCGCACTTTTCTGCCGCACAGGTGCCAGTTTTCCGAACAGCTCGGCTCGCCTTGTTCGTTCGGCGCGCAAGCGGCCATGCCCAGAGTGGCCATCGAATCGCTCGGTGCGATGTGCCAGTAGAGATATTCGCCGGCGTGATAGCGCATGTCGTCCACGGTGTTGTCGCAGGCCAGTCCGCCGGGTTGAGTCGTCAGCGGCCCCATATCGGAGTGCCATTCGCCGTTTGAATAATGGGTGTTGCCGGTGGTATTGACGATGGACGTCAGCACGGTGTTGCCGGACGGGCGATGATTGTGGTTGTGAAACAGGCTGCCGATATTCCACGCGGCGGCAGGCTGATACAGCCCGAGCGTCAGCAACAGAGCAAGCAAATATCTAAACATCATGTTCGCTACAAGAGTCTATCCGACTGACAAACTTCCGGTTAAGCCTTTTGCGGTTTGCAGCGCAACACGAACGGCAGCGCCAGCGGGCCGAAAACGAAACCGTTCACGCCCCATTGCACCGGGTTGACCCCGCGTGCCTTGGCGATGCGGTGGCAGCTGATGGCGGAAAGCAGGCTGATTAAAACGAAAAACAAAGTCGTACTCATGAGGACACCCCAAAGCAGGATATGCCGATGTGCATAGGATACATTTTTTTACAGGCGAATCAAGGGGGCGGCGATTCCGCAGACGGGCGCGGCGCTCCGGAGGGCTGGTCGTGCAAGGCGATGCGGCCGACGAACCAGAGGGCGAGCAGGTTGGCGGCGACCGCTACATAGCCGACGGTTTCGTAACCGGCGATTTTGCCTGCGCTGTCTTGCGCAATCAGCGCCCCGGCCAGCGTGGTTGCCAAGCCCATCGCCAATGATTGCACGGTGGAATGCAGCGACATGAATGTGCCGCGCAGCTTGGATTGCGCTGCCGAGGTGATGATCGCCATTGCCGGAATCATGCGCCCGGAAACCAGAATAAAAAAGCCGGTGGTGCAGACCATCCACAGCCACAAGGGCGCAGCGCCGATGTGTGTGACGACCAGTAGCGGGACAGCTGCGGCCAGCGCGACCAGCCGGTAGATTTTGACCTTGCCGTGCAAATCGGCGATGCGGCCGATCAGCCGCGCCGTTACCAGCGTTGCTGCGCCGCCCGCCAGATAAATCAGCGGAATATCGTGCTGCGAAATGCCCACGTTCGCCACGCTGTAGAGCGTAATGTAGGGAATCACCGTAAAGCCGGAGAAAATAATCAGCGCGGAAAACAGCAGCGCACGCAGATGGTTCGCATCGCGCAGCGCAGTAAACATATCGCTGAAGGGATGCGCGCGTTTTTCCGCACTGATGTGGTGGCGCAAATCCGGCAGCACCCGCCAGCCGACCGCGATAAACAGTGCCGATAGTCCCGCAATCAGCACAAAGGGCGCGCGCCACTGATAATGGTTTGCCAGCCACAGCGAAAGCGGCACCCCCGCCACCGTTGAAACCGAAAATGCTGCCGACACCAGGCTGCCTGCCCGGGCGCGGCGCGCAAAGGGAATCGCATCGCCGATCACCGTATGAATCAATGCGCCCATCACCCCGCCGAACGCGCCTGCCAGCCCGCGTGCTGCCAGCAGCGTCGCATAGCCCGGCGCCAGCCCGCAGGCCAGCGTCGCCAGCGCGAACAAGGCGAACATTCCCAGCAACATCCGCTTGCGCTCGAAACGATCCACAAACGTCGCCGCCAGCAGCCCCGACACCGCCGCGCTGAAACTATACGAAGCCACCAGCAACCCGAATGCATGCGTGCTGATGCCCAGCTCGGCAATCAGCACCGGCCCGAGCGGCATCATAATCATAAAGTCCAGCACATGGCTGAACTGAATGCCTGCGAGCGTCAGCAGCAACTGGCGTTCGCGTTGTGGAGTAAGCGAGGGGTGCATCGGATCAGGCGCGCAACCGCGCGCGGCGCAACGGAAAAGAGAGCGTGGAGTATACGGCAAAAGGCCGGAGAAGCAGATGCCTGCGCGCGTCCCCTAAGTGTTGCTTCATTGCTGTACGCACTCTTCCTCTCCGTAGTTGCCGCCCTTGAATTCCGGCTCGTAGTAATACTTGTGGAACGTCCACTTGCCGTTGATCTTAGTGAAAGCCGCGATGCCGGTGCCGTAGTCTTTCGTGGCGGGGTCGGTGTGGGCGAAGTGAATCGCCATCGTGCGGCCTTGCGCGGCGGCCTCGCCGAGGTAAACGCCGTAGCCCGGCACTTCCAGCTTAAAGCGGTAAGCACCGTAATTACCCTCGCTTTGCGTCAGAACGCGCTCGATCGTCACCGTTCCGGTGTAGGGGCCTTCGTGCGCGTCGTTGCCGGTGCAGGCGTACACGCCGCTGTAATCGGGGCCGGTATAAACCGGCTTGGCGTTTGCCGCGCCCATCGCCAGCGCGGCGGTCAGGGCAAGCAGGATCTTGTTCATGCGAAATTCTTCCATATTCTTCCGTTGTCTGAACCTATCATTATAGCCAGACAGGCGAAAATAAAAGCGGACGCCCAGAGCGTCCGCTTTTCCGGTGGGGCGTCGCTCACACTACCGCCCCGTGATCGCCAGCATCAGAAACTGGTTTGACCCAAGCCTTTGTAAAAATCCTTCGGCGCGTCTTCGCGCTCGAATGCATCTTCAACTTTGGCCGACTTCGGGGCTGTCTGCGTTGCGTTTTCGGTCGTTGCCGAATTTTGCTTGAGCTTAGCCGCCCAACGCTGCTTCTTGCTTTCATCCGTTTCAGTCACCTCTGCTGCCGCCGCGGGCAAAGCAAACAAACTGGCCAGTAACAAAGTAGATAAAGCGAATTGCAATTGCATGATCTTTCTCTCTTAAAATGAATGAGCACGACGCTCACGGAGTAGTAGAGTGGAATAGTCGGAAATAGTTCCGCAAGTCGATGTGCGCAGCGGAGGCGGGACGCAAGCGCAATGCGCCGGAATGCTATACTTTGCCACCCCGATAACCCTTTGCCGCAGCATGGAAGAGCCGCAACCCCAAACCGATGACGAAACGATGTGCCATTGCAGCGGCACCAAGCGCAGCGCTATTCTAAACTTGCACGCGCAGGGCAAAGATATTCACGCCATTTCCCGCTGGACGGGCGCGCTTTCCGGCTGCGGCGGCTGCGAATGGGACATTGCCGCGTTGCTGAAAGAGCTGGACGAAAAGAAGCTGTGAGGCAGTGTAAGAGACTGGGCAGCCGAACCGCTAAAAGTTGCTGCACCATGCAGGCCGCCCGGCGTGCATCGCCGGACGGTTCGATCTTCGGAAAGATTAATCCGCTTTGACTAACACAACCTCTAATTGGCTTTGCAGCTGCTCCAGTGTGTATTGCGATTGCAGCGTTTGCACCTGATAACCCTTCGCGACCAGATCTTTGATGTAAAGCTTGTTGTAAAAAACGGCAAAGGAGATGGCAGCCACGAATGCGCCAAACCCTGCTGTAAACAGGCCGACCACGATGGAAAGCAGGAAAATGATCGCCGCCCATTTAATATCGCCGCGGAACAAGGCCGGGAAAAAGTTGAAAAACAACGTTGTCCAGGAAAATCCCACCGGGGCAGGCTTCAGACTGCCGAACGATGGGTGTTTAAAAACGATATGCGAATGGGCCACGCGTTTCTCCTTAAATAAGCTGGTTATGATTGTTAGTTATGTTAAATAAATAATATCGTACAGACTAGCGTTTTGCTGGGCGGCAGGCGGGTTTTTCGATGGTGTGCTAAATTTAATTCCAGTCGGGAGAAAGCGGGAGGGGGTTAATCAAAAACAAAAGCCCCGCCAAACGGCGAGGCTGGTTTGCGCAAATCTAACTGTGCCGGACTACTCCGGCAGTTTCGCCGTATACCATGCAGCGATGTCTTTGCCGAGCGTGGTGGCAACGCGATCCAGAACCGAACAAGAGCCTTTAAAGCCCCCGAATGCGCCGCCCATCGAATCGCGCGTGAAAGTGTTTTCCCCCACTGTCTGACCGTCTTTCACAATCTTGGCGCGAACCGACATATTCTTCCGGTGCCCGAAATAGGGGTTGCCGGCGCTGATAAGATTAACAATCTGAACCTCCAGCGTTGTGCCCTGGCTGGCATCCAGTTGGGCGACCCGGTTTGCGGTTACGCCCTTTTGCTGCAACGCTTCAGCGATATGGGTGGACAGATCCGAGCCGAGCGCCGTGCATTCGTTCAGCACATTCGCCTGAATAATGGTCTTGTCGTAATACGGCACATTGTCGGGCAGGCTTACCGAATTCTCGACCGCAAAACACGCGGTTGCAGGTAACAGCAGCAAAGCTGCGAGCAAATTAACTTTCATGGTTCCTCTCTGAGCATGGGTTAACGATCTTGTTATCGTGAAACGACTCTAATGTCAGGCGGCTATTCAAGTACCTTGCCGCGAACATAAGGCGAGCCGATTGATTGAGCAGCTGGCGTCATGTTTATCACTTCTGCAATTGCCGGTTGTATTTTTTTAGCGCGTGCGGTGTCTTTTTCTACTTCATTCGACAAAACGAAATATGCTCCGTTGGTGGAGTATTTTTTGCCAAATAGGCCCGTTCGGGTACCTAGCGAAACTGCTTGGTAGTTTCCGATGTAAGTCGCCACCTTGGGTTTGACGACTACGGTAATAGGGGTAATATCAATCCAGTAATTTGTAAAACGCCCCATCATTGTGTCGTTAAACTTTACCCTCAGTGGTGCCGGAAATTCTTTCGTAGGGGTGAAAGGGGGTTGCTTTGCATAATCTCCTTCCCCAACTGACAGGGCATAAATTTCGTATTCGCCCGGGTTGAGTTTGTACGCCCCTATCATGGAATCTTCAGCAGGTTTCGTTGGAATACTGCTATAAGCAAATGGCAATACGGCGTGCGGATCGCTGTCCCCTTTTTTGCGGAACCATACACCAACAATTTCATAATTCGTTCCGTTTATCTCGCCAACTGAAGCCACGAGATAGCCCGCGTCTTCGCCAGTGCGAAGCAGTGGATGGCGCCCGGACGCACAGCCGCCGAGACTGATACTTAGGGCAATTAAAAGAATGGTAATGGCACGAATAGGCATAATTCGCATGAGTAACGGTGGTTGTGGCAATGTTAAGTCGATACAAGAAAGATGTATGGGAGATGTAACTTTAGCAAGGTTTCTGAATTTCGCCACCTAACAAAACTGCTAGGTTTGCGCTTTTTGGGGAAGAAAAAACGGACACCCTCGGGTGTCCGTTTTATTTGAAAGCTGTGGCGCGTCTAGAGATGATGAATCTGAGTGCTGGTGTGATGCTTTCTCAATTTCATGAATAGTCTGGACGGAGAATACATGTCGATTCATCGGCCATTGCGGAAGTTTAGGAAAAAGATAGAATGCTGCTGCTAAGTGCTATGTTCGAGACATTCGTTCCTGTCGGCAATGTTATGCATATACGGGCAGTCGATTATGTTAGGTATTTTGAAAATCAAATTGTTATCGGGTCTGTGCATGCCTTGCTATTTTTAATAATGCGGACCGATGCGTCCGTCTAATAACTGTTAGAGGTCATGAGAACTTTGCTCACTTTTCTTGCGCTTGCGTTGTATTGTCCGGCCGTTTTCTCGGGAGAGACTCTGCCGCTTGTCACGCCCGGTGGAACAAAGCTTGTCGTTTCAAAGATGGAGCGGGAGGAGGGTATCTTTGCAGAGTTCTCCGGGCGCATCTGGGTCTCGGGCACGCTAGTCGCACAATGGCTGCGTGGGGTTGATGAAGAGGCAGATAACACACTTGATATTCGGTTGCTTCCCGACGCGGCATCGATAAAGATGCTGCCGTACTTCGAGAGCTACCCGGTTAAGCAAATCGACCTAGAGAACGAAACTGAAGTTTTGAAGATGGCTGTTGAAAGCAGCGTGATGACTAAGCTTCTTCACAAGGAGATCAAGATAGTAAAGGCGGAGGGGAAATTCTTGCTCGGAAACTACATTGTTGGTGTTGATTGTAATGCTCCGTGGGCTCGCGCAAGAGTTGTGAAGGCAAAGATTCCGAAGCCCCTCAACCTCACAGGAACGCCTGATCAGGTTGGTTGCTGACCTATGACGGCTATAACTGTTAGGCATACCGCGATGACATGGAGCTACGAATAACTAGGGCAGCATCTCTTCGCTTATGGGCAAGCCGCGACTGTGCGTGGCAATAAGCTCTTGAAGGTCTTCTTCGGCATTTTGGGGGCGGCAATTACAATTTGTTCTTTAAACCGCCTCAGCCAGAAGAGGGTTTCAATATCAAGGTTTACAGTCGGTCATGAAAGAACAACGTACGTCTAACCCTGCGTTCGAGGCGACCTGCGTGAAAAGCCGCGCAGGCCGCTCACTTCCACGTTAGGTTGCTCAGCCAATGGTCTTTCGCCTTCTTTTGTTGCTATCAGCCATGTTGGCATCATTACCAGCGCAGGCCGATGTTGTCTGGCCAGCGCTCTATCTGGAAACAAGATTGTTTTCGTGGTGGGCTATCGGTCTGGGCCTTATGGCCGAGTTCTTTTTTATCTGGAAAGTGTTCTCGCTATCGCCCAAACAAGCATTGTTGGCTGACATCGCAGCAAATACAGCTTCTGCCTTGCTTGGTGTGCTGCTAATTCCCCTGGCGGGCATCGTGTGGGAAGTTTTTCCGGGTTTGGCTTTCTATCATTTGTTCAACATGGGCACCTTCAACCCCATTACTTGGCAGCTACCTTTGTCTTTGCTTGCCTCATCAATGCGTTGCTCGAAAGCTACGTTTTGAAGAGGTTTTTCAAACTGCCACTTACAAAGAAAACCTTTTCTTGGCTAGCTTTGGCAAATGCTTTTAGTGTGGGCATAGCGCTCGGGAGTTTATACTGGAAACCTGTGGATCTATGAACGACAATCTAACATTGCGGCCAAGCGGGACGCCATGCGACGCCCCTTAATTCAAACGTTAGGTGCCTTTCGCGTATGCCATTAAAACCACACATATTTCATGATGTTCCAGCCTCAGAGGTGGTGCGGAAGGTATCGCATGAATTCCAAGAGGTAGTAGACAGGCAGCGCTTGAAGGACAGGCTGTATACTGTAATTGCATTTCCAGGTATGAGGGGTGCGTCCACTTCAATTGTTGACTCAAAGGTCCTTTCCAAAGCCCTTTCAAAAGCGCAATATCGAAAGGAGCCAATTGTAGCTGTCGCACATAACTTCACCTTGGAAGCTCGCGAGCTACTAAATCAGAGCAATGCTGTTTTTTTCTTTAAGTCCGATTTTGGTTGGACTGACGAAAGTTGGAGGTGTATCCGTGATAAATACTAAACACCTAATAACTGTTAGGTTGCTTCGTGGTTGACACTCCATACTCCATCCCGTATCAAAGGCCTCTTTCTTCGGAAGAGCGGCAACTAATTACATTTTTGCTGGAGCGCGAGGCGCCATCACGGCTGTCCGAGATCAACTCTCTCAATATTGTTGCTCGCTGTGGTTGGTGTTGCCTTGCTAGGGCGTGATGGCAAGCTCTCTGAGCTAGAGGCTTGGTCACCATCTGGTGTCGATATTGCTGCCAGACCTTTTCTTGGCTAGCTTTGGCAAATGCTTTTAGTGTGGGCATAGCGCTCGGGAGTTTATACTGGAAACCTGTGGATATATGAACGACAATCTAACATTGCGGCCAAGCGGGGCGCGTCGCAAGCGGCGCACCCCGCTGCTCCACGTTAGACCGTCACCACGCAAGCAGTCTGTACCCCTTTCATTCATCGGAGAAGGAAGCAAATGATCATCACTACAACACCAACAGTCGAAGGAAAGAAGATCACCAAGTATTGTGGTGTGGTCGCAGGTGAGGCAATTCTTGGCGCGAACGTGTTTAAAGATATTTTCGCCAGCATTCGTGACATCGTTGGCGGAAGGTCTGCGACCTATGAACGCGAACTACAAAAAGCTCGCGCTATCGCACTTGAAGAACTTCAGGAAAGAGCAAGCCATCTGGGCGCAACCGCAGTAGTCGGAGTGGACTTGGACTACGAAATTATTGGGAAAAACGGCAGTATGCTAATGGTTTCTGCCAGTGGCACGGCCGTTGTCATCGAATGAAATCATTAGGCCGGTGCGAAGAACGGCTTAACCAGCCGCTCTAACCTTGCGCTCAAGTTCGCTCCCTGGCAAGAGGCGATTGCTGTGCCGTTGAGTGCTGTTGCTATCGGCATTTACGAGAACGGCTAGGCAAACACCGCGCGTGTATTGAGCTAGCACGGTAAGCCGCCAAAAAACCGAATTTCGCCACCTAACAACTCTGCTAGGTTTGCGCTTTTTGGGGAAGAAAAAACGGACACCCTCGGGTGTCCGTTTTATTTGAAAGCTGTGGCGCGCTCGGCGGGATTCGAACCCACGACCCTTGGCTTCGGAAACCAATACTCTATCCAACTGAGCTACGAGCGCGTTGCGGGTGCGCAGTATAGCGTTTCGGCGGGGTTCGCGCCATGTTTGGTAAAAGGTGGTATTGTTACGCTATGCATTCTATCTATCCGACATCTGATGAGGTGTGCGCTTTGCTGCGCGAGGTGCGCACGATTGCGGTGGTGGGGCTGAGCGGGAATCCGACGCGTCCGGCCTACCGGGTGGCGCATGCGCTGCAGGGTTTCGGCTATCGCATTGTGCCGGTGCGGCCGGGGGTGAGCGAGGTGCTGGGCGAGCAGGCGTATCCCGATCTGGAGAGTATTCCGTTTCCGGTGGATGTGGTGGAGGTGTTCCGCGCGCCGGAGTATGTGCCGGCGATTGTAGAGAGCTGCATCAAGCTGAAGATTCCGCGCTTGTGGCTGCAAGACGGGGTGGTGCATGAGGCGGCGGCGTTGCGGGCGCAGACGGCGGGGATGCAGGTGGTGATGAACCGCTGTATGTATCGCGATTATGTGCAGCTTTGCGCTGCGTGATAGACTTGCCGGATTGCGAGGCCGCGCGCGGCGCGGCGTTCTGATTCGAGGTTGCAGGACATGCTGTTGAAATTCACCAAAATGCACGGTGCGGGTAACGATTTTGTGGTGCTGGACGGTATCCGCCAGTCCATCGCGCTCACGCCGGAGCAGTTGCGCTTTTTGGCCGACCGCCATTTCGGGGTGGGCTGCGATCAGATTTTGCTGGTGGAGCAGGCCCAGCAAGCCGATGCCGATTTCCGTTACCGTATTTTCAATGCCGACGGCGGCGAGGTGGAGCAGTGCGGCAACGGGGCGCGCTGTTTTGTGCGTTTTGTCCACGATAAGGGGCTGACCAAGAAGCGGCAGATTGTGGTGGAAACCAAGAGCGGGCTGATTTCGCCGCGGCTGGAAGAAGACGGCCGGGTAACGGTGAATATGGGCGCGCCGGTGTTCGAGCCTGCGCGCATTCCATTCGAGAGCGACAGCGATGCGGTGATTCAGCCGCTGCAGGTGGGCGGCGAAACCGTGCAGATTACGGCGGTGTCGATGGGCAATCCGCACGCGGTGCAGGTGGTGGAGGATGCGCAGTCTGCGCCGGTCGAAACGCAAGGGCCGCTGATCGAGCGCCATCCGCGTTTCCCCAAGCGGGTGAATGCGGGCTTTATGCAGATTGTGGATCGTACGCATATCCGGTTGCGCGTGTACGAGCGCGGGGCGGGCGAAACGCTGGCCTGCGGCACGGGCGCGTGCGCGGCGGTGGTGGCGGGGATTCGCCGCGGACTGCTCGACCATGAGCAAGTGCTGGTGGTTACGCACGGCGGCAATCTTTCGATCAGCTGGGCGGGCGAAGGCCAGCCGGTGATGATGACCGGCCCGGCGATTACGGTATTCGAAGGCGAAATTAATCTTTGAGGATTTAAAGTCGATGATAAAGGCAGAAGACATCGCGCAGTATTTGCAGGATCACCCCGAATTCTTCGAGGCGTATGCGCCGATGCTGGCGGAAATAACGATTCCGCATCCCTACGGCGGACGCACCATTTCGCTGTCCGAACGGCAGCTGCTGGCGCTGCGCGAGAAGAACCGCGCGCTGGAAAAAACGGTGCACGAAGTGCATGCGCTGATCGAATACGCCCGCGAAAATCAGGCGTTGCAGGAAAAGGTGCATCGCTATGTGCTGACGCTGTTCGCCGCGCGCGATCTGGATGCCGTGAAGCGCACTTCGGTGCAGTCGCTGCGCGAAATTTTCGAGATTCCGCATGCGGAAATCCGCGTCTGGAAAGACACCCCGCCCAGCGTCGAATTGCTGGCCTTTGCCGATCAGCAAACCGCCCCGTCTTGTACGCATCACGCGGTGCATGAGGTGCAGGAATGGTTCGGCGAATTCGCGCCGCACCTGCGTTCGTTCGCCTATTTGCCGCTGCGCGCCGGCGAGCAGTCTTCCGGCCTGCTGGTGATGGCGAGCGAAGACCCGCAGCGCTTCTATCCGGAAATGGGCACCATGTTCCTGCAACGCATCGCCGATGTGGTGAGCGCCGCCGTTCAGCCCAATCTGTAATGACCGGAGCGCGAGACAATGCCGCCTTGCTGCAAGGCTATCTCGCGCAATTGCGCCACGAGCGCCGCTACTCCGAACACACCGCCAGCAACTATGCCCGCGACATCCGCCGCTTGTTCGAGCTGGCGGGCGAAGCGGCGCTGCGCGACATTAAAAGCCATCAAATCCGCCGCTTCATCGCGCAACTGCACGGTAAAGGGCTAAGCGGGCGCAGTCTTGCCCGGCTGCTGTCGGCCTGGCGCGGGTTTTACGATTATCTGCTGCGCGAACACGGCTATGCAGATAACCCCTGCGTCGGCCTGCGTGCGCCGAAAACTCCGAAAACCCTGCCGCATGCCCTCTCGCCGGATGAGGCGGTGCGTCTGGTGGATATCGTGCCGGAAACCCCGCTGGATGTGCGCGATCAGGCGATGTTCGAGCTGTTCTATTCTTCCGGCTTGCGCTTGTCCGAGCTGGTGGGGCTGGACCCGATCGACCTCGATCTTGCCGATGGCTCGGTGCGTGTGACCGGCAAGGGCAATAAAACCCGGCTGGTGCCGGTGGGCAGTCATGCCATCGCCGCCCTGCAAAGCTGGCTGCAACAGCGCCCGCAATGTGCCGATGTCGGCGAGACGGCCTTGTTCGTCGGCAAGAACGGCAAGCGCATCAGTCCGCGCACCGTGCAGCGGCAGTTGGAGCAATGGAGCCTCCGGCAAGGGCTGACGCACCGCGTGCATCCGCACCAGTTGCGCCATTCGTTTGCCACCCATGTGCTGCAATCCAGCGGCGATTTGCGCGCCGTGCAGGAAATGCTCGGCCATGCCAGCATTTCCACCACGCAGGTGTACACCCACCTCGATTTTCAATATCTCAGTAAAATTTACGACGACGCGCACCCGCGCGCAAAGAAAAAATCATGAACCAGAAACGCCCGCATACTCGCCCTTCCCGCCGTCCGCAACAACGCCGTCCTGCGCGTCAGGAGGCCGCTTTCGCCGCCGCCCCGGTGGTGCCGTTCGACGGCGCGCACCTCATCCTGAAAGCCGGGCGCGAGAAATCGCTGCACCGCCGCCACCCGTGGGTTTTTAACGGTGCGGTCGAGCGACTGGAGGGCACAGCGGCCGACGGCGATACCGTGCAAGTGTGCGATGCGACCGGCGGTTTTCTCGCCTGGGCAGCGTATAACGGCCAGTCGCAAATCAGCGGGCGGGTGTGGTCGTGGCGGGCGGACGAAACCATCGATGCTGCCTTCTTCCGCCGCAAACTGGAAACCGCGCTCGCCCTGCGCGCCGATCTGGGCGTTGCCGAAGCGGGCAACGGCATGCGGTTGGTGCATGGCGAATCGGACGGTCTGCCCGGCTTGGTGGTCGATCGCTACGGCGATGTGCTGGTGATGCAGATTTCGACCGGCGGTGCGGAACGCTGGCGCGACGTGCTGGCCGATGCGCTGCAAGCGCTGTGCGCCCCGGCCTGCATCTACGAACGCTCCGATGCCGACGTGCGCGAACTGGAAGGTCTGCCGCCGCGTTGCGGCGTGCTGCGCGGCACGCTGCCGGATGCACTGGAAATCACCGAACATGGCCTGCGTTTCGCGGTGGATGTCGCCGCCGGACAAAAAACCGGCTTCTATCTCGACCAGCGCGACAACCGCGCCCTGACCGGGCAACTGGCGGCGGGCAAAGAAGTGCTCAACTGCTTCTGCTACACCGGCGGCTTCTCGCTCTACGCCCTGCGCGGCGGCGCGAAAAGCGTCCTCTCTATCGACGCTTCGGAAGACGCCCTGCAACTGGCGCAACGCAACGCCGCACTGAACGGCCTGAACGACGACCGCGCCGAATGGCAATGCGCCGACGTCTTCACCGCCTTGCGCAAACTGCGCGACCAAGGCCGCAAATTCGACTTCATCATCCTCGACCCGCCCAAATTCGCCCCTACCGCCGCCTTCGCCGAAAAAGCCGCGCGCGGCTACAAAGACATCAACCTGCTCGGCCTCAAACTCCTGCACCCGGGCGGACTGCTCGCCACCTACTCCTGCTCCGGCGGCATCGACGAAGACCTGTTCCAGAAAATCATCGCTGGTGCCGCCCTCGATGCCGGCGTCGAAGCCCGCATCGTCCACCGCCTGCACGCCGCCCCCGACCACCCCGTCGCCCTCAACTTCCCCGAAGGCGCCTACCTCAAAGGGCTGATGGTGCGGGTGGGGTAGGTGTTGGGGTGAAGGGCGAGCTAACTTAAGGCCAACTTAATAATCCTTGCTGAATGGCGGTTTGGATGCTTTGAATATAGCCTGTTGCCAAAGGCATGGGGGGATTGTTTAACCAATTGTACGTGTTTTGGTATTTCTTTTGAGCAGCAGGGTCAGGGGCAAAAGATTTCAAAGTTTGCAGTTTTTCCATGCTGGTTCGCAAGCTGGTTAGGTAAGCATGTAAGTTGCTTAAATCGCCATTGGATGGGAGGATGGCAAAGCCTCCATAACCGCTATCCTCGAAAGGCGATGCAGTATGGAATGGAATGGCGGCATGGGGTTGTACAAATGCACCCCATGGTAGGTTTCTCAAGCCATTGGGATCATCATTTCTGTGGTGCAGGGGTAAGCTACACCGGTCTTTAAGATTGGGAACCCGCCTGATGACGGTCGGTGAGAGCATAATGCCTACCCAGTTTTGTTTGGTTTCAAACTGGTATGCGTCAATGATGGCTCGTCCTGCTACGAATGTGCCGGCAGCTGTATTTTTTCTTATGTAAGCACCGTAAGAAATACAGCCGCGCAACGCGATTTCATCGCATAGCATTTCGTAAAGCAATTTCGAACAAAGCGTGATCAATTCCCGTAACGCGTCTTCATCCGAACCTGTGGTGAGCACAATGCTGTCCGAGAAGATCACGAATTCAATCTGCTTGCTTGGAGAATTTTTACAATGCTTATCGACGATAGATTCTATCTTGCTAACGTACGCTGCGATTTTTTCCCCATTTGAATCAGAAGAAATTAGCGCGGAAAAACCGAGCACATCTAGCAGAGCGACGTATCCCTTGTTTTTCATCTTATCTCCATAGTGTTTGAACGGTGTACTTCGTTTGCCAACGATTAATTTTGTTGTGCCTTACACGTATTATCCCGAATCGGTTTCGATTCGAAACCTAGCGAATTTACCAGGTGGCAGGCAGCGTGCGGGTTGCTAAGATGCGCTTGCCGAATGTGGTCGAGCCGAGTGGTGCGGCGAAGGTCGGTCAACGCTAAACAAGTGAGGAGATTTTATGGGTTTGCTGGATGGGATGTTGGGGAATGCTTCGAAGATTGATCCTGCGAAGATTCAGGAGGAGTTCGCGCAGATTTTGACGCCCGGTGAGCGGGTGGAGCATGCGTATCAGTTGATTCGCGATTATTTTGTGTTTACGGATAAGCGTTTTGTTTTGGTGGATAAGCAGGGGCTGACCGGCAGTAAGGTGGATTACCATTCGATTCCGTATAAGAGCATTACGCACTTCAGTATCGAAACGGCTGGGACGTTCGATTTGGATGCGGAGTTGAAGATTTGGATTTCCGGCATGGCTGCGCCGATACAAAAGCAGTTCAATAAGAAGTTGAGTATTTACGAAGTGCAGAGTGTGCTTGCCAGCTATATTCTGAAATAGGCTGTGCGTCATGTGTCGCGGGGCGGTAGTTGCGTTCCCCGCGCTATCCCGGTACATTGATTCGACCGATCTTTTGCGAGTGGATGACTATGAGTGACGAACTGCAACCCGTGCCGACGGATATGCAAATGCAATCGCTGAAAAATGTGACGACGGCGGTGTATGCGCTGTATGCGTTGTCGTGGTTTTTCGGGGTGACGGCGTTGGTGGGGATTGTGCTGAATTACATTAAGCGTGAGGAGGTGGCGGGGACGTGGCTGGAGAGTCATTTCCGCTGGCAGATTCGCACGTTTTGGTTCGGGCTGTTGTGGTCGGTGGTCGGGGCGCTGCTGGTGGTGGTGCTGGTCGGGTTTGCGATTTTATTTGCGAATGCGGTGTGGCTGATTTACCGGGTGGCGAAGGGTTGGCTGAATCTGAACGACGGGAAGCCGATGCCGGTTTGAGCGGGAGGGTGCGATGCTAAGCAGGGGCTGGTCGGTTGTGCTGTTGGCGGGGGTGTTGAGCGCTTGCACGGGGTTGTCGCCTGCTGTGCCGGAGGGGTATGCCGGGCCGACGGCGATGCTGGCGGATACGCAGCAGACGCTGGGGCCGCGCAAGGCGAATGTGTTTTATGTCGAGGCGGTGAACGACCGGAAGGTGGCGAATAGCCGGGCCGAGGTGCTGCGGGCGAACCGCGGGCGGACTTTGTACATGCCGCCGCCGATGAAGGTGCGTGCGGTGCCGGCGCAAAGCGGGCGGTTCACGATTGCCGGTCAGGCGATGTATGCCCCTTCGCTGATGGATGCGACGCAGGTGGTGCAGGCTGTGTCGGGGACGGTGGAATTCGTCCCGGAAGCCGGGCGGCACTACGCGGTGCAGGGCGAGTTCCGCGACGGTTATGCGGCGGTGTGGGTCGAGGATACGGAGAGCCACCGTGTCGTGACGCCGAAGATCGAGTGCAAGGAAGCGGCTGCACACTGAAAGCGGTAAGCAAGGAGGATTAAACGGGCGTCTGCGGACGCCCGTTTTGTTTGGGGTTTATTCTACGGTGATGCGCACAGCGCCGGTTTCGAGTTCGCCGATGGTGCAGGCGTCGCCGAAGCCGGCTGCGCGGAAGCGTTCGAGGATGTCGGGGGCTTCCTCCGGGCGGCAGGCGATGAGCAGGCCGCCGCTGGTTTGCGGGTCGGTGAGCAGGTTTTGCTGGCATTGGGCAATGCGGGGGGCGAGGGTGACGGCTTCGCCGTAGCTTTGCCAGTTGCGGGCGGAGGCGCCGGTGACGGCGCCTTGGCGGGCGAGTTCGACGGCTTCGGCGATCAGGGGCAGCCGGTCGAAGTCGAGCTGGGCGCCGAGTTTTGCGCCGCGGCACATTTCCAGCAGGTGGCCGAGCAGGCCGAAGCCGGTGACGTCGGTCATGGCATGGACGCCGTCGCGTTCGGCCAGTTCGGCGCCGATGCGGTTAAGCTGGGTGGTGTGGTGCAGCATGGTGCGGTAGCCTTCTGCGCTGAGGGTGCCTTTTTTGAGGGCGGCGCTGAGGATGCCGATGCCGAGCGGTTTGCCGAGGATGAGGATGTCGCCCGGCTGGGCGCGGTCGTTGCGTTTGGTGTGTTGCGGGTGGACGACGCCGAGGGCGACGAGGCCGTAAATCGGTTCGGGGGCGTCGATGGAGTGGCCGCCCGCGATGGGAATGCCGGCTGCTTTGCAGACGTCTGCACCGCCTTCGAGGATGCGGCGGATGGTTTCCACCGGCAGTTTGCCGACCGGCATGCCGACGATGGCGAGGGCGAGTATCGGTTTGCCGCCCATGGCGTAGACGTCGGAGAGGGCGTTGGTGGCGGCGATGCGGCCGAAGTCGTACGGGTCGTCGACGATGGGCATGAAGAAGTCGGTGGTGGCGACGATGGCTTGTTGGTCGTTGAGCCGGTAGACGGCGGCATCGTCGCTGTTTTCCGTGCCGACCAGCAGGTCGGCGAAGGGCTGTGCGGCGGGCATGGTCGCCAGAATGTCGGAGAGGACGGCCGGTGCGATTTTGCAGCCGCAGCCGCCGCCGTGCGAGAGTTGGGTGAGTTTGATTTCGCTGTTCATACGGTTCTTTCGGTTGCTGGTATGATACTACCGCTGGCTTGAACGGGATATGTTGCCATGAAAGATTACATGCTCGCCAATGTGGCGCAGTTGAGCGAATTCGATGCGCTGATCGACGTGCGCTCGCCCAGCGAGTTCGCCGAGGATCATTTGCCCGGTGCGATCAATTTGCCGGTGCTGGACGACGAACAGCGCGCCCGCGTGGGGACGCTGTACAGTCAAGTGTCGCCCTTCGAAGCCAAGAAGCTGGGTGCGGCGCTGATCGCGCGCAATATCGCCGACCATCTGGAACAGCATTTGCTCGACCGTCCGAAAAGCTGGCGTCCTTTGGTGTATTGCTGGCGCGGCGGTAAGCGCAGCGGTTCGCTGACGCATATTTTGCGGGAAATCGGTTGGGATGCCTGCCGCTTGGATGGCGGATATAAGACGTTCCGCCGCACGGTGATTGCCGATCTGCATGCCAAGCCTTCGGCCTTTCAGTGGCGGGTGCTGTGCGGCCCCACCGGCAGCGGCAAGAGTCGTCTGCTGCGCGCGCTGGAAGCGGCCGGGGAGCAAGTGCTCGATCTGGAGGCGCTGGCGGCGCACCGCGGTTCGCTGCTCGGGCATTTGCCGGGACAGGGGCAGCCGGCGCAGAAATGGTTCGAGACGCTGGTGTGGAGCAAGCTGCGCCAGTTCAGTGCGGCGCGCCCGGTGTATGTGGAGGCGGAAAGCCGTAAGGTGGGGGCCTTGCATGTGCCGGAGAGTGTGTTGAATGCGATGTACGTTGCACCTTGTCTGCGGCTGGAAACGCCGTTGCCGGTGCGGGTGGCGCTGCTGAAAGAGGAATACGCGCATTTTCTCGCGCAGCCGGATTTGCTGAAACAGGCGCTGCGTCCGCTGGTCGTCCGCTACGGGCGGGAGCGGGTTGCGGAGTGGGATGCCAAAGCCGATGCGGGCGATTGGGACGGGCTGGTGGAGGCGTTGCTGGTGCAGCATTACGATCCGGCCTATACCCGTTCGATGCAGCAGCACTACCCGCAACTGGATGTCGGCGCGACCTTGCAGCCGGAGGGCGCCGGCGAGCCAGCCTTTTCCCGGCTGGCGGCAGGGCTAAGCGCCGCAGTCTCGCTTTAGAATGCGTTAACGCGCCTTAATCTGAATCGAACGTGCTTTCCACGCCCAGCGGGGGTTGTGTTCGTTGCGGGCGGCATACTCGGCGCAGGCGCGTACATCCTCCGCATGCAGGCAGGGGTGAATCTGCAGAATTTCCGCTTCGCTTTTGCCTTGCATCAGGAGTTCCACCACATCGTAAAGGCTGATGCAGTGACTGCCCGGCGCATTCGCTGGCGTGATGGACATGGTACGGCTCCGAAGGAAGGTACCCGGTTACTATAAAGAACCCGCTCCGAAACAACAAGAATTTTCCGCTAGGCGGCAACGAAAGATTTTGCTATAGAATTTTGCTGTCCGCCGGTGCGAATTTCGGTCTAAAATGGCGCTAACTATAGAATTCGGCGATCCGCATGGATTGCTCATGGAGTGCAATGAGTCCCGCAATCAATCTCCGAGAGGCCGTCGGTCGTCTCGATACCCTGCCTGCGATGCCGCAAATCGCCCAGAAAATTCTCGCTCTCGATCTGGACAGCGAAAAGGGCGAACAGGAGTTGGTGCGCCTGATCGAGCAGGATCCGCAAATTTCCGCACGCCTGATCGGCATGGCGAACACTTCCGCTTTCAGTTCGAATCGCAAAGTGGCCTCTGCAGTGGATGCGATTATGCTGATCGGGCTGACGCGTACTCGCTCGGTGGCGCTGAGCATTGCGCTGATGTCGTCGCTGGTGGGGCAGCATAAAGGCAAGCTGGATAAGCAACGGTTGTGGACGCACGGCTTCGGCATCGTGGCTATCATGCGCGTAATCGCCGGCCATATGCACCGTTCGGCCCGGCCGAGCGACGAAGAGCTTCATTTGGCGGGCATGCTGCACGACATCGGCTATATGGTGCTGGAGCACATTGCACCCGAGCTGAGCGACGCACTGCATACCCAACTGGAAGCCCACCCGGAACGGCCGGTCACCGAGGTCGAGGCCGAAGTGATCGACATAGGTCATGCCGAGCTGGGGGCCGAGCTTGCGCGTCAGTGGAATTTGCCGGAGGAGATCGAGGCGGTGCTGCGTTACCATCACCGGCCCTACGATCAGGCGGCGGAAGCGGCTTGGCCGCTGGCTAATCTGGTGCATTTGTCGGAAAAGCTGATGCCTTCCTACGGGATGACCGAATTCGTGGTGCCGGAAATCGCGCCCAGCGAGTGGGAGGCGATCGGCATTGAACCGGACGAAGCCGAGACGCTGGTTCTGCAAGTCAATGAAGTCATCGGCGCTCTGGGCTGATTCCGCGCGTCCGCATACCCCTGATCGATGCAGGGTTTCCCTAAGCTTTTTGCCGCCAGTCCGCGAAAAACTTCGCTGCATGCGCAAGACTTGTGGTAAAAATACCGCTTGGAAAAAATCGCACTAAAACGATAAGAAGGGGCTGCAAATGGGAGACTTGCATACCGCATCCGGGACGTCGGCCTCGGAGTTGGTTGCCGAACAAATCGTGCGCAGCATCGGCATTCCGCCGTGCCCGGAAATTTTGATTACCGCCGTGCGTGAGGTCGGGCGCAAGAATATGAATCCCCAGCGGCTGGTCGATCTGATGAGTCGCGACGCCGGATTGGCCGCCCCCCTGCTGAAATTGTGCAATACCCGGCTCGGCCAGAGCGGGCGGAAACTCTCTTCGGTGCAAGAGGCGGTCGAGGCGGTCGGCCTCGACGAGGCCATTATTCTGGTGCAAACGGTGGCGATGCAGCAAAGTATCGAGCCGAATACGCAACGCTTCGAAAAATTCTGGGAACGCTCGGCGCTGACCGCGCGCGCCGCCGAGAAACTGGCCTCCCGCGTGCCGGGCGCCGCCCCGCAGGATGCCTATATCACCGCCCTGTTCCACGATTGCGGCGTGCCGGTGATGATGCTGAAATTTCCCGATTACCGCGAGCGCCTGATGCGCGAATGCACGGAAGGGCGCTTTATTCACCGCGTCGAAGACCACCATTACGCAACCGACCACGCCGTGGTCGGGCATTTGCTGGCGCGTACCTGGCAACTGCCGCCGCACGTGTGCAAGGCCATTTTGCATCATCACGACCAAACGATTTTCGAAGAATGCGTCGGTCACCAGCCAGTGGTTTGTCATCTCATTGCGCTGATCCATATGGCCGAATGCGTGGTGGACGAATACCTCTGCAAAAAGCCCGACGAATGGCTGCATTTCAGCCAGCCGGTGCTGAGCTTTCTCGAACTCGACGAATCGGAGTTCGAGGTCATCAAGCACGACATGCTCGCCTACCTCAACGGCGAGTGGAGCGGGAACGCATAGCTCACGGGGGCGTGTTCGCCCCCGGTCTTCAATCGGTAATGATACCCAGCCTGCGGAACTTCTCTTCTTTCAGCATGCTGTAGTAAGTGTGGTTGCCGATGTTGCCGCAAATCAGCATAAGGACGAAATACCAACCCGCTAATTGGTCTGCAAGCGGTGTTTTAGACATAATCAGATAGCCGATTCCGGCGAACGGCACCAGAAAGAGCATGTAGCCGATCATTTGACCAAGCATGTTCTTAGAGATCATCCAGAACGGGGCGAAGAAAAAGGCAGCGGTATTCCAGTCGCCGGAAACAGACTTGCCGCCGTTGGCGTCATAAGCCAGAAAGAGTTTCTGGTAATACGGCGACATTTCCTGCCAGCCTTCCGGGTCGGGGATCTCCAGGGCTTGCTTGACACGCTTTCTTTTTTCGAGCTGATCGGTTTTTCCAGAATTCTCTAAAGTGGCGGGTACTTCTTCAGGGTCTTTCAGTTGCACCCCGCAATAGCCGCAGAACGTTTCCAGTCCGTTGTGTCCGGCGCCGCAGCCCGGGCAGATTAATTCGTTTGTTTCGCTCATAGTCATTTTTCCTGTTTTTGATGAGGTTCAGTTGACGGCGCGTAAGCGCAGCTGATGCTTGTAGTTGAAGTAGGTGCCAAAGCCTCCGGCATACAGCATGATGAGGAACAGTCCGCCGACCGGTGCATCGTACAGTGCGCAGAATATTAAAAAGAGATTGAGCATTAAGGCATGAATCACCATGCCTTTTGCCAGAAACCAGAGCCAATTGCCGAAGAAGGCGGCCCAGTTCCAGTGAAACAAATAGCTGCCGCCGCTGCGGTCGAGTTCGCCGAAAGCGGCCTGGTAGTAGGGCGACATGCCGAGCCAGCCCGAACGCGACGAAGCGGGGTCGGCAAGCTGCGCGACGACGAAGGGTTGCGCGCCTTGTACGCCGGGGAAGGCATAAGTTGCTGCTTGCGCCGCGAGCGGCAGTGCGGTGCCGCAGTATTCGCAGAGCGTAAGATGGGCGGAGCTATCCGCGCCGCATTTTGTGCATTCCATGTGCTTTCCTTACAGTGTGCTGCGCGCCGCCTTGATGGCATCTTCGCGCAGGCCGAGCAGGCTGAGCGCTTCGCGCGTCTTACTCAGCAGACGGTCAAGGTGCTGGGCTTCGGGCAGTTCGCCGAGCGTTTGGCACTCGGTATGCAGGCCGCGCAAGACGTTCAGCACATCGCTGTCGTGGCCTTCCGTGCCGGGTAGGGTTTCGGCAGCGGCGAATTGCACCGCCTCGCGCAGCGCAGCGATTTCTCGGATCAGCGGCTTGCAGGCTTCCGCCGGGTGCAGGCTGACATGGCTGTAGAGCGTTTCGACGGCCTGCCGTAGTTGCTGGTGTCCGGCACGCTGTACTCTGCGTTCGGCTGCCAGCGAATCGACATGGCCCGCACCGATTTTCCCGGCGGCGGCGATCAGGAAGAACAGCAAGAACCAGATCAGGTGAAACACCGCCAGCGAGATCGGTGAGCCGAGCGTAAAGCCGGCGATTTCATAAGTCTGGCTGCCCAGCCCGCTCAGCAGGCTGACGCCGAGCACTCCGGCGGCATACAGCAGCGGCAGCGTTTGCATGCCGAGACCGAAAGCGAAGGCGGCGCTTTTGCTGCTGTTACCGCTGCGACTGTGGTAGAGCGGAAAGACGAACAGCGTAGTTTCCGCGAACAGCAGTGCGACCAGCGACAGCCAGAAGGGTGCGCCTTTGGGGGAGGCGGCCGGATAGGCCAGCAGGGCGACTGCCGCCGTGACGACGAGGGTGGCGGTCAGCATGGCTGCGATGATGAGTGTGTTGCCGCGTTGAGTGGATTGCATGGTGACGAACCTCAGATCGGAGTGCCGCAAGCGCCGCAGAATTTGCTGCCGGGCGCAACCGGCGTCTGGCAGCCGGTGCAGGTTTTTAGAAGGCTATTGCCGCAATGCGGGCAAAACCGCACTCCGCCGGGAGCTTCGCCGCCGCACTGGTTGCATTTTTGCGGCATGGGTTTGCCGCAAGACGTGCAGTTCGGTGCGTCGGCAGAGTTGTCCGCACCGCAGGACGGGCAGCCGACGAAAGGATCGCCGCAGTGCGGGCAGAAACGCGCGCCGGGCAGTACCCGCGTACCGCATTTGTCGCAGGCCATGCCTTGCGGTGCGGCGGCGGGTGTCGGAGCGGGCGATACTGAGAGGCCGGGCTGCATGTGCAGCGCAGCCTGTCCCATCGCCTGCCCGATCATCTGGCCGAATGGCATGCCCATGCCCAGCCCCATCGCCGCGCCCATCAGCGGTGCGCCGGCGCTGGATTCGTTGTTCGCCGCCAGATTGAGCGTGTCGAACGAGCGTTCTTGCTGGTAGGTATAGCCAAGAATGTCCATTTCAGCGCGCTTGGCGAGTGCGGCCTTGAGTTTCTGCACGGCGGGATCGTCTTCCGGCGTGTTGATCGAATTGACGTAGAACGACACCAGCCGCAGGCCGTATTCCGCCATTTCCGCCGTGATTTCATTGCGCAGAGCCTCGGAAATGTCCGACAGCGAGGCGGAGATTTCCAGTATCGAGATGCGTTGCTGCACGATGCGTTTGGCGATGGCGTCTTTCACCCGCGTCAGCATCAGCCCGCGGAAATAGGATACCAGTTGCTCGCGGCTGAAGACGGGCAGGGTGCCGGTCAGTTTGACGAGGAATTTTTTGGTGTGCTCGATTTGCAGGCCGTATTGCCCGAAAGCGCGCACCGGCAGCATGATGTTGTACTTCGGATCTTGCAACTGGATGGGTTCGCTGGTGCCCCACTTCACGTCCAGCGCAATAGCACGGTTGACGAACCAGACTTCCGCCGTGAACGGCGAGCGTCCGAAAGCGCTGCCCAGCATACCGGAAAGCACGGGCATGTTTTCGGTGCCGAGCGCGTGGCGGCCGGGGCCGAAGGGCCCTTCCATCTGTCCGTTGCTGACGACGACCGCTTCCTGCGATTCGTTGACCAGCAGTTGCGACCAGTTGGAAATTTCCTCGGTAGGGAATTTCCAGGCGTACATGTCCGGCGGCGCATTCCACTTGATGACTTGAGCGATTACCATAATTCTCCGTGCCTGAAATAACAATCCGGCCAAGAATGCATAGCCGGTGTGCTAATGATGGCGCGAAAATTTACCTCGCGCAAGCGTAAGATTGCGTTTTTATGCTAAATGGCTAAATATTGAAACGGGGGGCTGTTGAACACCGCAATACGGTTCTTGCCGCTCTGTTTGGCGAGGTACATGGCCTGATCGGCATGATTCATCAGAACGCGTTCGTCATCGCCGTGTTCCGGGTAGACCGCAACGCCGATGCTGACCGAGATGTGTAGCTTGAGTCCGCCGATTTCCAGCGGCTCGCCGAGCGCGGCGAGGAGTTTTTCCGCGACGGCGCGGGCGTCTTCGATTTCTCCGATGCCGGGCAACAGTACGACGAATTCGTCGCCGCCGACACGTGCGGCGGTGTCGGCTTCGCGGAGGGTGGCGGTGAGTCGTTTGGCGACTTCCTGCAACAGCGCGTCGCCGGTGTTGTGGCCGAGGCGGTCGTTGATGGGTTTGAATTCATCGAGGTCGATGAAAAGGAGAGCGTAGCGCTCTTTAGCCCGGCGGGACTGGACGTGTACCTGGGTGATGCGGTCGTTGAGTAGGGTGCGGTTGGGCAGGTCGGTCAGCGCGTCGTAGTGGGCGAGGTGGCGCATGCGTTCTTCCTGCACTTCGATTTCGCTGATGTCGGAGAAAATGCCGACGTAGCGATGCACTTCGCCTTTACTGTCCAGCACGGCGCGGATAGAGAGAAATTCCGGGTAGATTTTGCCGTTTTTGCGCCGGTTGCGGATTTTGCCGCGCCAGCTGCCGGTGGCGAGCAAATCGTCCCACATGACCTGATAGAAGCTGGGGTCGTGGTGCCCGGAAGAAAGCAGGCGCGGTGTGCGGCCGAGTATTTCGTCGGGCTGGTAGCCGGTGATGCTGCAAAACGCCGGGTTGACTGCGACGACGATGGAGTTGCGGTCGGTAAGCAGTACGCCTTGGTCGATGTTGTCGAACACGGTGCGGGACAGCCGCAGCTCATCCTCGCGCTGGTGTTGTTCCGTGATGTCGATGCAGTAACCGAGGTAGCCGACAAACAAGTCCCCCTCGCCGAAAATGGGCTGGCCGGAGTCGATCAGCCAGCGGTATTCGCCGCTGCGGTGGCGCAGGCGGTATTCCAGCGTGAATTGCTCGCGCCGGACGAAGCTGGCCTCGTATTGGCCGAGGATACGGGCTTGGTCTTCGGGGTGTACTGCTTCCAGCCAGCCTTGGCCGGTCTCTTGTTCCATGGCGCGACCGGTAAAGGCCAGCCAAGCCGGGCTGAACCAATTGCAGTCGCCGCTGGTGCCGGCCGTCCAGACTAGCATCGGCAGCGCTTCGGTCATGGTGCGGAAGCGGGCTTCCGATTCGCGCAGGTCGCGTTCCATTTGCTTGCGGGCGCTGAAGTCTTCGGCAATGCCGATTACGCCAGATATTTTGCCGGCGGCATCGCGCAACGGGGTGCGGGTCACCAGAAACCAGCGGTCGGTCAGCGGACATTTTTCTTCGCGGGTCAGGGTGAGGCCGCTGTCGATAACGCGCCGGTCTTCTTTACGCAGATGGGCGGCGGCCTCCACCGGATAATACTGGTAGTCGTTGCGGCCGACGATTTCGTCCGGGGCGTGCAGTCCCAGCAGATGGGCGGCGGCGGGGTTGCAGGAGAGGTAACTCAGCGAACGGTCTTTTACCCAGATGCGTTGCGGCAGATTTTCCACCAGCGCGCGGTAGCGGTTTTCGCTTTCCGCCAGCGTCATTTTCATTTCCATTTCGTCGATTTGCGCCTGCTTGTGGTGCAGTGCTTCGGCTTGCGAGTGGACGACAGCTTGCAATAGTTCGACGTAATGCCCTTCGGTTTGTTTGACGACGTCGTGTTCGGAGAGCATGCCGACCAGTTGGCCGGCGTTGTTGACGACCGCCAGATGCCGGAATGCGCCGCTTTGCATGTGTTGCACCGCTTCGACTACCGGCTGGTGCGGCGAGACGGTGGCAACCGGAGCGGACATGACGTCGCGCAGCGCGGTTTGGCCTTTTCCGCGGCGGTAGAGTTTGACCATGTCGCGCTCGGTGACGATGCCGGACGGGGTGTCGTTTTCTACGATCAGAATGGCTGTTTCGCGGGTTTTCGCCATCAGTTCGGCGGCTTCGGCTACGGTGCCGGAGGGCGGAAGCTTTTGGTAATGGGCGGACATGATGCTGGCGACATCTCGCAGGCCGACATATTCTTCTACGCCGCCTTTGCGGCGGAAATCGGTTTCGCTGACGATGCCTGCGGTTTTGCCCTCCGGGTCAACGACTACCAGATGGCGGATGTTGTGACGCACCAGTAAATGATAAGCCGTGCGGTAGTCGGTTTCGGGCGCGACGGTTACCAACGGTTTGCCCATGACTTCGGCTGCGGGGGTTTCCAGCGGCAGCGCGGTGCTGAATGCGCGCAGAATGTCGCGTTCGGTGAGAATGCCGACCGGCAGCCCGTCGTCTTCCACAATCAGCGAGCTGATGCGGCGTTGTTCCATAAACGCAGCGCAATCGGCCAGACCGGCATCCGTCTTGACTGTGGCGGGTTGCGGCGTCATTAATTCGGAGATCGGTTTCATGCTCATCGCACCCTCCCCTGAAAAGCCTAGAGATGAGCTATATAACCATGAAGGTCACATGGTTAACAAGTACTAACCTGTCGATTTCTGTCGCCGCAGGGTGCGACAAATTGTCGCAGGTGAGTGTTTCGCCTAATAGAGGTAAGGGATTTTCCCGTTTCACTATAGGCTGGACGCTTTCCGGGTTCCGGTTATGATGCACCTGCACTCTCTGTCTCGGCCACTGCCAGAACCCTTATACCCTGCGGTGGCCATTTTTTTGCCCGCATTTCTGCGAAGGGCAGATCGAGCCAACCCTTCCGCCCGGTTTATAAATGCGCTTCGCGCTTGAGCGTCATAATCGCTGCCGCGACGGCGTTTGATGCCCTGTTGTAGGTGCTGTCGCCGTTCAGCATGTTCTCCGCCTCGCCGAAACGCTTGGCATTGATGGCTTGCGCCACCTTGCCCGCCTCTTGGTGGAAGACGGCGTGCTTGGCGAGACAGTTGGCATGGCTATCCAGTTTCCCGAATTGGGTTCTGGCTTCGCCGTACAGCCACTTGCCGAGCATGCAGCAGTTATCCGCTGAGATGGTGCCGACATCCATGTTTTCCTGTTTGTTGATGGCGATGCGGAATTTCATTTTCCATTCGCCGTGCGCTTGTATGGCCTGATTCAGATCCATGATTGCCTCCTGACGCTGTGTTTTGCGGAATAACCATACAAACAGCATAGTCTTTTGGTCGGGCGGGCTCAATCCGCCGAAATAACTAGCGCGTCATAGGCTTTTGGTCGTACCACGCCCGGCTGGCGTTCACGATGCGCACGACGATCAGCATGACCGGCACTTCGATCAGTACGCCGACCACGGTAGCCAGTGCCGCGCCGGATTCGAAGCCGAACAGGCTGATGGCGGCGGCAACCGCCAGTTCGAAGAAATTGCTTGCGCCGATCAGCGCGGAGGGCGCGGCTACGCAATGCGCCACACCCAGCTTGCGGTTGAGCAGGTAGGCAATGCCGGAATTGAGAAACACCTGTATCAGAATCGGTACGGCCAGCAGGGCGATCACCAGCGGCTGCCGCAAGATGGCCTGCCCCTGAAAGGCGAACAGCAGCACCAGGGTGGCGAGCAGGGCGAAGATCGAGAATGGCTGGATACGTTGCAAGGCGCGCTGATAGCGGGCTTCGCCTCCGGCCAGCAGCATTTTGCGCCAGCCTTGTGCGAGCAAAACCGGAATCGCGATATACAGCAGTACCGAGGTCAGTAGGGTATCCCACGGTACGCTGATGCTGGAGAGACCCAGCAGCAAGGCGACGATGGGGGCGAACGCGAAGACCATGATGGTGTCGTTGAGGGCGACTTGCGACAGGGTGAAGTACGGATCGCCTTTCGAGAGTTGGCTCCACACGAATACCATTGCGGTGCAGGGGGCGGCGGCGAGCAGAATCAGTCCCGCGATGTAGCTGTCGAGCTGTTCGGCCGGCAGCCAGGGGGCAAACAACTGGCGAATGAACAGCCAGCCGAGCAGTGCCATTGAGAAGGGTTTGACCGCCCAGTTTACGAACAGGGTGACGCCGATGCCTTTCCAGTGGGCTTTAACCTGATGCAGTGCGCCGAAGTCGATTTTTACCAGCATCGGCACGATCATGACCCAGATTAAGAGCCCGACCGGCAGGTTGACATGTGCGATTTCCATGCTGCCGATAGCCTGAAACACGCCGGGAAAGTATTGCCCGAGCGCAATGCCGCATACGATGCAAAGCAGCACCCACAGGGTGAGAAAACGCTCGAATACGCTCATGTCAGCGGCCTTGTTCGCGCAGTTTGCCGATTTCGGCGATATGGTGATGCAGCGCAAGCGCATCCAGCTTGTCGAAAGGCAGGGCGAGGAACAGGCCGATGCGGGTACGCAGACGTTGCTCGGCCAGTTTGAAGGCGCGGCGCTTGTCGTCGTCGCTGCCCTCGGCGGCGGCCGGGTCTTCGATGCCCCAGTGCCCGGTGGTCGGGTGTCCCAGCCATACCGGGCAGGTTTCGCCGGCGGCGTTGTCGCAGACAGTGAAAATGAAATCGAATTCCGGTGCGCCGGCAGCGGCGAATTCGTCCCAGCTCTTGCTGCGTAAATTGCGGGTGTCGATACCCATGTCTTGCAGTAATTCCAGCGCAAAAGGGTTCACTTTGCCTGCCGGGCGGCTGCCTGCACTATAGGCCCGGAAGCGTCCCTTGCCCATGGTGTTGAACAGGGCTTCGGCCAGAATGCTGCGCGCCGAGTTGCCGGTACACAAAATCAGCACGTTGTAGTTTTTTTCGGTTTGCATGGTTTTTCCTTTTTCGTCGTATTGTGCGGTGCGCAGGCCGAGGCATCGCTGCCGCAACAGTTTTCGGTCAGATAGTCCACCAGTCCGAATATGGCCTTGAAGTCGGCGGAGTAATAAATAAAGCGCCCTTCCTGTCGCATGGTCAGCAGTTTGGCCTGCGCGAGCGTTTTCAGATGAAACGAGAGCGTGCTGCCCGGTGCGCCCACCGTCTCGGCAATCGCGCCGACAGCCAAACCCTCCGGCCCTGCTTTTACCAGCAGGCGGAAAATTTCCAGCCGGGTGGGTTGCGCCAGTGCGGCAAGAGCGGTAACGGCTTTGGCGGTTTTCATGGCGGAGAGTGTAGCGGAAAAATGTTACAACTATATTACTAGAAATGTGGAAATATTGCTTGTGCAATATTTGACGGTGCGTCAGTGCGCTTCGGGGGGTATATACGGAAGGCCCTGCCTGCGGCGACGCGCAGGCAGGCGGGTTAATTACTGCCGATGGCTATCCGCTCACTCAGCGCGTCGCTCAGTACGGCTTTGCCGTCGCCGATGAATTCGTCGAAATCCACCCCGGCGCGAAACTGGCCGTCTGCGCCCAGCAAGGTATAGACCAGCTTCCCCCGCACCCGCACCGGCACGGGTTGGCCCGGTTGCTTGGGCGGCAAGAAAAGCGTCACGGTCGCAGTGGTGGCGGTATGCAGATTTTTCTCGACAATCAGCGTCGCGCCTTCCAGCGAAATGTCGTACACCCGTGCCGAGTGTTGCTCCTCTTGGTAGTTGTGCCGTCCTTGCACCGAAACGGCGGCGCGCCACCGGGTTAAATGCCGTTTTTCGCCGCTTGCGCCGGTGCGTAAGCGGACTCCGCTGCCTAATTGCATGCTACTCTTCACTCCTCGCGCCGGTCGTCCCGTCGCGCGTTGCCTGATCTGTCCTTATTTTGCGCTGTGCGCAAAAAACCAAGCCTTTTTTATTCGGCCTGTCCCGGCCGTTTATCGAAAGGGGCGCATATTAGCGGTGCGCTAATCGGAATGCAAGGGCAGGCAGTTGCGTGGCGGGAGGCGGCGAAATGTCCTCTCCCTCCGTGCATTATTTGCCCGCGCGGGCTTGTTCGTACAGCGGCATCACTTGCGGCAGATGGCTGCGGATTTCGGCGATGCGGCTGCTGCCGGAGGGGTGAGTGGAAAGCCATTCCGGCGGGGCGCCTGCATTCTGGCTCATCATTTTCTGCCACAAGGTAATGCCGGCGCGCGGGTCGTATCCGGCGCGAGCGGCCAGTTCCAGCCCTACGGTGTCGGCTTCGCTTTCGTCGCCGCGCGAGAATTTCAGGTTCAGCAACGAACCGCCTGCCTGAAACAGTTGGCCGTATTTACCGCCGCCGACGTTCTGGTTCAGCAGGGCGACGCCGAGTTGGGTGGCCTGACTCTTGCCGATGCGTTCACGGGCGTGTTCGCGCAGGGCGTGCGCAATTTCGTGTCCCATCACCACGGCCACTTCGTCGTCGGTGAGTTTGAGGGTCTCCAGCAGGCCGGTGTAAACGGCAATCTTACCGCCCGGCATGCAGAAGGCATTTAGTTGTTTCGAGCCGATCAGATTCACTTCCCATTGCCATTGCGCGGCGCGGCTGTTGAAGCGCGGGGCGTAGGGAATCATACGCTGGGCGATAGCGCGCAAACGAATGGTCTGCGGGTGGCTGGCGGGGGCGAGCGCACGCTGACTGGCTGCTTGCTGCTTTAAATCGGTGTATTGCGCGGTAGCTTGCTGCTCCACTTGGTCGGCGGGAACTAGATTGCGGAAAACGGACAATTTACCGACATCCACGCCTTCCGCATGGCTTGCGGTTACCGCACAGCCGAGTACCAGCGCTAACCATACCTGCTGAAATTGTTTGGTGGTGTGCATCATCCTGAATTCGTCTCCGCGCGCCTGAATGGGGTCTTAACCGATGCCGTATTGTAGCGGCAACTTTGCCGGAATAGACAGTGAAGCCGGACAGGAGTTCCTGTTTAAGGAAAACCACTATAACCAATGGTGTATTATTAATTTAACATTAATATCAGATAATTAGGGGGTCAATAGAGGGAGGTTTGGAATGGACGGCTGGATATTTATCGCGCTCATACTGGCGCCGCTGGTACTGGTGAGCTTGTTTTCATCCGATGCAAAAGGCGATCGGCTGCCTGCCGAGGCCGAAGAAGAGGTCTGAGTCCGCGTCGCGGGAACCATTTTCCTGGGCGGCTATCGAACTAGGGTGTGCTATTGCGCGCAAGCGCTGCCGGTCACCGGCGGTACACCCCGTTCGGTTCAAGGCAAGGAGTGGTTATGAAGTTGAAATCGTTTACCCGGTTCGCATTGCTCGCCCTCATGCTGGGCAGCTTGTCCGGCTGCATTTACGTGCCGTATTACGACGGTTACGGTCATTACGGGCGCGGGCATCACCACGAACACGACGATTAAGCCGCTCTGAGCGGTTTACGCGCCGCACTTCAGATGCGGAAACGCGTCACGCTGGCATGCAGTCCGGCGGCAACCGATTGCATCTGGCGGGCCGCACCGGCGGTGGCCTGTGAGATGGCGGTGTTCTCTTCGGCCATTTGCGCCACGTTTTCCACATTCCGGGCGATTTCCTGACTGGCGGCGCTTTCTTCGCCGATGCCGTGTGCGATGTTGTTGATGAGTAGCGCGATGTTTTGCACGCTGCCCGAAATCTGCACCATCGCTGCATTGGCCTGATCCACTCTTGCCAAGCCTTCGCCGAAGCGTTCCGCGCTGCCGTGCATGGCGGCGACGGACTCGCGTGCGCTTTCCTGAATACGCTGTACCACATTGCCGATTTCGCGGGTGGATGCTCCGGTGCGTTCCGCCAGTTTTTTTACTTCGTCGGCCACCACGGCGAAGCCGCGCCCCTGTTCGCCCGCCCGTGCGGCTTCGATGGCAGCATTCAGCGCCAGCAGATTGGTTTGGTCGGCCACCTCGGAAATCACGCTCACGATATTGGAAATATGGCCGATTTCCTGTCCCAGCCGGTCGATGGCATGCGCAGAGTTGCGCACGATTTCGGCGATGCGCTGCATTTCTTCGGTGAAGGCGCTCAGCGCATCGTTGCTCTGGCCGGACAAACTGCCGGATTCCTCGGAGAGCGTGCGGACGTGCCGGGTGCTTTCTGCCACTTCGGCAATACCGTGCGAGAGTTCTTCCACGGCGGAGGCGATGGAGGCCGCTGCCTCGCTTTGGCTGCCGGAACCGTTCACCACCTGATCGGCCCCGACGGCTAGTTCATCCGCCGCAGCCGAGACTGCAGCCGAAGATTCTTCAATGCTGCCGACCATTGCGCGCAGCGACTGGCGCACTTGCTCCGCGCTGAGAGCCAGTTGCCCGATTTCGTCGTGGTTGCCGTTGTGGATCGGTGCGGTGAAATCGCCTTGCGCCAGCTTGGCGAGCTGACCGGCCAGATTGCGTGCCGGATCGACGATCTGGCGTTGAATCATCACGACGAAACCGGCGGTCGCCAGCAGCATGGCGAGTCCGGCCGCCAGCAGGCTGTAGCGCACGGCATCGTAGCCTGAGGTAACCGCGCCGTGCGCCACGGCATCGGCATGGCCGGCGATGCTTTTGACCGTATCGCCGAGCAGTGCGGTGGGCGCACGGTCGATGCCTTTGACGGCCTGATCGCCGGCTTTTGCGTCGGCGTTGCTGGCCTTAAAGGCTTCCAGCCCCTTGCGGTAGGCAGTGCCCATCTCCCGATGCGCATTCAGAAAGCGGTCGAGCAGATCGCGGCTCTCCGGTTCTTGCAGGCGGTCGCGCAGGGCGCTTCCCGCTTGCTGGATTTCCTGTTCGTTTTTCTCGAACTCGCCCCAGTATTTGTTCAGCGCAGCCGGATCGCCGCCGCGCAGCAGGACATTTTTCCATTCCTGTACCTGCGTTTTGAAACGCAGCTGCAATTCCAGCACGTCGCGTTCGGCTGCACGCATGGCTTCAACCTGATTCTGGTAGGTTTGCAGTGCATTCCACATCAGAAACATGCCGGCCAGAATGGCGGCGACCAGCAGGGCGGTGCCGCTGCCGGCCGCCAGCAGCAATTTGCTGCGGATGCTGTGTTGAATCTTGTTCATAGATTTTCTCCGATTCGTGCCGCGCGGAGGCGACGTGCTGTGTTCCGGCGACGGTGCTTGAGCCGCGTTTCAAACAGTTGCGGCCTTGGGCGGCAAAATTCAGCGTGTAAGGCTAGCAGAAATAACCCTACTGTCAGTAGGCCAAAGGGGCTAGGTAATTTGCGCTAGGCTGCCCCTTTCAGACGCGGCCCGATGGAGTACAATATGCCGAGTGTACGAGCGATGACTACAATGATAATGACGCAACCGACAGAATTACACAGTCTGGTCAGCCATCTGGATATGCTGCCTGCCGTTCCGGCGGTGGCGAAGAAAATTCTGGCTTTGCAGCTGGACAGCGACCAAGGGGAAATGCAGTTGCTGCGGCTGATCGAGAACGAACCGACGATTGCCGCCCGGCTGGTGGGGCTGGCCAATTCGCCGTTATTCGGCGCAACCAAGAAAATCGTTTCCGTGCGCGATGCCGCCATCGTGCTCGGTATTACCCGCGTGAAATCCATTTCGGTCGGCATTGTGCTGATGTCCACCCTCACGCACAAAGTCGCCGCCAAGCTGAATCATAATCAGCTCTGGCTGCACAGCCTCGGCGTGGCACTTGCGTCGCGCGAACTGTGCAAAAAGCTCCCCGCCGCCCGTCGCCCGCAGGAAGACGAGGTGTTTCTGGCCGGTCTGCTGCACGAAATCGGCTACATGGTGCTGGCCGATCTGGCCCCGGATCTTTCCGACCGGCTGCAAGAGGCGATGGCCGCCGAACCCGATCTTCCGGTGGAAAAGGTCGAGCGCAACCTGCTCGGCACCACCCATGCCGAACTTGGGGCAGCGCTGGCCAAGCACTGGAACCTGCCGGACAACATCGTGCGTGCCGTGCGCTATCACCACAGTCCGCAGCTTTCGGAAGCCTGCGAAATTCAGCCGCTGGCCTGTGTCATCCACCTTGCCGAACGCCTGAGCGGCCCGCAGGGCGTGGACGAATACCTGCACAACGACGTGACCGAGGAGGAATGGTGCAACCTCGGCATCGACCCCGCCGATGCGGAAGAAGTCGCCGAGGCGATTCGGCAGCAAAGTGCGGAAGTACAAAGTCTCGCCTCGACTTTCTTTTCCTGATCCGGGGCGGGAGAGCGAGCCGCTACGGCTGCGGCGCAACCCGCTATAATCGGCGCTTTCTATCTCCCGTGTCCCGGCCATGACATTCCGCTATTTCGCCCTGCTGCCGCTGCTGGCAGCTTTACCCGCACTGGCGCAGGAAGCGCCTGCCGGTGCTGCGCCCAACCATCAGAACGCCCAGTTGGCGCTCAGCTTCGAGCGGGTGAAATTCCCGGCCGGCGACAAGGCCGGTCTGATCGGCGTGAATTATCTGCTGGAAGTCGCGCCGAATGTCTATCTCGGGCCGGCGGCCTATGGCACGGTAACCGGACGGCGCGGCGGCTTCTTCACGGCCGGCGGCGAGGCGAACTGGCATTGGCCGCTGGTTTCCGATCTGGAGCTGGTGACCGGCCTGTATGTCGGCGGCGGGGGCGGCAGCCCGGCCACGGTGGGCGGCGGGCTGATGCTGCGTCCGCATGTGGATGTGATGTGGAAGCTGAACGGTGCGCGCTTCGGCGTTACCGCTTCGCAAGTGCGCTTCCCGAACGGATTTATCCGCAGCAATCAGATCGGGGTGCAACTGGCGGCCGATAGCACCTTCTCGTGGTACGGGGCAGAGCACGCCGGACAAACCGTGCAGAGCGATGCGCGCAGCGGGGTCGGGATCGACCGGGTGCGGGCGATAGCGGGCGCTTACAAACCCAAGAAGGGCTTAGTCAATACCAACGGCACACCGACCGCTGCCACCATTGCCTATGCCGGCAGCCGCATGGAGCGCTTTTTGACGCCTAACCTGTATTGGGGGGTGGAAGCCTCCGGCGCGGCCAGCGGCAATCAGGCGGGCTATGCCGAATTCCTCGGCACGCTGGGGGCGGAAACCGCGCTGGCCGACGACGCGCTGACGCTCGGCGCGCGGCTGGCGCTGGGCATGGGCGGCGGCTGGCTGCCGGTGGGCGGCGGACAACTCGCCAAGGTCAGCGGCTATGCTTCGGCGCATCTCAGTCGCGACTGGTTCCTGTCGCTGGAAGGCGGTTACGCCACTGCGCCGGGCGGCACTTTTCGCGCCAGTTTCGGCGCACTGAGCCTCGGTCTCGATTTGGATCATCCTTACGCGCCCGGCAGCCAGGCCCGCGTGGTGGAAAACGAATGGGTGATGGGTTCGCAGCACTACCTGCGCGCCGCGCGGCAAAACGGCAGCAAGCCCAGCCTCGATGCTCTGACCTTCCGCTTGAATCGCTATCTGGGCGAGAACGTGTACCTGACCGGGCAGGCGCACAGCGCCTATCTGGGTAATGCCGGCGGCTACTCGGTCGGCTTGCTCGGCGCGGGCGTTCGCGTGAAAAACCTGCCGCTCGGACTCTCTGCCGGGGCGGAACTGCTGGCCGGAGCGGCGGGCGGCGGCAATGTGGATAGCAGCGGCGGCGCGGTGGTGCAGCCGACGGTGTATCTCGGCCTGCCGCTGAATGCCGATTTCGGCCTGCGCCTGAGCGTCGGGCAGATGAAATCGCTCAAGGGTAAGCTGAATACGCCGGTGATCGACCTCGCCGCCACCTACAACTTCGGCACGGCCGGACGCTAAGCGCATGTCGGCTGCCGCCCCTCCACTGGTTTGCATCGTCGGCGGCGGCCCCGCCGGACTGATGGCGGCGGAAACTGCAGCGGCGGGCGGAGCGCGGGTTGAAGTATTCGATGCCATGCCCAGTGTCGGACGCAAATTTCTGATGGCCGGCAAGGGCGGCATGAACATCACCCATTCCGAACCGCTGGAGCAACTGCTGACCCGTTACGGCGCGCGCCGCGCCGAACTGGAAGACCTGCTGCGCGCCTTCCCGCCCGAGGCGTTGCGGGCGTGGATGCATGGCCTCGGTATCGAAAGTTTTGTCGGCAGCTCCGGGCGGGTGTTTCCCACCGAAATGAAAGCCGCGCCGCTGCTGCGCGCCTGGCTGCACCGCCTGCGCGAAAGCGGTGTGCGCTTCCACGTGCGGCACCGCTGGCTGGGCTGGACGGAAGCGGGGGCGCTGCGTTTTGCCACCCCGGAAGGTGAGCGCTCGCTGCAGGCAGATGCGCTGGTGCTGGCGCTCGGCGGCGGCAGTTGGGCGAAGCTCGGCTCGGATGGCGCATGGTTGCCGCTGCTGGCGGAACAAGGGGTGGATACCGCCCCGCTGCGTCCCAGCAACTGCGGTTTCGAAACGGACTGGAGCGCGCATTTCGCCGAACGCTATGCCGGCGAACCGCTGAAAACCGTGGTGGCGAGCTGCACCGATGCGGCAGGCCGCACCCTGCGCAAACCGGGCGAATGCCTCATCACCGCCAGCGGCATCGAAGGCGGGTTGATCTACGCCCTCTCCGCCCCGCTGCGCGATGTGCTCGAACGCGACGGCAGCGCCACGCTGACCCTCGACTTGCTGCCGGGACACGATGCCGCCCGCGTAGCCGCCGAAACGGCGCGCCCGCGCGGAGCGCGCTCGCTCTCCAGCCATCTGCAAAGCCGCCTCGGCCTGAAAGGCGTCAAAATGGGGCTGCTGCGCGAATGTCTCAGCGCGGAAACCCTGCAAGACCCCGCACAACTCGCCGCCGCCATCAAAGCCCTGCCGCTGCGTCTGCTGTGTCCCCGTCCGCTGGACGAAGCCATCAGCAGTGCCGGCGGCGTGCGCTTCGACGCCCTGCAGACCGGCCTGATGCTGCGCGCCCGCCCCGGCGTTTTCTGCGCCGGCGAAATGCTCGACTGGGAAGCCCCCACCGGCGGCTACCTGCTGACCGCCTGCTTCGCCACCGGCCGCGCGGCCGGACAAGCCGCCCTGCGCTACGCGCAGACCCCGTCGTAGCAAGCTGGCGCGCGCAGCAATATTGAATCTGCCCCCGTCGGGGTATATAGTGAAGCTATCGGCCAACAGGAGCGCAGCATGAACATCGACATGAATGCCAGCAGTGCAATCGCGCAGCAAATGAGCCAAACCAGCGGCGACCAAGTCGCGCTCGCCGTCCTGAAAAAATCCATGAACGCCGAAGCGCAAGCCGCCCTCGCGCTGATTCAGGCGATTCCCCAACCCACCCCCGCCGCCAACCTGCCCCCGCATCTGGGACAAAACATCAACGTTACGGCGTAGGTTCGACTACTCTTCCCGCACCAGTCCCCATTCCAGCGCTTGGGTCGGGTTCTGGAAAATCGCCATAGCGGTATTCATGCGCTTAAAACCGAGCTTTTGATAGAACGCTTCTTTGCCGGGGTTGGCGTAGAGCATGATTTTCTTGTGGCCCCGGGAAAATTCGACTAGCTTGGCCACAATGCTTTTGCCGAGTCCCTGTCCTTGATATTCGGGATGTACCGCGACATCGCAGATATAGGCGCAGTCAATACCGTCGGCCAGCGCACGTCCCGCACCGATTAGCTTGCCAGCATCGTACAAAAAACATTTGTAACGGCTATTGCTGTATGCGGTGCGTAACTCCTCCGGCTTTTTCTCGCCTAACGGCGCAATGCGGTAAAGCTCGGAAAGCGTTTCCCAATCCATATCTTCGTGTTGATGCTTCCAAACGATCGTCAAAACAGCCTCGCAACAGGGGATGAACGAGCGGCGAACATACTCCGCAGCGGCAGGGGGCGCAACCGGAATGCGACGAACGGCTGAATCGTTGAGGGTGACGGCCTTTGTGCCTATCCGCGACTAAGCTGCAATCGGCAGCAGGCGGTCGAGTTGATCGGCAATGGCAGCGCGGGCTTCGCGCAGTTCGTATTCGTCTTGCAACCCCATCCAGAATTGCACCGAGGTGCCGAAGACCTTCGCCAGCCGCAGGGCGGTATCGGCGGTGATGCCGCGTTTGCCGAGTACGATTTCGTTAATGCGGCGCGGCGGCACGCCAACGGCTTGCGCCAGTTTGGTCTGGCTGATTTGCATCGGGCGCAAGAACTCTTCGAGCAAAATTTCGCCCGGGTGGATGTTGTTTAATTTTTCCATGTTCTTCTCCTTAGTGGTAATCGACGATTTCGACGGCACTCGGGCCGTTTGTCGTCCACACAAAACAAATTCGCCACTGGTCGTTATGCGGATGCTGTGCTGTCCCTTGCGGTCGTCCTTCAGCGCTTCCAGCCGGTTGGCAGGGGGAATGCGCAGGTCGTTCAGCGATTGCGCCTTGCTGAGCATGAAAAGCTTGCGCAGCGCGATTTGCTGAATGTCGCGCGGCAGCTTGCGCGAAACTTCGCCCCGCCAGATTTTCTCCGTTTCCTTGCATGCGAATCCGATATTCATGCGGCAATATAACGCATAACGTTATGTGTATCAATCTCGTGATTTTGTGGTGCGGGTTGATGAGGTAAATGAAACTGTGTCGGGTGGAATTAATGTGATGATTTTGAGAGCATTTTCTGCGAATGTTAATAATCTGTTGTCCGACGAGGGGTTCCATCGCTTAGTGGCGAGCCACGAATCGAAGAAGTAATCCCTTTAAAACAAAACGCCGCCCGGTTTCCCGGTGCGGCGTTTTGTTTTTCCCTGCGTGAAACGCGCTAGCCGCTGTTTCTCAGCCCGGCTGCGATGCCGTTGATGGTGAGGTGGATGGCGCGTTTGACCTTTTCGTCGTTGTCGCCGGCGCGGTGGCGGTGGAGCAGGGCCACTTGCAGGTGGTTGAGCGGGTCGATGTAGGGGGTGCGCGTGGTGAGGCTGCGCGCGAGTGTGGGGTTGTCGGCCAGCAGGGTGGTGGCGCCGGTGATGGCGAACAGGCTTTCGACGGTGCGTACCCATTCGGCTTCGATGGCACCGAAGATGGCGGTGCGCAGGGTTTCGTCGGGGACGAGTTCGGCATAACGCGAGGCGATGCCCATGTCGGTCTTGGAGAGCACCATGTCCATGTTGGAAAGCAGGCCGCGGAAGAAGGCCCAGTTTTTGTACATGGCTTGCAGTTGAGCAAGGCCTGCGTCGCCTTCGCGTTCGAGGAATTGCTTCACGGCGCTGCCGAAGCCGTACCAGCCGGGCAGGATGGCGCGGTTGAGGCTCCAGCTGAACACCCACGGGATGGCGCGCAGGTCTTCGATTTTATTCGAGGGTTTGCGCGACGAGGGGCGGCTGCCGATGTTGAGTTCGGCAATTTCGCGGATCGGGGTGGCGGCGAAGAAGAAGTCGGTGAAGCCGGGGGTTTCGTACACCAGTTTGCGGTAGGCGGCGAAGGCGTCCAGGCTCATCGATTCCATGATGCGGTGGAATTCGGGCATGGCACTGTCTGCGCCGTGATGGTGCAGCAGGGTGGCTTCCAGCGTGGCGGCAATCAGGATTTCCAGATTGCGGCGACCGATTTCCGGGTTGGAGTATTTGCTGGAGATCACTTCACCTTGTTCGGTGATGCGGATCTGGCCGTTCACGCTGCCGGGAGGCTGGGCGAGAATGGCTTGGTAGCTGGGGCCGCCCCCGCGACCAACCGTGCCGCCGCGTCCGTGGAACAGGCGCAGTTCGATGCCGTGCTTGGCGAAGACGTCCACCAGTTGCAGTTCGGCTTTGTAGAGTTCCCAGTTGGCAGTGAGGTAGCCGCCGTCTTTGTTACTGTCGGAGTAGCCGAGCATCACTTCCTGCGTATCGCCGCGGCTCTTGAGCATTTGGCGGTAGTAGGGGATGGAGAACAGCGCGTCCATGATTTCGCCGCAGCCGCGCAAGTCTTCGATGGTTTCGAACAGCGGGATGATGTTGATGTGCAGTTTGGGGTCGCCGCCGCCTTCCAGCAGGCGCGATTGTTGCACCATCAGCGCGACTTCCAGCATGTCGGAGACGCCGTCGGTTTTGGAGATGACGTAGTTCGGCAGGGCGTCGCGGCCGAAGCGGCGGTGAATTTCCGCAGCGGCGCGCATCAGGCGCAGTTCGCTTTGCGCGACTTCGCTGAATTGCGAGAGGTCGTCGGCCAGCGGTTTGTCGGCTTGCAGGGCGGCAATCAGCGCAGCGCGGCGGGATGGTTCGTCCAGCGCGGCGTAGTCGATGCCGTTGGCGCGCAGCAGTTCGCCCACGGTTTGCGCGTGGATGGCGCTGTGCTGGCGCATGTCGAGCGGCGCCAGATGGAAGCCGAACACTTCGGCGGCGCGGCGCAGGTTGCGCAGGCGGCCGCGCGAGAGGTAGATCGCGCCGTGTTGTTCCAGCGAGTCGATCAGAATATCCAGCTCGGCGATGAATTCCTGCGGAGTGTCGTAGGGCTTGGCGTGACGATCGACCGGGGTGAGGTGTTCTACGCGGTGGCCGATGCGGTCGGCGGTGGCGACCAGACGCGAGTAAACCGCGATCAGGGCGCGGCGGTAGGGTTCATCCTCGCGGCTCACGGCGCGGTCGGGCGAATGGGCGGCGAAGGCGCGCAGGTCTTCGCTGATGTCCACTAGTCGCGACGACAGGCTCAGGCGCTGGCCGAGCAGGTGGGTTTCTTCCAGATAGTATTCGAGCGCGGTGGCGGAATGGCGCTGGGCGGCATCCAGCATCACTTCATGGGTGACGAAGGGGTTGCCGTCGCGGTCGCCGCCGATCCAGCTGCCGACGCGCAGGAATGGGGGAATGTTCACCGTTTGCTTGTAGCGCTGCTCAATTTGTTTTTCCAGCCCGGCGTACACCTTGGGGATTTCCGACAGGAAGGTGTAGTTGTAGTAGGACAGGCCGTTTTTGATTTCGTCCGGCACGGTCAGCTTGGACGTGCGCAGCATGCGCGTTTCCCACAGGATCAGCACGAAGCGGCGCAGGGCTTCTTCGTTGTCGGCCAGTTCGTCGGGGGTCATGTCCAGACGGTCGCGCTCGGCCAGCAGGCTGGCGATGATGAGCTGACAATCCAGAATGGATTTGCGCTGCACTTCGGTGGGGTGCGCGGTCAGCACCGGCGAGATCAGGGCTTTGTCGAAGAACGTTTGCAGTTGTTCGGCGCTGATGTGCTTGTCTTCGGCGCGGTCGAGCGCGAGTTGCACGCTGCCTTCCTGCGGGGCGGAGCCGGCTTTCAGGTGGGCGCGGCGGCGGCGGTTATGGTGCTGATCTTCCGCAATGTTGGAAAGCTGCGAGAAGTAGCTGAACGCGCGCACCACGGACAGCGTGTCGGCAGGCGACAGGGCGTCGAGGGTTTGCTCCAGCAAATCGCGGTCGCGGTCGTCCTGCGTCTTGCGGAAGCGCACGGCGGCGCGGCGGACGTTTTCCACCAGTTCAAAGGTGGCGTCGCCTTCCTGCTCGCGCAGGGTGTCGCCCAGTATGCGCCCCAGCAGGCGAATGTCTTCGCGCAGAGGCAGGTCTTTACTCGAAATATCCGCAGGCGCGGCTAGCAGGTTCATTACGTTCTTCATCGTCAAGTGCGGCAACGCAGCGGCTTCCGGCTCGTGCTAAAATGCGCGGCGTTACGGTTCAAACAAACAAGAAAGTTCAGGAAAACCAATGAGTCAGGCATCCCAGTCCCACCCGGTTCCCGCGAAACTCGTCATCGCCTCGCGCGAAAGCGCGCTCGCGATGTGGCAGGCTGAGCATATTCGGGACCGATTACGCGCATTATACCCGCAAACCGACGTCAGCATATTGGGGATGACAACACAGGGCGATCGCATCCTGGATGTGACCCTCTCCAAGATCGGCGGCAAGGGCCTGTTTGTGAAGGAGCTGGAGACCGCGCTGGAAGAGGGGCGCGCCGATATTGCCGTGCATTCGCTGAAGGATGTGCCGATGCATTTGCCGGAAGGTTTTATGCTGGCGTGTATCGGTGAGCGCGAAGATCCGCGCGATGCGTTTGTGTCGAACCAATATAACAGTCTGGCCGAGCTGCCCGCCGGTGCGGTGGTCGGCACCTCCAGTCTGCGCCGCGAAAGCCAGTTGCGCGCCCGCTTCCCGCATCTGAACATTCAGCCGCTGCGCGGCAACGTGCAGACCCGTCTGCGCAAGCTGGACGAAGGTCAGTATGCCGCGATTATTCTGGCGGCTGCCGGGCTGAAGCGTCTGGGGCTGGGCGAGCGTATTCGCGCGCTGATCTCCAGCGATGACAGTCTGCCTGCCGTCGGGCAAGGTGCGCTGGGTATCGAATGCCGTGCCGATCGCGCCGATCTGGTGCAGGTGCTGGCACCGTTGCATCATGCGCCGACCGCGGCTTGCGTGTTGGCCGAGCGTGCCATGAGCCGCAAGCTGGCCGGCAGTTGCCAAGTGCCGCTGGGCGGCTTTGCCGAAGTGAGTGGGGACTCGCTGCGCATGCGCGGTTTTGTCGCCAGCCCGGACGGTACCCAGATGATTCGTGCCGAAAACACCGGCACCACCGCCGACCCGGAAGCGTTGGGCAATGCGATTGCCGATGCGCTGCTGGCGCAAGGTGCAGGCGAGATTCTCGCTGCGCTGAGCGACTGACCGCACCCGTTGCGATGACTGAACAGCCGCTCGCCGGACTCGCCATCGCTGTCACCCGCCCTGCCGCGCAAGCGGCGGGGCTCGTCGAGCGGATCGCCGCTCTGGGCGGTCGCCCGATCCTGTTTCCTCTGCTGGAAATTCTGCCTGCTGCCGATCCGGCTGCGCTGCATGCGCAGGCCGCGCGTCTGGCTGCGTTCGACTGGGCGATTTTTATCAGCCCGAATGCGGTGCAATACGGTATGGCTGCGGTGCGGGCCGCGCTGGGCGGGTGGCCCGCGCAGGTCAGGGTGGCGGCTGTCGGGCAGGGCAGCGCCCGCGCTTTGCGGGCGGCAGGCATCACCGAGATTCTGGCGCCGGTGGAACGCTTCGACAGCGAAGCTTTGCTGGCGCTGCCGGAGATGCATCGGGTGGAAGAGCGGCGCATGGCGATTTTTCGCGGCGACGGCGGGCGCGAGTTGCTCGCCGACACGCTGCGCGCGCGGGGGGCGCAGGTGGAATATCTGGCCTGTTATCAGCGCAGGAAGCCGACCCAGAGCGGGGCGGATTTGCTGGCGGCCGCGCCGGATGTGCTGACGGTGACCAGCAGCGAGGCATTGGGGTATCTGTGGAACATGCTCGACACCGAACAGCAACAATACTGTGTCAGACTGCCGTTGTTTGTGCCGCACCCGCGCATTGCCGACAAGGCGCTGGAGCTGGGTTTCCGCTACGTGCAGGCAACTGACGGAGGGGATGACGGGCTGCTGGCGGGTTTGGTACGATGGGCGCTGCATGACCGACCGCCGCATAATTGATAACCGAAGTGAGCGATGACTGACCCGAATACGCCCAGCCAGACTGGAACTGCCACCGAGCCGCCTGTTGCCGCACCGCCTGCGCCGCCGCTGAAGCGCGCGCTGGATTTTTTGCTGCATCTGTCGATTCCGCAAATGACGCTGGCCTTGGTGCTGGCGGTGTTTCTCTGGCAATGGTTCGACATGCACCGCCAGCTCGGCGGGGTGCGGCAGGAGCTGGCGCGCAAAATTACCGAGATGGACGGGCGCAATCAGGCCAGTCAGGCACTGGTGAAGCAAACGCAGGATGCGGTGCGCGATGTGAGCGCGAAGGTGGCGGTGCTGGAGGCGAAGTACGCCGAGACTGAAACGCAGCGCGCTTCGCTGGAGAGTTTGTACCAAAGCCTGTCGAGCAGCCGCGACGAAATGGCGCTGGCCGAGGTCGAGCAGACGCTGATGATTGCGCAGCAGCAGTTGCAGTTGTCCGCCAATGTGAAGGCGGCGCTGATTGCTTTGCAGCAAGCCGACAGCCGTTTGCAGCGCATGAACCGCCCGGCGCTGAACGGGGTGCGCAAGGCTATCGCGCAGGATATGGACAAGCTGCGTGCGCTGCCGGCGGTGGATATTCCCGGCATGACCTTCAAGCTGGACGGGCTGATCGCTTCGGTGGAAACCTTGCCGCTGGTGCAAGAGGTGCGCCCGAAGGCCGCACCGGCAGCCGGTCAGGCGGCAGTCGCACCGGAGGCGGGCTGGCAGAAGTTGGTGCGCGATATTTGGGAAGAGGCCAAGCATCTGGTGCGCATTCAAAACATGCAGAAGCGCGAACTGCCGCTGCTGTCGCCGACCGAAACCTTTTTCCTGCGCGAGAATTTGAAGCTGCGTTTGCTGTCGGTACGGCTGGCCTTGCTGGCGCGCGACGAGGGTAATTTCAAGCGCGATCTGGCAGCGGCGCAAGACTGGGTAAACCGCTATTTCGATACTGCCACTCCGGATGGTCAGTTAGCACTTGCTACGCTGAAAAAGCTCGGCTCCGGTTCGATCAGCATCGAGCTGCCGGATGTATCGCCCACGGTCGAGGCGGTGCGCAACTACCGCACCTCGCGTGAAAAGGGCGCGCGATGAAGTTCCTGATCTGGCTGTTGGTGCTGGCGGCTGCGGCCGTGACTGTGGCGCATGCTGCACATAATCCCGGCTATGTGCTGGTGGTGTTTCAGCCTTATCGCATCGAAATGTCGCTCACCTTGTTTACGCTGGGTTTGCTGGCGTTGTTTGGCTTCGGTTACGGTGCGCTGCGGCTGGTGAGCGCGGCGGTGCGTTTGCCGGCGTATGTGCGCGGTTTTCGCGCCGAGCGTGCCGAGCGGCAGAGCCGCGCAGCCTTGATGGAGGCGCTGGGCGCGTATTTCGAAGGCCGTTTTGCCGCTGCCGAGCGGGCGGCATTGCGGGCGATGGAGCAGCGCGATCACTCCGGGCTGGCGGCGATTGTGGCGGCGCGGGCGGCGCACGAGCAGCGGGCTTTCGATAAGCGCGATGCCTATCTGGAAGCGGCGGAGGGGCGTTCGCCCGGCGAAGACACCATGCGCTTGCTGACGCGCACCCGTTTCATGCTCGACCAGAAGCAGCCGGATGCCGCGCTGAGCGCGCTGAAAGCCCTGCGCGAGGGCGGGGTAAAAAACCACATCGGCGCGCTGCAACTGGAGCTGAAGGCGCAGCAACTGGCGCGCAACTGGGATGCCGTGCTGGAAACGCTGGAGCAGTTGGAGAAGCGCGAGGCGGTGGATGCGACCACCGCAGAGCAGATGCGTCGTCAGGCGTGGATGGAAAAACTGCGCGCTCAGCAGGACGGGGCCGGGCTGCATGCCGTCTGGCGCGCCATGCCGGATAAAGTGCGCAAGCTCGCCAGCGTGGCGGCGGTCGCCGCACGGGCGTTTATTCATCTGGACGAAGGCGAGACTGCGCGCGAGCTGGTGACGCAAAGTCTGGCGGCGCAGTGGGAGAGCGATCTGGCGGCGCTGTACGGCGATTGCAAGGGCAGCGACCCGCTGGCGCAGATCGAGCAGGCCGAGGCGTGGCTGAAGCTGCACCCGCGCGATGCCGGGTTGTTGCTGGCACTGGGCAAGCTGTGCCTGCGGCAGGAATTGTGGGGCAAGGCGCAAATCTATCTGGAGGCCAGCCTGAGCCTCGCGCCCGCACGCGCCGCTTATACCGCGCTGGGGCAACTGGCCGAAAAGCTGCATAAGCCGGACGAAGCGTTCGCTTACTATCAAAAAGCGATGGAAGTGCCGGGCGAGAAATAGCGCTTATGCGGCTTGCGTAGCAGGCGCGGGTCGGGCGTATAATGGATTCGCCGGTTTATGGGAAATTATTATGCCATCTCGCTTCAATAGCGAAATCATTCACACCTTGCGCTATGCGCGCACGGTGGGGTTGCTGGTGGCGCTCGCCGTGGCGGCGGTTACGGCCGTATTGCTGGATTATGAAAGCCGCGAGGCGCATACGCAGGCCAATGCCGATGCGCTGGCGTTTGTTTCTTCCCTGCGCGCCCGTGCTGACCGCGAACTGAACGCGGTGCTGTATCTTTCCAGCGGGTTGGCGGGGTATTTCACTGTGCGTAAAGATCGTCTCGACGAAGACGAGATTCTGCGCATTCTCGAAGCGCTGTACCGCGATGCCCGCCATATCCGCAATTTCAGTATTTCCACCGATTACACTATTCGCTACGTTTATCCGCCCGAAGGCAATCTGAAGGCCGTCGGGGTCGATTACCGCAATTTGCCGGAGCAGTGGCCGGATGTGCGCCGCGCCGTGGAAAACCGGCAGGGGCTGCTGGTCGGGCCGGTGAAGCTGGTGCAAGGCGGCGAAGGGCTGATCTACCGGCTGCCGGTATTCATCGATAATCGCTACTGGGGCATGATCGCTACGGTGGTGGATACCGGCAGTTTCACCCGTTCGGCCTTCGGCGAGGCGGATGGGCGGGAATTCGATTTCGCGGTGCGGGTAAAAAGCGGCGGCAAGAGCGAGGGGCGGGTGCTGTGGGGCGATCCGGCGGTGCTCCGGGACGGCGACGCGCTGCTGGTGACGGCGGAAGTGCCGGGCGGCGAGTGGGAATACGCCGTGCGCGCGAAAAATCCGCATCATCAGACCGGCACGCACCTGATTTTGCACATGATGGGGCTGTTGCTGGCGCTGGGGGCAGGCTACGGCATTTATTCCCTGCTGCGCCACCGCATCGAACTGGGGCGGCTGGCGATGTTCGATGCGCTGACCGGCCTGCCCAACCGCCGCTTGCTCAACGACCGTCTGGTGCAAGCGATCCGCCGCCACGACCGTGCGCCGGACGGGCAGTGTGCAGTGCTGTTCGTCGATCTCGACGGCTTCAAGGAGGTGAACGACCGCTACGGCCACGAGGCGGGCGATGCCTTGTTGCGCACAGTGGCCGAACGGATTACCCATGAAGTGCGCATCAGCGATACCGTGGCGCGGCTCGGCGGGGACGAGTTTGTGGTGGTGCTGGAAGACACCGATCAGGTGCGTGCCGAGCAGTTGGTGGCGCGTTTGCACAAGCGGCTGGCCGACCCGGTGGATGCCGACGGGCATCTGGTGAAAATTGGGGCTTCGGTCGGCATGGCGCTGTATCCGGAGGAGGGCGAAGACCCGGAAGTCTTGTTGCGGCTGGCCGACGAACGGATGTACGGCGACAAACAGCGCCGCAAGGGCGAGTCCGCGCCGTCGTGAGGGGGGCGGAGCGGTTGCCCACTCCGCAGTATGCGCTTACTTCAGCGCCAGAATGAATTTCACCAGTGCCTTGATGTCGGCGTCGCTTACGTTCGGCGAGCTGGCTGGCATGGCGGTGCTGCCCCATACACCGGAGCCGCCCTTGGAGATTTTGGTAAAGAGCGTGGCGGAGGCTTTTTTGTCGCCGCGGTATTTGTCGGCGACATCTTTCCAGGCCGGGCCGACTTGTTTCTTGTCGATGGCGTGACAGGTCGTGCAGTTATTCTTCTTGGCGACGTCCGGCATGTCCGCCGCACAGGCGGAACCCGCAGCCAGTAAGCCGGTTGCGATCAGCGTGGTCATCAGTGACTTCATCATTGCACCTCCGTTATTGAATTGACATTACTTGATACGGTAACAGGGTTACCGGGAGGCATTGTGGCGCGCGCGTTTAGCGCTTGGCAATGGCGGGATAGGAAAATCCGCATCGAAGTTGAGCAGGATCAAAATGTGACAGCAGCGGGGCGCAAAAAAGCCCGCCGGAACGGGCGGGCCGGATGGGGTGCGCCGGGATCAGCTCTTCGGTGCGAAGGTGAAGGCGTCGGAGAAGCATTCGTTTTGCGGCAGGCCGCATTGGGCGGTGAAGTCCTTGAAGGCGGACTCGACCATCACCGGGTTGCCGCAGGCGTAAACCTGATAGCCGGAGAGGTCGGGGTAGTCTTTCATCACGGCCTGATGCACGAAGCCGGTGCGGCCTTCCCAGCCGTCTTCCGGCAGGGGAGCAGAGAGCACAGGGGTGAAGCGTACGCCGTGCTGCGCCCACGATTCGGCCAGTTCGGTCATGTAGAGATCGGCGCGTTTGTTGCCGCCCCAGTAGACGTGCATGGGGCGCTTGATGCCGCTGTACAGCGCGTGTTCGACCAGTGCTTTGACCGGGGCGAAGCCGGTGCCGCTGGCGACGAAGATCATCGGCTTGTAGGAATCCTCGCGCAGGTAGAAATGCCCCAGCGGGCCTTTGATGCGCAGAATGTCGCGTTCTTTCAGCTCGTTGAATACATAGTGGGTGAAGCTGCCGCCGGGAATGTGGCGGATGTGCAGCACCAGAAAGGCGTCGTCGTGCGGGGCGTTGGCCAGCGAGAAACTGCGCGGCTTGTCGTCTTTCAGCAGGATGTCGATGTACTGACCGGCGAGGAATTGCATGCGTTCGCTGGCGGGCAGCTTGAGGTAGAGCGCAATCACATCGTCGCTCAGGCGCTCGATCTTTTCCACGCGGGTCGGCAGGGTTTTCACCTGAATATCGCTTTCGCTTTTGACTTCGCGGCTTTCAATAATCAGGTCGGACTTCGGTTTGGCGCAGCAGAACAGCGCCAGCCCTTCCGCTTTTTCTGCGGCAGTCAGTGCATAGGCTTGGTGGTTGCCGTGGTCGACATGACCGTACAGCACCTTGCCCTTGCACACGCCGCATGCCCCGTTGCAGCAGCTATACGGCAGGGTCACCCCGTGCTTGTTGGCCGCTTCGAGGATGGTTTCGCCGTCTTCGGCGGTAAAAGTATGGTCGGAAGGTTTGACGGAAATTTTATAAGTCATGGTTAATCGGCGCCAAAGTTTCGGTAAGCAGCGATTTTACTCCATAATTGCGCCATGACACGCGTTCTCCTGATCGGTTGCGGCGATATTGCGCTGCGCACGGCGGCTATGCTGCGCGGGCGGGCACGCCTGTACGGACTGGTGCGCAATCCGGCGCGGGCGGAAGCGCTGCGCGCGGCGGGGATGGTGCCTGTGTTGGGCGATTTGGACGACCGGCGCAGTTTAGCGCGTTTGGCCGGGCTAGCCGATGCGGTGCTGCATTTCGCGCCGCCGCCGAATGCCGGCGATTGCGACCCGCGCACTCGCCATCTGCTGGCGGCCTTGTCGCGCGGAACGCTACCCGCACGGCTGGTGTATATCAGCACCAGCGGGGTGTACGGCGATTGCGGCGGGGCATGGGTGGAAGAAACCCACCCGCTGCATCCGGCCAATGCGCGGGCGCTGCGCCGGGTAGATGCCGAGCGGCAGATCCGTGATTGGGCGACGACCGGCGGCGTGCATGCCGTCATTTTGCGCGTGCCGGGCATCTATGCCGCCGACCGGCTGCCGCTGGAGCGCATCCGGCAGGGAACACCGGCGATACGCGACGCCGAAGACAGCTATACCAACCACATTCACGCCGACGATCTGGCGCGCATTGCCGTGGCGGCGCTGCAGCACGGCAAACCGAACCGGGTGTATCACGCCAGCGACGACAGCCAACTGAAAATGGGCGCCTACTTCGATGCCGTGGCGGCGGCCTATGGCCTGCCGTACCCGCCGCGTTTGCCGCGCGCCGAAGTGCAACGCAGCGTTTCGCCGATGCTCTGGTCGTTCATGAACGAATCGCGGCGGCTCGGCAACGCCCGCCTGAAGCGCGAACTGCGTGTGCAACTGCGCTACCCCGACGTGGCGGCGGGGCTGGCGGCGCTTTAATTTTCGGCGACGAAACCGGGGAAAAGATGCCCGTCTGGGGTGAGGGTAATCAGCTGCATTTCTTGTAATTTAAGCAAGTCGCGGCGTTGCGTTTGCGTGCTTTTTCCGAGATAGAGAGCGAGGTACCACGGTTCGCGGCGCAGGGCATCGGGGCTGAGGCCGGAAACGGGCAGGGCGCTCATCAGGGCGTATTGCCGCGCGTTGAGGGTTTTGTCGTCGTAGAGCTGTTGTATGCGTGCTTTGAATAGCAAGACGTGGATGAGCGCGTTTACCCGGCGGTGCAGGTGTTTCACCGTGCCGAGCAAGCCTTCCAGATGAAAACGGATGAATTCGGCATGCGGTGCGGCTTCGCCTTTATCGGCGCGCTGGCGGCAGGTGTTGAACAGGGTGAAGTAGCGCTGGATGTGCTCCAGATAGTATTTCGCCAGTGCAAGTGGGGCATAACGGTAGCCGGCGGCGAGCAGCAGGGTGGCTTCCAGTGCGCGCCCGACGCGTCCGTTACCGTCCCAAAAGGGATGTATCCATTCGAAATACAGATGCACCAGCGGGGCGCGGATCAGCGCCGGAACGCCCGCTTGCTGCATGGCGTTGTGCCACTCGACCAATTCGCGCATCAGCAGTGCGATGTCGCGTCCGTGTTGCGGCGGTTTGTATGCGCCTCCGGTGGCGTCGGTTCCGGCGCGGGTGACGATGCCGTCGCCGTTTTCGCGCCATGCGCCGGGCGTGTTGCGGGCATCGACGCTGGTCAGCCCTTCGGTGACGGCGGCGTGCATGTCGCGGATGAATTGCAGCGAGAGACGCCACTCGGGGTTGGCGGCGGCTTGTTGAGCCAGATCGTAGGCGCGCTTCATGTTGGCGACGCGACGCGCTTCTTCTGCGTGCAGTTTATCCGGGTCGGCATCCAGCACGGCGGCAGTTTCCTGTTCGGAGAGTGTGCCGCCTTCGATCGTATCGGTGCCGTGAATGCTGGAAACCAGCACTTCTTTTTCGAACAGGCTGGCGACGCCTGCCAGTGGGGAAGACTGAAAGAATTCGAAGGCGTCTTCGACCCGTTCCGGCAAGCCGGTTAGCGCTTGCATGTCTGTGCCGGTCTGAAAAACGAAGGGGCCGAAGCGTTCGGTTTCAATGCGGCGGTAATGCGTGCTGTCGTTCATTTTGATATATAAAATGATTCTGAAAATGTAACAAAAATTATTTGCATAATTCGCAGAATATAAACACTTTGTTTAAAAGTAAAGAGAAATTTATATCGTAAAAATGTAACGTATTTTGTAATAGCGTTTGTTAGTTGTTTCCTGCGGTGTTTTGTGGTGCGGGGCCGGGCAAGAATGCGCACCGAGCTTATGCGTTACGCATGCCTTGTGCTTGCGCAATCGGCGGGAATGGAGTTTACTGGAGTCCGGGGCGAGAACGGGCTGCGTTCAGTACGTCGCAGTGTATAGCAGATGACGGATCAAGTTCGACAGGGTACGCCGTTGACGGCGGAAGAAGAAAAGCGGCAGATAAAGGCGCTGTGTGTGCGGGCGCAGTTGGTGCGTGCCCGGCATGCTGCGCGGATGGCGCCGCTCGGGACGTTGTTTCTGGTCTGGATGGAGCAGGGGCAGGTCGGGTTGTCGCTGGCGCTGACGTGGCTGGTGCTGGCTTCGCTGTCGGATTCGGTGATGGTATGGCTGACTTCGCGCTTGCTGCGTTATCCGCCGCCGGATGCGGAGTTGCCGTTCTGGCAGAACTGGCTGACGGGCTTGCTGACGGTGCAGGGTTTGGCATGGGGTTCGGCGATTGTGTTCTTCCATGTGCCGGGCGATTGGCTGAACGATATGGTGGTGTTGCTGGTGCTGACGGCGGTGTCGGCGACCAGTGTGATCGATATGTCGGCGTCGTTCAAAACGCAGATGTGTTTTGTGGTGGCGACTCTGTCGCTGCCGATTGTCTATTTGCTCTCTCAGGGCGATCCTTTTCTGGCCAAGATGGCGTTTGGGCTGATGCTGCTGTTGTTTGCGGTGTTGCAGTTCGGCTGGAAGGCTTACCGGCAGTTCTACGAATGCAACCGGCAGACGGTGCTGAACCGGAATATTTCACAGCAGCTGGAGTTGACCGGCGCGGCGTTGCGCGGGGTGAACGATGATTTGGCACAGCGCAATACCCAGTTGAATGAGAGTTTGAAGCTGATCGGCGAGATGGCGGTGCGCGACGAGCTGACGGGATTGTATAACCGCCGTTTTCTGATGGAGCAGCTGGCGCGCGAGATGGAGCGTTTTGTGCGGCATGGGGCACCGTGCAGTGCGGTGATGCTGGATGTGGATCATTTCAAACAGGTGAACGATACCTACGGCCATGCGGTGGGGGATGAGGTGTTGCGCACGGTGAGCCGTGCTTTGGAAGCACAGGTGCGGCAAGGGGATTTTGTCGGGCGTTACGGCGGCGAGGAGTTTGTGTTGTTGTTGCCGATGACCGATCTGGAGTCGGCCGCGGCGCTGGCGCAGCGCGTGCGCGCAGCGGTAGAAAAAGATACCCAGCGTGCGCCGGGCAGTGTCACGGCCTCGTTCGGCGTGGCGCAGTTGCGCGGCGGCGAGCCGGTGGATCGCTGGCTGATGCGGGTGGACGAGGCGCTCTACCGCGCCAAGGCGGCAGGGCGCAACTGTGTGGTGGCGGTTTAGGCGGGCTTGAGGCTCAGGCCGTCTGGCGGCTGCGGATCAACGCAACGAACTGTTGCACGGTGAGTTCTTGCTTGGTGGTGTTTTTGCCCTTGAAGTGTTCGACGATGGATTTCAGCGGGTTCATGAAATCGGTTTCCAGACAGAAATAATCCGCCACCGGAAAATCGTCGGTTTTGATGTTGTAGCGCTCGGCTGCCGCTGCCAGCATGGCGATGGCGTCGTCGCCGTCGATGCCCAGATCGCGGGCAATGGACGAATGCAGGTTGATTTTGCTCAGCGGATTGCGGTGAAATTCGCCCAGAAATTGAATCACGTCTTGTTCCAGTGTGCCGGACATGCTTACTCCTTTAAGCGGTGGTCTTTATAGTTCGTTGCTGAATTGAATAAGCTGGGTCAGCTTTTCTTTGGCCTCGCCGCGCGAGAGAACGGCGCGGGCGCGCTGCACGCCGTGGTGCAGGGTGTCGGCCATGCCGGCGATGTAAATCGCCGCACCGGCATTCAGTGTGACGATGTCGCGCGCCGGACCGGGCTGGTTTTCCAGCACGCCGAGCAGCATGGCTTGCGCTTCGTCGGCGTTATGCACGCGGATGCTGTCCAGCGAGTTGGTCTGTATGCCGAAATCTTCCGGGCTGATACTGTATTCGCGCACGCTGCCGGCCCACAATTCGGCCACGCGGGTGGGGCCGCTAATCGTAATTTCATCCAGACCGTCCGAGCCGTGCACGACCATCACATGGCGGCTGCCCAGTTGTTTGAGTACATGCGCCAGCTTGCCGGTGAGGTCGTCGCGGAAGACGCCCATCACTTGGTTTTTTGCACCGGCCGGGTTGGTGAGCGGGCCGAGCAGGTTGAACAGGGTGCGCACACCCAGCTCGCGCCGCACCGGCGCGGCGAATTTCATCGCGCTGTGGTGGTTGGGTGCGAACATGAAGCCGACGCCGATGGTGTCCACGCAGCGGGCGACTTGTTCGGGCGTCAGGTTCACGTTCACGCCCAGTTTTTCCAGAATGTCGGCGCTGCCGCAGGTGCTGGAAACCGAGCGCCCGCCGTGCTTGGCGACATGCACGCCCGCTGCTGCGGCAACCAGTGCGCTGGCGGTGGAGATGTTGAAGGTGTGTGCGCCGTCGCCGCCGGTGCCGCAGGTGTCGATAAAGTGGCCGGTGTGTTGCACGTTCACCTTGGTGGAGAGCGCGCGCATTACTTCTGCCGCTGCGGCGATTTCGGTCACGCTTTCGCCTTTAATGCGCAGGGCAATCAGCACGGCGGCGATCTGCGCCGGGGTCAGCGCGCCGGTCATGATCTGCTCCATCAGCGCGTGCATCTCGTCGTGCGGCAAATCTTCGCCCGCCAGCAGGCGGTTCAGTACAGCGGTGTAATTCATCGGGGACAACCTTCGAGGAAATTTTTCAGCATGGCGTGACCATGCTCGGTCAAGATGGATTCGGGGTGGAACTGTACCCCGTCCACCGCCAGCGTTTTGTGGCGCACGCCCATAATCTCGCCGTCTTCCGTCCAGGCGGTGACTTCGAGGCAATCCGGCAGGGTTTCGCGTTCGATTACCAGCGAGTGGTAGCGCGTGGCGGTGAACGGGCTGGGCAGGCCGCGGAATACGCTGGTGTCGTGATGAAACACCGGCGAGGTCTTGCCGTGCATCAGCTGCTTGGCGTGGATAATGCGCCCGCCGAACGCCTGACCGATACTCTGGTGGCCGAGGCACACCCCCAGAATGGGAATCTTACCGGCGAAATGTTTGATTGCCGGCACGGAAACGCCGGCCTCGTTCGGCGTGCAGGGGCCGGGCGAAATCACCAGATAATCCGGCGCCAGCGCCTCGATCCGCTCCAGCGAAATCTCATCGTTGCGGTGTACCGCCACCTCTTCGCCCAGCTCGGCGAAATACTGCACCAGGTTATAGGTGAAGGAATCGTAATTGTCGATCATCAACAGCATGGTTATCTCTACTCATCGTGCGTTTGGAGCGCTTTGCTCCGGTGCGGCGGCAGCGGCTGCAAAACCGGCAATTTACCACCATTTCGGGTTGCCCGCATGTGCGGCAGGCGCGCAGGAGATCGTCTGGCGGCTAGCGCCACCAACGCAGAGAAAACGACAGAGAGTGCGAAATGCAGTACGACATGGCGAAGATTCTAGCAAGCGCGGGCGTGCGGGGCAAGGTGGTGTCTGGGAAGGGAAACAAAAACGCCGGGCTCGCCCGGCGTTTTTGTTTGCCATGCCGCGCTTATCTTAGTAAGGGCGGGTCATGCAGTGCCGCCATTCCGGCGTGTTGGGTGTGTAGGCGCCACAGTTGCGTCTGGGCGGCGGAGGCGGCGGAGCCGGACGGGCGGCAGGCGGGGCTGCGCGGTGTTCGTGCTCATGTTCGTCGTCATCGTGCTCGCGGCGCGGAGGCATGGGGCGCGGTGCGGGCGGCGGAGCCGGGCGGTAAACCGGTGCAGGCGCGGGAGCGTAAACCGGCGGGGGCGCGGTGCGATAGACGGGTGGGGGACGGCGGTATTCATGCTCGTGTTCGTCGTCATCGTGGTGATCGTAGCCGTAAGCCGGTTGCGGTCGGTTGTAGCCGTAGTCTTCGCGCGGCGGGGTGTAGACGCAGGCGGTCAGGCTGGCGGCAAGGGCGGTCAGAGCCAATGCGTGAGTGAGTTTCATGGGTCTCCTGTTTCGGCGGCGGTGCGGGGCGGTTCCGCCGCTATAACGCTTAAAGATGCTGCACGGCGCGGTTTTGCGCGGCAGTCCCCGTTCGTATTCTACACGCTCTGTAGTGTTCTGCTAGCGGTGGGGTGCGCGACCGATCCGGCGATCAGATCAGCCTGAGCGCGACGGCTTTGATGGCGGCGGCGGTTTTGTTGGTTACGCCGAGCTTGGCGACGGCGTTGTTCACGTGAAAATTTACGGTGCTGTGCGAGATGTTCATGATCGCGCCGATCTCGTTGGAGGTTTTGCCTTCGGCTGTCCAGCGCATGACTTCGGTTTCGCGTTCGGTGAGCAGGGTGCTTGCTTCCGGCAGCAGGGTTGGCAGGAGGAGTTTTGTGAAGCCTTCGTGTGCCAGTTGTGCCAGCCAGGTCATTTGCAGGCTGTGCGCTTCTAATTCGCTTTTGTCGAGCGCGTCGTGCGAACGGGCCAGGGAGAGCAAGGCTACCCCGTAGCGGCTGTGGCTGGCTTGCGCCCAGCCGACGTTCAGGTCGTATGCGCGGGCTTCTTCCCAAAATTCTCGGCATGGCGAGAAAAGTTCTTCGCTCCAGATAAGCGGACGGATGGACTGGGTCGCGTGGACGACGGTGGGGTCGATCCGAGCGTAGTTATTCCGCATGTAGCGCATTTCCCATTCGGGATTGTAATTGCTATGAATGATTTCTTTGGGGTTTGAAATGGGGAGCGGCAGCCGCATGCCGAATGAGCACTGCTCGAAACCGAGCTGCGCGACAGCGCGCGTAATCGCCGAAAAGAATTCCTGTTCGCTCTTGGCGCTCAGCAACGCGTGGAGTTGTTCTTCTTGCCATTTATTCATAGCAATATTTGCGGCTGGATCGGGGCCTACCTGATAAGTTTACTAATTACGCAATTCGGCAATACTAATTAAGATGCCGTTTTTTGTACATTGAATTTTTACCCATGGCACATATCATTCCGGGCGGTTTATTTCACACGGCATTTTCTGGGAGTTTGCAAACTATGTATACGGTTTCGGCGGACGGCGCAATTCGCCTGTCTCTGGCTGAGCTGCGGATGGCTCCCTGGGTACATCTCGAGTCGGGTTTGGACGGGCAGATGCACGCTGGCGGACAGGCCGCAACGGCGGCAAGCCAAGCAGCGATTACCGGCTTTACCGAGTGGGTGAGCGAGGGCGATGCGCCGCGGCTCAGTATGGGGTGGGATTGGGAGGTGGTGCATGTGCGGGGCGAGACGTTGATACGTCGGATCGGGCTGCCGTACAGCAATTTGCGGGTGGTGGATGCGGAGCGACGGGAGTTGGATTTCGAGAAATCACTCGCTTTGCAAGCGGATTGCATCGATGCGCTGTGCTGGCAGGAGGTGGTGCGGCGCGAGATCGGGTTGCGCTGATTTTTTCTGCTCGCATTAATGCGGCCTGTAAAGTGAGCGTCCGCTCACCCTAATAACTTTATTAGTTACCGAGTTCCGGATATTTTTATTTAATTATGTATTGACCCAGTGAAAACCTGCTCAGGTGATAAACTCGAAAGGAGACAACGTGAGCACGGTAATGGAAGAGGAAATCAAACGGTGGACGGCCAAGCGTAAGAGCGCGTTGGTTGTTGAGATAAT
>JBFLXR010000017.1:0-54054 GCA_040757065.1 Pseudomonadota bacterium
GGAGAGACCAAAGAGATCGCTGGGTGGCCTGACGCCCTCGGCGTACGCAGCACAACTGGTAGGAAAATCGGTTATATTACCCACGGACTCTAAAGCCCCGTGCTACTGAAAAACGGGGGGACGTCGGATGGATACGAACCGCCACCAGCACCAACGCTTACCCCGATTGAGCGTCATGCCGCAGCCGATGCGTTTATCCAATCCAGTGCGGCGATCATCCGGCACGACAGCCACCACGCTTGCTATATCCCCAGCCGGGACGAAATCCACTTGCCACCAGAGGGCGCATTCTTTGATGCGGAGGGCTACTACGGCACAGTGCTGCATGAGCTGGTGCATTGGACGGGACACGCTGACCGATGCGCCCGCGATCTACGCAATCGCTTCGGCACGGAAGCCTATGCCGCCGAAGAGTTGGTAGCTGAATTGGGGGCTGCATTTCTCTGCGCGCAACTGAGCATCACTCCCGAGCCACGCATTGACCACGCCCGCTACATCGAGTCCTGGCTGAAGGTATTGAAGAATGACAAGCGGGCAATATTCACAGCGGCAGCCAAGGCAAATCAAGCTGCCGACTATCTGGCCTCCTTGAGCAAGCGGGCAGCAGACGACGGATCGAATTCGTCACCTGAACTCTAAATCAATGTAGCCGACGTGCGGCAGTGAAAGATTGCATTGCACAGTGTGTACCAATTCTGGTACATTTCAGAAATGAACACTCCCTCCCTTGAGGTCCGATTCTTCAAAACTGATGCAGGCACTGAGCCTGTGCGGGATTGGTTGCGAGAGTTAACGGCAACAGATCGAAGAACGATAGGTGAAGACATTAAGACGGTGCAATTTGGCTGGCCATTGGGTATGCCTCTTGTCCGAAAAATGGAAAAAGACCTATGGGAAATTCGTATTCATTTGGAGGGGCGCATTGCAAGAGTGCTGTTTACTGTATCGGGCGGGAAGATTGTCTTATTGCATGGCTTTATCAAGAAGTCTCAAGCTACACCGCAGGCTGATTTGAAGTTGGCAAAAGATAGAATGAGGAGCGACAAATGAAAGCGAAAAATATCGGAAGCAGCTTTGATGATTTTCTGGCAGAAGAGGCGATGCTGGACGAAGCTACCGCAGTAGCTGTCAAGCGTGTCATCGCGTGGCAAATCGACCAAGAAATGAAAGCCCAAAAGCTGACCAAAACTTCGATGGCAAAGAAGATGCACACAAGCCGTGCGGCACTAAACAGATTGCTCGATACCAACGATACCAGCCTGACTCTCACCACGCTATCAAGCGCGGCCTCTGTGCTGGGGAAAAAACTGCGTATTGAATTGACACCCGTTTAATCGGCTAATTTCTTGATGCAGGAACCGCTGCAACAAATCGCTCAGAAATAAATAAATTGGACGCGCAGTAAATTGAATCTCCCAGTGAAGGCGACGTGCCTTCATTTTCGAGGAGATAACATGCTGCACAATCGAATCCCGCTCGTGCCTTCGCACATTCTGAAGGCGCACAGGGTTTATGAACCCAACGACACCCGTTTCACACAAGCTGCTCGCTTCCTGCAAGCGCTCTGGCGAGAAGAGAAGGGATTGCCCATCGGTACGCATCGCAACCCGGAAGGCAAACGCCGAAAGCTGGGCAGCCGGATTGAATCGAGGTTCGCACGGCAGGGAGGCAACTTTCATTCCCCCGACATCACCAAGCTGGTACTGCGTGAAACCGTCTATCGTGAAATCGGGGCGATGATCGAGGAGGAGCGCCTGTGGACGAATCTGCTGTCCAGCCAGCCGCTGTGTTTCAATCTGTTCGGGCCGATGAAGTTGGATATGAAACTGGCGAGCCAGTTCTTCAAGCACCTGTTTCCCGACTATGTGGCCGAAGTAACCGGAATCCACTTCGAGCATTCACCGGGGCGGGGCGATCCTGAATTCACCGCAGACTACACCGCGTTCGATGTTTTCGTGCAATGCACCACAGTTGACGGTGAGAGTGGATTCATCGCTATCGAGATGAAATACTCCGAAACGATGGCTGAGCCGCTTTCTAATCTGCGTCCTCGCTACGATGAGCTGTCCGCTCAGGTTGGCATCTATAAAGAACCAGCAGCAGAAGCACTGCGCGCCAGCCCATTGCAGCAATTGTGGCGTGAGCACATGCTGAGTCGAGCCATGATTACCGGCGAGCCATTTTCCACCGGGCGCTTTGTGATGATCTATCCGAAGCAGAATCACCAATGCGCATCCGCTGTGAAAGCCTATCAGAAGCAGTTGGTTTCCACAGACCCGGAGGCTTCAGGGTTTCAGGCGGTAACGCTGGATGATTGCGTGAAGACGCTGTACGACATCGGCGAGCAGGAAATTGCTGACGCAGTGTTCGGGCGCTATCTCGACTTCAAGCGAGTGGATGAAGCGATTTTTGGTTAGAATGCACGAGCCGAGGGGAAATTCTCTCGGCCTGTTTTTCACCAAATAACAAGCCCTCATTGTTCACTAATGTTCGCCCATATCTCAATGATTTGGGGGCATAAATGGGGGCATTTTGATAGACTTGATAATGCCATGCCCAATAAAAACAAGCCTTGCAGAGCACTATTCTGGTTTAACGTCTAAGCTGGATTGAGCCAGCCAAAGCGAATCAAGCGGCGGACTTTCTGAATATGGGGCGAATGGCTGATGATCGGCCGTTGCCGACGTGCTCAGCCTTGTCAGAAACGTCCGCTTCCGACCCAAAGCGGAAGTTCAGCTTAGAGGTAAGGGGCTGCGCTTTAGCGCAGTCCCAGCGTAGCGAAGTGGCGCGAACTTGACCGCAGGGTTAGGCATTGCCTTCACCTTTCTTGTATTTGGCGTAAACTCGGTTTTGATGCTCGTCCAACGGTTCTTCGCAGTACCTGATAACGGTTCCACTGCGCGGGTCAGTCACGATTTTTAAGTAGTAATTCCGAGCTCGATCTATCACCTGCGTCAGCGTATTCCACTGGCCAGAAAGTCGAAATAAATCATCCCCGGAAATCAACTCATAGAACGGTTTCTTTATACCGGGACGCTTGGCCCTTGCGGCAATCTTCGACTTTACTGAAACGGTGGATGTTATCTTCAACTCAAACGCACGGATAGAAGAGCCGCACTTCGGACAAGGTTGTCGTTCCGCAATAGGCGTAGATGCCGACTCTGTTAACTCAAGCTGGCAGTTGCCACATTTGACCGTTGCATGTTCGTCAGCCATTGCGATGCCTAACGTAGAAGTGAGCGGCCTGCGCGGCTTTTCGCGCAGGTCCGCTCGACTGCCGGGTTGGAGCGCAGGGCCAACATGCCACGGCCCTACGGTCTGTAATGCAGTTGAGGGTTGTTAAGTAGATCGCTTTCAACGGCGGCTACTAGGCCGCCGATAAGAGATTGTTGGAATGCCACGTCAAAGTGTTCTGCGATATCTACTTCTGCTTGATAGACGGCGGACGAAACTCTCTTCCCGGACTTATCAAATCCAGCGACACAGACCTTTGTATCTTCGGCCCAATACTTGATGTCGACTTCCTGACCTTTGGGAGGCGTAATAGTCTTGCTCAGAACGTGGTGGGGCATCATTTCAACTCCAATGGTTGGTTCTGCTTTTAAGAACCGCAAAATTGAGAAGGTGCGGAGATCAAGTCTGCGCTCTAACAGTTATTGTAGAGACCCATGGGTCCGGACATTATTTAATATAGAGACAGGTACTTTCCGCATCTATCATCATGAATATTGTGAATTTATGAATTGCTACGTCTCTTAATTACATTATTAATAAGGAGACACAACGGACGATTCGTATTGAACCATACTTCCGTGATTTCGCGGATAGACCGAAGTATCTAGATACTGGAGTTCAGTGACTCTGTGAAGAGAGGAGCAACGTCCGCTTCTGGCACAAAGCGGACGCCAGCTTTTCCAGCTACCAAGCTCGCTTTGGCCGAGCGCCATACCTGCCACACAGGGAGTAGCCGCTAAATTGAATCTCCCCATGAAGGCGAGGTGCCTTCATTTTCGAGGCGGTCACTGCTGCACAACCGAATCTCTCTGGCGCTGCGCGAAACGGTTTTTTCCCGACAGTTAGTTCGATTTGTAGGTTTCGCCAAAATCCCGCATTGCCATAAAAATGCCGCGCAGCGTTTGTCCTTTTTCCGATAGGGCATATTCTACTTTGGGGGGCACGACTTCATGTATCGTGCGGTCGATCAAGCCATCCGATTCCAGTTCGCGCAGCGATTGCGTGAGCATTTTGTGTGTGACGGTGCGCAAAGCTTGTCTGATCTCGCTATAGCGCATTTTGTCATGGAGTACGAGATGCCACAGGATCATCGGCTTCCATTTTCCAGACAATGCTTCGACCGTGAGTTGCACTGGGCAGTAATAGCGCCGTTCTGCGATGGCGTAAGGCGGAGTTTGTGCGGGGCGGTCGAGTGAGGGGGGCGATGCATCGGTTTTCATAGGGTTACTTTCAGTTTGGTATGTCGCTCACTATTTGGTGCGTTCTGGTTTGTGCGAGAGTGAGTTGATACCATGAGCCCGCATTTTGCACAAACAGTTATGGAAGGGTGGGGCATGAGCGAGCAGAACAAGCAGGTGGCGCTGGATGTTTCCAGAGCGATTATGAATGGCGAATGGGATAAGGTGGATGCGCTGTTGTCCGACGATTTTGTGTATATCGGCGACGATAAGCCTGCGCTCAACAAAGCGCAATACGTCGGTTTTATGCGCAATATGCTGTGTGCGGGCATGACGCAGATGGATATGAAATTTTTACGCGTGGTGGCCGAGGGCGATTTGGTGGCTGTCGATTACACCAACGACATGACGCACTCCGGTACGTTCTTCGGTGTTCCCGCCAGCGGGAAGCGCGTTCATTCGACCGGACAATTTATGCGCGAAGTCAAAAATGGCAAAGTGACCGCCGAATGGCAAACAACCAATTCATTGGGCATGATGCAGCAGTTGGGCGTCATCCCTGTACGTGCTTAAAACGGGAAAGGAAAATATATGAAGATTGCAGTGATCGGCGCGGCAGGCGGTATCGGACTGGCATTGACTCAGCAGGCATTGGAGCAAGGACATGAAGTCACCGCAGTCATGCGCAACCCGGCCAAGTTGACGCTGGCGCATCCCAAGCTGCACGTTGCCAAGGGGGATGTGCGCGATCAGGCTTCTATCGAAGCGGCATTGAGAGGGCAGGATGCGGTCTTCGTCAGTATCGGCGTGCCGCCCTCGCGCAAACCGATCACCACGTTTTCGCAGGGCGCGAGCGGTGTGCTGGCTGCGTTGCAAAAGACGCCGCACGTGAAATTCGTCTCGGTGACCGGTATCGGCGCTGGAGATAGTCGCGGTCACGGTGGTTTTTTTACGACAAGATCCTCCAGCCGCTGTTGCTGAAAGAAATCTATAACGACAAAGATCGTGAAGAAGCCATTATCAAGGCCAGTGGTGCCGAGTGGATGATTGTGCGTCCGGGTATGCTTACCAATGGCGCACGCACGGGCAGCTATCGCGTATTGACCGATTTGAACGGTGTGACAGCCGGAAAAATATCGCGTGCGGATGTGGCCGATTTCGTATTGCGCCAACTAGAGCATCCCACGCATTTTAAGCAGACACCGCTCATTACATACTGAGCAGGGGCGCGCGGGAATAATGAGCGGCGGTGCTTCGGTGTCCGTTGACAGCCGGTGAGTGCGGGAGCATGCTGCTGGCCTGACAGGGGGCTTTATGTGAGGTAAAGCGCGGGCCGGTATTGGTGGGGAGGGGGCATGCATGGTGAGTAAGCTATGATCATCGAATCCACTGGCACCCTCATGCTCTATTTTGGATTTTTCCTGCTCGTGGCCGCGTTGCTGGCGGTGGATTTCTTGGCCTTCAAGGTGCGCGGGGCGCATCGCGTGGGGGTGAAAGAGGCGGCCGTGTGGTCGGCGGTGTGGGTCACCGTTGCGCTGGCTTTCTGTGGTTGGTTCTGGTGGCATCTGGAGGGGCATTTTTCGCGTGAAATAGCGCAAGAAAAGTCCTTGGAATACCTTGCGGGCTATCTGATCGAAAAGTCGCTGGCAGTGGACAATGTCTTCTTGTGGATGACGATCTTTAATTTCTTTGCTGTGCCGCAGGCGTTTCAAAAGCGGGTTTTGCTTTACGGCGTATTCGGCGCCATCGTAATGCGCGCTGTGCTGATCTATGCCGGTGCAGCTTTGCTGAATCAGTTTCACTGGATTCTATATGTGTTCGGTTTGATCTTGTTGGTGACGGGGATCAAGATGCTGTTGTTTGCCGGCCACGAGCCGGATCTTGAGAAGAATCCCGTCCTGCGTTGGATGCGCGGACATGTGAGGATTGCCGGGGAGTACAGCGGGGAGCGATTCTTTGTGATGAAGGATGGGGTGCGATATGCAACGCCGCTGTTTGTTGTTCTGGTTTTGGTCGAAGTGACCGATCTCATTTTTGCGGTGGATTCGATTCCCGCGATTTTTGCCGTAACCGCCGACCCGTTTATCGTTTTTACTTCCAATATTTTCGCCATATTGGGGTTGCGGGCGATGTACTTTCTGCTTGCCGATATCGGTAAGCGCTTCCATTTGCTTAAATATGGGTTGTCATGCATTTTGCTGTTCATAGGCGTAAAAATGCTGCTGCTCGATTTTTACAAAATCCCAATTCATGTTGCGCTGGGCGTGGTGGGGTTAATTCTTGTCGTGTCGGTCGGTGCAAGTCTGGCTGTTCCTCGTCCGAATAATGCGGATGCCGATCTCAAACCCTGAGGATATTGTGTAAGCAAATACCTGCCTGCTTTGGAAGCTGAATAAGCAATCGAGCCGCGCGATAAGTCGGTGTGCGGCCATCAATTGCTGTTTGTTTTGCAGGGGTATATAGTACAAGCAGATCACGATCCTTCCGTAAGAGAGGGAGCCTAAGGGGGAGGTCAATGCCGGTTGTAAAAGAGAGGTTCGTTAGCCGCGAGGGGGTGCGGGCGACTGTTGCCACGATTTTGATCGCAATCGCGATGTGGACGGTTGTCTCTTGGGGGATCGCCGGCAATTATCTGAATAGTCGTCTGGCTGCCGTTCTCGAGGCAAAAAAACAGCATGCCGAGCATGAGGCCGACAGTGTTTCTACGGCCGTAAGTCAGCGGCTGGAGCATGTCGCCGGCATTCCTCAAACCTTAGCCAAAATCGAGTCGGTGCGTTTTGCCGTGCGGCACGCTTTGTCGTTGCCGCAAAGTGCCGACCCAACGCAGAATAAGCAACGCTGGTTAAGCGATCCGAGTCTGGCGGCGCTCGACCGTTTCTTGTCGGAAGCGAGAACTTATCTGGATGTCGACGCTATTTGGCTGATGCGGGAAAACGGCGATTGCATTGCCGCCAGCAATGCCGGTTCTGCGGAGACCTTTGTCGGCGTGAATTACGGCGAGCGCGATTATTTCCGTGTCGCCATCGCCGGAAAGAGCAGCCAGCAGTTCGCAGTTGGTAAGGTTACAAAGATTCCCGGTTTGTATTTTGCGACCCCTGTGATCGTCGAGGGGCGCGTGGCGGGTGTCATCGGCGTGAAGATCAATCTTGCGCAATTGGCCGGGCTGGTCGCGCACACGAATGCGATGTTGCTGGACAGCAACGGCGTGGTGATTCTGGCGAACAACAAGAAGTGGGAAATGCGGGTGATGGGCGACCGCGCGGCGCAGTTGACGGACGAGAAGCGTCAGTCGGTTTATCACCGCAACGAGATGAGTGCGATCCCGGTTGCGCCGATTGAGTCGCAGTCCGGTTACAAGCTGGCGAATTTCGGTGCGGAAGCGGTGCCGGTCATGCTGGTCGGAAAAGATTTGCCGGCATTCGGGCTAGAGGTGGTGACAATCGATCCCGTCCCGGAGATGGGGGCGCTCGCTTCAGAGCGTCCGGTGATCTTCGCGCTGTATGCCGCGATAGGCGCATTGGTACTGAGCATTCTGGGCGTGCTGTGGGTGTTTCTCCGCAGCAACGAGCGGGCGCGCCGGTTGCTGGAGGAAGAGAAAAACCGCTTGCAGGAGGCGCAGGATTTATTTACTTCCGGCCCGGTGGTGGTATTCAAGTGGCGCAATGAGCCGGGCTGGCCGGTTGAGCAAGTGTCGCCGAACGTGGCGGATGTGTTGGGATATGCGCCCGGCTTATTTCTGAGCGGTGCGGTCAAATATGCCAGCCTGATTCACCCGGACGATCAGGCGCGGGTGGGCGAAGAGGTGAGGCAGGCTTCCGAGTCGGGCGCGGCAATGCTCGAACACCGGCCCTACCGGGTGCGGCATCTGAACGGCGCGTGGTTGTGGGTGTACGACTATACGCAGGTGCTGCGGGAAGCCGATTGCATCACGCACTATTTCGGCTATATCTTGGATGTCAGCGAACGCAAGTTCAGCGAGGAACGCTATCGCCAGTTGTTCAGCGGTTCGCGCTTCACCATGCTGCTCATCGATCCGGCGAACGGCGCCATCGTCGATGCGAATGCGGCAGCCAGCCGGTATTACGGGTATCCGCCAGAAACGCTGCGCACGATGAATATCGCGCAAATCAATACGCTGAGTCCGGTACAAATTGCCGAGGAAATGCAGCGCGCCAAGCAGCAGCAACGCAACGAGTTTTACTTCTGCCACCGGCTGGCGGACGGCAGTACGCGCGATGTGGAAGTGCAGACCGGGCCGGTGGTGGTCGACGGGCGCGAGTTGCTGTTTTCCATCGTGCAGGACATAACCGAACGTAAGCGCTATGAGCAGCAAGTGCGCGAAAACGAGCAGCGCTTGCTGAATATTCTGAATGCCAGTCCGATTGCGGTACGTATCGCCACCATGCAAGGGCGCCGCGTGGAGTTTTGCAATCAACGCTACACCCAGCTAATTAAAAATATGCATGCGATCGGCGAGGATCCCAAGCATTACTATGCCCACCCAGAAGACTACGAGCGGGTGCTGGAGGCGCTGGGGCGCGGCGAAGAAGTGCTGAACCGGCAGATCGAATTGAGTATGCCCGGCGGCGAAAAGGCTTGGGTGCTGGCTTCCTACATGCCGATGAAATATCGCGGCGAGGATGCGGTGCTGGGCTGGTTCTACGAAATTACCGACCGCAAGCGGCTGGAAGAGGAGTTGCTGGCGGCGAAAGAAGCGGCGGAAAGCGCCAATCGCGCCAAGAGCGATTTTCTGGCGAACATGTCCCACGAAATTCGCACGCCGATGAACGCCGTCATGGGCTTGACGCGGGCTGTGCTGGATATGCCGCTGGAGCCGCAGCAGCGCGATTATCTGAACAAAGTGCATGCCTCGTCGCGCATTTTGCTGAACGTGCTGAACGACGTGCTGGATTTTTCCAAGATCGAGGCCGGGCAGTTGCAAATTGAATCCATCGGCTTCGATCCGCGCATGCCAGTCGATTATGCGCTGGATTTGTTCGGCGAGGCCGCGCGGGATAAAAACCTGGTGGTAGTGTGCGACATGGCGGGCAATTTGCCGCATCGGGTGCAGGGCGACCCCTATCGCCTGGGGCAGATTCTGTGCAATTTGCTCAGCAATGCGATCAAATTCACCGAGCGGGGCGAAATCCGGATTTCCGTGCAGGTGAACGGTTGCCAGCCCGGAGGGGAATGCCGCTTGCGCTATGCGATTCGCGATACCGGGATCGGTATTCCGCCCGAAAAGCTGGGTACGCTGTTCCGTCCCTTCACGCAGGCGGATACCTCTACAACACGTCGCTTCGGCGGTACCGGGCTGGGTCTGGCGATCAGCAAGCAGTTGGGGCAACTGATGGGTGGCGATATTGTGGTCGAGAGTGCGCCGGGACGGGGCAGCACTTTTGCTCTGACGATCCCGATCCGGCTCGCGGTGGAGGAAGCCGGAGAGATGCCGCCTGTCGCTGCGCCGGATAAGGCGCAGCTCGGCGGACGGCATGTCTTGCTGGTGGAGGACAATACGCTCAACCAATTGGTCGCAACGACTTTCCTGCAACGGATGGGGGTGCAGGTTGCGGTGGCCAATCACGGCGGCGAGGCGGTGGAATACGTGCGCACGCAGCCGGTGGATATGGTGTTGATGGATTTGCAAATGCCGGTGATGGACGGTTTCGAGGCGACCCGGCAAATTCGCGCTTTGCCGCAGGGCGCGCATCTGCCCATTGTTGCGATGACGGCGGCAGCCATGCAGCACGACAAAGAAGCGGCGCTGGCGGCGGGGATGGACGATCATATCGCCAAACCGATCGAGCCCGAGGTGCTGGTGGCGGCGCTGATGAAGTGGTTGGCCGGGCGTCCGCAACAGGAAGGCGTCGCTGCGCCGCAAGTCTCCCGGATGCCGGATGCGGCGGGGTTGCAGGCTGCATTGCCGGCGTTTAATCTGGATACGGTTTTGTTCTTGCTCGATCACGATGCGGAGAAATTGCGGCACTTGCTGCGCGAATTCCGCGCAGAGGCGGCAGCTGACCGCGAGCAGATATGCGCTGCTGTCGAAGAGGGCGATTTCGTGACGGCGGAGCGGGTGGCGCACAAACTGAAAGGTGTTGCGGGCAACCTCGGTGCAATCTCGCTGTTCGAGGCGAGCCGGGCGCTCGATGCGCAATTAAAAGAAGGGCGCTGCGAGCCGGAGGTCTGGGCGGCATGGCAAACGGAGGTGACCCGAGTGCTGAACGAACTGGCGGCCATTGAGTAGGCGCGGCGGCTGCGCTTGCGCTTGTTTTTTCAAGATTTTCTGCGCGCAGGCTTGCTTTTCCGCCCGAGGCTGGCAAAATGCGCGGTTTTGCGCTCCGGCGATGCCGGGCGCGTGACCAACCGGGCTGCCGCAACGCACCATGACGACCGATTCGACCACTGATAACGACCTTTCCGCCTTGCCGGCTCCGCGCGAAGCCATCGCGCGCGAAGTGGCGCGCCGCCGCACGTTCGGCATTATTTCCCACCCTGACGCGGGTAAGACAACGCTAACTGAAAAGCTGTTGTTGTTCTCGGGCGCGATTCAGTTGGCGGGGACGGTCAAGGCGCGTAAGAGCGGACGCCATGCGACTTCCGATTGGATGGAAATCGAAAAGCAACGCGGCATTTCGGTGGCTAGCTCGGTGATGCAGTTCGAGTACCGCGACCATGTGGTGAATCTGCTCGATACGCCGGGGCACCAGGACTTTTCCGAAGATACCTATCGCGTGCTGACCGCGGTGGACTCGGCGCTGATGGTCATCGACGCCGCCAAGGGCGTGGAAGCGCAAACTATCAAGCTGCTGAACGTGTGTCGCATGCGCGATACACCGATTCTTACCTTCATGAACAAGATGGACCGCGAAGTGCGCGATCCGCTGGAATTGCTCGACGAAGTAGAGTCCGTATTGGGTATTCAGTGCGCCCCGGTGACTTGGCCGCTGGGCATGGGCAAGTCCTTCCGCGGCGTGTACCACATTCTGCGCGACGAAATTCTGTTGTTCGTGGCGGGTTCCGAGCGCGCCGACCAAGAGCTGGAAGTCATTAAGGGGTTGGACAATCCCCGGCTGGACGAGCTGTTTCCGCTGGAAATCGAGCAACTGCGCATGGAAGTGGAGCTGCTGCAAGGCGCCTCGCATCCGTTCGAGCTGGAAGCCTTTTTGGCGGGCAAGCAGACGCCGGTTTTCTTCGGCTCCGCCATCAATAACTTCGGTGTGCGGGAAATTCTGAATGCGTTGCTGGATTGGGCGCCTGCTCCGCGCGAGCGCGATGCGACCGTGCGCGCAGTGCATCCCGACGAACAGCCGTTCTCCGGTTTCGTATTCAAGATTCAGGCCAATATGGATCCGGCGCACCGCGACCGTATTGCCTTCTTGCGCGTCTGTTCCGGTCATTTCGAGCGCGGCATGAAAATTAAGCATCTGCGCCTGAACCGCGAAATCAAAGTCTCCAGCGTGGTGACGTTTATGGCGTCCAGCCGCGAGCAGGTGGAAGAAGCTTACGCCGGCGACATCATCGGCTTGCCTAACCACGGCAATATGCAGATCGGCGACAGCTTCTCCGAAGGCGAAGTGCTGCAATTCACCGGCATCCCGTATTTCGCGCCGGAAATGTTCCGCGCGGTGCGTATCCGCAATCCGCTGAAGATCAAGCAGCTGCATAAGGGTTTGCAGCAGCTGGGCGAGGAGGGGGCGGTGCAGGTGTTCAAGCCGATCGACGGCGGCGATCTGATTCTCGGGGCGGTCGGCGTGCTGCAGTTCGACGTAGTGTCCAGCCGCCTGCAAGGCGAATACGGTGTGGATGCCTTGTTCGAAGGGTGCAGCATCGCCTGCGCGCGTTGGGTAACCTGCGACGATAAGAAGATTCTGGCCGATTTCGAGAAGGCGCTGTCGCATAACCTGGCGATCGATGCGGCTGGAAATCTGGCCTATCTTGCACCGAATACCGTCAATCTGAAACTGACCGAGGAGCGCTGGCCGAAAGTGGTGTTCCACACCACCCGCGAACATGCGGTCAAGCTGGGGTAAGATATGCCCTGCGGCGCATTCTGCGCCGGTTCGGTAGAGGAGTGGAAATGAGTCGCCTGTTTTTCCTGCTGGCGGTCGGGGTGCTGGTATATCTGTTGCTGCGCAGCTTGCGCAAGCCGTCGCGTGACGGGCAGACCTCCGCTGCGCCGGATGCCGAGGATATGGTGCGCTGTGCGCAGTGCAGCGTGCATTTGCCGCGCAGTGAAAGTCTCCTTGCCGACGGCCGAACATTTTGCTGCAAGGCGCATCGCCGCGCCTTTCAGGAAACCGGCTCCGATTCTTAACCGCGACGGGACGGGTAGAGGCCGAGCATGTTGCGCGTCCTGATGAGCCGGTTGGATATTTTGCGCGGCGGTTATACCGCCCCGCCCAAGACCGATTTGTGGCGTTCCCTGCTGTATTTCAATGTGTATCGCATGTCGCTGGCGACGGTGTTTGTCGGCCTGTCGTTCATGCTTGGCGTTGCGCCGCTGTTCGTCGGACTGAGTGCGCTGTATCTGGTGCTGGCGGGCGCTTCGCTGCCGCTGATTTACTGGCGGCGGCCTTATTTCGATTTGCAGCTCGGTGTGCAAATCGGTACTGACATCGTGTTGCTGACGCTGCTCTCGCAAGCGGGCGGCGGCATGCAAGTCAATCTGGAAATGTTGTTGCTGGTGTCGCTGGCAGCGGCGGGGCTGATCAGCCGCGGCCGGGTCTCGCTGTTTTTCGCGTCGCTGGCCAGTATCGCCATCCTGCTGCAACACTCCTATGCGGTGCTGACCAAAGGCGCGGAAATCGAGCGCTATGTGCAAGTAGCGCTGCTGTGCGTGGCTTATTTTGCGGTGGCATGGATGGCGCATCGTCTGGCGCAATATGCTATCGCCAGCGAAAAACTGGCGGCGCTGCGCGAGGCTGATCTGGCTAGTCTGGCCGAGGCGAACCAACTGGTGATTCAGGATATGCCGGACGGGGTGCTGGTGGTGGATGCGCAGGGCGTTGTGCGGCAATACAATCCGGGTGTGGAGCGTCTCTCGGGGCTGACTTTTCCGCCGAACGGCCAGATTGCGCTGGACAATTATTCGCCGGCGCTGGCCGGGTTATATGCGCAGTGGCGCAAGGATCCGTCGAGAGATCAGGCCGATCTGCGTTTTTCCGCTACGCGGGAAGAGGTGCGGGTGCGTTTCCTGCCGGTGCGGCGCGACACCTTTTGGGGCGCAGTCGTGCTGCTGGAGGATATGCAGCACGTGCAGGCGCAGGCGCAACAAGTGAAGCTGGCAGCGCTGGGGCGTCTGACGATGAATATCGCGCATGAGGTGCGCAACCCGCTGTCGGCGATTCGCTATGCTACCGATTTGCTGCGCGAGGATGTGCGCGAGCCGGCTGATATGCGCTTGTTGCAGATCATTACCGATAATGCGATGCGTCTCGATCATATTGTGCAGGATGTGATGGAGCTGAACAGGCGCGACCGCGTGCGCCCTGAATCGATGCAACTGGAAGCGGAGTTGCCGAAATTCGTCGAGGCGCTATGTCAGGCCGAGGGCGTCGAGGCCAGTCTGTTCCATCTCGGTTTGCATCCCGGTTTGCAGATCCGTTTCGACCGCGGGCATTTCGAGCAGGTGTTGTGGAATTTATGCCGCAATGCGCTGCGCTATTGCCGCAAACAACCCGGCAGCGTACGCTTGTGGACTTGGCGGGCCTGGAACGGTCGGCCGGTGCTGGAGGTGGTGGATGACGGCCCCGGCGTGCCGCCCGAGCAGGTTTCGAAACTGTTCGAGCCATTCCATACGACCGATGCCGGCGGAACGGGGCTCGGGCTGTATATCGCGCGCGAATTGTGCGCCGCGAACGGGGCGACGCTGGAATATGTGCAGCGTGCCGAGGGCGGCGCTTGTTTCCGCATCATGTTTGAAGAGAGGGTGCATGAAGACTGAGGGGGCCGCTCCGCGCGTGCTGGTGGTCGACGATGAGCCGGATATTCTGGAATTGCTGGAGCTGGCGCTGCTGCGCATGGGGCTGGAGGTTGACCGAGCTGCTGGCGTGCGCGCTGCGCTGGATGCGCTGGGCGGCCGGCGCTACGATTTGTGCCTGACCGATATGCGCATGCCGGACGGCGACGGCATGGAGGTCGTGCGCCATATTGCAGGGCAGAATTTGGATGTGCCGGTGGCGGTGATTACTGCGCATGGCAATATGGAGAGCGCCGTTGCGGCACTGAAAGCCGGGGCGTTCGACTATTTGTCTAAGCCGGTGTCGCTGGATCAGTTGCGTGCGTTAGTCAAAGCCGCGCTGCGCGTGCCGGTCGAGAAAAAGTCCCCGAGTGGTGAACCGCATCATCTGCTGGGAGCATCTCCGGCGATTGAGAAGATTCGCGGAATGATCGGGCGGGTGGCGCGCAGTCAGGCCCCGGTGCATATCAGCGGCGAATCCGGCAGCGGCAAGGAGTTGGCTGCGCGCATGATCGTCGAGCAAAGCGCGCGCAGCGGTCAGCCGTTCGTCGCGGTGAATTGCGGGGCGATTCCCGAGAATCTGATGGAAAGCGAGTTTTTCGGCTACCGTAAAGGGGCGTTTACCGGCGCAGAGCAAGATCGCGACGGTTTCTTTCAGGCCGCCAGCGGCGGGACGCTGTTTCTCGACGAGGTGGCGGATTTGCCTTTGGCAATGCAGGTGAAGCTGCTGCGCGCGATTCAGGAAAAGAAGGTGCGCAAAGTGGGCGCGACGCAGGAAGAGCCGGTGGACGTCCGCATTATCAGCGCCACCCACCGCGATCTGGCGGCGGCGGTGCAGGCCGGGAAGTTCCGGCAAGACTTGTATTACCGGCTGTGCGTCATCAATCTGCATATGCCCGCGCTACGGGAGATGCGCGAAGATATTCCCGAATTGGCGCAACAGATTCTGGCACGCTTGCGCGGATCGAGTTCAGTGACATTCGATGCGGATGCGCTGGCGGCGCTGCGCCGCTACGATTACCCCGGCAATGTGCGCGAGTTGGAAAATATTATCGAGCGCGCACTGGCCTTATGCGCAGGCGACCGGATCGGTGAGGCCGATTTGCATCTGAGCGGCGCTTGCCCGGATGACGGGGCGACGCCTTGCGAGCAGGGCGATCTGATTGGTCGACTCGATCAGGTTGAGCGCGCGGCGATTCTCGAGGCTTTGCAGCAGACCCGTAACAACCGCACGGCAGCGGCGCGTCTGCTGGGCGTGACGTTCCGTTCGCTGCGCTATCGCATGGAACGGCTGAATATTCAGGTGGGGGACGAGACTTGAAATTCGATGCGCGGGGCTGGCTGAGCGGGGTGCGCCGCATCCCGTCGCCCAACTGCGATAAGCGACCGTCCGGTGTGCCGGTCGAGTTGCTGGTGATCCACAATATCAGTCTGCCGCCCGGCGAATTCGGCGGCCCGGCTGTCGTGCAGTTGTTTACCAATAGCTTGGATTGTACGGCGCACCCGTTTTATACCCAGTTGGTCGGGCTGAAAGTGTCGGCGCACTTTTTGGTTCGCCGCAGCGGAGAGATCGTGCAGTTCGTTTCCTGCGACCGGCGTGCCTGGCATGCCGGCGTGTCGGAATGGCAGGGCCGTAACCGTTGCAACGATTTCTCCATTGGCATCGAACTGGAGGGCAGCGACTTCGTGCCGTTTACCGAGGCGCAATACGATGCTTTGGTGCGTTTGACTCGCCGCGTCCGGCGGCGTTATCCGGTGCGCGGCATGGCCGGACACAGCGACATCGCCCCCGCCCGCAAGACCGATCCCGGCCCCTTTTTCGACTGGGCGCGTTACCGTTTCGCAGTTCGATAAGCGGCGTAGGTCGCGTCTTTTCTTTCATTACAAGCAGTTGGAAAAAAGCTGTAAATAACACTTGCATATTTTTCTCTTCACACTAGAATTAGCGCATTAAGTCGGTGCCGAGCACTAGATATAGTGGTTGCGCCAAACGGGCTGGTAGGCCTGATAATAACTAGGGAGAAGTTAATGCTGCAAGTTTCCGAGACTGCTGGCTCCTCTGCCATGCCGATGTTTAATGTAGCCGCCCCGCAGGATTCCACGCTTATGAATACCGCTTTCGATCAATACAAAGTCATTCGCCGCAACGGTTCTGTCGTGCCTTTCGAGCCGGCCAAGATTTCCATTGCAATGACCAAGGCATTTATTGCCGTTAATGGCGGTCAGGGCGCAGCCTCCGCGCGCGTGCGCGAAGTGGTCGAGCAGTTGACCCAGTCGGTGGTGAATGCGCTGGTGCGTCGTTTGCCACAGGGCGGGACGGTGCATATCGAAGATGTGCAGGATCAAGTTGAATTGGCGCTGATGCGCTCCGGCGAGCACGATGTGGCGCGCGCCTATGTGCTGTACCGCGAAGAACGTTCGCGCGAACGCGCCAAGGCGAAGAAAGAAGAAGCCGAGCATGTGCTGCGCGTGACCGAAAACGGTGTCGAACGCCCGCTCGATCTCGGCGCGCTGAAGGGGGCGATTGCGCACGCTTGCGAAGGACTGGGCGATGCCGTGGATGCCGACCAGATTCTCAAGCTGACCTTGAAGGATTTGTACGACGGCGTTTCGACTGAGGAAGTGCGTAAATGCACGATTTTGTCCGCCCGCTCGCTGATCGAAAAAGACCCGGCCTACGGTTTTGTCACGGCGCGCCTGCTGCTGAACAACATTTGCAGCGAAGTGCTGGAAGAGCCGGTAACGCATGCCGACATGGTCACCCGCTATGCCGAGTATTTCCCCAAGTTTATCAAGCGCGGGATTGAGGCTGAGTTGCTGAACGAGGAGCTGGGTCGCTTCGATCTGGAGCGTCTGGGTAAAGAGTTGGATGCCAGCCGCGATCTGCAATTCAACTACCTCGGCCTGCAAACTTTGTTCGACCGTTATTTCCTGCATGTGGAAGACAAGCGCATCGAATTGCCGCAAGCCTTTTTCATGCGTGTGGCGATGGGGTTGTCGCTGAACGAAATCGACCGCGAAGGCCGCGCCATCGAATTTTACCGTTTGCTGTCCAGTTTCGATTTTATGAGCTCGACGCCGACACTGTTCAATTCCGGTACGCGTCGCTCGCAACTGTCCTCGTGCTATCTGACCACGGTGGCCGACGATCTGGACGGGATTTACGAAGCGCTGAAGGAGAACGCGCTGCTGTCCAAGTTCGCCGGCGGGTTGGGCAACGACTGGAGCAATGTGCGGGCCTTGGGCAGCCACATCAAGGGTACTAACGGCAAGTCGCAAGGGGTGGTGCCGTTCCTCAAGGTGGTGAACGACACCGCCGTGGCGGTGAATCAGGGCGGCAAGCGCAAGGGCGCAGTGTGCGCCTATCTGGAAACCTGGCATCTGGACATCGAGGAATTCCTCGAACTGCGCAAAAACACCGGCGACGATCGCCGCCGCACGCATGACATGAACACCGCGAACTGGATTCCCGATCTGTTCATGAAGCGCGTGATGGAAGGAACGGAATGGACGTTGTTCTCGCCCTCGACCTGCCCCGATCTGCACGACAAATTCGGTGCGGAGTTCGAGCAAGCCTATCTGGCCTATGAAGCCAAGGCGGAGCGCGGTGAGATCAAGCTGTTCAAGAAAGTTCCGGCGCAATCGCTGTGGCGCAAAATGCTGACCATGCTGTTCGAAACCGGTCATCCGTGGGTTACCTTCAAGGATCCCTGCAACGTGCGTAGCCCGCAACAGCACGTCGGCGTGGTGCACAGCTCCAATCTGTGTACGGAAATCACCCTGAACACTTCCGACAGCGAGATCGCTGTGTGTAATCTTGGTTCGGTGAATCTGGCTGCGCATCTGTATCCGAAAGGGCACGAAAAATACGGGCAGTTGGATCACGATAAATTGAAGCGCACCGTGCGTACCGCAATGCGCATGCTGGATAACGTGATCGATATCAACTACTACGCTGTAGCAAAGGCACGCAACGCGAACTTGAAGCATCGTCCGGTTGGGATGGGCATTATGGGCTTCCAGGACGCACTGCACGAGCTGCGTATTCCCTATGCCTCTGATTCGGCGGTCGAGTTTGCTGACCGTTCGATGGAAGCGGTGTGCTACTACGCCTACTGGGCTTCCACCGAATTGGCCGCCGAGCGTGGTCGTTATGCGACTTACCGTGGCAGCCTGTGGGATCGCGGTCTGTTGCCGCAAGATACATTGGACTTGCTGCGCAGCGCACGCGGTGGTTACGTCGAGGTAGATACTTCCAGCAGCATGGACTGGGACAGTCTGCGCGCACGCATCAAAGAGCACGGCATGCGCAACTCGAACTGCGTGGCGATTGCGCCGACTGCGACGATTTCCAATATCGTCGGCGTGTCGGCCAGCATCGAGCCGACTTACCAGAACATTTTCGTGAAATCGAACCTGTCCGGCGAATTTACGATTATTAACGACCATTTGGTGAGCGATTTGAAAGCGCTCGGCCTGTGGGACGAAGTGATGATCGCCGACCTGAAATATTTCGACGGCAGCTTGTCGAAAATCGACCGCATCCCGGCCGATATTCGCAGCCTGTACGCCACTGCGTTCGAAGTCGAACCGAACTGGCTGATTGAGGCCGCCTCGCGCCGTCAGAAGTGGATCGACCAGGCACAATCGCTGAATATTTACATGGCGGGGGTATCGGGCCGTAAGCTGGACGAAACTTACAAGCTGGCATGGCTGCGCGGTCTGAAGACGACCTACTACCTGCGCACACTGGGCGCGACTTCCGCTGAGAAGTCCACCTCGCGCGCCGGTTCGCTGAATGCCGTACCGGCCTCCGGCGGCGCCATGACCGCAGCGGCCGCCCCCGCAGCCGAAGAACCGAAATTCTGCTCGATTGACAATCCCGAATGCGAAGCGTGTCAGTGACACGCGAGTATGCGGGATTGCGGCGAAGGCTAACTTGCTGGGCAAGTTGAACCGCGCAGAGTTGGCCGGAGCCACAATGGTTTTAAGAAGCGTGTCAGTGACACGCGAGGATGCAGGATTGTGAGGACGTATCGGCTGCATTTGCATGCCGGTGCGGGAATGAAAATGAAGCGCGAAGTTTCCGTTTGCCGACGGGAACTTCGTTGCATGTGAAATAGCCGACAAAAACACTCGCCAAGCCGCGCGGCTGGCGTTACTATAGCGGGAGAAAATTATTATGCTGACTTTCGACGAAGACATCGTTCCGACCGCCGCCCAAGCCGGTCGCATGGCAGCCATGGGGAGCACCCCCGATCTGGCGAAGGTTTCTGCCACCGCCGCACAACCCTACACCATCGCATCCAGTGGCACAAACCGCATTCGCGTAGAAGACAAGCGCATCATCAATTGTCGCGCTGACGTGAATCAGTTGGTGCCGTTCAAGTACAAGTGGGCATGGGAAAAATACCTGGCTGCATGTGCGAATCATTGGATGCCGCAAGAAGTGAATATGTCTGCTGACATCGCACTGTGGAAGAATCCGAACGGTCTGACCGAGGACGAGCGCCGCCTCGTGAAACGCAATCTCGGGTTCTTTACCACTGCCGATAGTTTGGCTGCGAACAACATCGTGCTCGGCACCTATCGCCAGATTACTAATCCGGAATGCCGCCAGTTTTTGCTGCGTCAGGCTTTCGAAGAGGCGATCCATACCCATGCCTATCAGTACATCGTGGAAAGTCTGGGGCTGGACGAGGGCGAAGTGTTTAACGCCTACCACGAAGTGCAGAGCATTCGCGACAAGGACGAGTTCCTGATCCCGTTCATCGACACGCTGACCGACCCGGAATTCAAAACCGGCACGCCGGAAAACGACCAAAAACTGCTGCGCAGTCTGATCGTGTTCGCCTGCATTATGGAAGGACTGTTCTTCTATGTCGGCTTCGTGCAGATTTTGGCACTGGGCCGCCAGAACAAAATGACCGGTGCGGCCGAGCAGTACCAGTACATCATGCGCGACGAATCCATGCACCTGAATTTCGGCGTGGACGTCATCAACCAGATCAAGCTGGAAAACCCGCATCTGTGGACTCCCGAATTCCGCGAGGAAATCCGCGGCCTGTTCCAGAAGGCGGTCGAGCTGGAGTACCGTTATGCCGAAGATACCATGCCACGCGGCGTGCTCGGCCTGAACTCCTCCATGTTCAAGGAATATTTACGTTTTATCGCCAACCGCCGCTGCCAGCAAATCGGGGTGGAAACCATCTACCCGGGCGCGACCAATCCTTTCCCGTGGATGGCGGAAATGATCGACCTGAAGAAGGAAAAGAACTTCTTCGAAACGCGCGTCACCGAATACCAGTCGGGCGGCGCTTTGTCCTGGGATTGATCGCAATGCGCGCAATTCGCAGACGCAAGAACGGAGGCGCGTTGCCACGGGGTTGAAGGACTTCGGTCATGCCGCGCGGCAGGTTGCGGGCATGCTGGGGGTAGTTGTCGCAGTTGTTGTATTTCGTAACTTTCAATAGCAAAGGAGGTTGAAATGGCAGCAGAGAAGAAAGCTAAACCAGCAGCAAAAAAAGAGGCCGCAGAGAAAAAGCCTGTTGCCAAGAAAGCCGCAGCCCCGAAGGCCGCCGCCAAGGCCGCCGCAAAACCGGCAGCCAAGAAAGCCGCTGCGCCCAAGGCAGCTGCTAAGCCCGCGGCCAAACCCGCTGCGAAAAAAGCGGCTGCCAAGCCGGTAGCTAAAGCCGCAGCTAAACCTGCTGCCAAAGCCGTGGCGAAACCGGCAGCTAAGAAAGCCGCTGCGCCCAAGGCTGCTGCTAAGCCCGCGGTCAAACCCGCTGCGAAAAAAGCGGCCGCCAAGCCGGCAGCAAAAGCCGCAGCCAAACCCGCTGCCAAAGCGGCAGCGAAGCCCGCCACCAAGGCCGTAGCGAAACCGGCAGCTAAGAAAGCCGCTGCGCCCAAGGCTGCTGCTAAGCCCGCGGCCAAACCCGCTGCGAAAAAAGCGGCCGCCAAGCCGGCAGCAAAAGCCGCAGCCAAGCCTGTTGCCAAAGCGGCAGCGAAGCCCGCCGCCAAGGTCGCCGCAAAACCGGCAGCCAAGAAAGCCGCTGCACCCAAGGCAGCTGCTAAGCCCGTGTCCAAACCCGCTGCGAAAAAAGCGGCCGCCAAGCCGGCAGCTAAAGCCGCAGCCAAGCCTGCTGCCAAAGCGGCAGCGAAGCCCGCCGCCAAGGTCGCCGCAAAACCGGCAGCTAAGAAAGCCGCTGCGCCCAAGGCAGCTGCTAAGCCCGCGGCCAAACCCGCTGCGAAAAAAGCGGCCGCCAAGCCGGCAGCTAAAACCGCAGTCAAACCGGCAGCCAAAGCGGCAGCGAAGCCCGCCGCCAAGGTCGCCGCAAAACCGGCAGCCAAGAAAGCCGCAGCACCCGCTGCGGCAGCGCCAGCCGCAGAGGTCAAGCCTGCGCCTGTTGCGGCAGCGCCTGCCCCATCGCCCGCAGCGCCGGCTCCGGTGCGTCCGGCTGCTACTTGGCCGTTCCCGACCCCCGGTATTAAGACGAGCTAAGCCGGGTTCGGAGTCTGTGCGGGAACGCTCTGTACGGGATGCGCAAGCATTCCGCGCCGGGGCGTCTCGCACGGTTTTTCAGGCTGCCGCATGTGCCGGGGCTGCCCTTTCTTCCTGTTTTCTGCTACGTTACGCTTTTATTACCCGAGCAGAAGATCCTCATGTCCGAACGGTTGTTTATCCGCATTTTTGCTGTGCTGGCCTTGGTGTCGCTGGCAGCATGCAAAACGGTGCCCCTGACTTATCCCGATGTAATCGCGCCGCAGGCGACCGAGCTTGCGCCGGTGCGTGCCCAGCGGCCGGTGGTCGCGCTGGTGCTGGGCGGCGGACGCGAGCGGGGTTACGCGCACGTCGGCGTGATTAAAGCGCTGGAAGAGGAGGGAATTAAGGTCGATATGGTGGTTGGCACCAGTGTCGGCAGTTTGATCGGTGCATTGTATGCGGGCGGTATGACAGCGCAGGAGTTGCGCCAGCTGGCGCTGCAACTCGATGAGAGCGATGTCGAGGACTATAAGATTTCCAAAAGCGGTTATGTGAGCGGCTTGTTGCTGCAGGACTTCGTCAACCGTGCCCTGAAAAACCGTTCCATCGAGGAGTTGAGTAAGCCCTTCGTGGCGGTGGCGACCAATCTCGGCGACGGGCGCTCGGTGGAATTCAATCGCGGCAATACGGGCATGGCGGTGCGTGCTTCCAGCAGCATACCCGGCGTGTTTCAGCCGGTGAATATTAACGGCGACACCTACGTGGACGGCGGCGTGAAGCACCCGGTGCCGGTCGGGGTGGCGCGCCGGATGGGCGCGGATATTGTGATTGCTGTGGATATTTCCCGCAAGCCGCAGGATGCCGAGAAGCCCACTTCCATTATCAATATCATGCTGCAAAGCCTGCGCATCATGCAGCAGGTGGTGATACAGCGCGAAATCGGCGATGCGCAAGTGATTATTCACCCTAAGCTGGGCGACACCGGCGAGGTGGATTTTGCCACCAAGCTGCGCCTGATCGAAGCGGGCGAAGAGGCCGCGCGCGCTGCTATTCCGCAAATCCGAGAATTGCAGCGCAAGATGACGCGCGTCGAAGCCCGAGAGCTGACATCTCCTCAATAGCCCCAGACGGTATGACCTATCGCGTGGCTTTGCCTTACTTCGCCGATGCGGGGCGCTACTATGCCGCCCTGCGCGACTTGCCGTGGCCGGTTTGGCTCGATAGCGGCGGGCGCGACCGTTACGATATTCTGACCGCTGACCCGGTGCGTACGTGGGAAACGCGCAGTGCGACTACCTGCGTGCGCGATGCCGCCGGCGAGCAGCATACGCCGGACGATCCGTTCGAGCTGTTGCGTGAGGCGTTAGGGGAGAAATCTGCGCCGCTCGGTGACTTGCCATTCGCCGGCGGGCTGCTCGGTTATTGGGGCTACGATCTTGCGCGACGCTGGATAGATTTGCCGCATATTGCTGCCGATGCCGAGCATCTGCCGGAAATGGCGGTGGGGCTGTACGATTGGGCCGTAGTGCTCGATCATCAGACGTGCGCAGCTTGGCTGGTTTCGCATCTGCGCGATTCGCAAACCCTAGCCCGGCTGCCTAATATCCTGGCTTGCTTGCTGGCTGCGCCGCAAACTATCGTACCGCCGACTTTTCGCGTGACAGGCGCGGTGCAGGCCAATTTTTCATCCGACCGGTATGCTGTAGCGTTTAATGCCGTGCAGCGCTATTTGCATGACGGCGACTGCTACCAAGTCAATCTGGCGCAGCGTTTCGAAGCGCCCGCCGAAGGCGATGCCTTCGCTGCATACCTTGCGCTGCGCCGCATCAGTCCGGCCCCCTTCGCCGCGTTTCTCGATTTACCGGACGCGCAAATTCTCAGTGCGTCGCCGGAGCGTTTTTTGCGCGTACAAAAGGGGCAGGTCGAAACCAAACCCATTAAAGGTACGCGCCCGCGCGGCTTCGATCCTGCGCAAGATGCCGCTTTAATTGAGGATTTGCGCAGCCATCCTAAGGATCGGGCAGAAAATCTGATGATCGTCGATTTGTTGCGCAACGACCTCGGCAAAACCTGCGCACCGGGCAGCGTACGCACCCCCAAATTGTTCGAAGTGGAGAGCTACGCGAACGTGCATCACCTAGTCAGTACGGTGACCGGGCGGTTGGCACCGGGCAAGGACGCTTTGCATCTGCTGCGCGATTGTTTTCCGGGCGGCTCCATCACCGGCGCACCGAAGCGGCGGGCGATGGAAATCATCGAGCAGCTCGAGCCGCACCGGCGCGGCGTCTATTGCGGTGCAATCGGCTATATGGGCTTCGATGGCAATATGGATACCAACATCGCGATTCGCACCCTCGTTTACGCGCAGGGCAGCATACGCTGCTGGGCGGGCGGCGGCATCGTTGCGGATTCCGAAGAGTCGGCGGAGTATCAGGAAACGCTGGATAAAGCTTCGGCGATGCTGAAGGTGATGCGCACTAGCGCTACGCGTTCTTCACCCGCGTAATGCGCACCACTTCCTGAATCTTGCGCAGGCTGCGCATGATGGTGGCGAGGTGAACGCGGTTGTGCACTTGCAGGGTGAAGTGCAGGGTGGTGTAGTCGCCTTCGTTGGTGAAGTGGACGTTCTCGATGTTGGAACCGGCATCGGCGATGGCCGCGGCGACTTTCGCCAGCACGCCGCGCTGGTTGGCGACTTCGAGCTTGATGTTTACTTCGAATAATTTGTGGATGTTTTTATCCCATACCACATCCAGCCACTCTTCCGTGCCGCTGCGGCCTTTACGCAGTACCGGGCAGTCGTGAGTGTGGATGATCAGGCCTTGCCCGCTCTTAATCTGGCCGACAATCGGGTCGCCGGGGATGGGGCGGCAGCACTTGGCGAATTGCACCGCCATGCCTTCGCTGCCCTGAATAGTGACCACGCTGGCATTTTCCGGTGCTTTGCCCTCGCCGATGCGGGCGAGCTGGCGGGCGACCAGCATGTTCAGGCGGCGGCCGAGGCCGATGTCGGCCAGCACTTCGTCGCGCGATTTCACTCCAATGTCTCTGAGCAGGCGAGCCCAGGCGGCTTCGTCGATATCTGCACCTTTCAGGCCGAGCGAGGCCAGCGCCTGATTCAGCAAACGCTCGCCGAGCTTCGAGGATTCCTCGTAGTGCATGGTTTTCAGCGCATGCCGGATATGGCTGCGCGCCTTGCTGGTGACGACATAGCTGAGCCAGGCCGGATTGGGGTGGGCGTGCGGAGCCGTGATGATTTCCACGCGGTCGCCGTTGCGCAATTCGGTGCGCAGCGGCACCAATTCGAAATTGACCTTGGCCGCCACGCAGCGGTTGCCGATGTCGGTATGCACGCTGTAAGCAAAGTCGACTGCTGTTGCGCCGCGCGGTAGCGCTAAAATGCGGCCTTTTGGCGTGAAAACGTAGACTTCGTCCGGGAAAAGGTCGACTTTCAGGTGTTCAAGGAACTCTACCGAGCTGCCGCTTTGGCTCAGACTTTCCAGCAGGCTTTGTAGCCATTGATGGGTTTTTTGATGCAGATCGGTAACCGGCGTGCCCGGCGTTTTATACATCCAGTGCGAGGCCACGCCGGCTTCGGCGATCTTATTCATTTCATGGGTGCGGATCTGCACCTCAATCGGCGTGCCGAACGGGCCGAACAGCGTGGTATGCAGCGACTGGTAGCCGTTGGCCTTGGGAATGGCGATGTAATCCTTAAATTTGCCGGGAATCGGCTTATATAAACCATGCAACGCGCCCAGCGCAACATAGCAGGACGGTACGTCATCCACCAGAACGCGGAAGCCGTAAATGTCCATCACTTGCGCGAACGCCAGTGATTTCACCTTCATCTTCTGGTAAATGCTGAAGATGTGTTTTTCGCGGCCTTTTACTTCCGCCGGAATGCGGTTGGTTTCCAGCCGGATGCGAATCGCTTCGATGATCTTGCTCAATACTTCGCGCCGGTTGCCGGAAGCGACTTTCAGCGCTTTGGTAAGCACTGCGTATCGGTTGGGATAGAGGAATTTAAAGCATAAATCCTGCAATTCCTGATAAATCGCATTCAAACCGAGTCGATTGGCGATGGGGGCATAAATATCCATCGTCTCGCGGGCGATGCGCTGGGTTTTTTCCAGCGTCATCGCATCCAGCGTACGCATATTGTGCAACCGGTCAGCCAGCTTTATCAGGATGACGCGCACATCGCGCGACATCGCCATCAGCATCTTGCGGAAGTTTTCCGCTTGCGCGTCTTCTCGGGTTTCGAAACGGATTTTGTCCAGCTTGCTGACACCGTCCACCAGATCGGCCACTGCTTTGCCGAAACGTTCGGTTAGTTCTTCGGTGGTGACGCCGGTATCTTCTACTACATCGTGCAGCAGTGCAGCCATCACGGCGGCCGCGTCGAGATGCATCGGCGTCAGGATGCGCGCGACGGCAACCGGGTGGGTAATATAAGGGTCGCCGGAACGGCGGAACTGCCCCTCATGGGCAGCACGGCTAAGCTCGTACGCCTGCCGGATGTGTTCGACATCCTTGGCGCTCAGGTAGGTTGAAACCTCCTGTAACAGTTCGTCCGCGTAACTCATGAGGCGAGGCAGTCGGAATCACGTCCCCTCGCCGGGGCGGGCGAGGGCGGAAAATCAGGCTTGGCCGCGATTCAGAATTTCTCGGCCGACCTTGCGTTCGCTGATTTCGCGCAGGGCGACGACAGTCGGCTTGTCGCGGGAAACTTCGTCCACCAGATTGCTCGCGCCATTGGCCAGTTGGCGGGCGCGGTAAGCGGCGGCCAGTGTCAGTTCGAAACGGTTTTGGAAGGTATGCAGGCAATCTTCAACGGTAATACGTGCCATGATGGGTGACCTTTCTAGCTTAACAATTGGTTGATGACGGTTTGCTGGCGCGCCAGTTGCGGCTCGCGGCGCAGACCGGCGGCTACGACGACGGCATTAAGCTGTTGCAATGCCTCGTCCAGTTTATCGTTAATGATAACATAGTCGAATTCGCCGACATGCGAGATGTCTTCTTTTGCGGCTTGCAAGCGCTTGGCGATCACTTCCTCGCTGTCTTGCCCGCGCCCCTTCAGGCGGCTGGCCAGTGCTTCCAGAGAAGGCGGCAGAATGAAAATCGAAATCGCGCCCGGCATCAGTTTGCGCACCTGCGCTGCGCCCTGCCAGTCGATTTCCAGCAGAATGTCGCGTCCGGCGGCCATTTCGCTCTCAATCCACGGTTGCGATGTGCCGTAAAAATTACCGTACACCTCAGCGCTTTCCAGAAAATCGCCGCGTTGCGCCATTTCCAGAAAAGCCTCGCGGCTGACGAAATGGTAATGCTTGCCGTTTTCTTCGCCGGGGCGCGGTGCGCGCGTGGTGTACGACACCGACAGGCGAATTTGCGGATTGCTTTGCAGCAGCGCACCGACCAGACTGGTTTTGCCCGCGCCGGAAGGGGCGCTGACGATAAAGAGATTGCCGCTCATACTTACTCCAGATTTTGAACTTGTTCGCGCATCTGCTCGATCAGCAGTTTAATGTCCATGCTGGCACGCGAAACTTCCGCGTCCACCGATTTCGAGCCGAGCGTATTGGCTTCGCGGTGCAATTCCTGCATCAGAAAGTCCAGCCGTTTGCCTACGGTACCGCCTTGTTTGAGGATGCGTCGCACTTCGCTCAGATGGGTGCGCAGGCGCGACAACTCTTCCTCCACATCGATGCGGTTGGCGAACAGCGAGATTTCCTGCCGCAGACGTTCATCGTCCGTACCTTGCAATGCTTCGCGCAGGCGGGCGCGCAGCTTCTCTTCGAAAGCGACCACGGCAGCGGGAATGCGCGGCGCGGTCGCCGTACAAATTTCTTCGATTTGTGCGACGCGTTGCAGCAAGAAGTCGGTCAACTTATCGCCTTCGCGGGCGCGGGCAGCAGAGAAGTCGCGCAGCGCTTGTTGTGCGGCCTCCAGAACAGCAGTCCGCAGCGCATCGGCATTAACCGCAGCGGTTTCCAGCATGCCGTTCCAGCGCAGCACGTCTGCCACGCTCAGGCTGCGAGCGTCCGGTAGTGCGTCCTGCACCTCGTCGTTCCACTTCGCCAGTTGTTGCAACAGCGCTCGGTTCAGTTGGGTGGACTGCTGCACATTGGTGCGTGCAGCAAAACCGATGCGGCATTCCACCTTGCCGCGACTCATCTGCGCAGAAATCGCCTCGCGCAGAGCGGGTTCCAGCATGCGCAATTCATCCGGCATGCGCAGCTGCAAATCGAGATAGCGGTGATTGACGGCACGCAGTTCCAGCGTCAGCGAACCGCTGTCCAGTTCGGCGGAAACGGCGGCATAGCCGGTCATGCTGTAAATCATCGCGTACCCCTAAATTCTTAAGCTTGAAACCGCATATTATATTACGATTACCAGCATGCATTTCACCATCTATCAAGCTAGCCACATTGGCGGACGCAAAGCCAATCAGGATCGTGCCGGTTACGCCTATACCGGCGAGGCTCTGCTTATGGTGCTGGCCGACGGCATGGGCGGGCACGGGCATGGCGAACTGGCCGCGCAGACTGCCGTGCAAACCCTGCTGGATGCCTTCGCCGCTACGGCGCAACCGCGCATTCCGCTGCCGGAGGCATTTTTGCGCGAAGGCTTGCAGCACGCGCACGAGGCTATCCTCGCCGCCGTGCAAGCCGGCAAGCTCGAAGGCAGTCCCGGCACCACCTGTGTCGCGGTGCTGGTGCAAGACGGCCAAGCCTACTGGCTGCACGCCGGCGATTCGCGCTTCTATCTGCTGCGCGGGCGAGAAATCGTCGCCGTGACGCAAGACGATTCGCTGGTACGCCAGTGGGTTGAATGGGGCATCATCTCCGCCGCAGACATGAAAACCCACCCCGCCCGCAACCGCATCACCAACTGCCTCGGCGGCGACGATATGTTCTCGCTCGGCAGCGTGCAAAGCCAGCTTTTGCAAAACGACGACCTGTTGTTGTTGTGCAGCGACGGCCTGTGGGGGCCGCTGTCCGATCTTGAAATCGGCGCGGCCTTCTCCGTTGCCGCCCCGCAGCCCGCTCTTGATCGCTTGATCGGGGAAGCCCTGCAACGCGAAGGCCACCGCTCCGACAATGTGACGGCCATCGCTGCGCGTTGGGGGGCGGAAGAGCCGTTGCAGCATGCAGAATCGGTAGTGCTGGCGCTCGCCGCAACGGAATAACGGCGTTTAGAAGAAAACGGAATCGCGTCATTGCCGCGCTATAATGTGCCGGTTTTGTTTTCGAGAGAGTGTTATGCGTCCCAGTCAGCGTTCCCCGGAGCAGTTGCGTTCCGTCAAAATTACCCGTCGTTACACCAAGCATGCCGAAGGTTCGGTGTTGATCGAGTTTGGCGATACCAAGGTGATTTGCACCGCCAGCGTGGAAGAGCGCGTGCCGCCGCACAAGAAGGGCAGCGGCGAGGGCTGGGTGACAGCGGAATACGGGATGTTGCCGCGCTCGACCAATGAGCGCATGGCGCGCGAGGCGGCGAAAGGGAAGCAGTCCGGACGTACGCAGGAGATTCAGCGGCTGATCGGGCGCAGTCTGCGCGCGGTGGTGGATTTGCGGAAACTGGGCGAGCGCACCATACAGGTGGATTGCGACGTGATTCAGGCCGACGGCGGGACACGTACCGCGAGCATTACCGGCGCGTATGTGGCGGTGGCGGATGCGGTGTCGGTACTAATCGGCAAGGGGCTGATTACCGAAAGCCCGCTGCTGCAAGAGGTCGCGGCGATTTCAGTGGGGATTTATCAGGGCGTGCCGGTGCTGGATTTGGATTACGCGGAAGATTCCGACTGCGATACCGATATGAATGTGGTGATGACCGGCAGCGGCGGTTTTGTGGAAATTCAGGGTACGGCGGAAGGCGTGCCGTTCAGCCGCACTGAGATGGAAACGCTGCTGAATCTGGCCGAGGCCGGCATCCGTCAGTTGGTTGAGCAGCAGCGTGCTGCGCTGGCAGCTTAGGACGCATGATGCAGAAGCTCGTTCTGGCCTCTAACAACCCCGGCAAGCTGCGTGAATTTCAGCGTCTGTTAGCGCCGCTCGGTATCGAGGTGCTGACGCAGGCTGAGCTGGGAATCAGCGAAGCGGAAGAGCCGCATTGCACGTTTGTGGAAAACGCCTTGGCGAAGGCACGCCATGTGAGCCGCGAAAGCGGCTTGCCTGCGCTGGCAGACGATTCCGGCATTTGCGTGGATGCGTTGGGCGGTTTGCCGGGGGTGATTTCTGCACGTTTTTCCGGTCTGCCGAAGTCGGATGCCCGCAACAATGAAGCTTTACTGGAAGCGATGAAGGGGCACGATGATCGTCGTGCCCATTATTACTGCGTGCTGGTGCTGGTGCGCCATGCCGGTGATCCGCAACCGCTGATCGCCGAGGGTGAGTGGCATGGCGAAATCGCCAGAGCGCCGCGCGGCGAAGGCGGTTTCGGTTACGATCCGCTGTTCTGGCAGCCGCAGGCGGGTAAAACCGCTGCCGAGCTGACGCACGACGAGAAGGCCGAAATCAGCCACCGCGCCAAGGCGCTGAAAGTGCTGCTGCAACGTTTGCCGGCGGCATGAGCGCGATACCGCTGCAGCCGGTCGGACTGAAATCGCAGGCCGTCAATTTTCAGGCAACCCCGCCGTTGTCGCTGTATATCCATATTCCGTGGTGTGTGCGTAAATGCCCGTATTGCGATTTCAATTCGCACGAGGCGCGCGGCGGGTTGCCGGAGCAGGCTTACGTCGATGCCTTGGTGCGCGATCTGGAGCAGGCGCTGCCGCTGATCTGGGGGCGCAAGGTTTATACCGTGTTCATCGGCGGCGGCACGCCCAGCCTGCTTTCTGCCGAGGCGCTGAATAACTTGCTGACGCAAGTGCGCATGCGGCTTCCGCTGGCGCACGGAGCGGAAATTACGCTGGAGGCCAACCCCGGCACGGTCGAGTCGGCGCGTTTTGCCGGATACCGCGAGGCCGGAGTTAATCGCTTGTCGCTGGGTATCCAGAGTTTCAATGACCGTCATTTGCAGGCGCTGGGACGGATACACTCGGCGGACGAGGCCAGACGTGCCATCGCCATCGCGCAGGCGCACTTCGAGAACATCAATCTCGATCTGATGTATGCCTTGCCGGAGCAAACGCTGGAAGAAGCCGAGGCCGATGTGCGGACTGCGCTCGGGTTCGCGCCGCAGCATCTTTCTTGCTACCACCTGACGCTGGAACCGAATACGCTGTTCGCGCACCAGCCACCGGTTGTGCCGGACGACGATGCCAGTAGTGCAATGCAGCAGCGTATCGAGGCGCTATTGGGCGAGGCTGGTTATGTGCATTATGAGACTTCCGCCTTTGCCCAGCCGGGGCGGCAGTCGCGGCATAATCTCAATTACTGGCAGTTCGGCGACTACCTCGGCATTGGTGCAGGTGCGCACAGCAAGCTGAGTTTTCACGATAAAGTCATTCGCCAGATGCGCTACAAGCAACCGCAAGCTTATCTGGATGCAGTGGCGCAGCAACAGCCGGTGCAGAGCGAGCAAGCGCTTACCCGCGATGATCTGTCTTTCGAATTTATGATGAATGCCTTGCGGTTGAATCAAGGTTTTGAGACCGCCCTTTTCACCGAACGTACCAGTCTGCCGCTGTTGCTTATTCGCCGCGAACTGGAAAGCGCCGAGCAACGCGGCTTGCTGGCGCACGACCTGAAACGCATTGCCCCTACGGAACTGGGGCGGCGCTTCCTCAACGATTTATTGGAACTCTTTCTGAAATAAGCCGATCATATAAAGCACGGTCGTTCTTGAGGGGATGCGTATGCCGGAATGCTTCAAGCGGTTGAGCGGATTGTTGGTTGGGTTGGTCGTATGTCTGCCGGCCTATGCCGGGTTAAGCAGCGGCGGCGGGGGCGAGGCGCAATTTCCGCCGGAGCAGATTGTCCGGTTCTCTAAGAAGGTCGAGCGCACGCTGGCCGACAAAGGGGCGTACGTCGCCATCGTGGCGCGTAAAGGCAGACCCGATTCCGAGCTGCCGGAAGGGATTCATTTCACCCATGCCGGCTTCGCGGTGTATTCGGAGATACAAACACACGATGGACGCAAGCTGCCCGGCTATGCGATGTACAACCTCTATCAGCGCGATGAAAAGCCGGACAGCAGCCATTTGGTGCAAGACTTTCCCGTCGATTTCTTTTCGGCGGTGCAGTCGCTGGAGGCCGGGGTGATTATCCCCTCGCCGGAGCTGCAAAAGCGTTTACTGGCGGTGATCGGTTCGCCGACTTATACGGCGTTGCATAATCCGCATTATTCCGCGATTGCCAACCCGTATACTCTGCCATTGGCGAACTGCACCGAGTATGTGCTGGATGTGGTCAATGCGGCGATTTACCAGACCGGCGATTTGCGCACCATCAAAGCAGCCGAAAAGAAATTTTTTAAGGCGCAACCGGTCAATGTCAATCCGATTAAGTTAATGCTCGGCTCGATTTTCAGTGCCGAAATCGCTACCAGCGATCAGCCAGGCGCACCGGAAACGGCGACGTTCGAAACCATTGCGCAGTATTTGCTGCGATACGATGCGGGAGCGGAGGTGCTGATGGTGAGGGCGGAAGATTAACTATCGCTTGCTGGGCAGATGATGTGACGGTATAAAGGTAGCGTTTGACTTTAATCAGAGGAGCAATATGATGAATTTAGGTTATCGTCCTTTCTTATTTGCGTGCGCAGTTGGTATGTCGCAGGCAGCATGGGCTGCTGATTCTGTGGGCAATTCCGCGCAGGCAGCGAAGCACGGTAGCGCCAGTGTGGCAAATTCGGCGATGAGCGTCGGTCACGCGGCGGTGGCTTCCGGGCAGGCGACTTCGGCGGCTTCCGCCGTGCCGTTATCTATCGGCGCTGCGGTGGGAGCGGCTTCCGGGCAGGCAGCACACCAGTCGATGCGCGCTGCAGGCGGGCAGATCGGCAAGCCGCTGCCGATTACCGACGAAACCGTGACGATCATTTCGCCGGACGAGGCGCTGAAAGCTAAGCAAGAGACAGCTAAGCCCGCCGACAAAAATGGCGATAAGAAAAACGATAAAGCGCTGTAAGGCGAGGAGAGTGCAATGCGTATGACGATCGGAAAATGGTGTGGCGCGCTGGCGCTGAGTCTGGTGCTGGCGGCTCCGGTGCAGGCTGGCAGCGGGGCGGGTAGCAGCAGTGCGGGTGGAGCGCCGAGCTTTACCCCCGAGCAAATCGTGAAATTTGCCAAGAAAGTCGAAAAGACGATGGCAGAGAAGGGCGCGTATGTTGCGGTGATCGCACGTATGGGACGTTCGGCTTCGGAGTTGCCGGAGGGTATGCATTTCACCCACGTGGCATTTGCGGTGTACTCGGAGATCACCACGGCCGATGGCCGAAAAATGCCGGGCTATGCTATCTATAATCTCTACCAGCTGGACGGCAAGCCGGATGTGAGCAAGTTGGTGCAAGATTATCCGGTGGACTTTTTTGCCGGGGTGGCGCAACTGGAATCCGGGCTGATTATTCCTTCGCCGGAATTGCAGCGGCGCATACTGGAGGTGATCGGTTCGCCGACTTATAAATCGCTGCACAACCCGCATTATTCGCTGATCGCCAATCCGTTTACGCTGCCCAAGCAGAATTGCACCGAGCATACGCTGGATGTGATTAATGCCGCGATTTACCAGACTGACGACATTAATAAGATTAAAGAAGCCGAAAAGAAATATTTCAAGGCGCAGCGGGTCAATGTCAGTCCGCTGAAACTGATGCTGGGTTCGATGTTTTCCGCCGAGGTGTCGACCTCCGATCAGCAGGGGACGCCGGTGACGGCTACCTTTGAAACTATCGCTGAATATTTGAAGCAGTACGACAAAGGCTCGCAAGTGGTGACGGTGACGCCGGAAAGCTGATTTTCAGCGGTTGCCGCGCAATAAAAAACCGGACGCTAAGTCCGGTTTTTTATTGCGGGAAGGTTATTTCTTGATGAATACGAGGTCCCACACGCCGTGACCGAGCCGCAGGCCGCGCTGTTCGAACTTGGTGAGCGGGCGGTAGGCCGGTTTCGGTGCGTAGTCGGCGGCGGTGTTTTCCAGTGCCGGCTCGGCGGAGAGTACCGCTAACACTTGCTCGGCATATTCTTGCCAGTCGGTGGCGACGTGGATGTAGCCGCCCGGCTTGAGTTTGGTGACGAGTTTAGCGATAAACGGCGATTGGATCAGGCGGCGTTTGTTGTGGCGTTTTTTGTGCCACGGGTCGGGAAAGAAGATGTGTACCCCGTCCAGCGCGCCGTCGGCAATCATGTCGCGCAGCACTTCCACGGCATCGTGTTGAATGATGCGGATGTTGGTCAGGTTTTGTTCGCCGATTTGCTTAAGCAGGCTGCCGACGCCGGGGCTATGCACTTCCAGCGCCAGATAATCGTTTTGCGGGTGGTTGGCTGCGATGGTGGCGGTGGTGTCGCCCATGCCGAAGCCGATTTCCAGAATTTTCGGCGCGCTGCGGTCGAATGCGGCATTCAAATCGAGCGGTTGCGCGGTATAGTCAATGCCGAAGCGCGGTTTCAGGATGTCGAGCGCGCGCTGCTGGGCGACCGAGACGCGGCCCTGCCGTAAAACATAGCTGCGTATGTGGCGGTGAGATTCGTGTTCGGACATGGTTGTCTGTGCTTCTGAATAAACCGGGCGATTCTACCCGAATGTGCCTTTAACGGTAGGTTTTCAATGCGGGTAGGCGTGATCCCAGATGCAGGTCGTGGGTGTAGCAGGCGATGCAGTCGCGGCCGCCTTTTTTGGCGTGGTAGAGCGCGCGGTCGGCGGCGGTGACCAGCACATTGCGGTCGTCCTGTGCGTTTGGCTGGGTGCTGGCAATGCCGAAAGACACGGTCACTTGGGGCGCGACCGGCGATGCGGGATGCGGGATGCCCAGTCCGGTGATTTTGCGGCGCATGTTTTCGGCAACCCGGATGGCACCTTCCAGCGGCGTCTTCGGCAGCACGGCGATAAATTCTTCGCCGCCGTAGCGGGCGATCAGGTCGGAAGTGCGGTGTACGCTGGATTGCAGCGCATTGGCGATTTGCGACAGGCAGGCATCGCCCTGTGCATGGCCGAGCGTATCGTTATAAGCCTTGAAGGCGTCGATGTCGATCATGAGTACCGACAGCGGCTCGCCGCTGCGGGCGGCGCGCTTGAATTCGTCTTCGTAAAATTCGTCGAAGCGGCGGCGGTTGGGAATGCCGGAAAGGGCATCGACATAAGCATGGGTTTGCAGGCGGGCAGCATGCTCGCGCAGCAGGCGCTCGCGCACGGCGGCGGGCGTAACGTCGTTGATTTGCACGATGCAGAAACGTTCGCCGTTTTCAGAGAGCTTGACGGGAATGACGTGGATCGCCTGCTGAATCCGTTCGCCGTTTTTGTAGGCGGTGAGGTTGGCGAACAGCGGCAGCGGCGTTTTGTGCAAAGCATGCGATAACAACGCGGCTTGCCCGAGGCGCAAAGCATTCAGAACGGCGTCTTCCAGGCGGCTGTTTTCAAGTTCCGGCAGCAAAACAGTCAGCGGCTTGCCCACGGCTTCGGTATCGCCGATAAAGGCGCGTTCTTTCATCCACTGATTCCAGAACCAAATGCAGCCGTCGTGATCGATCACGATAATGCCGGTGTTTACCGTATCTGCAACGGCGCGGAAAATTTCGGCGTTATGCTGACATGACTGGGAAGCGTGCATGGCTTACCCGGTGAATTGCGCAAGGTAGCGGTCGACCTGCTCGAGCAAGAGCTGGAACGAAGGCAGGTCGAGCAAAAATACCAAATAGCCGTTGATCTGGTCTCTCGGTAGGGCAAAGTCGATGTGCAGCAGCATCAGCAGGTCATCGGGGTTGCTCACATTTTTGCCGATGGTTTCTTCCGGGGTGCCGAGGTGGTAGACCGGCAGGGTGCTGGTGAATTCCGAGCCGAACAGGCTGGAAAAGGCACTGATGCATGCGTTCAGGATGATGTTGCCGATTTCGCTGAGCGCTTCCTGCTCCATTTGATTGAGTTCTTCCGCCGTGATCGACTCGCCCAGCATGCGGCGCACGATTTCCTGCGTCTTGCCTTCCGGGAAAATCAGCATGGCTTCCGCGTCGAACTGGCTGCTGAAGCGCTGGGAAACTGCGCAGACATGCTCGCTGTCGATGCCGAGATTGGCGCGCGGGGCTTCGCGGAAGGAAAGTATCCGCAGCGACGGCACGGAAAGTTTGATTTCTTCCTGTACGATCTGGCTCAGACTGTGCGCGGCGCGTCCGACGCCGATGTTGAAAATTTCGATCAGCGTATCGCGTTGCAGTTCTGAGATCGGATAGGACACGGTTGCTTACTCTCCGGTAAGGATGGCGAGCGCTTGTTTGACGCTGTTTTCAGTGATCGGCTTGGCGACGAAGCGCAGTCCGAGTTCTTCCGCCTGACGACCGATGCTTTCCTGAATGTTGGCGCTGAAAATCACGATGCGGCAGTGCGGTGCGCGTTGCAGGATTTCCCGTGCAGCATCTACGCCGTGTATGCCCGGCATGTTGTAGTCCATGGTGATGTAGTCGGGCGTTTGCGTGGCGAGAGTGCTGATCGCTTCCTCGCCAGTGGCGGCCTCTAGTACGGTCCAGTTCGGGTGCAGGCTGGAGACGATGGCGCGCGCCATCATGCGCGCGACGCGGCTGTCGTCGACGATCAATAGAATTTTGCTTGTGGTGGCGTTCATGAACTAACGGGGTTTATAGTTTCGCAATCATACCTTGTGTCGGGGAGCTTGGCGAGGCAGTGTAAAGCTTGCGCGGCATCCGTCCGGCCAAATAGGCTTCGCGACCGGCTTCGACGGCTTTTTTCATGGCCGACGCCATCAATACCGGCTTTTGCGCGGCTGCGATGGCGGTGTTCATCAGCACGCCGTCGCAGCCCAGTTCCATGGCGATGGCGGCATCGGAGGCGGTGCCGACGCCGGCATCGACCAGCACCGGCACTTGTACGCGCTCCATAATCAATTGCAGATTCCACGGGTTAAGAATGCCCATGCCGGAGCCGATCAGCGAGGCCAGCGGCATGATCGCCACACAGCCGATATCTTCCAGTTGTTTGGCGGCGATGGGGTCGTCGGAGGTGTAAACCATGACCTGAAAGCCTTCGGCGACCAGAGTCTTGGCGGCGGCAATGGTTTCGCCGACGTTAGGGTAGAGCGATTGCGGGTCGCCGAGCACTTCCAGCTTGACCAGACTGTGTCCGTCCAGTAGTTCGCGTGCCAAGCGCAAGGTGCGCACGGCGTCATCCGCGGTGTAGCAGCCGGCGGTATTCGGCAGTAAGGTGTATTTTGACGGCGGCAGAATGTCGAGCAGGTTAGGTTCGTTCGGATTCTGGCCGATATTGCTGCGGCGAATCGCGATGGTGATGATTTCAGCGCCGCTGGATTCCACTGCGGCCTGCGTTTCCGCGAAGTCTTTATATTTGCCGGTGCCGACCAGCAGACGGGAGTTGTAGCTCTTGCCCGCAATAATCAGATTGTCGTTGCTCATAATCGTCTATCTATATATGTAGTGTGTGTTTAACCGCCGCCGACTGCTACGACGATTTCCAGCTTGTCCCCGTCGGTCAGGGGCTGCGCGTCGAAACGGCTGCGCGGCACGATTTCGCCGTTGCGCTCGACCGCGACCCGCTTGCCGGTCAGATTTTTGCGCTGCATCAGATCGCCGACCGTCAGCGGCGCTTCGTATTGTTCGGCTTCGCCGTTAATTTGAATCGAAATCACTTTTAAATCGTATCCCGGTTGGGGTATCATCGCCGCCTGCTTTCGGAAGAGGCGGCTCCTTCAGGTCGCTATTCTACATGCGGGCGTCGTATAATGGTAATACCCAAGCTTCCCAAGCTTGTGCCGTGGGTTCGATTCCCATCGCCCGCTCCACCTCATTCGTATTTTTTCTCCATATTTTTTGGCTGCACCAAAAATGTGCATGTTTGCGTGCGCGATTGCGCGCAGGGATCTCGGCGTACGTTCATCGCGCCCCGCGTTTTTTGACTTGGATCAAACGCAATCCGGCATTCATCGCATACCATAACCGCATGGGGAAACCGGTCTGTACCCGAGTATTTTCGTGGGTTATGGTGCGGCGGGGAACCATTTTTTGCTTTACTTGTCGCCGTGGGCTGTGCCATTATTGCGGGGCTTTTAAAGCTGTGTAGGAAGAGGGTGTGTTATCCGGGTGGTCCGTGGCACGCGGAAATTCGGCTAACTCATTGGTTTGTAAACTTGCTCTAGGGAGGAGACTACTGTGGAAGCTACTCAAGCGACACCAGTAAAGTACGACATGGACGTCGTCCGATGGTTCACCATCATGGCGGTCGTCTACTTCGTTGTGGGTACACTCATTGGCGTGTACGTCGCATCGGAATTGGCTTGGCCGTTTTTGAACTTTGACACCGCCGAAATTACTTTCGGTCGTCTGCGTCCGCTGCATACCAATGCAGTGATTTTTGCATTCGGTGGCTGTACGCTGATGGCGACCGGCTACTACATGGCTCAGCGCACCGGCAACACCGGTTTGTGGAGCAATAAGCTGGCATGGTTCACCTTCTGGGGCTGGAACCTGATCATCGTGTTGGCCGTGATTACCTTGCCGCTGGGTATTACTCAGTCCAAGGAATACGCGGAACTGGAATGGCCGATCGATATTCTGATCGCGGTTGTCTGGCTGGCTTTCGGTCTGAATCACATCATGACCGTCGCAATCCGCAAGACCTCCCACATCTACGTTTCCAACTGGTTCACCATGGGTATGATCATTATGATTACCTACCTGCATGTGGTGAACAGCATGGCAATCCCGGTTGACCTGACTCACTCCTTCTCCATCTACTCCGGCGTACAGGATGCGATGATTCAATGGTGGTGGGGCCACAACGCGGTGGGTTTCTACCTGACCGGCGGCTTCCTGGGGATTATGTATTATTTCGTGCCGAAGCAAGCTGGCCGTCCCGTGTTCTCGTATCGTCTGTCTGTGCTCCACTTCTGGACACTGACTTTCGGTTACGTGTGGCTGGGTGCGCACCATCTGCAATACACCGCGCTGCCTGACTGGACTGGTTCCTTGGGCGCCGCGATCTCTCTGGCGATGATCATCCCGTCCTGGGGTGGTGCGATGAACGGTATGATGACTCTGTCCGGTGCATGGGACCGTCTGCGTACCGACTACGTGCTGCGCTTCCTGGTGGTTTCTCTGGCGTTCTACGCGATGTCCACCTTCGAAGGCCCGGTGATGTCCATCAAGACCGTGAACGCACTGTCTCACTACACCGACTGGACCGTGGGTCACGTGCACTCCGGCGCGTTGGGCTGGGTGGCAATGGTTTCCACTGGTGCGCTGTACCACATGGTGACCAAGCTGTGGAACACCAAGATGTACTCCGAAAAGCTGATCAACGTACACTTCTGGCTGGCTACCCTCGGCGCGGTGACATACATCGTGGCGATGTGGGTGTCCGGTATCATGCAAGGTCTGATGTGGCGTGAATACGACGAGTACGGTACCCTGACCTACACCTTCGTTGAATCCGTATCCGCAATGCATCCGTACTACGCGATGCGTGCAATCGGCGGTGCGATGTACAACCTGGGCGCATGGATCATGCTGTACAACGTCATCATGACCGTACGTCAAGCAGGCGCTGCTCGTGTAAACGCAGTTGCAGCGAATGCATAAGGGAGAAAAATAATCATGGCTGATAAAATCTATTCGACCAAACTGCAAGACGCGACAGAACGCAGCACCCTGCTGATGTTCGTTCTGTCCGCCGTAGCTGTGGCCGTGGGCGGTATCGTGGAAATCGTGCCGTTGTTCTACCTGCCGAACACCGGCATGGGTAACGGCACCAAGCACCCGGACGTGGTGTGGCATCCGCAAGCCGGCCAAACGCTGGACGACTGGAAGGTGGGTGACGGCGTCCGTCCGTACAAGCCGCTGGAACTGGCTGGTCGCAGCGTATACATCCGCGAAGGCTGCTACACCTGCCACTCGCAGATGATTCGTCCGTTCCGCGATGAGAAGGATCGTTACGGTCACTACTCGATCGCTGAAGAATCCATGTACGACCACCCCTTCCAATGGGGCTCCAAGCGTACTGGTCCTGACTTGGCCCGTCTGGGCGGCAAGTATTCCGACGAATGGCATCGCCGTCACTTGGAATACCCGCGCTCCGTGGTTCCTGAGTCCGTCATGCCGAACTTCGTCTTCCTGTCGAAGAACAAGGTCGACGCGAACCGTACCGTGGAATCCATGAAGGTCATGACCAAGATGCCGTTTAATCCGGTACCGAAGGAAATTTACACTGACGCATACATTGCCGGTGCTGCCGCCCAGCTGGAAGGCAAAACCGAAATGGACGCTGTCATTGCTTACCTGCAATCGCTGGGTAATCATGTGAAGTTCCAAGAAGGTGTGAACTACCGTGACTAAACTGATGGAATACCTGCATACCGATTGGTCGGCAATGACCCTGAATGACTGGCTCGGCGTGATGTACACCCTGCTGGCATTCGTGGCGATGATCTTCGCGTATGTGTTGGTGTTTCATCCGAAACGCAAGGATGTGTTCGATGCGCAGCGCGACATGGTGCTGCGCGAAGACGAACACAACAATTTGGGAGACAAATAATGAGTGACAATCAAAAAACCGTTGGTGGCGTACCCACCACCGGCCACGTGTGGGATGATGATCTGGGCGACTTGGTCAATCAACCCCCGAAGTGGTGGATGTTCGGTCTGACTGCCAGCGCACTGTGGGTGGTGGTTTACTGGGTAATGTATCCGTCCGTGCCTATCGCGATCGGCGGCTTCCATTTCGAAGGTATCGGACTGCCCGGTTCCGGCAAGTGGTCTGCGATCAAAGAAATGGAAACCGACGCTGCCGAAGTGGATGCCGTTCGTAAGAAGTTCGAAGACAAGATCAAGACCGCAACTCCGGCTGCGATCCTGGCTGACAAAGAACTGAGCGAATACGTGTCTCGTTCCGGTAAGGTGCTGTTCGGCGACAACTGCGCAGCCTGCCACGGTACCAACGGCGTGGGCGTTGATGACGCGAAGGAAGGCCTGATGGCTCCGATCTTGAACGACGACGACTGGCTGTACGGCGGCGAAGTGGACAAGATCTACGAAACCGTCAGCGGCGGACGTCAGGGCGTGATGACTGCGCACAAGGACACCCTCTCCCCGCAGCAAATCGACGACGTGTCTAAGTATGTGATCGCGTTGAGCGAAGGCAAGGGCGATGACGCTTCCGTAGCTGCTGGCAAGGCCGTATTTGCTTCCAGCGACTGTACCGGCTGTCACGGTGCCGATGCTAAGGGTATGCAAGCCATGGGTTCCGCTAACCTGACCGACAAGATCTGGCGTTTCAGCAGTTCTTTGGAAGGCGTGAAGCGCACCATTACTTACGGTGTGAATTCCGGCGATCCTCAAGGCCGTAACGCAGTGATGCCCAGCTTCACCGCTGCCGGCAAGCTGTCCGACGCAGAGATCAAGAAACTGGCGGTCTACGTCTACAAGTTCGGTGGCGGCAAGGCTTCTGCTGCTCCGGCTGCTGACGCTGCTGCCAAGTAAAAGCAACGATGATCGCACGGCTGCACGCCGTGCGATCTGAACAGGAGGCTCATATGAATCACGATATGGTATTTTACGGCGTGTTTATCTGCGCATTCGGCGGTGCGATCGTTCTGGGTTGGTTGATGTTCGTGCTGTGGCGCAACATGAACGACAAAAGCAAGAACGATGGTCAGTAACTAGCCGGTCGTTTTGAGAAAGAGGAGGGAAACCTCCTCTTTTTCTTTTGGGCTTAAAGGTGTACTCTCTGCTCTTTGCCGCGAGGCAGAGAGCAAAGAGCGCATTTTTCTCTGTAATTAATCTGTACGCGAGATTCAGAAACAAAGGGAGTGGAAGAGTGGACGAGCAAGTCAAGAAAAGCGGTGAAGGATACAGTGATGACATGCTGTATCTGGATATGGAAAACTGGAAGGTCAATAAAGGCGAGAAAACCATTCATGCGAAACGCATGCCGGGTAAATTCCGCACGATCAAATATCTGACGGAATCGTTTTGGCTAATCTTCTTTTTGGGCCCCTATCTGCGCTGGAACGGCAAGCAAGCTATTCTGTTCGATATTCCGGGGCGCGAATTCCACTTCTTCAGCATGACCATTCTGCCGCAGGACATCTGGATGTTGTCCCTGCTGCTGTTGCTGCTGGCGATGACGCTGTTCGCCGTAACCTCCGTGGCTTCCCGTGTGTTCTGCGGTTATTTCTGCTTCCAGACATCTTGGGTCGACTTGTTTACCTGGATCGAAGAAAAGCTGGAGGGCAATCCGACTCAGCGCAACAAACTCGACCAGGCACCGTGGGATGCAACCAAGATTCGTATTAAAGCCACCAAGCACATTATCTGGCTGCTGATCTCGATTCTTACCGGTATCAGCTTCTCGATCTGGTTTACCGATGCCTTCGACTATTGGCGCAATCTGATGCACTTCAATCTGCCGATGGTGGGCTGGGTGGTATTGGCGATGTTTATTGCCGGCACCTATATTCTGGCCGGTTTCCTGCGTGAGCAGGCTTGCTTCTGGCTGTGTCCTTATGCCCGTATTCAAGGCGTGATGTCCGACATGCAAACCATTCTGCCCACCTATGATGAAGCACGCGGCGAACCGCGCGGCAAAATTCGTCGCGGCGCGGATGCCGAGAACGGCCCTAAGCAAGGCGACTGTATCGATTGCTTCCAGTGTGTGCAGGTCTGTCCGACCGGCGTGGATATCCGAATGGGGCAACAGCTCGGCTGTATTACCTGCGGTTTGTGTATCGATGCCTGCGACTCGGTTATGGACAAGGTCGGTCGTCCGCGCGGCTTGATCCGCTATGCATCGCTGGACGAGATTCAAGGTCGCCCGGTGAAGAAGTTCTATCAGCATCCGCGCACGATTGGCTATACCGTTGTGTTGTTCTTGGCCTTGCTGGGCATCATTTGGGGTATGACGCACTTGGGCGCGCTGGAGCTGAAGGTGATGCCGGAACGCCAACCGCTGTTCGTGCAATTGAGCGATGGTTCGATTCAGAATAAATACATGCTGAAAGTACTGAACAAGACGGATAAGGATTTCCAGATTGTTGTAAATACTGATAGCACGATTCAAGGCATACAGGTTTCCGGTTTGGAAGGCGAACTGGTGGCGCGCCACGGGCACACCACCAACTTTACGATCTTTATCAAAGCGCCGAGCGATGCAGTGAAGGCGGAAGTCACCCCGCTGGATATCCGCGTGGCGAATAAAGACCACCCGGAGATAACCGCCAGCTACAAGACCATGTTCAATGGCCCCAAGCACTAAGTGCAGCGGCAAAGGAGGAGCAGGATGATTTCGCAGAAACACAAACAGGCTTGGCGCAATCCGTGGGTGTTTGCGCTGGCTGCGATTGTGATCGCATCGCTGTCGGTGAATGCCCGGCTGATCTGGCAGGCGTCCCAGTCTAAGGGGCGCGTGCTGGATACGGACTACAGCGTGAAAAGCCACAAACATGACGCGGAATGGGTCGAGCAGGAGGCTAAGCGTAATGCGCTTGGCTGGCATACCCATCTGCATTCCGATCAGGAAGTCGGCAATGATCCCAATGCCTTGCCGCGCTTGGAGCGTTTCGTTCTGGGCGGTGCGCCGGCCATGTTGCAGTACGACCTGACGGATCGCAGCGGTCAGCCGCTGACGGGTGCGGAGGTCACGCTGCGCGCAATGTGGCCGTCCGATGCTTCTGCCGACCAAACCGTGAAGATGGAAGAAACCCGTCCGGGGCACTATGAAGCTAAGATAGATTTGGACCGTAAGGGTTATTGGGACTTGCGCTTTAACGCTAAGCGCGAAAAAGACGACTTCGTGACGGAACAAAAAATTTTCGTCGCGGCCACGCATTAAGCGAAACCGATGCAAGCTCACACCGCTGCAGCGGCAGGCGATTGCCGCTGCTTTCACTGTAGCCAGCCGATTCCGCCCGAGGCGGACTATCACGCGCAATTAGACGGTTCGCAGCGCGATTTCTGCTGTTTCGCTTGTCAGTCCGTGTGCGAGGCGATTTACGCCGCCGGGCTGCAAGGCTACTACCAACGCACGCCGGACGGTACGCTGCTGGCACCGCCGCCGACGCCGCCCAAAGATATCGATATCTACGACCTTGAAGAGGTGCAGCAAGATTTCGTTAACTGCCGCGGCGATGTGCGGGATATTCATCTGCTGGTGGAAGGTATTCATTGCCCGGCTTGCGTCTGGCTGATTGAAAGCAGCATGCTGCGCACCCCGGGGGTGGTGTCGGCCAGCGTCAATCTGGCGAGTAAGCGTTTGCATCTGCGCTGGGAATATCAACGCGCTAAGCTTTCCGATCTGATTCGCGCATTGGCCAAGATCGGCTATGCCGCCGTGCCTTACGACCCGGAAACGGCCGAAGGCTCGATCAAAAAGAGCAACCGGGCGATGTTGTACCGGCTGTTCTTCGCCGGGTTCGCCATGATGAACCTGATGTGGATTTCCATTGCGCTATACACCGGAGCGGATAAGGGGCAATTCCGCTCGTTCTTCCATTGGATGGGCTTCGCGCTGGCTACGCCGACCTTGCTGTATTCCGCCTTCCCCTTCTTTAAGGGCGCGTGGGGCGGTTTGCGCAATATGCGGTTAACCATGGATTTGCCGATTGCGATCGGCTTGTCTGTGACCTATGCGTACTCGGTATTCATCACCCTGCGCGCTACCACCGGCGAAGTGTATTTCGACACCGTAACGAACCTCACTTTCGTGATTCTGGTCGGGCGCTATCTGGAAGGCATGTTCCGCCACCAGGCTGTTTCGGCAACCAAACGACTGATGGAGTTGCAGCCCAAAGTGGCGACGGTGCTGGAGGCTGGCGAAGAGAAAATCACGCCGATTCGTGCGGTGAAGTTGGGCGACCATTTGCTGGTTAAGCCGGGGTACAAAATTCCGATGGACGGCACGGTGCGTGAGGGGCATAGCGAGGTAGACGAGTCTATGCTTAGCGGCGAAGCTACGCCGGTCAGCAAATCGGCTGGCGACAAAGTTTCCGCCGGAACGATTAACGGTAGCGGCGCGCTGGTGCTCGAAGTGCAAGCCTTGTTTCAGGACTCCACGCTGTCGCGCATCATCCGGTTGGTGGAAGAGGCGCAAAGTTCTAAAGCACCGATTCAGCGCATTGCCGATCTGATCGTGCCTTGGTTCGTGCTGGCGACCCTGATCTGCGCCGGCATTACCTACTTTCTGTGGGGCGATCATTTCGAGGTGGCCCTGATGGCGGCAACCTCGGTGCTGATTATTACCTGCCCCTGCGCGCTCGGCATGGCGACCCCGATGTCGATTGCCGTGGCTTCCGGGTTGGGCGCGAAGCACGGCATTTTGGTCAAAAACGGCATCGTGCTGGAGACGCTTTCCAAGGTCGACCATTTCGTGTTCGACAAGACCGGCACGCTGACCGAAGGCAAGATGCGCGTGGTCGAAGTGCTGACTGCACCGGGCATCGAGCCGCATACCGTGTTAATGCAGGCCGCTGCGGTCGAGCGTTATTCGGAGCACAGCGTGGCACAAGCCATCGTCCGCGAGGCGGACGAGCATGCACTGCATTACAAAAATGAAACCGTACAGGGCTTCCGTGCCACGCCCGGCATGGGTGTCGAGGCCATGCTGAACGGCGCGCCGGTGCTGATCGGTACCGCGGATTGGCTGAAACGCAACGGTGTAATGTTGCGCGAGGATTTGACGGGTCTGCTGGACAATCAAGAGGCACAAGCGCGCACTTGCGTACATTGCGCGCTGAACGGTGCGCATGCCGGTATTCTGGCGCTGGCCGATAAGTTGCGTCCCGACGCGCAAGCTTTGGTGGATGAGCTGCGTGCTGCCGGGATCGGCATGACCTTACTCTCCGGCGACCGTAAGGCCGTGGTCGAAACCATCGCTGCCCAGCTTGGCGGTATGGAAGTGATCGCCGAAGTGCTGCCGCAAGATAAAGATCAGGCGATTCGCAAACTGCAAGAACAAGGCAAGTGTGTGGCGATGGTCGGTGACGGCATTAACGATGCCCCGGCGCTGATTCGTGCAGACGTCGGCATTGCACTCGGTTCCGGTACCGATGTTTCGGTGGAGAGCGCCGACATCGTACTGATGCACAACGAGTTGGATAAGGTGCGTTTGGCCACCTTGCTGTCGCGCCGTACCTTGCGCACCATCAAACAAAACATCGGCTTATCCTTCGTATATAATTCCATCATGGTGCCGCTGGCCATGCTCGGGCGGGTGACTCCGCTGGTGGCTGCGATTACCATGCCGTTCAGTTCGCTGGCTGTTATCGCCAATGCGGCACGCATCCGCAATCTGTTCAAAGAACAGGAAAGATAAGGTGTAGAGATGGAAATTATTTATAGCCTCATTCCCGGGATGACCTTCTTCGGACTGGTGTTTCTGGCCATTCTGATCTGGGCGGTGCGCAAAGGCCAGTACGAAGACATGGAAGGCAATGCCAGCCGCATTCTGATGGACGACGACGAACTTGTCGCTCCGCAGCCCAAACAAGATAAGAGCGAGCAGAAATAATATCGGACAGGTGTTATTCGTTCGAGACGCAAACAACAAAGCCGCCCTCGGGCGGCTTTGTTGTTTATGGCAGCAGAAGGCTATTGCAACACTTCGCCTTCAGCCAGCAGGGGCTTGCGCAGCAGTTCAAAGTTGTTCGGGGTCACGTACTGGAAGACGGGCTTGTCGCCGGTGGGTACGGTCATGTCGAGGCCGTGGTCTGGATACAGCCAATGCACCACGCCGTTTTTCGTTTCGCGCACTTTCTGCGCAGGCGTGCCGAAGCGTTGCTGCAGTACTTGCTCTTCCAATTTGATGACCGGGATGTAGGTCAGGCTGGTGATCGGCAGGGTACGTACGCGAGCGACGTCGTCCGGCTGCAGGGTGATGCGCTTGCTGCCGCTGCCGGTGGCGCTCATGCGCAGCCCGCGTTCATACATCGGCCCGATTTCCGCTTGCGGAACGTCTACGGTGAGCGTCACTTTTGCCTTCAAGCCATTCAGCACGACTTCTTCGAAGAAGATTTCCGCACCCATTTTTCCATCCGGCGATTTAAACAGGCTGTATTCGGCTTTTTCCTGATACTTGCGTTCCGCTTCAGGCACGGTGCTTTGTCCGAGTGTAATGCCCAGTACATGCGTGGTTTGCGGGGTGGGATGTTCGATGTGCCACGGCAACGTGTCCTTGTCGTTCAGCATTTTGTCAGGCAGCAAAAAGCCGATGGTAACCAACACGACGATGAAGCCGAGTACACCTAATACGATTTTACGATCCATGCTGCGCACTTACTCCGTTTGTTCGATGGGTTCCAGACCGAGCGACTTGGCTTTTTCCGCCATGCCTTTTGCCATGCGGCCGCTGCGCGCCAGATGCACCGAGTCGTTGCCCAGCACCACCAGTAGCAGCAATACCACCATAAAGGGCAGCAAGCCTACGCCGCCGATCAGCGCCATGGTGTTGATTTTGCTCCAGTGCATGGCTTGGGAAAGTTGCAGGCCGCCGAAGATGATCGACAGCGTAACCGTCAGCAACATCACAAACCAAGTGTTGCGCTTGGCGCAGACTTCCCAATTCAGCTTCACAAAAATGCTGTCGCCACCCTTGGCGACTTGCTTGGATTTGATCACGATATACAAAATGATCGAAACGGAAATGACGACCACCAGTGCGGGCGCCATCGGGAAAGATTTCACCATCAGCATCGAAACGATGAAGATGAAAATATGGTTGAATACCAGATTAATCAAAAAGATTTCGTGCGGCCATTTGGCGCGCGTGGCTTCTTCCAGCGTGACGTGAAATTGCTGATTGCTGCTCATGTTTTCTCCCCCCTCGTTCAGTATGAACTTCAACTCGCCACAGTACCACAGACTGGCTTGGCTATCCAGTCCGGGTAAAGAGGGAAGATACTGCGTCCGTCGAAGGGAGGCAACGCGGCAAATTGTCGCGGCAGGTTATTGCAGAGCTTGCTGGCCGGTGTGGCGTTGCAGACCGGAAAGGTCGAGTAGCTGTACCGATTTGTTCTGCACGCTGATTAAGCCGTTGTCATGGAATTGCGACAGTGCCCGGCTGACGGTTTCCAGCTTAATGCCGAGATAGCTGCCGATCTCTTGCCGGGTCATGCGCAAACGAAACTCGGTGGGCGAATAACCCCGCGCGGCATAGCGTTCAGAAAGATTGAGCAGAAATGTCGCTAGCCGCTCCTCGGCGCGCATCGAGCCGAGCAGCAGCATAATGTTCTGATCGCGCACGATCTCGCGGCTCATAATCTTGTGCAAATGGCGTTGCAGAATCGGCAGGTCGCGGCTCAGCGCTTCCAGCGCTTCGAAAGGAATTTCGCAGATTTCGCTGTCTTCCAGCGCGATGGCGTCGCAGGTATGCGCATCGTTGCTGATGGCATCCAGTCCGATGATTTCGCCCGCCATCTGAAAGCCGGTGACTTGCTCGCGCCCGTCTTCGTGCAACACTTGGGTTTTAAAGAAGCCGCGCCGGATGGCGTACAGCGATTGTAACGGCGCGCCACAACGGTAGAGATAATCGCCGCGCTTGAAATGGCGCTTCAGGCTAGTGAGTTCTTCCACGCGGGCGAAATCGCAATTGTTCAGGCCGACCGGCATGCAGAGCTCGCGCAGATTGCAGTTCGAGCAGGCGATGCGTTGCTGAGAGAGTGATGCTTTTTTGTGCACAGCGGGTATTTCTGGGTTGAGACGGGGGCAAATATGACATGGATAGTGGAAGATTTCAAATAGGTTATACTATCGAATTCGCATAACCTAATAATTTGCAGGATTGGAACAAGCATGAGTGCAGGTGCAGCGCCTTCGCAGGACATCGTCGTCGATCTGGATTTGATCCGCAGGCTGGACAAAAACGGCCCGCGTTATACCTCTTACCCGACTGCCGATCGTTTCGACAAGACTTTTACTGCCGCGACTTATGCGGAATGGGTGAGCAAGAGCAGCGCAGAAGGTGCGAATCGCCCGCTGTCGCTCTACGTGCATATTCCGTTTTGCAACACGCTCTGCTTCTACTGCGCCTGCAACAAAATCATCACCAAAGACCGCAGCAAGTCGGCGCAATACATCCAGTACGTGATCAAGGAGCTGGGCATGCAGGCCGCGCTGCTGGGCGGCGAACGCCGCGTCGAGCAACTGCACTTCGGCGGCGGCACGCCCACCTTCCTCAGCGATGACGAAATGCGTACGCTGATGGGGGCAATTCGCCAGCATTTCACTTTGGTGCAAGACGGTGAATACTCCATCGAGATCGATCCGCGCAAAGTGCAGGATGAAACCATTGCCCTGCTCGGAGAACTCGGCTTCAACCGCATCAGTATCGGCGTACAAGATTTCGATCCGCTGGTGCAGCAGGCCGTTAACCGCATTCAGAGCGAAGAAGAAACGCTGCGCGTGATTCGTGCGGCGCGCGCCAACGGCTTTCAGTCGGTCAGCATCGACCTGATCTACGGCCTGCCTAAGCAGACACTGGATGGTTTCAAGGTTACGCTGGATAAAGTGATCGCCGCCAACCCCGATCGTCTTTCGATTTACAACTACGCGCACCTGCCGACCGTATTTATGCCGCAGCGCCGTATTCACGAAGAAGATCTGCCGGACGGCCAAACCAAGCTGGAAATTCTCAAGCTGGCGGTGAAAATGCTCACCGACGCCGGGTATGTGTATATCGGCATGGATCACTTCGCCAAGCCCGACGACGAACTGGCCGTGGCGCAGCGCCAAGGCCGCCTGCACCGCAACTTCCAAGGCTATTCCACCCATGCGGATTGCGATTTGGTGGCGGTCGGGGTCAGCTCGATCGGCAAAATCGGCCCGACCTACAGCCAGAATTTCCGCGAAGCGGAAGAATACTATGCCGCGCTCGATCGCAACGAACTGCCGATCATGCGCGGCATGGTGCTGAACGATGATGACATCGTGCGCCGCGAAATCATTCAAGCGCTGATGTGTCACTTCGAGCTTTCCAAGGAGGCATTCAGCGCCGGTTACAAACTCGATTTCGACAGCTACTTCGCTACCGAGCTGGAAGAGCTGCGCGAATACGAGCGCGAAGGCATGCTCGAAATCACCCCGCAGTGGATCACCGTCACTCCGAAAGGGCGTATGCTGATCCGCAATATCTGCATGGTGTTCGATCATTATTTGCGTACCCGCACCCAACACGCGCGGTATTCCAAGGTAATATAACGACATAACAACAATAAATTTTCTGTCGGAGATATTCGGCAGGCTCAGGGAACGGTTTCGAGGAACGAGAGATGAAATGTGTGGACGATTTTCGCTTACGCTTCGGTAAGCGGGAGCTGGTGCCGATTGTAATCGGCGGCATGGGCGTGGATATTTCTACGGCTGACCTCGCGCTGGAAGCAGCGCGCCTCGGCGGGATCGGGCATATCTCCGATGCGATGTTGCCTACCGTGACTGACCGTCGCTACGACACCGACTTCGTCAAAGAAAAACTTCAGCAATACAAACACAACATCAACAACTCCGATAAGTCGGAAGTGAAGTTCGATCTCGGTCACATTGCCGAAGCTACCCGCCTGCACGTTGAGCACACCATGCGCGCCAAACAGGGCGACGGCATGATTTTCATCAACTGCATGGAAAAACTCACTATGAATGCCCCGCGCGAAACGCTGAAAGTGCGTTTGCACTCTGCGCTCGATGCGGGCATCGACGGCATCACCCTTGCCGCCGGTCTGCACCTCGGCTCTTTTGCCCTGATGGAAGATCACCCCCGTTTCCGCGATGCCAAACTCGGCATTATTGTCTCCTCCCTGCGCGCCTTGCAGCTCTTCCTGCGCAAGAACGTCAAGACCAACCGCCTGCCCGACTTCATCGTCGTCGAAGGCCCGTTGGCAGGGGGGCACCTCGGTTTCGGCATGGACTGGGCGCAATACGACCTCGCCACCATCGTCGCCGAAATCCATCAGTATCTGCTGAACGAAAAACTCGACATCCCGCTCATCCCCGCCGGCGGTATCTTCACCGGCAGCGACGCGGTCTCTTTCCTTGAAAACGGCGCTGCTGCCGTGCAAGTCGCCACCCGCTTCACCGTCACCGACGAATGCGGCTTGCCCAGGGACGTCATGCAGGAATACTTTAAAGCCAGCGAAAACGACATCGAAGTAAACAACGTCTCGCCTACCGGCTACCCCATGCGCATGCTGAAAAACAGCCCCGCCATCGGCTCCGGTATCCGCCCCGGCTGCGAATCCTACGGCTACCTGCTTGATGCCAACGGCAACTGCGCCTACATCGACTCCTACAACCGAGAAATCGCGCTCCACCCGGACGCGAAAAAAATCTCGGTCATGGACAAAACCTGCCTGTGCACCCACATGCGCAACTTCAAATGCTGGACCTGCGGGCACTACACCTATCGCCTCAAAGACACTACCACCCGCAACGAAGACGGCAGCTACCGCATCCTCAGCGCGGAACACGTCTTCCACGACTACCAATACAGCAAAGAAAACAAAATTGCCCTGCCGAAATAAACGCACGGGCGTGGAAGCAAAAACGGGCACCGAAGGTGCCCGTTTTTTTGTTTAATCTACTAAGCTGCTTATTATTTGCCGAAGATGCTGACCTATAATACCATTATCTAAGTATGAGGAGATTTCTCGCCTTAACACTTTGTCTTCAGTAATGTGAAGTCCGCCATCAGACACATTTGAGATTTCATGGGGAAGAACCAGCTTTTCATTAAGTAATCCTTCCCAGATGCGGTCATTATAAGGATTTCCAGGCTTAAAGCCAGTTTTTCTATGTCTATATTGGATATCGCTAAATCCAAAATTCCCTTTAAATTTCTTTAGTGCTCGGGTTAGTGCATCCTCGGCTAATGCAATTTTTGTTTCATACTTCGTCTTACGTCCTAACACACGATTTAAAATATATTCAGCTTCTTTAGAAAAATGGCACTCACCGCTTAAGGTCAGTTCTTCTGGGTTAGTGCAATTTGAAAATGTTAGATTGTTGGAGAAGGTGCATTGATTGAATTCGGTTTGATCGCTAAAAATGCAATTTCTAAATTCCACATCAACGAATGTGCAATCTTTAAATTTTATATTTGATAAATCGTAACCCCGCATTGATTCACCAAAAAACATGCCAATAATGGAACGCTCATTATTGGTTCCAGTCAGTCCTACTAAGTCGATTAATTGGGATGTCCTTTCTTGCTTTTCATGTGCATTAATGGTTCTGATGGCTAAATTTGAAATGGCAAGTAATGCTTTGTTTTTATAGTCTAGACTATTTTTATCTTTTGCAATGTTAATGGCGTGTGTAAATGCAAGCTTGATGCTTCTGGAATCATGTTGTTTAATTTGTTCAACAACCAAGTCCATAATCTGAGTTTTTCCAGTAGAGTTTAAGGCTAGCAACTGGGCAAGATTCGCCCATCGTGTGCGATTTTCATTATTATCAATTAAACCGTTCACCAAATATCTGGCGAGAAAGTACACTTTCAATATCTCATAGCGTGGGCCATATTTGTTTTCGCTTGTTCTTTTTAGAAAGGCATGGCTTAGGAATCGAGTTTGTGTGTCTGCGTTCGTGAGGTGACAAATTATTTCGAGATATAAGCGTATATCATCTTTTGTAAATCCGTCGGGGTATTCCCGAAAAATTTCTTCAAAAAAAGTTAGCTGGTCTGTTGCTTCTAATGTTAGTTGCTGCCGTATATTTTCGCGGCGACATACACCTTCAAAGAGTAAGCCGAGGGTGTTAACTTGATATGGGTTAATGTCATTGTTGTCGTTGACATAACAAGCAATTAGATCAAGGATGAACGGCACACCTGATATGCGATCAGCATTCTCTTCCTCTTGAAGGGCTCCATCAAAAATTCCGCCCCCAACGTCTTTGGAAATACGCAGAGCCGTATTAACTTCGACTGAGCTTTTAAGTCTGTTATTAAAATAAGTTTTTTTCTGTTCTTGATCAAAAGCGCGTAACTTGAAAATGGAGATTTTTTCTGGATCAATATCCTCACATACATTTTTCCAATATGTTTCTCGAGTCGTCAGCAAGATATGTGCCGTGCATCGCGTGTCTTCTGGGATAAGCAGTTCAATCAGTTTGTCGATAACTTCTTTTGCGGTAAATGAAGTTTGGTTTGCATACAGTTCGTCAAATCCATCAAATACAACAACCAGCAAGCCTTCTCGAATTAATACTTGCAGAGCAGTTTTGTTAGACATAAGTTTCCCAGCATTTTCAAAGCGTTTTGATAGTGCTAGGTCTAATACAGACTCAAAAGTTAGATTGCTATCTAGTAAATTTCTCCACAAATCCGATTCTATTAATATAGGAAGAGTCTCGGGGTAACGGTTTTTTATTGAAGAGCAGATGGCTCGAGATAGTGTTGTTTTTCCAACGCCTGCATTTGCAGTGAGTACCGCAAGTGAAGAAAGATTCGTGAACTCATTCGATTGATTGTCGACAAGCCACGAAGTTAGGAAGCTTTTTGCTGGTTTAAGTTCTCCATCGGGCAGGAAAAGTGATGGTTCAACAAAATATTCATCCACATCGAATGGCTTCCAATGTAAATCACTAAGGAAGTTCTGTAATAGTAATTGCTGTGATGTGGTTACATTGCCTTTGAAGTTGCGTTCAGTTGTGCTGGGATTTTTTGCGAGATCACTTTTGGGCGTAACTACTACTAAGTATGTTTTGTTATGAGATTTTTGTGCATATCCTCTCCATGTTTGAAGATTAACTTGCGATGCCTCTCGTTGGGGGCAGTCGTGTTTTAAATACAAATAATGCCCAATTATAGTTGCTACTGGAGTGGTGAATTCTGCACTCCAATAGTCCCAGTGGGCGCTTGCTTCCAATAGGGTTGGCTTTGCACCTAGGGTGGTTAAGATATCTTGGAAATGTTTCACGTGTTTCCCTTTTGAAATTATACTGAGTTGCTAATCTCTGTGGCGTATGATTCCGACGTCCCCCCATCTTGAGTAGCACCTGAGATTAGAGTCCAATCGCAACCACAAAGGAGATTGGACATGAAGAAGCGATTCACGGAAGAACAGATCATCGGATTTTTGCGGGAGGCGGACAGCGG
>JBFLXR010000018.1:0-42165 GCA_040757065.1 Pseudomonadota bacterium
TAATCGGCGACTGGATTATGTTCTACAACAATCGGCGACCGCATCAATCGCTGAAAATGAAAACGCCTGCTGAGGCTTATGCTTTAGCGGCTTGAGTTGAGCAGGTTCCGCTGGGTCAATACATCGGTGTACATAGCGCAAGGCTTCGCACAAGCTGGTACGCAAAGCCTCGAAAGATCGCGAGGCTTGGCTAATCTCGTCGTTGCCGGTTACTGTCAGTTGCGTAGTCAGGTCGCCGCTCTTTTGAATTTTGACGATAACATCCTGCAAATTTTTAACTGGTTTTACAATCCGATTGATTGCTGCGCCTATAACGAAGAATAAAATCAGCTGAATAACAATTTGCGCAATCCAAAGTACGCGATTTGCGCTATCTAAAAAATGATCGTCATCGGTCACATCCATCACGACACTGGCCGCGCCGAGTACTTCGCCGGGATTCACTGTATGGCATTGCGTACAATCTATTGCATCGTTTTTACCCGTCGCAATGAACGGCACCACCGTGCGCAGCAGAACGCGGTCCTGAGCATCGTGCGTCAATTCTTTGATTTGTTTTTTGCCACTGTTCAACACGGCGTGGTCAGTATCATCCGCCGGTTGTTCAGATGCGGCTCCCGCACCGAACTGCGCTTGTAGCGCACGGCCTCTTATAATGCGGATATCCGCAATATTGAGTTCTTTTTGACCAACAATCTGATTTATTACTTGTTTACGCTTTTCAGGATCGGATATTTGCCCATTGAACATCAGCGCGTTCATGGAACGCAGCACCAATTCGCCCGAAACCTCAGCGCGCCGTTGCGCATTTTCGACCACGTTGGCCTTGAGCCACACAATCGCAAAATGCTGTCCGGTCAGCAAAATCAGCATCAGCACCACTTGAACAGGTATCTGCAGCTTGTTCTTTAATGACAGATTGCCCCACCAGTTCATGACGCCCCTCCCTGAAAAAGTTCGATATTTTGCGCTAGCGTACCAACATCCTGATAGTTATATCTAATAATTAGCGGGCTAAAACTCGGCTTTATTATTGTTTTTCAGATTTACACGTCGATTCAACGCCGACTCGAAACAAACGATTGAAATTACCCGAGGTTATCCTGCCAATTTCTTGCAGACTCATTCCTCGCAAGTCCGCCAAAGCTTGCGCCACATGCCTAACGTAGGCTGGCTGATTTAGCTTGCCGCGAAACGGAACGGGCGCAAGATAAGGCGAGTCGGTCTCGATCAGCACGCGATCCAGCGGAATGGACTGAGCCACTTCTTTTAAAGCAACCGCATTCTTGAAAGTGACAATGCCCGAGAATGAAATATAAAACCCCAGATCGATTGCGCGCTGTGCGACTTCCAGACTTTCCGTAAAGCAATGCATCACGCCGCCGACGTGAGCGGCCCCCTCTTCTTCCATGATGTGCAAAGTATCCAACGCCGCTTCGCGGGTGTGAACAATCAGCGGTTTGCCGCACGTTCTGGCGGCACGAATATGAGTTCGGAAGCGTTCGCGCTGCCATTCAAGATCGCCTTTCAGGCGAAAGTAGTCGAGGCCGGTTTCGCCGATCGCCACTACCTTAGGATGCTGAGCCAGCTCGACAAGCTGCTCGACACTCGGTTCTTGTTCGATTTCGTAGTCCGGGTGCACGCCTACCGAGGCAAATAGATTATCGTGCGCACCCACCAGCGTTAGCATGGCCGGAAAGCGAATCAGATCGACTCCCACGCAAATCGCGTGCGTAACACCGTTTGCACGCATACTGTCCAACACTTGCGGCAAATTGTTGGCGAGTTCTGGAAAATCGAGATGGCAATGCGAATCAATGAACTGCATGGCGTGTTGCTCTGAAAAAGACTTTTTGATAGGAATAAAGCAGGGTTTCGAATACCAGACGCGGGTTAAGCGGATGGCCGGCTACGCGTCTGGCCTCGTTTAGTTCGCGCTGAAATTGAAGCAATTGGTATAAATCCGCCTGCTGCGCGAGTCGGCCGAGCTGGGCGGTTTGTTCCGCAAAGTAACGTACCTGCCTGGCCAGATATATATCGATCAAGTCATAAGTCCACTGCTGCAAAAGCAAAATTACTTTGGCGGGTTCAGCGCGCTGCAAGTGTTCAGCAACAGCAATTGCATCCAGTTGATCTGGCCTGCTCAGCGACTGCAACAGTGCGGTGTACTCCTTCCCTTCCCCGCCGGACTCGGCTAATGCTTGCGCTGCAACCGGCGCAAACCCGGCACGTGCAAGCCAACTCTCCGGTTGCACCACGCCTTGCGATTCCAGCCAGAATACACTTTCCTCTTTGGTAGGCGGCACAGCAGATAAGGCCAGGCAACGGCTGCGTATGGTCGGCAGCAATTGCTGCGGCTTATGAGAAACCAGTATAAATAGAACGCCATGGGGAGGCTCTTCCAGCGTTTTCAAGAGCGCATTTGCCGCATTCAGGTTCATTGCCTCTGCCGGGTGGATCAAAATCACCTTTAACCCGCCCTGATGCGCCGTTAAATTGGAGAAATGCACTAAGCTGCGAATCTGATCGACGGATATTTGCTTACTCTTTTTGCTTTCATCCTCGCTGCCGCTTTCATCGGAGGCCGACAAGGCTTCCGGTTGAATCAGGCGAAAATCGGGGTGAGACTCCTGCGCAAGCCAGTGACAAGACGGACATGCCCCGCAGGCTGTACCGTCTGCCCCCCTCTGCTCGCAAAGCAGGCTGCGGGCAAATTCGGCAGCGATTTCCCGCTTCCCGATTCCTTGCGCACCTTTGATTAGCAAGGCATGCGGCAACCGCCCACGTAAGTCTTGTAAGCTTTGCCAGAGTGCGCTTTGCCAAGGATAGACGGATGCCATCAGAGCTTAGCCAGTAAAGTGCTGAGCGCGGACTTCACTTCTTCGACGGATTGTGCCGCATTAATCAGCGCATAACGATGCGGATGGCGGTTATATCGGTCGAGATAAGCCTGGCGGACGCGCTCGAAGAAGGCACCCTGCTCTTTCTCGAAGCGGTCAAGCGAGAAATTGTTCATCAGGCGCTGACGCGCGATTTCGACCGGAATATCGAAAATCAAAGTCAGATCAGGCTGCAAATCCCCATGCACCCATGTTTCTAATTGTTCCAATCTAGAGGTATCTACGCCGCGCCCACCGCCCTGATAGGCAAAGCTGGCATCGCTGAAACGATCCGAAATCACCCATGCGCCGCGCTGCAAAGCCGGGCGGATGACCTGCTCCACATGTTCGTAGCGCGCCGCGAACATCAACATCGCCTCCGTTCCCGGCAGCATCGGCTCATGCAATAGAATTTCTCGCAGACGCTCGCCCAGCGTCGTGCCGCCCGGCTCGCGCGTGACCAGCACCTCCGCGCCTTTCGCACGCAACTGTTCGGCAAACCAGTTCAGGTGTGTGCTTTTACCTGCGCCGTCCACTCCCTCGAAGGTAATAAATTTTCCTGTACTCACGGGTTATTGCTTTCTCTGATAACGATTAACTGCGCGGTTATGCGCTTCTAGCGTTGCCGAAAATTCCGAACTGCCATCACCGCGCGCCACAAAATATAGCGCATCGGAGTTTGCAGGATGCATGGCAGCCTGCAAGGCTGCCATGCCCGGCAGCGCAATCGGCGTCGGCGGCAAACCTTCGCGGGTATAAGTATTGTACGGCGTATCGCTCAGCAAATCGCGTTTGTGCAGATTGCCGTCGAATTGTTCTCCCAAGCCGTAAATCACTGTCGGGTCGGTTTGCAGTCTCATACCGCGGCGCAGACGGTTAACGAACACAGCCGCGATTTTATCCCGGTCGTCCGCCTTGCCGGTTTCTTTCTCCACTATCGAAGCCAGAATCAGCGCTTGATATGGATCGTTGAACAGTATGCCCGGATCGCGTGCCAACCAAACGCTTTGCAAATTCTTTTGCATGGACGCATACGCTCTTTTGAGGATATCCAGATCGCTTGTACCCTTGGCGAAGAAATATGTATCGGGGAAAAACAACCCTTCTGCATAGGCAGCTTGTGCGCCGATCAATTTCAGAATATCGGCCTCGCTCATACCCGCAGTATCGTGCCGAATGTCCGGGTTACTGTCGAGCGCATGGCGAAACTGGCCGAACGTCCAGCCTTCGATGATGCGCAGTTCACTATAACTACCCATCCCGCGTGTCACCACATCCAGCAACTGCAACGGTGTCAGATTGCTTTCCACTTCGTAATTACCGGCTTTGATTTGCGCAGACTTACCCAGCATCCGCCCCATCAAAGCGAACATCCAAGCCTGATCGAGCGCCCCAGCTTGCTGCATTTGCTGCGCGGCACTTTTCAGACTGCTGCCTTGTTTCAAAGAAAATTCGAACGGCAGCACCGGCAGGGTCAACGGCCGGAAGGCATAGGCCGCCATTCCGCCCACCGACAAAATGACCAATAGGAGTACAAGACCGAACAGACGCTTAATTAAACGCATCGATTAACTCTTTCTGAATATCTGCGGTCATGCGCCCGGTTTTCCAGGTTACGCCGGAAAGTTCGCGAACCGGCCAGAGACCGATCAGGCTGTTTACCAGAAATACCTCTTCAGCATCGAATACATCTTCCAGCGTGTAGTGCCCAGTGAGACACGGAATGCCGTTTCGGGCGGCCCATTCCATTACGCGATCACGTTGGGTACCGGCCACACCGCAACGGCTCAGATCGGGCGTGTGTAACTTTCCGGCTTGCACGAAAAAAAGATTGGTACGCGTACCTTCAATGACGTGACCGTCGAGATCGCACAGCAAACCTTCTGCGACAGACGAATCACTCCATTCCGCAGCGGCCAACACGTTTTCTAAACGATTTAAATGTTTAATTCCGGCTAGGTGCGGCTGATGACCGAGACGCAAAGTGCAGGCGTGAAGTTTTACGCCATCGTGAAACCATTCTTTTGGATAGCGCGGCATGGGGGACAGGCTGACGATCCGGGTTGGATTGGCACCCGGCGACGGCGCATAGCCACGCAAGGAAATTCCGCGGGTAATGATAATTTTGGCGGCGTAATCGGCTTGGTCGGGAATTAACGCCAGCAGATCCTGCTTCAACAATGGTTCGTCGGGGCAAGCGATTCCGATGCGCGCGCAATCATGAGCGAGTTTACGGTAATGACGCGCCCATTGCTGCACCTTTCCCTGCCGAATCGGCAAGGTGCGGAAAACGCCGTCGCCGTACTGCAAGCCGCGGTCAGCGGCGCTGATTGTTTCACCAGACTCGCCGTTGATCCGCAGCATGTAGCGTGTCAGACCTTGCGGAACACCAAGGTACCGTTTGTTCCGCCGAAGCCGAAATTATTATTGACGGCTACGTCGACCTTCATTTCGCGGGCGGTATTCGGGCAGTAATCCAGATCGCACTCGGAATCTTGCTCGAAAATATTGATGGTAGGCGGAACAACCTGATGATGCACAGCCAACGCGCAAACGAGAGATTCCACGCCACCTGCGCCACCCAGCAAATGCCCCGTCATCGACTTGGTCGAACTGATGGTTGCCTTGTAAGCATGGTCGCCCAACGCTAGCTTAATCGCTTCGGATTCATTCTTGTCGCCCAGCGGTGTGGAAGTGCCGTGCGCATTGACATAACTTACCTGATCCGGGTTCAAACCGGCATTGCGCAAGGCATTCAGCATGCTGCGTTTCGGGCCGTCCGTGCTCGGCGCAGTCATGTGGTACGCATCCGCACTCATGCCATAACCGGCCAACTCGGCGTAAATTTTTGCACCACGCGCTTTGGCGTGCTCATACTCTTCCAGCACCAACACCCCAGCGCCCTCGCCCATCACGAAACCGTCACGGTCTTTGTCCCACGGACGGCTGGCGGTTGCCGGATCGTCGTTGCGAGTGGATAGCGCACGCGCTGCAGAAAAACCGCCGACTGCCAGTTCGCAAACGGTCGCTTCCGCGCCACCTGCAATCATGACATCCGCATCGCCGTATTCGATCATGCGTGCAGATTCGCCGATGCAATGCGTTCCGGTTGTACAGGCGGTAACCACCGCCAGATTCGGCCCCTTCAAACCAAACATAATCGACAAATTGCCGGAGATCATGTTGATGATGGTGCCGGGAATAAAGAAAGGAGAAATCTTGCGCGGTCCTGCGGCAAGATACTCGTTATGGGTTTCTTCAATCATCGGCAGACCGCCGATGCCGGAGCCGATATTGACGCCGATACGTTCGGCATTCTGCTCGGTGACGACCAATCCGGAATCCCGGAAAGCCTGTATGCCGGCAGCCAAACCGTAATGGATAAAGGTATCCATCCGGCGGGCATCCTTGGCTGAGAGATACTGGGTAACGTCAAAATCCTTGACCTCACCCGCAACCTGACAAGCAAAGGCAGAAGCATCGAAATGGCTGATCCGGGTAATACCGGACTTACCGTTCAACAGATTCTGCCAAGCTTCCGCTACCGTATTGCCGACTGGGGAAATAATCCCCAGACCGGTTACTACCACTCTGCGTTTAGTCAATTCGACTCCGCTATCATTCTGCTATTCTGAACAACAGATTACTTCTGGTGCGCAACGACGTAGTCGATGGCTTGCTGCACAGTGGTAATCTTTTCTGCTTCTTCATCGGGAATTTCGCACTCGAATTCTTCTTCCAGCGCCATTACCAGTTCCACGGTGTCCAGAGAATCCGCGCCCAAGTCGTTGACGAACGAGGATTCGTTCTTAACTTCGGATTCGTTCACGCCGAGTTGTTCGGCAACGATTTTCTTGACGCGTTGTTCTAGGTCAGACATTTGATTCTCCCTACTTTGGTTATAAATACAAAAAAGGTGTGGGCATTCTACCAAACTTGGCCGGAATTCCCAAACTATTCCATGTGCATACCGCCGTTGACATGCAAGGTTTCGCCTGTCATATAGGCTGCGCCAGGCCCAGCCAGAAATGCCACGACTGCAGCAATGTCAGCAGGCTGCCCTAAACGTTTTAGCGGCACATTTTCGATCAGCTTGTCGCGTTGTTCCTGCAACAGTGCTTCGGTCATATCGGTGGCGATAAAACCCGGTGCAACGCAATTTACTGTGATATTACGGCTGCCGACTTCGCGCGCTAACGACTTGGTAAAGCCCACCATACCTGCCTTCGAAGCCGCATAATTGGTCTGACCGGCATTTCCCATCGCTCCGACAACGGAAGAAATGCTGATAATGCGGCCGTAGCGTGCCTTCATCATGCCGCGCAGCACAGCGCGGCTCATGCGGAATACTGATTTTAGATTGGTCGACAAAACGTCTTCCCATTCCTCGTCGCTCATACGGGCCAGCAAATTGTCGCGGGTAATACCGGCATTGTTCACCAGCACTGCGATTTCACCGTATTGCTTGCGCACGGCATCCACCACAGCATCGATTTGCGCGCCATCGTTCACATTTAACGTCATGCCGCAACCGGCAACTCCGGCAGCATTCAAGTATTCGCTGATGGCTTGCGCGCCCTTGTCCGAGGTTGCTGTGCCAACCACCGCCGCGCCGAGCTTGCCGAGTTCCAGCGCGATTGCCTGACCGATACCGCGGCTTGCGCCGGTAACCAATGCTACTTGCCCTTGCAAAATCATGTTGTTCTCCCCGTTGTTCAGGCTAAGGTTTCCAGCGCAGCACGCATTGCATCGCCGTCGTTCAATGCCAACGCCTGCTGACTAACGTCGATACGCTTATTCAGCCCGGCCAGCACCTTGCCCGGCGCGCATTCCAAATTATGCGTGACGCCGTGCTTGCCGAAAGATAATACCGTTTCCACCCAGCGCACCGGCGAATACAACTGACGCACCAGCGCATCCTTAATGGCTGCCGCATCGGTGTGGCTTGCCACATCCGCATTATGTACGACTGGTACGACAGGAACTTGAACACTGATGTTTTGCAGGTATGCGCCGAGCTTGTCCGCTGCGCCGCGCAACAAACTGCAATGCGACGGCACGCTCATCGGCAGCATCAGTGCACGCTTTGCGCCTTTCGCCTTCGCCAGCTCCATGCCACGCTCAACCGCTGCGCGATGCCCAGCAATGACTACCTGACCCGGCGAGTTGAAATTGACGGCCTCAAGCACTTCGCCGTTCGCCGCCTCGGTGCAAACTGCACGCACAGTATCATCATCCAGCCCCAGAATGGCGGCAATGCCACCCACACCTTCCGGCACGGCTTGCTGCATGCATTCAGCACGGTAACGCACCAGCGGCAAGGCATCCACGAACGATAACGCTCCTGCGGCAACCAGTGCCGTGTATTCGCCCAGGCTGTGCCCCGCAAAGACAACAGGCTGCGGACCGTTCAGGCTTTGCCAGACACGGTAAGTCGCCACACCGGCAGTCAGCATGAGCGGCTGCGTATTCACCGTTGCGTTCAGATCGGCATCCGCACCCTCGTTAACGAGTTGCCACAAATCCTGCTTCAGGATATCGGAGGCTTCGGCAAAAGTTTGCTGTACAACGGGAAAATCGGCATAACCGTTCATCATGCCGCGCGATTGCGATCCCTGGCCGGGAAATACAAAAGCAAATTTATTCATTGCATTAAATGTTTTTGTTGAAGTAGAGAGTTACCAGCGCACCAATGCTGCGCCCCATGTGAAGCCTCCGCCCACCGCCTCCAGCAACACATGTTGACCGGCTTGAATTCTACCATCCCGCACAGCGGTATCCAACGCCAGCGGTATCGAGGCTGCCGAAGTATTGCCATGCTTATCGACGGTCACTACGACTTTATCCATGCTCAGACCGATTTTCTTGGCCGTGGCCTCCATGATGCGGATATTGGCCTGATGCGGCACCAGCCAATCGATTTGACTGCCTTGCATGTTTTGCCCGGTCAGAATCTCTTCAACCACCTCGCTCAGCACTTTCACGGCGAATTTAAAGACAGACTGCCCGTCCATTTGAATATAAGGGTCGCCCTGCACTGCCCCGTTACCGATATATCCTGCCGCCTTCAGCATGTCGCGATGACTGCCGTCCGCATGCAGGCGTGAAGCAACGATACCCGGCGTTTCGCTACGCTGCAGCACCACCGCACCGGCGCCGTCGCCGAACAACACACAGGTAGTCCGATCTTGCCAGTTCAACAGGCGGGACAGCACTTCCGTCCCCACAACCAGCGCCGTGCGCGCCTGACCGTTGCGGATATACATATCGGCAGTGGTCAGCGCATAGACGAAACCGCTGCAAACAGCCTGAATATCGAAAGCAGGCCCCTGCTTGACGCCCAGCTTATCTTGCAAAATGCATGCTGTGCTGGGGAAAGTCTGATCGGGTGTGGTCGTCGCCACGATAATCAAATCGACTTTATCGGCAGCGATCCCGGCAGCCTCGATTGCCTTGCGGCTGGCGTGCAGCGCAAGATCACTCGCCATCTCGCCTTCTGCTGCAATATGGCGCTCAACGATCCCGCTGCGCGTCATAATCCAGTCATGTGTCGTTTCGACCATTTTTTCCAGATCATGGTTGGTCAAAACCTTTTCGGGCAAATAGCTTCCGGTGCCGATAATTTTCGAGTACATCAGTTCGCTCCCTCTGCCGCCTGCTGTTCGACGGACGACAAATGCCATTTTTCGATGTGTTCGCTGATTTGATGCAACATACCGCCGCGCGCTTCTTCTGCCGCGCGCTCGATTGCACACAAGAAAGCAAAACTGTCTGCAGAGCCGTGACTTTTTACGACGATGCCGCGCAATCCCAGCAAACTTGCGCCGTTATAGCGACGATGATCGACGCGACGTCGGAAAGCATTGATAACAGGCTTCGCAATCAAACCGGCGACTTTGGTGAAAATATTGCGGGTAAATTCTTCGCGCAAGAAGCTGCCCAACATTTTCGCTAGCCCCTCAGTGGTTTTCAGCGCAACATTGCCGACGAAGCCGTCACAGACCACCACATCGGTTATACCCTTGAAAATATCGTTGCCTTCCACGTTGCCGTAGAAATTCAAATCGCTTTCCTGCAACAGTTTGGCAGCTTGTTTCACAACTTCGTTGCCCTTGATGTCTTCACTACCGATATTCAGCAGACCAACGCTCGGACTTGCCTTATGTTCGAGTACACTGACCAATGCTGAACCCATCAGAGCAAATTGCAGCAAATGTTCGGCATTACAGTCGACGTTGGCACCAAGGTCGAGCATACAGACTTCACCCTTGACGGTCGGCAAGAAGGAAGCAATGGCAGGGCGATCAATCCCAGACATCGTTTTCAGCACATAACGAGCGGTGGCCATCAGTGCGCCGGTATTCCCCGCGCTGACGCAAGCCGACGCTTCGCCGCTTTTGACCAGATTAATCGATACGCGCATCGACGAATCTTTTTTGCCGCGCAAAGCGAGTTGAGGAGATTCATCCATGCCGACCACTTCGCTGGCGGCATGAATACGCAAATTAGGACCGGGCGCAACGTGAAGCGCACGTAACTCAGCTTCAATTGCATCAGGCAACCCGACCAGAACGATCGTATCGTTCGGGTGTTTGCGCAGATAATCGATTGCAGCGGGAACAGTGACATGAGCGCAATGGTCGCCGCCCATGGCATCAATGGCTAAAGTGACATCCACCAGGCGAACCTCTTAGCGCAGTTACTGGAAGAAGGAATGATAAATGCTGCGCCGTTGCCGGACGCAGCATTCTTGCAAACAGCAGACTTACTCGCTCTTCGCCTTGGCAACCTTCTTGCCGCGGTAGTAACCGTTCGGGCTGACATGGTGGCGCAGATGAGTTTCGCCAGTGGAAGGCTCGACAGCCAGCGCCGGGTTGGTCAGAAAGTCGTGCGCACGATGCATACCGCGCTTCGACGGGGACTTTTTATTCTGTTGAACTGCCATGATAACTCCTCAATAAATCCAAATTAAACCGGTTAATTCTTCTTCAACCCTGCCAACACCGCGAACGGGTTAGCATCCGGCTGAACCAAATGCTCGCTTGCCATGCGGCAGCTACCTTCTTCATGCTTCGACGCAAACGGCAAAGCGAGTAAAATCTCATCCTCAACCAAGGCCAGCACATCCATATGCTTATCCGCCGGGATACTGTCTTCCTCCTCTTCTTCAAGAGGAGACGCCTCCCAGTCCGGGTCTTGCGACAACCGCAACCGGGAAGTTTGCCGGATGCTATATCCCAGTCCTCTCAGACAGCGCTGACAACGCAAATTGCAGTCGCCCTCGAGCGACAATTCCAAATGTGCCTCACCTTGCTTATCCTGAAAGCCGCGTAAAACGTAACGCACCGCGCCCTCAGTATCCGCCAGCACATCGTGCAAACGAACCAACTCGCGCACCGGAATTTCACCGTGCATCGTCTTGCCCATCAGGGCAAAATCCAGACTATCAATGAAAGGCCGTGCAAACATGAGGCGCGCATGATATATATTTCCACTCTTTCTGTCAAAAAGATAAGGAAAATTCTTGAATTCTCAGCCTATTGTTCTGGCTTCCACCTCCGTTTACCGGGGTGAACTGCTTGCCCGTCTGCGCATACCCTTCCAAACCACAGCCCCAGACGTCGACGAAACGCCTTTGCCGGGTGAGTCGGCACAGAAAACTTCGCTGCGACTTTCGCGCGAAAAAGCCCGTGCAGTGGCTTCCCGTTATCCCGATGCACTGATTATCGGCTCCGATCAGGTAGCTTTGCTCGACGGTGCGCAGCTGGGCAAACCCGGCAATCACGAGAATGCTGTGCGTCAGCTCCAAGCATTGCGCGGCAGAACCGTAGTTTTTTATACCGCATTGACCTTATTCAATGCGCGCACCGGCAAAGAGCAAAGTGCTGTTGCCGAAAACCGCGTAACCTTTCGCATGCTAAGCGACAGCGCAATCGAAAACTACCTGCGTCTGGAGCAGCCCTATAACTGCGCTGGTAGCGCCAAATCCGAAGGATTGGGCATCGCGCTCATCCAGAAAATGGAAGGCGACGACCCGAACGCTCTGATCGGTCTGCCGCTCATCTTACTGATCGACATGCTCCAGCAGGAAGGCGTATCCCCGGTCTGAGCCAGGGCCGTGCGTTTTCTTAGCTAGTGTCCGCACCGTCGCCAGGAAACATCCAGTGTGCCATCTGCGCTGAAATTAAAATACTGAGTCCAGCCGCGTCCGAACAGTGACAACGCATGATCGTAATAGGTCCGCGGCAGTGCGGAAGCCGGGGTTTTGACATCCACAGCCCCGGCCGCGCGGCGCAAGTAAGGCGTCCATGCGCCGTAAAACGCAATCGGTGCTTCTCCGCTGCCTGCCCCGGTCTGAACGTGCACTTTCTCAAATAAGGTCTGCCGTGCGGAAAGCCAACGCTTCGCCGGCACCAAAATCTCGCGCAGGGCTTTATAAGCAGGGTCGCGGCTATCGAGCATTCCCCACCAGAGGTAGACCCGAATCGATTCGTAGCCGGCATACCCCCCCTTTTCCAAGTCGCTGCCAAACCCCTTGCCTTCGGTAAATCTGACCCAATCGGGCACGGTACCTTGCACAACCGTTGCACGCAACATATCGGGGACTTGGGCAGCGATTTTGCCCCACGGCCCCTTGCGGTCGTTCAAACTGAGGTAACGCAAGACCTGTATCGGCAGATAACTCGGATTCAAGCGCCAGACGCCCGGTTCCGGAGTAAACCCGTAGGGAGCGGGCAGCAGCATTGGTCCGGCGCCGGGCAGATTCACCACTTCATGCGATGCAATATTGTGCAGCAATGCACGTCCCAGATGGGTATATTCCGGATGTTTCCACAGTTTTCCCGCCTGCATCAGTGTATAAGACAGCCATAAATCGGCATCGCTGGCCGGATTCGCATCCAACACTTTCCAGCCGCCGTCCGCCGCTTTCCCCCATTGCCACGCCGGCAGGTGCTTGGATAAATCGCCTTGCGCCAGATTATCGCTTGTCCAGCGCAACAAGCGCTCGAACTGCTGCCGGTCGTTTGCAGCCAATGCGAAAAACAAAGCATAAGCTTGACCTTCCGAGGTGGTAACCGACTGCGCATCGCGGTCGATTACCCGACCGTCCGCCTGAATGAATTGTTCGGAGAATGTCCGCCACTCCGGCCAGTCTGGGCAGGCCGCCCAAACGACCTTCGGCGCGACCAAGAAAAGCGCAGCGATGGCGATATAAAACACCAAACGGTAAACGACGACGGTCGTACGCAAACCGGGCATGCCGATTTTAATTTCCCGTAGCTTGTTTAGCCGCCCGTCCCTGCACAGTCGCGCCCGACGTCAGCCACAGCTTTGGCGGTTCCGGCGGCAAACGATCGGGGTACAGTTGCAGATCGGAGGAATCGGCATAACCTCGGACGGCATAACTGTCGCCTTGCTCCAACTGACTGCGGACAGCCTCTAAATTGGCTGCAATATCCTTACGTCCGGGTGCAAGGCGCACAGCACGCTTCAGCAACACCATGGCCGAATTCAAATCGCCCTTCGCGGCCAGCGCAACGGCCTGATTATTCAGCGCGACCGGGTCGAAAGGATTAGCCTGGCTGGCCGCCGCATAGATCGCAGCAGCGGATTGAATGTCGCCGGAGGCCATCTGTCTACCGCCCTCGCGCATCCAATCCTCCGCCCCTGCTTCACATGCGACAGCCAATGCGATCGTCGCCACGAAAAAATGCGTTTTACCGATCATTCGTTCCACTCCTGAAAATACGGATTCACGCCGCTGGGCTGATACTGCATTTTCGATTTTTGCGGTTCGATCCAATAACGCAAGTAAGCCATCCCGACCCCTTGCGTATAGTTGCGGGCATTATCCAGCGAGAAAAAGCCGCCGAGAGTAATTCTGGGCTGCGCCTGATACTCGAATCCGCCGTAGAAACGATATCCGAAACCCGCTGTCGACTGTGCCGGATAGTAGGTAGACAGTCCCAGCACGGGGTTGGCCAGCGTGCGCGCCTGCAAGCTGTTCTGCATTGCCGCATTATTGGGGAAATAGGCTGAACTCGACTCGGTAAAATATTGCAGGCCGACCGAGCCGCCTAACTGATAAGTCATCCGCTTGCTATGCCCCTTGTAATCGAACGGCAGCGACAACCCGACATAAGACTGCGGACTGAAATATCCCCCCTGGCCCAGCGTAAAGTAGCGCAGGTTCTTCTGATAATGCATCGTCGTCAGATTCACGCCCGCTGTTACTTCGTCATCCAAAGTCTGCACGAGCTTCCAGTATACGCCGCCGCCCAGTTCGCTCATGTTGTTGGAAGCGACATTTCGTCCGTTCAATACCTTGAAAGCGGCATTGCCGTAAATCCCGAAACCGTCTTCCTCGTGGGTTGCTTTGGCACGCATACCGGTCGCAGTTACCCCGCCCCATACCTGACCGGAAATCGGGTCGGTCGCCCCCGCGTAAGACAGCAAACTATCAGTAACGGAACGGCGAGAAAATTCGACATTCAGTTTGGTATCGTCCGCCTCGTGCTGCAAACCCAGCCCACCAACGAAATTCTGCACAGCAAACCCAAGCGGACTGGTTCCCGCATCGGCATGCAGCATTTCATTCTTATAGCTCAAATTAAGTGCAACACCGCTATCCCGCTGTGGCAAATCGGCGGCATTAGCCAGCGGCACCGCCAGCGCATTACTGCCAAAGCGGCTGGCTGTTAACGCATTGGCCTGAGGCAATGCGCCTGCGTCCAGCACGACTGGAGTGACTTTCACCCCGACCTGACTGTCGTAGCCGATCGCCATTTTGCCTTCGACCGGCGTTTCCACTTCCGTCAGCTGACCCAACCCTGCTTCGCCGTTGCGGACACGCACCGCCAGCCCGCCTGCCGCGGAAGAACTATTGCGAGCATTCAGTGCTTCAATTTCCTGCTGAACAGTCGGCTCAGCAACTTTTCGGCGCGGCATCGGGGACGGAACTTCCGGCTGCGTCGGGTAGGCCGCCTTCACAAAGCCTTGCGGCTCTGCCAGTACGGAATCAGCCCGCGGCAAAGCCATACTATGTGCTGGCCTAGAAGCGGTTGCAATGCCGGAATCCGGAACGGCAGTCAGCGGCGGAATCGGTGCAATCGAGCGAACAGGCGCTTCGGCATAGCCTTGCGGCGCTGTAACCGGCCTGCGGTTTGCAAACGGATTCAGCGCTGGCGACGCGCCTGACTGCGGGCCTGCACCGACCAGACGCAAGCCGACCCCGCCTTGCCCGGAGCGTGCCATTTGACGCTGCTCCAGCGATTGCGCTAGCCTGAACAACTGTCCGGCCCTGTCATATTGCTTCTGCGCCAGCGCCAGACGGCCTGCCAAAGCAATCAGACGAGGATTTTCCGGCTGCACAGACATCGCATCGTTCAGTGCTGCTTCCGCCGCCTCGAAATTGCGCAAACTCATCTCAACACCGACATAGGCATAGCGCGCATCCATATTGGACGGCTCCAGACGCACGACATTGGCGTAGATGTCGCCTGCGGTTTCATAATCCCCCGCAGCGTTATACATCCGTCCAAGCGCCATTTGCACACGCGGGTCGTTCGGGTTGGCCGCCAGCGCGGGATAAAGATAATCGTAAGCCGCTGCCAGATCACCGTTCTCTCTCGCAGTATCGGCATGGCGCAAAGCCGCCGCCACGCGAAGATCGTTCAATGCGCGCACTTCCTGCGGTTTAAGTTGTTCGCTGCCGATTTGCCTGAGTACGGCATCCAATTCTGCCAACTGGCCGGTTTTCATCAGCAATCCGGCATACTGCAAACGCATGGCGGCAGAGGGACGGGCTGTCTGCGCCAGCCCACGCCGCGCAAGTGCGATGGCGCGCGGCGTATCGCCGAGCTCTGCATAAGTCTGCGCTGCTGCCAGCATATATTCCAGGTCGCCGCCCGCAGCTTCTTCAACTTGCCGCAAGATATCCTGCGCTGCGCCGGTCTGCCCTTGCCTACCCAGCACCGTCGCGCGGTCGCATTGCACATGCACCCACAGACGTTTCTGAAACAACCCCATTTCGCGCGTACGGGAATGCTCCGGTATGCGTTCCATGGTATTGATCGCGTCCCACCATTGCTGCTGATCGGCACTCAGCAACGCGCTGGCATACAGTGCGTCCGGCATATCCGGGTATGTATCGACCAGACCATCGATCAGCGAACGCGCTTCTGCCGTGCGTCCTTGGCGCTCATATAGCTTCGCCAGGTCGACCCTGATCCACGGATCGTTCGGCGCTGCCAGCAACCCCTGTTCCAGTGCATCCAGCGCGGTTGCCGGATCGCCCTGCTCCAGCGCGGTTGCCGCTTGCTTGCGGTACTGCTTTGCGCGAATCGCGCCATACCCGTCGGCTGTACCGCCGCCTGTCGCCGCCAACTGGTCGGCCAGCAACAATGCTTCATCGTTGCGTTCCTGAGCAATCAGGGCGCTAATCAAGCCCCGTATGCCGTCGGCGTGCTGCGGTTCGCGGGCAAGCACGGCACGATATTGCGCTTCGGCATCCTTCGGCTTGCCGCCCTCCAGCAGCACACCGCCCAGTGCGATGCGACCCGCTGGTTCGGCATCGTTTAAATGCACAGCCTGACGCAATTTTTTTTCGGCTGTGGCGAGCTGTCCTTGCGTAGCCTCGGTTTGTCCTTCCTGCAACAAATTCCAGTATGCTGCGCTTTGGTACGCCTCACCCCAGCGGCGTTCGCCACCCGAGGATTGTGCTGCTTTGCCGAGCAAATCGCGGGATTCTGAGAATCGCTCTTGCTTCAGTCGAACGAGGCCGAGACCGCCGAGCGCATCTTTGTCGCGCGGAGAAACGCTTAATATGTGCGCAAAATGTGTTTCTGCCGCCGCAAGATTACCCTGCCGGTAGGCATCGAAACCCTCCTGACGTTCGCGCGCAAAAGTATCGGCAGCCCCATGCTGTGTCGCTTGCTGCGACGTTAGCGCCTCCAATTTGTCGCGTATGGCGGCATCGTCGGCATTCGAAGCCAGATATTGGCGATAGAGCGGCGCATCGTTGCGCTTAGCGTTCAGCCAAACCAGCGCTTGACGCCAGGATGCATCTGCCTGCTTGCCGACCTCCCGGTGACGGGATAGCGTTGCCAGTTGCTCTATCCCCTTGCGGCGGGTCGATTCGCGGTAAGTCAGATGCTGCGCATAGGCTAGCGCATAGCGCGCATCGGACGGATTTTCCCGTGCCAACCGCTCCAGACCGTTACGCGCTTCATCCCATCCGCCCGAACTGCCCGCCAGCGTTTGATAGTATTCCAAGCCCAAATCGCCAGCAGGTTTATTTCTGTCCAACAAATCCCGGTAGCGCCGCACCGCCGCCTCATTCTGGCCGCTTTTCGCCAGTGTACGCGCTTCTTGCAGTGCGCCATCGGCGTTGGCAACGCGCGACTGCGCGAGCCGGCTTTCCAACCGCGCAATCTCCGGAGCGCCAGGGTACGCTTGCTTGAGCTGATTCAGATAATTGCGGGCCGATTCCGTGCGTCCCGCATCGGCTTCATACTGCGCCAGTCCAGTCAATGCTTCACGATTACTCGGCTCGGTTTTCAGCAATTTGCGCCATGCATCGGCAGCCAGATCGGCACGCCCGCGCTGCTGCCAGTATTGCGCCTGCTCCAGCAGCATCCGGCCTTGCGCAGTTTCGGCATGCACCGCCGTCGCTTCCAGACACGCTGCCAATATCGTTAAACAGAATACGGCTCTTTTCATATCCACCCCGCGGCTTACTGTTGTTCCAGACGCGATCTGGTCTTATTGCGCATAGCACGGTAAAGCAATACCGCCAGCAGCAGGGAACCCAGCGCCACCAGCAACACCAACAGCAAAGGCATCGTTTCCAGCCAGTGTTGTATGCGCGCGGTTACGGGCAAGGAGCCGACATGGAAAGTCGGTCCGACGGTGAAACCCTCCGGCACTTCTCCGCGCAACAGCACCAAATCCCCCTGATATCCAGCCAGAGCGGACGGCTCAAACAATGGCTTAACAACTCCAGGCAGCAAATCCGAACGGTCTGCCGTGACCACAACCGCCGCACGCCCCTTGGAAAACGGCGATTCGATTTGCATCATTGTCCCCACAGCAGCCTGCGGCATACTGACCAGCATATCGCCAGCCTTGCGCGACTGCCCGTCCAGATCGCGCCCTTCCCAATGGGAGATGATGCGGTGGAACGCACCGGGTAATTGCAATTTGTGGCTGCCGTTCTCAAAAGCCAGCGGCAAGCGTGCAGACCAATTGGCAACCAGCGGTTGTTGTGCTGCCGAACCGATCACCAGCAAATCTTTATTCGTCAGTGCTGCGGTATTGGCTGCGCCGGTTAAAGTCATGCGGGTAGCCGGGTAGCCTGTCGCTTCGCCCATTTTAGCCATCAGCACCAAATAAGTTTCGATGGTCGGCATATCCAGCGTATCCGGCAACACCACCGCCGACTCGGACAAATCCGCCATGCGCGTGAACGGGAAACCGGAATTCGCGAACATCGCCAGACTGGGTAGCGCTGCATAGTGATGGTAACCGGAAAAATCGATCGTGGAATCACCGTCCACTGCGCCGACCGAGTTATCCAGCAGGCCATCCTTACACAACCCCTGTTTGTCGTAATCGAAATAATAGTGGAATTGCAGCAGATTGCGGCCGGTAAAGTAATAGCCGGGGACATGCAGCGATTTCGCATCGACCGACTTGGCGAATTTGGTGACGGGTCGCGTAGCCTCGCTCCCGGTCTCGCGCACTTCCTGCGCCGGGCCGGAATCGCCGATCAATCTGCGCACCCATTTTCCAAGCAGGCTCTCCTGCCCGGTTGCTTGCAAGGGAACCGCCTCGACAAAGCGGTCGTTCGCACTGATATTCAGAGTTGCCTTCCCGGCCGTCGGGCGCGGCGTATAACGATATCGCAGCTCCACCGGTACGCCGTGCTTGCTGGTAATCAGCAAATCCTGCGCCATCTGGAACGGCAAACGAATTACATCCGGGAACAGACCATTAACCTGCAATTTATCCGCTTGCACCAATTCGGCGAATTTAACCGGTCGGTCGGTCGGAATCCAGTTGGGCGCATCGTAAGGCTTGCGTGCCGACTCCTGAAAATTGCCAACCAGCGCTGTGGAGCCGCTCAACGCTACCTTGCCAAGCGCCAATGCCTGAGCCGCGATTTTCAGTTCATCATCGTTACGCCCCAAAATCAGCAGCAACTTGGCTTGCGATACGGACGGATGCGCCGTCATCGCAATCGTCGGGCCTTTAATTTCCGGGAGCGATAAACCGGCAATAGCATCGCGCGGGGTCGCAAAAACCACCGCTTGACCATCGGGCAGGCTACCAACCTGCGCATGGAAATGCACGCCGCGGTATCCGCTCAGCGCACCGAACCACGAAGCGATCGTGCCGGAAGCGTGCAGCGCATTCGCTCCAAGCGAATGCCCGAACACGAAGGCAATATCCGGGCGGTTTACATCGCGCTTATCGAAGTACGGCGCGGGCAGCATGGCTAAATCGTTTTGCTGCACGACCTTACTGACCGTAATCTCCAGCACGCTGTTATTGGATATTTGCGCCCACAAAGCACTATGAACCGGATCTTCGCAATCGCGGGTGTAGTGTCCGATAAACTTCAGATTGACCCGGTTGTAATCGGTAAAAGCACGCGGATCGAGCGCAGCCGTCGTGGTTACAGCACCAGCCATACTTTCTTTAGTAACCGGAATGACGCCCATCATCTGTTCGTTAAGCAGCACCTTTAAGTGCGACAACTCGGGAATCAGTGCCGGAGAAAAGGCATGGTCGATTTTGACCACCGCCGAAGTCACTACCTCATCGGCACGAATCGAGAACGGGATGCCGACCTCGCTTTCCACCCCGCGCAGCTGCATCGGGTGGTTAATGCCCAGTTGTTTAAAACTCAGACGGTAAACTTTCTGTATGCCTTGCGGTGCGGAGTCGCGCACTACAGGCATCGTTCTGGCGTCGGCAGAATGCGGCACAGCAGCCAATGCACAAACCATTGTTGCCAGAACAACCGCTGCCTGTAGCCGCTCCTTGCGGCCAAAACGAATTGCTGAAAACATTCTGACGATTCCCTGAATTCCAAACATAAATATCTCTTTCATTCCTCTGGCCGGATGATCCTCATCCCGTTCGGCAGCCCAGTTAATCCAGGCGTCGGCACGCGACAGCGTGAGCTGCACCAGCGCACTTTCCTGCTCGATAGTCAACGGTGCGAATTTCAGCGCAACCGCTTCGTTCCGGGTTGAAACCACCTCGGCAGGGAAAAGTGCCCCCTGCTCACCTCTGAACAAGGCAACCTCGACCGTATTGCCCGGCGCAAGCGATGCGCCGTTCGGAATATGCAACGCCACCCCCCCTCCGAACAGTCGGTCGTTTCGCCGGAAAGCAACGTGCCGTCCGACAGCCGGACAGCCGCACGTATCCGAAGCGGAATGCGATGGTTCGAACGCACTTGACGCGATTCGCGGGCAACAGCTAGCGTGGCACCGAGAATAATCAGGTTATAGACCGTCCAGGAAAGGTTCAGAATCACAGTATCGGTTTCGTAGGTATTCCACCAAAGCAAGCGTCCGATACCGATCAGCAAGCCGAAAACATTCAGCAGAAAAATGACCACGAACGGGCGCGAAATCGACCAATCGAAATATTCATGCTCGACCAGACCGCCCTTGGCGGTCACGTTAAATGCGCCGGTACGCGGCGAAAACAATGCCGCCAGCGTTGGCCGCAAAATGTACCAAGCCAGCGTGGCCTCGTAGACCTCTGCCCAGAATGAATGCCGGTGCGCACCTTGGATGCGTGAGTTGGTCAGCGTTGCATGCGCAAGATGCGGCAAAGCATAGGCCAGAATCGTAATGGCAGCGGCGTGGATGATATGCGCGCCGAAGTACAGGTAAGACAGCGGCGCCACCAAAAACACGATGCGCGGCAAGCCGTAGAAGAAGTGCAAAATGGCGTTGCCGTAGCACAAACGTTGTCCGAACTTCAGCCCCTTTCCGAGAAAGGGATTATCCAGCCGCAGAATCTGCGCCATACCGCGCGCCCAGCGTATGCGCTGCTTAATGTGCGCCGACAAGCTTTCCGTCGCCAGCCCCGCCGCCAGCGGAATCGAAATATACGCCGTGTTGTACCCCAGACGCTGCATCATCAGCGACGTATGCGCATCCTCGGTCACCGTATCGACCGCCATCCCGCCGATGTCGGTCAGGGCTTGACGCTTGATAACCGCACACGAGCCGCAGAAGAATGCGGCATTCCAAAGATCGTTGCCGTCCTGAATCACCCCGTAGAACAACTCGCCTTCGTTCGGTACGCGCCGGAAAATACCTAAATTGCGCTCAAACGGATCGGGCGAAAGAAAGTGGTGCGGCGTCTGCACCAGCGCCAGTTTCTGATCGCGTAGGAACCAGCCCATCGTCAACTGCAAAAAAGCGCGTGTCGGGATATGGTCGCAATCGAAAAACGCGATATAGTCGCCCGATGTTTTTGGCAGTGCCGCATTGATATTGCCCGCCTTGGCATGCTGATTATTTTCGCGCGTCAGATGCACAACACCCGCCGCTTCGGCAAACTCGCGGAACTCCTCGCGCGCACCGTCGTCCAGGATATAGATATTAAGCTTCTCTTTCGGTCAGTCCATCGCCTTTGCGGCGAGGACTGCGGGCTTCACGACTTTAAGCGGCTCGTTGTAAGTGGGGATAAAAACGTCCACCGTCGGCCACTGCGACATATCTTGCGGCAGCGGCACGGGTTTACGGCGCAAGGGCCACAAGGTTTGCACATACCCCAGCAACAGCACCAGCAGCGCATAGCACTCGGCGGCAACCAGCACATAGGCGAAGAGCATGTCTACCATGCTCTCGGAGGGGAGAGTTTCGGTAAAGCGCCAGTATAAGTAACGTAACGAAGCTATCGCAGATGCGCCGATCATCATCAGCGTCACCAGTGTTCCGGCATAGCGGCGGATGTAAAGCGTAAACGCGAATACACACGCACCGAACACGGCTTGCCAACCAAGCGATAACGGTGTTGCAATCGCCAGCCCGAAGAAAAGCGCAATTACTAACGCTGCAGCGAGACGCACCGGCACTTTGTCCCAGCCCGCCCATTCGACCAGACCGGAAGTCAGCTTATTGAAGCGACCATATAAATAGCGGGGATTGATAATCGAGCGCATCGGCTAGTCCTTGTGTACTGCGCTCAAACGGCCGAACAGTGCATGCAGATCGTTGGTTTCGACAGTATCTTTTCCGCTAAGCCGAGCAAATACCGCGTTCAAATCGCCGGAAGACGGTTTGAGGTTGTTTGGTTCCGCCGGAGTTAATGCGGCAACTGGCGTAGCGACTTCCGGTAAAGTTACTGCAGCCGACGTCTTCATTGCAGGCTGCGGCTTTGCGCTGCAGGTATCCAACTTTACCTGAGGCAACATATTGATTTCCCGATAGGGAAAAACATTTGTTCCCATCGTGCGAAGTAAAACCTGCAAATCTTCAGACATTGCACGCGCCCGTCTATTTAGCCAGAGATAACGTGACGCTTTGCATTTCTGGCAGCGCGTCGCCGCATTGAGTCACGGAAAGATCGTCCGGTGCACCGACCGATTTAAACCAAGCCTCATACAACCCGATCAAAATAAATGACCAGAACTCGCCCTTTTCGTCCTCCATCAACAACTCGGACGGAAACCCGGCATGTATGATCGACAAGCTCTCAGCCAGATCGGACAAACGCACCCAGCCCAGCGCATGGGAAACCAAATGGCTGTTCATGCACGCCTCCAGCGCGGACAAATTATCCTGCTGCTCCAGAGGGAGACGACGAGACAACAACTGCCCGAAGCGCTTTAGCTCGGACGTCGACCACACGCCCGCCGCATCTTTGCAGCCAAGCTCCACGGCTGCACGCAACAACACCATGCTTTCGTTTTTTTGCTGCACCTTGCCTGCGTAGGCTAAGGCGATTTGCTCTAAGTCCACGTAAATTCACGCCATTATATTAACAGGCGCTAATCTTATAACAAAAATTCTTACATATAAATAGGGGGTTCCCCCTATGCCGACAGGAGGTGCAATTTATTTATGGAACACCACTAGTTTTTTAGCGATCAAACAGTACTTAATTTACAGGTCAAGCATCGCCGGAAAGGTAAAGCCAAGTCTCCAATACCGTATCGGGATTCAGCGAAATCGCCTCGATTCCCTGACCCACAAGCCAGCGCGCTAAATCCGGGTGGTCGGATGGCCCCTGCCCGCAGATACCGATGTATTTCCCCTCTTTCCGGCACCCTTGAATAGCCATGGAAATCAAGGCGGTGACAGCCGGATTGCGTTCATCGAAACCGCCCGCCACGATGCCGGAGTCGCGGTCGATCCCGAGCGTCAATTGGGTAAGGTCGTTCGAGCCGATGGAAAAACCGTCGAAATATTGCAAAAAATCGTGCGCCATCAAGGCATTCGAGGGAATTTCGCACATCATAATGACCCGCAGGCCGTTTTCGCCGCGCCGAAGGCCGTTCTTTTCCAACTCGGTAATTACGCCTTTCGCCTCCTCCAGCGTGCGCACAAACGGGATCATCACCTCGACATTGGTCAGCCCCATTTCATCGCGCACACGTCTCATCGCACGACACTCCAAGGCGAATGAAGCCGCGAATTTCGGATCGATATAACGCGAAGCCCCGCGAAAACCGATCATGGGGTTTTCCTCTGTAGGTTCGTATTGCTTGCCGCCGGCCAGACTGGAATATTCGTTCGACTTAAAGTCCGACAACCGCACGATCACGGGTTTCGGCGCGAATGCTGCGCCCAAAGTAGCAATTCCCTCGGCCAACTTATCTACATAGAAGTCGGCAGGCGTCGCATATCCCGCCGAGCGACGCTCCAGCTCTTCCTGCACTTCCTGCGGCACATCGGGATAATCCAACGCCGCCTGCGGATGAATGCCGATCATCCGGGCGATGATAAACTCCAGACGTGCCAACCCAATTCCGTGATTCGGCAAGCGGCTTAATTCGAACGCCAATTCTGGATTCGCCACATTCATGGAGATTTTGACCGGCGGTTGCGGCAAATGTGTCAATTCAATCTTGCTTACCTCAATCTCCAGCAAACCGCGATACACTTTACCGATATCGCCCTCAGCACAAGACACAGTCACCTCCTCGCCGTGCTTCAGCATGTCGGTGGCATTGCCGCAGCCCACCACGGCAGGGATACCAAGCTCGCGCGCCACAATCGCTGCATGACAGGTACGTCCGCCCCGGTTGGTTACGATGGACGACGCGCGTTTCATTACCGGCTCCCAGTCGGGATCGGTCATATCGGCCACCAGCACATCGCCGGGCTGCACCCGGTGCATTTCAGCCGGGCCGCGCACTAGACAGACATGCCCACCGCCGATTTTTTGCCCGATGGCACGGCCGGTCATCAATACTTCGGATTGCGTTTTCAGGCGATAGCGCTGAATCGACTCGAATTTATTCCGTGCCTGCACCGTTTCTGGGCGTGCCTGCAAAATGTAGAGTTTGCCGTCCAGACCATCCTTACCCCATTCGATGTCCATCGGTCGCCCGTAATGTCGCTCGATAATCATGGCATAACGCGCCAACTCCTCCGCTTCCGCTTCGATAATGGAAAATCGCGTACGATCGGCTGCCGGAACCGGCTCGGTATGAATGTAGCGGCCTGACTGATGCGGCGCCTCGTCGAATACCATCCTTATGGCTTTCCCCCCCAGATTGCGACGTATCACGGCGCGCTTGCCCTGAGCTAGCGAAGGCTTATAGACATAAAACTCATCGGGATTGACCGCCCCTTGCACCACTGTCTCACCCAAACCGTAGGCCGCAGTAATAAACACCACCTGATCGAAACCCGACTCGGTATCGAGGGTGAACATCACCCCACTGGCAGCGCGGTCGCTGCGCACCATACGCTGGATGCCCGCAGACAGTGCAACATTGCGATGATCGAAGCCCTGATGCACGCGATAGGCTATGGCGCGGTCATTGTACAGCGACGCGAACACCTCGCGCACAGCATAAAGAACATTCTCCAACCCACTGACATTCAATAGTGTTTCTTGCTGGCCGGCAAAAGAAGCTTCTTGCAAATCTTCTGCGGTGGCGGACGACCGCACCGCGTAAGACACGCTGCCTGCCCCGGCATCTAATTGCTTGTAAGCCGCACCAATTTCTTCGACCAAACGTGCAGGCAATGGCTCATCCACGATCCAGCGGCGAATTTCCAATCCCGCACGCGCCAGCGCCGTCACGTCGAAAACATCCAATCCTTCCAAACGGGCGGCAATTTTCCGGTCCAGACCGTTTTGCGACAAAAAATCGCGATAGGCAGCCGCTGTGGTGGCAAAGCCATTCGGAACGCGTATCCCTAGCGGCACCAAATGCCCGATCATTTCACCCAGCGAGGCATTTTTACCCCCGACGACCGGCACATCCTGCATACACAGGTGATCGAACCAAATGATATAAGGAGTCATGGCGTCTTCCTCGGTGTGTGAATGTACTTGTATGATAGGACAAACGCCCATGCTCGGGAACAATGCCGACAGGGATTGCGACGCAGTCTGCGTCGCGGAAGGATTAGACCGCGCAGTTCAGGATGATTTCCGCCGACAAACCACCTGTGGGTAAATTACAAAACACTAATTCTCCGCCCAGCCGCTTCACGATATTGCCGGTTATTGCCAAACCAAGCCCTGTGCCTTGTTTTTCGTTGTTCAGACGATAAAACGGTTTCAGCACATTCTCCAATTCGTGCTCGGGTATGCCCGGCCCATAGTCCCTGACGCGTATCCGGCACTGTTTCCCCTCCTTCTCCAGCGACACTTCCGCACGCACGCCGTACTTAACTGCATTTTCGACCAGATTCAGCAAGGCACGCTGCAAGGCAAGCGGCCTAGTCATGGCGTAAGCAACCGTATCCTCCGTCATGTAGCGCACCGGTTGTCCTGCCTCTGCCGCATCGCTGCACACACTATCCAACAGCGATCCGATGTCTGTTTTTTGCAACGGCTCGCGCGACTCCAGACTACCGGCCAACAGCAACCCGTCGTCTAGCAGCTGCTGAATCGAGTTCAGGTCGTCTTCGAGCTTCGCTCTCAGATGCTCGTCCCCGACGATTTCTAGCCTGAGCTTCATTCTCGTCACCGGCGTTTGCAAATCGTGCGTAATCGCTGCCAGCATCCCCGTCCGTTCGCGCATGTCGTTCTGGATGCGGCTTTGCATTTGATTGAAAGCGTGAATGGTCGCTTTTAGTTCCGCCGTGCCTTTTTCGGGCAGCGAAGGTATAGGCTGATTCAAATTCAGTCGGTTCGCCGCATCGGACAGCTTGCGCAGCGATTGCGTAGCCAGATATGACACCAACCAGGAAACCAGAAATATCCCGAAAAAGAAAATCATGCCGCCCTGCACCACGGCAGAGGAAACACGCTGGCTAGGCAATTTCGAACCGGCAAGTATCCACAGATAAGATGTACCATCGTTCAGCGTGAAATATATACGCTGACAAAACGGCGCTTCACGGTAACGCGCTTCGGTATCGTTCGGACAGGCTGCTTTGCCAATCGGCTCGGCATGCACTGTATGCGTACGGCCTACACCCTCTTTCAAGATGGACTCCATTTCGGTATCGACACTATCCGTCGGAAATGCAGGCAGCGCGGACAGTCGACTCACCCCCAGCCCCTTGAAGGCCTCTTCGGCTTCTATCCGGTACGCATCGGGCATACTTTCGAGACGGTCGATGAATGTATGAAGTGCCGCGGAGATTTGCCTCGAACGAGCATAGTAAATAATGTCCGACTGCAACGAACGCACGAAAAACATTGCAATCAGCGCGGACAGCGTCATACCGGCCAGCAGCACCATGAACAACTGGAAATGTGCCGAACGCAGCGTTTTCTTCGTCATTATTTCGTCGCGTTCACGAGCAGCATATACCCCTCGTTGCGCAGGGTTTGAATCAGGCGGGGCGAACGCGGGTCGTCGGTCAGTTTTTTGCGCAGCCGGCTGATATGTAAACCGATTGAGCGGTCGAAAGGATCGGCTTCAATGCCGCGCGTAAGATTCAGCAACTGATCCCGGCTAACCGGCCGGTTGGCATGTTTCAGCAAGGCATTCAGTATGCGAAATTCGCCCGCCGAAAGTGCCACTACGACGCCCTCCGAACTTTGCAATTGGCGCGTCACGCAATTCAGTGTCCAGCCAGCAAAGCGCCAATGCTTATAACTTTCGTTCAGCGGCTCCTGCTTCCTTTCGCTACGGCGCAGCAAGTTGCGGATGCGCACCAGCAATTCGCGCGGCTCGAACGGCTTGCAAAGATAATCGTCGGCTCCCATTTCGAGGCCGATAATGCGATCCAGCGCTGCGCCCCGCGCAGTCAGCATAATAATGGGTAGATTACTGTTCGCACGCAAATTGCGACAAATCGTCAAGCCGTCCTCGCCGGGCAGTGCAATGTCGAGAATTAGCAAGTCGATTCGTTCTTGCTTCAGAATCGCACGCATTTCCGTTGCGCTCGGAGCCGTGCTGATTAACAAACCGTGTCCGCCAAGATAGCCGGACAGCAAGGACGAAATTTCGGGATCGTCGTCCACGATCAGAATGTGTTGTGCTTGGGCGTTCATAATCGCAAAACCTTACTATGAAAATGGCTAAGTGCGAATACCCGTTACATTATTGTACATGCGCATACACATGGTTACAAAAAACAAGGGTTTAGACATATTGCAGACAGATTCGGGTGATTAAATGCCGAAACCGGGACAAGTCGGGACAAGAAATGCAGCGACGCGGCTTGGAACGGAAATGCAGTTTACTCGAAAGCACCATTTTGGAGGGTGATATTATGTCTCAATTCATTAATACCAACATCGCGGCCCTAAACGCACAACGCAACCTGAATGCATCGCAGTCCGCGCTGCAAACCTCGTTGCAACGTCTTTCCTCGGGTTTGCGCGTTAATTCCGCCAAGGACGACGCTTCCGGTCTGGCGGTAGCGACCGGTATGACATCCCAAATCAACGGCATGAACGTCGCCATGCGCAATGCCAACGATGCCATCTCGATGGCGCAGGTCGCGGAAGGTGCGATCGGAAAAATCACCGACAACTTGCAGCGAATGCGCGAACTCGCCATCCAAGGCGCCAACTCAACGGCTAATGGCGCAAATCTGCAGACGGAATTTTCCGCACTAAGCAGCGAAGTCGTCCGACTGGCATCGAGCACCACCTTCAACGGTCAATACATTCTGGCAGCCGGCGCCGGCACAATGACTTTCCAGATCGGCGCCAACAATACCGCAAACGACAGCATCTCCGTCACGACTACGCGGCTGGACACAGATACCAACATTGCCGGCTTGACGACCGGCAGCATTGCAACTGTTGCGGGTGCCAATGCCGTTATTAGCACCCTCGACAGTGCGCTTTCCACGGTCACGACCGAACGCGCCAATTACGGCGCCCTGCAAAACCGCTTCGAAGCCGTGATTAGCAATCTGCAAGTGGCATCGGAAAACCAAAGCGCCGCGCGCGCACGTATTATGGATGCCGATTTCGCCGCAGAAACTGCCTCGATGACGCGGGCGCAAATTTTGCAGCAAGCCGGCACCGCCATGCTGGCGCAAGCCAATCAATTACCGAACGGCGTGATGACCTTACTGCGTTAATTCCTCGCCTCACCCGGCCGCCCAAGGTTTGGGCGGTCGGCTTTTACCTGATGGGATGCCCACATTCCCAATACATCTCGACTTAACCGTTTCCCCGGTCTAAAATCGCGCCCTCTGCGTTTCCGGCGCTTCCCATCTCGTAGTTATGCTTGCTCCCATCGAACACCGTATTGCCATCGACCTCAATGCACGCCCGCAACAGGTTGCCGCCGCCATAGCCTTGCTGGACGAGGGTGCGACCGTGCCGTTTATTGCCCGTTACCGCAAAGAAGCAACGGGAGGGCTGGACGATGTGCAGTTGCGCATGCTGGAAGAACGTTTACGCTATTTGCGCGAACTCGAAGCACGCCGCGCCAGCATAATCGCCTCCGTGGAAGAGCAAGGGAAAATGACGCCTGCCTTGCAGCAAGCACTTTTGTTTGCCGAAGATAAAACCCGGCTGGAAGATTTGTATCTGCCCTACAAACCCAAACGACGCACTAAAGCGCAAATAGCTGTCGAAGCCGGTTTGCAACCGCTGGCCGATGCCCTGCTCGGCAATCCGCAATGCGTTCCGGAAGTAGAGACACAAGCCTATCTCAAACCGGCATTCAGCACCGAAAACGGCGACAATCCCGGCGTACCCGATGTAAAGGCCGCGCTGGATGGCGCCCGCCAGATACTGATGGAGCGTTTTGCCGAAGATGCCGGTTTACTGCAGGCGCTTCGGGCTTATGTTCAAGATCATGGTGTGGTGGAATCGAAAGTCATTGAAGGCAAGGAGGATGCAGGTGCAAAATTCTCCGACTATTTCGACTGCGCCGAGCCGATTGCCTCCATTCCCTCCCATCGCGCGCTGGCGCTCTTTCGCGGACGCCGCGAAGAATATCTGAATGTTCGCCTGCGGCTGGACAGCGAAACCGAGCCTTATCAATGGAATCAGCCGCATAATCCTTGCGAAGCTAGAATTGCGTCGCACTTCGGCATCCGACAGGAGAATCGCCCAGCCGACAAGTGGCTGGCGGATACGGTACGCTGGGCATGGCGTGTCAAAATCGCCATGCACTTGGAAAACGAGTTGATGAGCGCCCTGCGCGAACGCGCCGAAGCCGAGGCTATACAGGTATTCGCCCGTAATCTGAACGACTTGCTTTTGGCTGCCCCGGCAGGCCCGCGCGCCACCATGGGACTTGATCCCGGATTGCGTACAGGTGTTAAAGTCGCAGTGGTGGATCAGACCGGCAAGCTTCTGGATACTGCCGTCATCTACCCGCATGCCCCGCAAAATGACTGGCATGGCGCTATCCGAACCCTTGCGGCGCTCTCGCAAAAACACAGCGTTGCCCTGATCGCGATCGGCAACGGCACCGCCTCGCGCGAAACCGACAAATTGGCCCATGAGTTGATCCAAACCTACCCGGCGCTCAAGCTCAGCAAGGTGGTCGTATCGGAAGCAGGCGCCTCGGTATACTCTGCCTCGGAATTTGCCTCGCGCGAATTGCCGGAACTCGACGTCTCCTTGCGCGGCGCGGTTTCAATTGCGCGGCGCTTGCAAGACCCGCTGGCCGAATTAGTCAAAATCGAACCGAAATCGATCGGTGTAGGGCAATACCAGCACGACGTCAGCCAAACCCGGCTTGCGCGCTCGCTGGATGCCGTAGTGGAGGACTGCGTCAATGCCGTCGGCGTGGACGTCAACACAGCATCCGTCCCCCTGCTCGCCCGCGTGTCGGGCCTCAATCAGAGCGTAGCGCAAAGCATTGTGGCATACCGCGATCTACATGGCATGTTCGCTACGCGCAAAGACCTGCTAAACGTCCCCCGACTGGGCGAAAAAACTTTCGAACAAGCCGCCGGCTTCCTGCGCATTATGGGCGGCCTCAATCCGCTGGATGCCTCGGCAGTACACCCTGAGTCCTATCCAGTTGTCGAACGCATTTTGGCAGACCTAAAAGCCGATCTGAAAAACCTGATCGGCAAACACGACTTGCTCGCCTCGCTGAATCCGGCCAAATATGCCGACGAACGCTTCGGCATCCCGACCATCAGCGACATTCTGAAAGAATTGGATAAACCGGGACGCGACCCGCGCCCGGAATTCAAGACCGCCGCCTTCAAAGACGGCGTCGAATCCCTGAAAGACCTACAACCCGGCATGCTTCTAGAGGGCGTTGTCACCAATGTTGCGGCATTCGGTGCATTCGTCGACATCGGCGTGCATCAGGACGGTCTGGTGCATATTTCCGCCTTGGCGGATCGCTTTGTCAAAGACCCGCACACGGTCGTCAAAGCCGGACAAGTGGTCAAAGTTAAAGTGCTGGAAGTGGATGAAAAACGCAAGCGTATTTCGCTGACTATGCGCCTGTCTGAAGCCGCCCCCCAAACGCCGGAAAAAGGATTGCACGAGAAGAAGCATAAACCGAGCATAAGAAAATCGGATGCCCCCCAATTGAACACCGCGATGGCGGAAGCCTGGGCAAAGTTGAAGCGTTAGCGCGTCCTGCTCCAATGTGGCGGGAGCCCTCGCAGCGCCCGCCCAATATCCAGCAAACGCCGGGTATTCGCCTCGCCTATTAGTCTCCACAAAGCCAATCTTAACCAGACTCGTAAGCTTGCGAAAATCCAGTTTAATGGCGGCGAAGTAATGCCATGGATCTTTTGTGCCTTACGCACTTCGTCCAATTGTCTTTTCGAATGTTCCGGATTGCTGCTGATTCCCCCGACCTGCATAGCCACCATCACAACGTCTGGCACAAACCGCGCCTGATTGTGCAGCAGTTCACGCAGCAAGAATTCATAGTCACCTGCAATTCGGAATGCCGGATCGAATAAACCGTTCGTTTCAAATAAATCTCTACGGTGCATCGTCGCCGGATGCGGAACGCACATTTGACCACGAAATCGTTTCTGAAGATTTTCCCAGGGTTCGCCCAAACGATAAAGTTCATCACCTGCTGTATTTATCAGTGCAATCTGGCCATAGGCAATCCGTATTTGATCCGGCAAATCGGCCAGTGCCGATTTCATTTTGGCAAGAACGTCCGGTGAATATAAATAATCGTCGGCACCAATAAAGCATAGCCAGCGCCCAGTCGCTTTTTTAACACCTTTATTCCAGGCATCATAAATACCTTGATCAGGCTCAGACACCCAGTAAGTAATAATGTCTATATTGTTCTGCAAAGCTTGCACAGTCTGATCTGTCGATCCACCATCAATGACAATCAGCTCAAAATCCTGGTTACTCTGTGTACGTATTGAATCGAGTAACCGCTGTACAGTAGTTGCTGCGTTATAAGTCGCAATAATGATTGAAATGGAGGGGGCAGTCATTTCTGCAACGGACGAAGCCTTAAGCATTTAAAGTCGCCAGTACAATTTTTGCGTAACGCGACGCAAACTCTTTTATTTTCTCAGCATGTAATTCTTGCGCGGCCCTTTGATGATTCGACTCTTGTGACGAATCGAAATTTCGCAATGCAGACTGCATAGAGTCAGCCAATGCCTCTGCATTCTGCGGAGAAAAATAATAAGCACGCTGGGGATTTTGTTCCCGATGCACAGCAATATCGGAAAGAATCACTTGTTTTCCTAGCGATTTAGCCTCTTCCACTGTTGTACTCCAGCCCTCAAACAAGGAAGGATTAATGATCGCGACCGCTCGATCCATCAGCGTATGAATATGATCATAAGGCACTACACCTAGGATCCTAAACTGATCGGCAACACCTTGTTGCTGCAAATACCCTTCAAACTCCTGAAAATACAGTGGATTGCGATGATCCACAGTATTGCCGGTAGAAATCACCTCCAGACGTACGCCGTGTTTTTTCAACACCGCCAAGGCATCAACTATGATGCGGTGATTTTTATGTGCCCAAAATTGATTTGGGACATAAAAGAAATCCCCATTTATCTCATACTGCCTCAGTACCCGATTCGCCTCTTCTTCCAACGGTGTTTTGATGCCTTGAACCACGAACTGCAAAACCGCCGTTTGCGCTTCACGCCCCGGGAACATTTTCAGAAAATCCTTCCGTGCGTCTTCGCTGCTCAAAATCACTGTATTTGATAACCGCACCATATCCCGCAACTCCTGATTGCGAATGCGCAAATCCGCTTCAGTAAAAAAATCAGGATAATGTACATGCTGGAAATCTGGGTACCAGGCAATACTGCGAATTTTAGAATGTTTGCCTAACCCCATGTAGTGCGACAGAACTCCAATACGGTTACTCGATAGTATAAAGTTGAGCACCCAATCCCGCCGAGCAATTTTATTGACCACCTTACGAATCAGCCATTGCACGGAACCTCTGTCGAGCACTGAAGTACGGACAACTTCCATAGGTGGAAATGATGAAAACCATTCGCTATCGGCTGTTCTTCCTACAAAAAGAACTGGTTGCAACGAATGCTCATGCTGACTAACCGCAGACAGCAAATTTCTGAAATAGTTGAGCCCCCCCAGCCATCCCGCTCCAGAGCGATCCCAGACAAAAGCAATACGGATCATAGAGCCATCCTAAACCAATCAGCATATTCTCGAACACCGTCATTCAGCTGAACGAGAGGCTTCCAACCAAGAGCGTGCGCAAGATGGACATCCGCGACATAACCGATAGGATCACCCTTCTTAGCTTTCCCGGTAAATTCCGGTTGAATCGGGGAATTCAGATAGCCAAATAGCAAATTCAATATATCCTGAATTTTTACTCCGTTGCCACTGCCGCCGTTATATACAGCATATCCTCGAGTCTTATCCACCAATAAGGTTTCAACCAACGTCGCCACATCGGCAACATGAATCCAATCCCGTACTTCTTGACCGGTTCCGAAAAACTGTCTATCCCCGGCTTTGGCTTTCACGCAGGCGTCCCATAGCAATTGTTTTCTTAAACCCTTGCCGTAAACCGAAAACAACCTCACTACCGATACATCGAGCAAAAAATGGGTTGCGTAGGACTGACACAGCTCTTCAGCAATTTTTTTGTGCATTCCATAGGGCGAAACGGGTTGGCAGTCCGTACTCTCCTTGATGGGGAGCGATGCAACATGCCCATAGACGCCGGCAGTGGATAAGAAGATAGTTTTTACCGGACAAGAGCGGGTTCGTGCGAACTCAAGCACATGGATTGTGGTTGAAACACTGCGCTCAAAATCTTGCAGCGGATACTCAAATGAGAAACCCACAGATCCGCTTCCAGCACAATGCACTATATGCGTTATGCACTCATGCCCAAAATTTGTTTCCAATCCCTCAAGATCGACTTCGGAGGCTGCCCAGCGGTCAATACCCCATTCATGGCACGTATCCGTCGACCATTGACCATGACCTATTCCAAGCACCGTCCATCCAGCCAACTTTAGATGCCTTGCAATATGGCGACCTATAAAACCATGAGCACCTGTAATCAGTACCGTGTTCGACATTTATATCTTCACCCCTACAAATGTATAAAGTCGACCCGGAGTGGTCATTAAATGCCCTTTAATTCCCAATACAAAATCTGGTAATTTGCGTAGTAAGGAAATATGGAATTTATCTGCCCATACAGCCTTTACCGAGGCTTGTGTGGACGGGAATAAATTGATGTCTGACTGCATCGGATTAAAAACATGCTGCAAATCGATACCTGCTCGCTGAATAGCCTCACAATACTGCTCCAGCGTGAAGGCATTTTCCCCGCCATATAATTTGTGAAGTGGATGTGCCTGCAAAAACAATGGCAGATCCTCCGCCTTTGAAATCACATGCTCTCGCGTGGCAATTAGCATGCCTCCTTTTTTCAATACCCGACCTATTTCAGCGCAAAGTTGATTCAAGTCACGTGCATGATGTAAAACCTGCCGGCAATGCACCAAATCAAAACTGGAATCCGGGAATGGCAACGCCTCACCAAATTCCGATACGATATTGATTTCTACTCCACCTGCACGCGCCAACTCCTGAATTGCACCACGACCAACAACAGGACTAGGATCTGGTTCAAGCGCAGTTACCGACCAACCATCTTTTGCCAATGCATAGGAAGAAATTCCCCGTCCTGCGCCAATATCCAATGCGGAACGCGCGTTGCCTGCTTGTCCGATCAAGGACTGCACAGCACCCCACTCTGTGCTATCGTGATACCGGTTCGCAGCTTCGATTATAGGATCGTCATAGTAACAAAACCGAACCAGATCCTGCTCTTCCGGTTGGTGCCGCAACCATTCAACGGCCTGCTCCCAACTAGCGAACTTATCGCTCATTTTCGGGAATCTCTCGAATTATGCGTGCAGGATTGCCAGCCACAACACTCCACGGCGGCACATCTTTAGTAACGACACTCCCGGCACCAACTACCGCCCCTTCACCGATCGTCACTCCTTTAAGAATAATTGCGTTCATTCCAACCCATGCTTTGTTCATGATGCGCACCGGCTTAATAGTCACATGCGACCAGTTTTTAATTCCTCGCCCCCAATCAGAGACATCCGAAGCGCGCTTACTCCATGCAAGCGCATGAGAATCGTGGTCGACAATCGTTACGCCCCAGGAAATCAATACGTCATCGCCAATCTCTATTTGTTCTGCTGCGATAAGTCGGCTACCGCCGACAAAACTCCGCTTACCGACCAGAATACTGATATTGTCGCGTTCGGCCACTGCGTAACCTTCAAAAATTGATGCTCACCGATCTCAAAACGGCAACCCGGCTTAAGCACAAGGTTCCGATATATAGTAACCTTTGCAGTAGCAGCAATTTTTACCTGATGATTGTTCAACACCCTGCGGCGTGCGGATGCATCTCTGAGGCAATTGAATATATGTTTTATCCTAGAGACCATGCCTTAACCAAGATTCGTTTCTGAATGTATGTCGTAGTATAAAAAGATATGGAATCAGCGTCCCGCTCAACCATCCGATTACACTGCCCCAAACCGCACCTGCCACACCAATTCGGTGAATCAAGTATACGGAAAAAAACACATTTAATACAGATGAGGAAATAGCCGCAATTACTTGTATTTTAATAAATTGCATCCCATTAAAAAACATTGCCAATGCAGTGCCAACAGAGCAGCAAAACATCCAAATTGCGCAGCCGGCCAATAGTAAATCGGATGGAGTTAAATCCTCCCCAACCCAAGCATGAATAATTTCCCTCCCCCACACTGACAGTAATATTGCCACCGGAATGCTGGTAAAACAGGCGATCTTCATCGATTTAAAGAATATTCTCTTAATCCAAAGTATATCGCCGCTACTCAATGCTTCGCGATATGCTGGCCACAATGGGGCAAGCAGCAAACCTAAAAACATCGGAAAAATCAGAAATAATTTCATACAAACTGCGTAGGATGTAACTGAAGATGCGCCAAGGATGTTAGCGATAAGAACGTTATCGACCTCACCTTGAATCAAGGTCGCAATCTGCAAGACAAAAAACATTGCACCAGTCCTAATCGCTCCTTTGGCCAGTTCAAGATCAACCATGGCAATACTTGGTCGAATATCAGGCTTGTAGTAATACCAGTAATGCAGATTACTTAGCATAGCCGCCATCAACGGGCCAAGCAGTAACACCACCGCGAATGATTGTAACCCCCAATTCATTTGAATGACTGAGTAAAGAAGAACCAAAGTCAAAACCGACCCAAGCGCATTCCATAAATTCTCCAGATACCCATCCTGCATACCGCGCTGTACCTTACCAACCAGCGTAACCACCATACTAATGAAAAAGAACGTACCTATAATTAAGATTAGATTCGGAATCCCAGCCTGATTGCTTGCGCCGCCAATCAAGCGTTCCCATGGCATCAATGGCCATATACCTGCAAAAAGCATCCATCCCAGCAGAGCGAACAACATTACCGAGAAAAATAATGTTGATACGATCTGCCGGAGCTTTGCAGGATCCTCACCTTTTGCATACGCAACCATATTGATTGCCACATTTCCCGCACCGCCATCCATAAACCCGAGCATGGCAATCAATGAGGATGCCGCAACCCAAAGACCGTACTCATCTTTCCCCAGATAGTGGATGCCCATCGGCACCATCAACAAAGAAATTCCGATAGCAATCAGTTTGGCAGCAAGCCCTGTCCACGCGGTTCTGACTATATTTCTAGACCTTATGCTTGCGGCAGTAGTGGACATGCGCTAGTAAAAACCCAACCGATCAGGAGGTATGCTCTTCATTAGCTGCAATCGCCGAAGAGTAATGCTCATAGGCCCGCGCGACACCCTCAGGCAACGTAGTCCGGAATTCCCATCCCAAGTCTTTGATCCGCGAGACGTCCATTAACTTTCTGGGGGTGCCGTCTGGCTTGGTCGGATCAAATACCAGCTCCCCCTCAAAACCAACTACCTGCTTCACCAGTTCAGCCAGTTCGCGGATACTGAGGTCCTCTCCACTGCCGATGTTGACCAGTGGGGGCCCATCCTCGTTGAATAAACCCTGCAGCTTGTCCTGCGGTTGCTCAAGCAGGTAGATGCAGGCGTCCGCCATGTCGTCGCTGTATAAGAATTCCCGCTTGGGTGTACCAGTACCCCAAACTACTACTTCTGCAGCCCCACTCTCCTTCGCTTCGTGCATCTTTCGAATCAGTGCCGGCAAGACGTGCGAATTATTCAGATCGTAGTTGTCGTTCGGGCCATACAGATTGGTCGGCATGACTGCCAGATAGCGGGTGCCATACTGCCGGTTATAGGCATGACACATCTCGATGCCGGCAATCTTTGCCAGAGCATACGGGCGGTTAGTGGGCTCCAGCGGACCAGTCAGCAAGTATTCCTCTCGCATAGGCTGAGGGCAGTTCTTAGGGTAGATGCAGGAGGAGCCAAGAAACAGGAGGGATTCAACGCCATGCCGCCAAGCCTCATGGATTACGTTGGTCTGGATCGCGAGGTTTTGCTGGATGAACTCGGCTGGGTAGGTGTTGTTGGCATAGATCCCTCCCACCTTGGCCGCCGCCAGTAAAACGACTTGCGGACGTTCTTGCTCGAAGAACACTTGTACTGCTGCCTGGTTGGTAAGATCAAGTTCGGCGTGAGTACGGGCTACCAGATTCCGATAACCTTTAGCCTGCAGTTTTCGGATCAGGGCGGAGCCAACCAACCCACGATGGCCCGCCACAAAGATTTTGCTTTCGAGGTGAACAGGCATCATTATTCGCGGTAGTCGTAGGCCTTGTGTCCGTGGCGCTTGATGAGTTCATCACGCTCGGCAGATTTGAGATCTTCCCGCACCATTTCAGTCACTAGTGACTTGAAGTCAATTTTGGGTATCCAGCCGAGTTTTTCTCGGGCTTTGGTAGGATCGCCCAATAGGGTTTCAACCTCGGTGGGGCGGAAGTAACGCGGGTCCACAGCAACAATGCAGCGACCTTCGGCATCATAGCCTTTTTCTTCTACGCCCTGCCCTTCCCAGCGAATTCGGATGCCTAGCTCTTCGGCCGCCGCTTCGACGAAGTCACGCACGCTGTATTGAATACCGGTCGCAATCACAAAGTCTTCCGCTTGCTCCTGTTGCAGCATGAGCCATTGCATTTCAACATAATCTTTGGCGTGCCCCCAGTCGCGCTTGGCATCAAGGTTACCTAAGAACAAACAGTCTTGTAGACCGAGTTTGATCCGTGCCAGTGCACGGGTAATTTTACGAGTGACAAAGGTTTCGCCGCGCAGCGGTGACTCATGGTTAAACAAGATGCCGTTGCAGGCATAAATACCGTACGCTTCACGATAATTCACTGTAATCCAGTAAGCGTACAGCTTCGCCACCGCATAGGGCGAACGGGGATAAAACGGGGTAGTTTCCTTTTGAGGAATTTCTTGCACTAAGCCGTACAGTTCAGAAGTCGAGGCCTGGTAGAACTTGGTCTTCCTTTCCAATCCCAATATGCGGATTGCTTCCAGTATCCGCAATGCCCCCAACGCATCCGAATTGGCCGTGTATTCCGGCTCTTCAAACGAAACTTGAACGTGGCTTTGTGCAGCAAGGTTGTAGATTTCGTCAGGCTGCACTTGCTGAATGATGCGGGTAAGACTGCTCGAGTCAGTCAGGTCGCCATAATGCAAAACAAAACGCCGACCCGTCTCATGCGGATCCTGATACAGGTGATCTATTCGATCCGTGTTGAACAAAGATGCACGGCGCTTGATCCCATGCACCTCATAGCCTTTGTCCAACAGAAACTCAGCTAAATACGCCCCATCCTGACCCGTAACCCCAGTGATGAGCGCGATTTTTCTCATTGTGATTCCTTTAACGATATACAGTTTAATTGCCGTATTTTACTGAGTTGGGCTACCGCCTACCAGCTTTTTCAAAGGCTCAAGATCAGACGCCACCAGATACTGAGAAGGGGAATTCGATATGAACAGTTATGAAGCTTCGTTGCAAATCTCTATCAATTAATGGCAATTAGCTATTTAGACAGCCCAATTACGTAACGTACGCAAAGACCAGCTGAACGCCCCCTCCCCGACTGGACAAAATACTTTCGAGCAAGCCGCCGGTTTCCTGCGCATTATGGGCGGTGTCAATCCGTTGGACGTCTCGACAGCAACTGTTTTTGCCCCAATGCCGCAGCAAGCCACGCATTGCCCTTCTCCAGCCAGAGCATTGCTCTCGCACTTGTTTCGCCCAGCACACGCCAGGTCAAAAGTCGCAACAGCAACCTCATGAAAGCGAATTTGGCTGTCTGCTGCAACATTTCGTTCCCACTATGCAAACAGAGAGAATCCAGCATCATGATTAAGGGGAATTACCAATACGATTGTCGCAATATGCAATATTACATAGAATGTAACATTGTCATCATTACCGAGCAGCCAGGTGCAAATTGCGACAAGGCATATCAGGCAATAAATGAACCTTATTGATTTTTATTCGAACACAGTTTGGGATACCGAATTGGCCAGCAAAAAGCTGGAGGAAGTCGGCATAGCCAAAACAAAGCGCACTGCCGAGCGTCGCTTGCAAGATATGGGTTTTCTCCCTCATCCATTGTCGTCGGAGGCATTGCGTGACGAATTTGGCGAGCCCCCCACAAAGCTTCTGCTCGACTGGGAGTTGCAAACCGCACGCGCTCAGCGCAAGTTGGTTTTATTCGCCGAAATCGCTGTGTTGCCGAATGGGTTGTTCTGTCTGTTCGCCAACGATGCACGCAATACTCGTTATTGGCATCCGTTTAAACAAAACTCCCGCACCTCGCTGAGCGAACTGCCGCTTACTACAGCCCTGCAAGCACTGCAGCACCACATCGGTAAAGAAATTGTTGTTTTACCCCACGGAAGCCTCACGGAGCCTTGCCGTAAACTACCCACCATTGCGAATGTAGCGTTGGCGATGTCTTCCTATCAGCCGGTTCTTGACCTGAGCGGTCAGACTTTATCGCATCGGACGGCGCCCTCCCCCGGCGAACACCTGAGCCACTTGGACAGATTGGAAGCAGAAAGCATCCAAATTATGCGCGAAGTCGCTGCCGAGGCCGACAATCCGGTTATGTTGTACTCAATCGGGAAAGACAGCTCGGTTATGCTGCATCTGGCGCGCAAAGCATTTTACCCGGCACCGCCCCCGTTTCCGCTACTGCATGTCGACACACGCTGGAAATTCCGCGAAATGTATTTGTTCAGAGACCACATGGCGGAAGTGAGCGGCATGGATTTGCTGATACACATCAACCCGGAAGCTATCGAGAAAGACATCAATCCTTTCGATCACGGTTCCGCCTTGCATACCGACATCACCAAAACCGAAGGTTTAAAGCAAGCGCTGGACAAATGGAAATTCGATGTCGCTTTCGGCGGGGCACGCCGCGACGAAGAAAAATCCCGCGCGAAGGAACGTATCTTTTCGTTCCGCACCGAGAATCATCGCTGGGATCCCAAAAACCAGCGCCCGGAGCTGTGGGACTTATATAACTGCAAAAAACGCAAAGGCGAGAGCATCCGGGTTTTCCCCCTCTCTAATTGGACCGAACTGGATATCTGGCAATACATTTACCGCGAAAACATCCCGATCGTACCGCTCTATTTCGCCAAGGAACGCCCTGTCGTAGTGCGCGACGGAATGATTTTAATGGTCGACGACGACCGCATGCGTCTGATGCCGGGCGAAAAAATCGAACGCAAAAATATCCGCTTCCGTACGCTCGGTTGCTATCCATTAAGCGGCGCTATCGAATCCGATGCTGAAACCTTGCCGCAAATTATTCTGGAACTGATGAATGCACGCGTTTCCGAACGCCAGGGCCGCGCCATCGATAGCGACCAATCAGCCTCAATGGAAAAGAAGAAGCAGGAAGGATATTTCTAATGCCCCATACCGCGCACAAACATGCAGCATACGCAGCACCGACCGCCGCAGAAGCCCGACTGGCTGTTGAAAGTTATATCGCTCAGCAAGAAAGGCTGAGTTTGTTGCGCTTTATTACCTGCGGCAGCGTCGACGATGGCAAAAGCACCTTGATCGGGAGAATGTTGTGGGAAGCCAAGCAGATTTACGAAGATCAAGCTTCCTCGCTAAAGAGCGACTCAAAAAAACACGGCACGCAGGGTGAAAATATCGATTTTGCGCTCCTCGTAGATGGCTTAGCCGCAGAACGCGAACAAGGCATTACCATCGATGTAGCCTACCGTTTCTTTTCTACCGACAAGCGCAAATTCATCGTTGCCGACACCCCGGGACACGAGCAATATACCCGCAACATGGTAACCGGCGCCTCGACTGCAGATGTCGCCATCCTTCTCATCGATGCGCGTAGCGGCGTACTGACCCAAACCCGCCGCCATGCCTATCTGGTGTCGCTGATGGGGATTCGTCATGTGGTACTCGCCATCAATAAAATGGATTTGGTGTATTTCGATCCCGTAGTTTTCAAAAAAATTCAAGACGAATTTAATCAATTCTCTGCCAATCTTGGCTTTAAAAGTGTCACCCCGATCCCGTTATCCGCACTGAAAGGCGATAACATTTTTTCACGTTCCGCCAACACGCATTGGTATAACGGCCCAACGTTGCTCGGCTATTTGGAGACCGTCAATATCGAGCATAGCGCGCATCATCCCTTCGTCTTTCCGGTGCAGTGGGTAAATCGCCCGAACCAGGATTTTCGCGGTTTCACCGGCACCATCGCCGACGGCAATATACGAGCCGGCGATGAAATTCGGGTAACAGCAACTGGCCAAACCGCCACCATTGCGAGCATTGTGTCATTCGACGGTAACCTGTCCAGCGCACAGCGCGGACAGTCGGTCACGCTCACGCTAGACCGCGAAATCGACATTTCGCGCGGCGATGTCTTAAGCCTTGCACAGAATCCACTTGAGACCACAGACAATTTCGAAGCTACAGTTGTCTGGATGAGCGATGAGTCCGGCCTTCCGGGCCGAACTTATGATCTAAAGCTTTCCAGCCAGTGCGACGTCCCCCCATCTTGAGTAGCACCTGAGATTAGAGTCCAATCGCAACCACAAAGGAGATTGGACATGAAGAAGCGATTCACGGAAGAACAGATCATCGGATTTTTGCGGGAGGCGGACAGCGGTATGCCCGTCAAGGATTTGTGTCGGCGGCACGGATTCTCCGAAGCGAGCTACTACCTGT
>JBFLXR010000019.1:0-38025 GCA_040757065.1 Pseudomonadota bacterium
GTGCAGCGAATTCGGTTTGCAGATTCGCACCGTTCGCAGTAGCGTTTGCGCCTTGCACAGCCAGTTCGCGCATGCGTTGCAGCGCGTCGGTGATCTTACCCACAGCGCCTTCGGCAACTTGCGACAGGGAGATCGCATCGTTGGCATTGCGGATCGCAACTTGCTGACCGCTAATCGTGGATGTCATGCCAGTGGCGACGGCCAGACCGGAAGCATCGTCCTTCGCGCTGTTGATGCGCAGGCCGGAAGACAGGCGTTGCAGCGCAGTTTGCAGCGAAGCCTGCGAAGCGTTCAGGTTGCGCTGTGCATTCAGCGAGGCGATGTTGGTGTTGATAATAGAGGCCATGTTCGTTCTCCTTGGTTTCAGGTCGTTACCTTACGGCGCAAGCCGTTTTTGCAAGCGGTTTTTTCTAGTCACATGCAACCGCTGTCATTTACTTTATCGGTCAACCGACATAAAACTTTAGATACATTGGATACATTTCCGTACATGGCACTGAAAATGCGTTTCCCTTTTACCGAGGGACGACGCAAACCTGAGCCGCCCACCCTAGTAAAGTAACTAGGTTCCAACCTGAAAAAAATTTGGCACAATTCCGCCTGACATTTTCGCTAAATAAATTAGTCATAAATTTGCGATTGCTCGACAGGAAAGGATAGAAATGGATATCGCCGTACATCACTCTGCATTTGACTTAAATTCCACCATGCTGAATTCCAATGAAATTCGCGCATATCGCAGAAAGCGCCGTGAAAGTCAGGAACGGTTTTGGTCACGGTTCGGTGTGACGCAGTCGCGCGGCAGCAGATTCGAATTGGGGCTGGATATTCCGCAGCCGGTCGCTATCCTGTTAAAGCTCTATTTGCAAGGTGTGATTAACGACAGTGATTTGGGTATTGCACGAGACTGATTCCCATTGACAGCAACGAATAAACTTTGAGCGGGCTGCCCTTTAATTTCTTTCGCGCAGCTCGCTCAGAATGTCCAATGTAATATCTTTAAACTCTTCGCGAACCAAACCGAGTTGCTCCATTGCACGCAATTTCACGTCATTCCAACGCGCGTCCTCGGAGATCCCCAGTAAAACGGCAGTAATATGCTTAGACAAGATGGTAAGCGAAATAAGGTGCCTAACTTCATCGTCGATCGTTCCCGGCGCATAACTGAAAACGCTTGCAGCGATAGCGCTCGACATAATCCGCCCCCTCAGATTCTGCGAAATATATCACTCGCACTGTTTTTTCGCATGCACAGTACGTGACGGGGCGCGATGAATCTACTATTATCCCAGACCGCAACAAGCCCCTACACCACCCTGTATGTTAAGCAAGCTCAATCCCCAGCAACGCGCCGCAGCCAAGTATCTGGACGGCCCGCTGTTGGTGCTAGCCGGCGCGGGCAGCGGCAAAACGCGCGTTATTACGCACAAGCTGGCCTATCTGGTGCAGGAATGCGGTTATGCCCCCCAGAATATCGCTGCCATCACCTTTACCAATAAGGCGGCGACTGAAATGCGCGAACGCGTCGGGCAACTACTGGACAAAAAAAGCGCCAAAGGGCTGACAATCAGCACCTTTCATTCACTGGGTATGCATATACTGCGCGAAGAAGCCCACTTGCTCGGCTATAAAAAGCAATTCTCAATCTTCGATGCTGCGGATACTGCAAAAATCGTAAGCGAATTATTAGGCGCGCCGGATAAGCAAGACATTCGCATTGCGCAATCGGTTATCTCCAACTGGAAAGCGGGCTTTGTGACACCGGATGCCGCCCTGCTCTGCGCCGAAAACGAGTCACAACAGAGAATCGCCCTGCTCTACGCCCGCTATGAAGAAACTTTGCGCGCCTATCAGGCAGTGGATTTCGACGACTTGATCCGACTGCCGGTCATGTTGTTTCAGACGCAGCCCGAGGCGCTAACGCGCTGGCAGCAACGTTTTCGCTACCTGCTGATCGACGAGTATCAGGACACCAACGATTGCCAGTACCAAATGACCAAGTTACTGGCCGGCCAGCGCGCCGCTTTAACAGCCGTAGGTGATGACGATCAGGCTATATATGCCTGGCGAGGTGCCAGCATTGCCAACCTGCACAACCTGCGCGCTGACTATCCGAATTTGCAGGTCATTATGCTGGAACAGAATTATCGTTCCTCGCAGCGTATTCTGAAAAGCGCGAATCATCTGATAAAAAACAATACGAAACTGTTCGAAAAAAACCTATGGAGCGAGCATGGCCCCGGCGACCCCGTGCGGGTATTTGCTGCGCGAGACGACGACCACGAAGCCGAATCGGTAGTATTACAGCTCTTGGCGCACAAATTCGAGCACGGTACACGCTACGGCGATTACGCCATCTTGTACCGCAGCAACCATTTATCGCGGGTTTTCGAGGAGTATTTGCGCAACCACAAGGTGCCGTACACCGTCAGCGGCGGCACTTCATTTTTCGAGCGCGCCGAGATCAAAGATATTCTGGCCTACTTGCGCTTACTGGCCAATCCGGACGACGATCCGGCCTTTATCCGCGCGATTACCACCCCTAAACGCGGAATCGGCAATCAAACGCTGGAAAAACTATCCGCCCACGCGGCAGCACGTAATATCAGCCTGTTCGACGCAACGTTCGATAGCGGACTGATCGAATTGCTACCCGAACGGCAATACGAAGATCTGATGACGTTCTGCAAGTTTGTTCACCGTATGCAATCCCGCGCCGAGCGCGAACCATGCCAGCCGGTATTGAACGACTTGCTGCAAGCCATCGACTACGAAGGCTGGCTGTTTGACAGCTTCGAGCCGCGCCAGGCGGAAGTCAAATGGGCGAACGTCAGCGATTTTGTCGAGTGGATTAACCACAAGTCGGAAAACGACGAGAAAAATTTGCTGGCCATGACGCAAACCATCGCTCTGCTGAATTTGCTCGATTCGCGCGATCAGGAAACCGATGCCGTCAGCCTCTCGACCCTGCATGCCTCGAAAGGTCTGGAATACGGTCACGTCTTTCTGGTCGGCATTGAGGAAGGCATGCTGCCGCATCACCAAAGCGAAGCGCCGGAGCAAATCGAGGAAGAGCGCCGGCTGATGTACGTCGGCATTACCCGCGCGCAACGCTCGCTGCAAATCAGCCACTGTGTACGCCGCAAGCGCGGCAAAGAATGGGCGGACGTCGAACCGAGCCGGTTTATTCAGGAATTACCGCAGGAAGAGTTAGTTTACTCAGGCGTTACTCAGGGTAGCGCGACGAACGTCAGCAAGGCTGAAGGTCTTTCGAAACTGGCCCGACTGAAAGGCATGCTGAACACGGCTCCGTCTTCATAGCGTTTGCCAAATAGGCTTTTCAGTACGCCATTGCCGCCATAGTGACGGCAAATTCGCCTTACTCTCCTCTTCCAGTGCTGCCAGCAGGGTACGCACCGTGCGGCATGCTGCAGCCTGTTTGCCGCGCCCCAATTCAGCCAGCAACCCTTGGGCGCGAATCAAGTCGTTGTAGTCGCCCAAGGCACCCTGCAGTGCTTCCAATGCGCCGACCGTTCTGAGCGCCGCCTTTTGGTTCGTCATTTTCGACATCAGCTCAATCGAATAACGCATTTTTTTGCACTCGATTCTCAGACTGTGCAACTCGACATCCTGCCCGTCCGGCAGGCATGCACCGGCCTCGTTCAAGCGGCGGTAATGCATTTTCAGCACCTTGCGCCCGAATGCGCGTATCGGCTCATGCTCATCATCTCTGTCCGCACATCTATTGATCCAAGCACCGAGTTTCAACAATAAACGATGCGTTTCGGCGGATAGCAAAAGTGCGCTCGCATCGACAAACGCTTTTTTGCGGCGCTTTTCGGCGTGCTCCAGGAGCATCTGTGTCTCATTTGCTTGGACAGGATACTGCGCAATCAATTTAGGCAGCCATTCACCAACCAGCACATCCCAGTCTCGCGCAGCGCCGAGCGCCTTCGATAACGTTCGAAATGCAGCACGCAAATCCGATAAATCACGATCTCGCTTCCATTGGTCGGCAATAGATAAGACGACGCGTAAACGACGCAACGCTACGCGAACCTGATGCAAGAACTCAGGATTATCGCCTTGCATCAAGCCCGGCATATTCGCTTGCCAATGCGACAGGCAGCTTTGCAGCATCAGCTTCAGTGCATCTGCCACTGCCATGTCTGCGGATAACTGCGGCGCAGAGGCCTTAACCGGCATGCGCGGAACGGGGGCAAACAGTTCGTAACCATGCTCGGCTTTGCTGATATTTTCGAGCGTAAGCGGCAGCGTCTCCATCAGTTGCAACGCCACCTCGAACAAACTGCCGACCGAACCGGATTTCAGTTCCAATTCCAACTCACAGATCGGCCAGACAGCTTGCCCGGCACGCACCTCCCCAACATCCAGCGCGCATTCGATTTCCGTCCCGTTTACCTGCAACAACCTCACTGTTCGGGTAAACTCCGTCACGAATACGGGCGTAATTTTCCCGAAAATTTCCGGCGGCAAGCGCTTGCCCAGCGGGCTGAACTGGAGTGCCGCGAGGTCGAGCTGCTCCCCTGCCAATGGACTTTCCCACTCCTCTCGGCTATGCAGTCCGGCTTGTACCGCACCTCCGCCTTTCAAAGTTTGCAGCCACCTCCTGCCAACACGCCGCAAACGCAACGCCATTTCGAGTCCGCGCAAAGCGAGATCAGGCGTATCGAAGTAAACACTGTAAACCTGTTGCCTGATGGGACGCCCGACAGTCAGCTTGCGCAGCAAAGCGTTACGCCGGAGGCGCGGCAATTCAAGCGGGTCGAGGCGCAGCTTCAGTTCGGTTTCAGTTGCCATTTTTCCTCCTAGAGCGCCTCCCCGGCCGCGTGACCGGATGCCCATGCCCACTGAAAATTGTATCCCCCCAACTGCCCGGTTACATCGACCACTTCGCCGATAAAATACAAACCCGGCACTTCGTTCGCCTGCATGGTTTTGGATGACAGCGCGCGTGTGTCGACTCCGCCGCACGTCACCTCCGCTTTGGCATATCCTAGCGTACCGGTAGGGGTGATGCGCCAGTCCTGCAATCGCCGGATGATCGACAGCAACGTTTTATCCGGCAACTGGCTCATGGCTGGCGACTGGGTCCAGTCTGCACCGAAAATTTCGGCGAATCGTCTGGGAAAAAACTGGACCAGAAAATTAACCGGCAATTTATTGCTTTCACGCATTGCGCTTAGTAAATCCGACGCATCGTGATCCGGCAGCAAATTGATTTGCAAAGGCTGTCCCTGCTCCCAATATGAAGAAATTTGTAGTATCGACGGGCCACTCAGCCCACGATGCGTAAACAGCAAATTTTCTCGGAAGCATTGCTTACCGCAGCGCACTTCGGCATCCAGCGAAACGCCAGATAATGCGCTGTAAGGCGACCATTCGTCGGGGTGAAACGATAAAGGAACCAACCCGGCTTTAAGCTTGGTTACAGGTACGCCGAATTGCTGTGCGATTCTGTAGCCGAAGGGGGTGGCACCGATTTTCGGAATCGATAACCCGCCCGTTGCCACGACCAGTGCATCTGACCTAATTTCGCCACAAGATGCACGCACAACAAATCGCTCGCTTCGACTCACATCGTTTATCTCGCAGCCCTGCACCAGCGTTACACCATACTGTTCGCACTCGGCATGCAACATGCGAATAATCGCCTCCGAACCCTCGTCGCAAAACATCTGCCCCAGCTTTTTTTCATGGTATCGAATGCCGTAAGCATCCAGCATCGCCATAAAATGCTGTGGAGTGAAGCGTGCCAGCGCAGAACGGCAAAAATGCGGGTTCGCTGAAAGATAATTCTCGGGCTTGACCTGCAAGTTGGTGAAATTGCAGCGCCCACCTCCAGAAATGCGAATTTTTTCGGCCAGTTTATAGCTATGATCGAGCAGAACAACCTTGCGTCCCCGTCTGGCGGCAGTTGCTGCGCACATCAACCCAGCCGCCCCGGCTCCGATCATTACGACATCAGTATCTCGGATCGTCATTGCGGCACAACTTGTTTAAGGAAGGCGTCAACGGCGGCGCTGTATTCCACCCATGCAATGCCGCTGTTGTTGCTGTGCTCACCGCCTTCGATCAATTTCAACGTTTTAGGTTGCGGTGCCCGCTCGTACAACTGCTCGCCCATTTGATAAGGAATTTTTTTGTCCCATTTGCCGTGCATTACCAACAAAGGCACTTTTAGCTTGTCGATTTTCCCGATGGAGTCGAAGCGCTGTGTCAATAACAAGCCGATAGGCAGGAAGCCGTAATTTTTCTCACCCATTGCCTGCATCGAGGTAAACGTGCTTTCCGTGATTAAACCGGCGACTTCAGGGTGTTTAACCGCCAAATTAATTGCAATCGCACCGCCTAGGGAGTGTCCGTAAATCACGGTTCGCTTGGCATCGATGCCTTTGGTCTGCAAGTACTGCCAGATCGATTCCGCGTCTTCGTACACTTTGGCTTCACTTGGTTTACCGCCGCCGCTTTGACCATAACCGCGGTAATCGACCAGCAGTATATTGACACCCAGACGATGCAAGCGCATGGCATGCTCGACGTTATAACTGACGTTACGAAAATTGCCGTGAAAATATAGCAAGGTTGGAGCATTCGCAACATCGGCGGGGATCCACCAACCAAACAACTCAGCCCTTTCGGAGCCGCTGCCGGAAGGAATTTTTACCAACTCGTATTTCAACCCGTCGCGATCCGGAGTGGTTTGCAAGATCGGCTCCGGTTCGAAAATATGGTCGCTCTGCGAAGCCCAGAAATATCCGCATACCCCAACGTACACGGCCAGCCCCGCCGCAGCCGTTTTAGCCATCCAGCGGCTCAGCGCACCGCTCATTCCGCTGCCTCCAACTGATTCCACAGGCATGCGCCCTTGCTCGCCTTATCGATATCCGCCAGTTGCTGGGCATGCGCAGCCAGCTCCTCGTCGCTCGCCAGCAAAACACGAACACTCATCCGACCGGAAATGGAGTCCGATACATCCGACGTTTCCTCATTTTCGTGCAACTCTTCGCCTAGCAGACTTTCCTGACCACGGGTCATCGCCAAGTAGACTTCGGCAAGCAATTCGGTATCCAGCAACGCACCGTGCAAGGTGCGGTGCGAATTGTCGATTTGATAGCGGTCGCACAACGCATCGAGGTTGTTCTTCTTGCCGGGATGCAAATCTTTCGCCAGCTTCAATGTGTCCAGCACACTGGGACAATAGTGTGTAATCGGCTGATAGCCTGCCCGCTCCAACTCGGCATTCAGGAAGCCGACATCGAACGGCGCGTTGTGAATAATCAGCTCGGCTCCGCTCAGAAACTCAAGCAAGCCCGGTGCGATTTCGGCGAACTTTGGCTCATCCTGCAAGCGTTCCAGCGTCAATCCATGCACTTCGGCTGCGCCGGCATCGATTTCGCGCTCGGGGTTCAAATAGCGGTGAAAATGACGGTCGGACACATTGCGGCCCCGCAACTCGATTGCCGCCACTTCAATTACCCGATGGCCTAAACGAGGATCCAATCCCGTTGTTTCTGTATCCAGTACTATCTGTCTCATGCCTGATTCCTGAGTTCTTCAATCCCGCGGTTCGCCAAGGCATCTGCTCGTTCATTGCCATCGTGCCCGGCATGCCCTTTAACCCACAACCATTCAACTCGGTGCTGCTGCGTCAGCGCATCGAGACGACGCCATAAATCTTCGTTCTTAACGGGTTTCTTATCTGCCGTTTTCCAACCGCGCTGCTTCCAGCTGTGTATCCATTCGCTGATGCCCTGCTGTACGTATTTCGAATCGGTATGCAGTTGCACCCGGCAAGGGCGTTTCAACGCTTCGAGTGCTGAAATTGCTGCCAGTAACTCCATCCTGTTATTGGTAGTCTGCAATTCACCTCCGCACAACTCCCGTTCCTTGCCCTTGGTTCGTAACAACGCCCCCCAGCCGCCGATGCCCGGATTCCCTTTACATGCCCCATCGGTATAAATTTCTATAATATCTTCGCTCATTGCTTGATTCTCTGAGGGACCTCGCGATTTAGTTTCGGTGCAACCGGAAGAAGTTTGCCAACCAACCCCTTATTCCATTGTGGACGAATCACCCGCATGCCGGGGACGCGCTTAATAGCATGCAAGAAATACACGCCGCCGCAGACCGCCCACCAGCGATCGCCGGACGGTTCAAGGAAACTGAGCCGGTGTAACCAGTTCGGATTGCTGAGCGGAGGCGCATAACACGCGAACCGCCCGCCTGCGATTTCAAAACCAAGCAAAGCCAGCCAGTCTTTCATTCGCGGTAAAGCGATGAAGCGCCCGCACCACGGATACCCTTGCTTACTTCCGAGCCATCGACGCATGCCCCACAAACTACGAGGGTTAAAACTACTAATTATCAACTGCCCTTCGGGGCGCAGCACCCGTTCTACTTCACGCAATATTTCATGCGGATTGTCGCTGAATTCCAAGACATGGGGCAAAATCACTAAATCGAGGCTATCCGTTTCAAACGGCAACTCCTCCATCTCGAGCGAGATGTGAACACCATTCCCCTTGCCTGCCAATATATGCAGAGGTATACGGTTAAGCGATAAAAAATCATGCTCCGGCAAGCCAAGTTGCAATGCATTGAATCCAAAAATATCCGTAACGGTCTTTTCGAAATAGAGGCGCTCGCGCTCAAGCATATAGCGCCCTTGCGTTGTTTCAAACCATTCAGATAGCGATTTTACGGTTGACATCCGATTCGATTCACTCAAACATACAGTCAAACAAAGGAGTATTCACAATGCTCGACATATATCCTATTCCCGCCCTTAAAGATAATTACATCTGGGCCATCCACGACAAACGCCATGCCGTCGTAGTCGACCCGGGTGATGCTGCACCTGTACTGGATTTTTTGAATAGCCGACAGCTACAGCTTTCCGCCATACTTTGTACCCACCATCATAATGACCACACAGGCGGCATCTGCGACTTGCTGCAAGTATACAACGTCCCGGCATACGGGCCACGACTTGAATCCATCGACTGTATGCGCTATCCGGTCGGAGAAGCCGACTTAATCTATGTCCCAGCAATGGATTTACACATTTCAATAATCGATATACCCGGCCATACCAAGGGACACATCGCCTATCTGACGCTCGGCAGCGTGTTTTGCGGTGATACTTTGTTCGGTTGCGGCTGCGGACGCATCTTCGACGGCAATGCAAACGACCTGAATCACTCGCTGCGCAGACTTGGAAACCTGCCGGAAGAAACGCACGTGTACTGCACACACGAATATACCGAGGCTAATATACGTTTCGCCCGTAGAATCGAACCCGACAACATTGATCTCGAAGCTCGCGAGGAGACCGTCAAAGCACTGCGCGCTTCACGCAAACCCACTTTGCCATCGACAATCGGGCTGGAAAAAGCCACCAACCCCTTCCTGCGTTGCCACGAACCCGATGTGGTCGGCAGCGTGGAATTGCACGTTGGTCACCTCCTGCAAACTGAACTGGAAGTATTTACCGCCCTGCGCGAATGGAAAAATAGCGCATAATTTGCAAAACGGGATTGCAGGAAATCCGATTCTGTCTTATTATCGCGCCCCTTCGGAGAGGTGGATGAGTGGTTTAAGTCGCACGCCTGGAAAGCGTGTTCAGGGTAATACCCTGACGGGGGTTCGAATCCCCCCCTCTCCGCCACAGGATTAAAAAAGCCCGTTATTGATACGGGCTTTTATTTTTTGGTGCGATAAATACCACTAGCCTGCGATGTAAGCTGGAGCCCCTTCACAAGTGACTGAATTTTCGTCGTCCCCAATTCCCCAAAACCTACCTGGCAACGCGGCATCGATCATGCTTTGAAAGCATGCAATATACTTACGGCTTAGTTTCGTGGGAAATGCACTATAAGGATGCACAATGTTCTTCTTGAGTATCCGATGAAATTGGACTTGCCGGAACCAACATGTAGCTTCCTCTAAGCGTCCTCATCAATACTCGATTGCATTGATTACTTACAATTTGCGCTCTCTCATACCGCTCATCGCTACCTTCTTTGTAGCGCACCGTTTGAAACGGCTTGGCATCATCGACCGGGGCATGTATATTTTGAACGTCAAGAAAACCAATCTGAAGTGATTGCGCAAGTAAAAGTGCGCTTGTTTCTATTAAGCGTTCACCATTGTTTCGCGTCCATAACTCTTCGGGTTTACCCTCCTTCAGTGAAGGCGAAATAACTCGGACAGACAGTGTGCGATCTTTTTTAACGTCATTTGCAGCCGCTTTAATGGTCATGCGATTCTCTAGAATCAGTGCCGTTTGATCCTGACTCATTGCATAAGCCAGCGAACATTCAACCAAAGATTTATTCCCAACAACAGCAGCTTTATCAATGAATCTAACAGTCACATTTTGCGACATCTTTGCCAATGCACGCATTGCGAGTTGTTCATAGTTGATAGTGTGTATCACCTCTTGATACGGAGATAAAGTCTTGTCGGCTTCCTGCTGTGCTTGATTCTGAGCCGCTTTTTGTGCCGAATCGGCAATCAATGCATGCGTCAATACCGCCGCAATTAACCCTACCGCATTGGGAGCCGGATACATCATATTTCCGGCTCTCCCAACGGAGTTGTATGGACTTAACATACCCCGGTAAGCCAAACCGTCTTTTTGCGGCTCCCGAAAATAGTAGTCAATCTTTTCTTCCGACCCAACCTTGCTGAAATCAGCAGGCTCAGCGGCACAAGCAGATGCTGCAATCATTGCGAGAACAGAAATACGAAAGCAATTGGCCAACCAATTACACATAGAAGAATCTCAATTGGATACGGTTACCGGATTATTGGGTGTGTTCGACGCCCGATTCGTGGTCTGCTCGCTCACAAACGGCTTCAGCAAACGGTTCCTGCCCATTTCCAGCGCCTGAAAATATGCATTGGTCAAACCCGGAAATTTAGGCGGTTCGTCCCAGTTGCCTTCGGCGCCTTGCAATACCCACACCTCTTCGTACCACTCGTACTTATTGCTACGCAGATTCACCATGTATCCCAATCCACGCAGTTGAGCGCTGGGCGCACCTACCGGAATATAAGCAGAGTAATTTCTGATAAAACCGAGTTTAGAAATGTCGATCACGAGCAAACGATCAACGCCGTATTTTTGCTGAAGACTCGTAAAATCCTTGGGGGCGACGTTCTCACCCTTTTGGCTGGCTGACTTTAATCCGGAGACATTAATGCTTTCATTAATTACGACAACATCCGCCCCCTTATTTCTTAATAAACTTGCTACCTCCTCTTTGAGATTAGGCAGCCCTTCGTAAGTAAGCGTTTTTGTATGCGCCGTTAGTTTCGAATTCATTGCCGAGGCTGTTGCGTAGCAAAGCAAGCAATCCGCTCCCGGAAAATAGGTGTCTAATTTCGGCAAAGCAGTCATTACAACACCAATGCGTCCAGCTTGCGGGCTTGCCACCTCCTTGGATAGTGCGACAGATTGTTGCGGATTAGATGCGCAACCACTAATAAGTACTGCAATAACCAAAAAAATCCAAAAACGAGTTTTCACTGAACCTCCCTAGTTCATTATCTTAACCATTACCAAATACAGAAACTAATTTATTAGTCTGCCGAATTTTAGCTAGGCATTACGAGTTAATCAACTATCGCACTAGTCCGCCCACTCGTCATGCTCGACAAACCCAACCCGCGTATAATGGGCAGCCGCAAAAGCAAAGTTCATATTCCAGCCCAAAGCAGTATTCAATGAGATATCACAAAGCGTGACGGCATGCCGCGAATCACTACCAGAGGTTTTTCGAATCCCGCCTATCAGTTATTGCTCACGCATGGACTTAACCCCTTGCTGGCAAGAATCTTTTCGGCAAGGAACATCCAAACCGTGGCTGAACTTGAGGCATCTCTCAATCGATTACCGGCGGTCGATACTTTAAAAAACAGCGAGTCTATGGCCGCCTATCTGGCCGAAGCGATTCGTACGCGCAAAAATATCTTGGTGGTTGCAGACTATGATGCAGACGGTGCAACAGCATGCACGGTTGCCATGCGCGGTTTGCGCGCGTTTGGAGCGCATGTAGATTTCATCGTGCCGAACCGTTTCGAATATGGGTATGGCTTGACGCCTGAGATCGTGCATCTTGCTGCAGAACAGAAGCCCGATATTTTATTGACCGTGGATAACGGTATTGCCAGCGTGGCGGGTGTTGCCGAAGCCAACCGCTTAGGTATCGAAGTTTTAGTGACCGACCATCACCTCCCCGGCGATGCCTTGCCGGATGCGCGTTGCATCGTGAACCCTAACCAGCCGGGCTGCGCGTTCCCCAGCAAGAATCTGGCCGGCGTCGGAGTCATATTTTATGTGTTACTTGCTTTGCGTGCCGAATTGCGTAGGCGCGGCACTTTCGAATCGCAACCCGAACCGAATCTCGCCAAGCTGTTGGATATTGTGGCGCTCGGTACCGTAGCCGATGTTGTTAAACTCGATCAGCCGAACCGTATTTTGGTACAGCAGGGCTTGGCGCGTATCCGCGCTGGTCAGGCCTGCCCCGGCATCCTCGCGTTGCTGCAATCGTCACGCAAACCTCCGGCTCAAGCCTCAACCTACGAATTGGGTTTTATTGTCGGCCCCCGACTTAATGCTGCCGGACGACTGGAGGATATGTCGCTTGGCATTCGCTGTCTGCTGACGGACGATGTCGAAGAAGCCAAACGGCTTGCCGCCGAACTCGACGCGCTAAATCGTACACGCCGTGAAATCGAGGCGGATATGCAGCAGACGGCCTTAACATCCCTCGACAATTTCGATCCTGCCGAGCGTTACACCCTGACTTTATTCGATGAAAACTGGCATCAAGGGGTCATCGGTATTCTGGCCTCGCGGCTGAAAGACCGATTCCACCGCCCGGCAATCGTTTTTGCTCAAGCTGGCGATGATGAGCTAAAAGGCTCCGGCCGCAGCATTCCCGGTTTGCATCTGCGCGACGCCCTGGATTTAATTGCTAAGCGTCACCCTCACCTGCTACAAAAATTCGGCGGACACGCCATGGCGGCAGGGCTAAGCCTGAAGCGTCAACACCTCGAGGACTTTCAGGCCGCCTTTGATGAGGTGACACAAAGCTTGCTGTCGGTCGCCGACCTGACCAAAACCATCGAAACGGACGGCGCGCTCAAATCGGATGAGTATTCTTTAGAAACCGCTGAAGCACTGGAGCAATACGTCTGGGGACAAGGATTTCCTGAGCCTGCGTTTCATGGGCAATTTGCCGTCCGGCAACAACGCATCGTCGGCGAAAAGCATTTAAAGCTCAAACTGAGCGCGGAAAAACAATCTCTCGACGCGATCTTGTTTTTCGACACAGGCCCGTTGCCGGAGCGGATCGAAGCAGTCTACAAGCTGGCGCGCAACGAATACAACGGTCAAACCAGTTTGCAACTCGTCATCGAACACTGGGAAGCGGTATAATACCTGCCTTTATCAAGCCTTTGGATTGCACGCAGCATGGAAGCCGAACAACTCAACGCCCTGACCAATAAGTTGCATGACCTGCGCCAGCGCAGCGAAGAACTTCGGAGGTATCTTTGACTTCGATGGCAAAAAAGACCGCCTGACCGAAGTCGTCGCGCTTGCCGAAGATCCCGCCGTCTGGCAAGACAGTAAGCGTGTGCAAGATCTGGGGCGCGAGCGCAAAATGCTGGAAGGCGTCGTGCTCTCGCTGCAAAGCATCGAGCAATCGCTCAATGACAATGCCGAATTAATGGAAATGGCACTGGCAGAAGAGGACGATGCCAGTCTGCACAGCATTGCCGAGGATGTGGAAGGCACCGAAAAACAAGTCGCCGATTTGGAATTCCGCCGGATGTTCTCCGGCAACATGGATGCCAATAACTGCTTCATCGACATTCAGGCAGGCTCCGGCGGCACCGAAGCGCAAGATTGGGCATCCATGCTGTTACGTATGTACCTGCGCTATTGTGAGCGCAAAGGCTTCAACGTAGAAGTGCTGGAAGAATCCGAAGGCGAAGTCGCCGGCATCAAGAGTGCCTCGCTGAAAGTTAGCGGTGAGTACGCTTACGGCCATTTACGCACCGAAACCGGCGTTCACCGCCTAGTGCGCAAATCCCCATTCGACTCAGGAAACCGCCGCCACACTTCGTTTTCCAGCGTATTCGTTTACCCGGAAGTGGATGAATCCATCGAGATCGACATCAATCCGGCCGATTTGCGCACCGATACTTTCCGTGCCTCCGGTGCCGGCGGTCAGCACATCAATAAAACTGATTCGGCAGTGCGGATTACCCACATTCCCTCCGGCATTGTGGTGCAGTGCCAGAATGACCGCTCGCAGCACCGCAACCGCGCCGAAGCAATGGCGATGCTGAAATCTCGCCTGTATGAAGCTGAGTTGCGCAAGCGGAACGAAGAAAAGCAAGCCATGGAAGACAGCAAAACCGACATCGGCTGGGGCCATCAAATCCGCTCGTATGTGCTCGACCAGTCGCGCATCAAAGATTTGCGCACTAACATAGAAATCGGCAACACTCAAAGCGTGCTTGACGGCGATCTCGACGACTTTATTACCGCCAGCCTGAAACAAGGCGTTTAAGGCGAACGACTGACCAAGGATAGTCCCATGACAGACCAAACCAATACCCCGCAACAGGATGAAAATCAGATCATCGCCGAGCGCCGTGCGAAGCTGAGCGCCCTGCGCGAAAGCGGCCCCGCTTTCCCGAACGACTTCGACCGTACGCATCTGGCGAACGATCTGCACACCGAATTCGGCGAAAAAACGCACGAAGAACTGGAAGCGCTGGCGATCCCGGTCAGCGTGGCCGGTCGCATGATGCTGAAGCGCGTAATGGGCAAGGCCAGTTTCGCAACAGTGCAGGATATGAGCGGCCGCATTCAGTTATTCATCAGTACCGGCGATATCGGCGAAGAAGCGCATGCCGCCTTCAAACACTACGATCTGGGCGATATTCTCGGGGCGACCGGCGTATTGTTCAAAACCAAGAGCGGCGAGCTCTCGGTACGTGTAACCCGACTGCGCTTACTGACCAAGGCATTGCGCCCGTTGCCGGAAAAATTCCGCGGACTGACCGATCAGGAGCAAAAATACCGTCAGCGCTATGTCGACCTGATTACCAACGAAGAAACCCGCAAGGTCTTCATGACCCGCTCCAAGGTCATTCAGGCTATTCGTGAGTTTTTCATTCGTCACGACTATCTCGAAGTAGAAACCCCGATGATGCACCCGATTCCCGGCGGCGCATCGGCCAAGCCCTTCGTTACTCACCACAATGCACTGGACATGGAGCTGTTCCTGCGCATTGCACCGGAACTGTACTTGAAGCGTCTGGTGGTCGGTGGCTTCGAAAAAGTGTTCGAAATCAACCGAAATTTCCGTAACGAAGGTCTTTCCACGCGGCATAACCCGGAATTCACCATGATCGAATTCTACGAGGCCTACCGCGACTATCGTTATCTGATGGATTTTACCGAAAGCCTGTTCCGCGAAGTCGCGCGCAAAGTACTCGGCACTACCGTCATTAACTACCAAGGTCGCGAGCTGGATTTGGGACAGCCCTTCCACCGCCTCACTATTACGCAGGCGATCCAGAAATATCATCCGCAATTTACCGATGCGCAACTGAACGACCGCGGTTTTCTGATTTCTGAACTGCAAGACCTGAAAGCCAAGTATAAGCCGGACGATGGCTTGGGCGGGTTGCAACTTTCCCTGTTCGAAGAATTGGCTGAACATCAGCTTTTCGAGCCAACCTTCATTGTCGATTATCCGGCCGAGGCCTCTCCGCTGGCGCGCCGCAGCGATAGTCGTCCGGAAATTACTGAACGTTTTGAATTATTTATCGTCGGACGCGAAATCGCCAACGGGTTCTCCGAGCTTAACGACCCGGAAGATCAGGAAGCGCGTTTCGATGCGCAAGTGGCCGCCAAGGAAGCCGGCGACGAAGAAGCCATGTTCAAGGATGGCGATTACATTCGTGCACTGGAATTCGGCTTGCCGCCAACAGCCGGTGAAGGCATCGGTATCGACCGTTTGGTGATGCTGCTGACCGACAGCCCGAGTATTCGCGATGTGATTCTGTTCCCGCATATGCGCCCGGAGGCGTAATGCTGGATTCGGCGCTGCAATCCCAACTTTTGCAGCTTTACCCGATGCTGGGGGCTATGCCCCCGGCACAGCGCGACGCACTCCTCTCGCAAGCGCAACTGATGCGCATCCCGGCAGGTACAATAATATTCGACGAAAACCAGCCCTGTCAGGGTTTCCCGTTCATGCTTTCCGGCAGCGTCCGGGTCATCAAATCCTCCCCTAACGGACGCGAACTGCAACTCTACCGGGTATGTCCCGGTGAAAGCTGTATCCTGACCAGCAGTTGCTTACTGGGCCACACCAAGTACCACGCGCGCGGCATCGTCGAATGCGATACGCAACTCGTTTTCTTGCCCGCTCCCGCTTTTCGCACCTTATTTTCCGGGTTCGAGCCGTTCCGCGACTACGTGTTTAATCTGTTCTCCGAGCGCTTAACCGATTTGATGCAATTGGTTTCCGCTGTCGCTTTCCAAAAACTCGATCAGCGTTTAGCCGCGCATTTGCTCACTAAAAACAGTCCGATCCACACGACCCATCAAGCGCTGGCTGACGAACTCGGCAGCGCACGCGAAATGGTCAGCCGACTGTTGAAAAATTTCGCCGAACACGGCTGGGTCAGGCTGGGGCGCGAAATGATCGACATAACCGACCCCCTTGCTCTAAAACGCTTCTCCGAGATGTAAACCTGTTTTGCTTTGTGATTTTTATCACAGACGCCTCCGCCGGGTTGCTTTATTCTGCCGACTCCTTTAAACCACGCACGGAGAAAAAAATGGGTATCAATGTTGGCGGAGTAGATCGATTCATTCGCATCGTCGCAGGTCTGGCTTTGATTGCGCTGGCTTTCACCGGCACTATCGGCGCATGGGGTTACATCGGCGTCGTTCCTTTGTTCACCGGCATTTTCCGTGTCTGCCCGGCATACTCTCTGTTCGGCCTCAGCACGTGCCCGATGAAAAAATAAATTTTGCGCATTCTCTCTGCCCGACCCGACCGCCCTCCGGGTCGGGCCTTTTTTCGATGAAAGGAATCTGCATGAACAAACCATTACTGACCTGTTTGCTCTCCGCACTGATTGCGGCCCCGGCATGGGCCGATGATATGTCGAAATATCAAGATGAGGCGCGCGCCGTCGCTATGCCTTTTCTGAAGCAGCTGCAAGCCGAGAACCAGAAAGCAGTTGCCGAAGGCGGGCCGGAATCCGCCATCGGCGTCTGCAAAGACATCGCCCCGAAACTGGCCGGAGATGCTTCCCGCAAAAACGGTATTAAACTCACACGCGTTTCCTTGAAAGTGCGCAATCCGTTACTGGGTACGCCCGACACATGGGAACAACGTGCGTTGCACGCATTCGAAACTCGCGCCGCTAACGGCGAAAAGCCTGAAACGCTGGAATATTCCGAAATCGTCAAGGAACCGGCCGGTCGCTATTTCCGTTACGTTAAAGCCATTGCCCTGCAACCCGGCTGCGTGGCTTGCCACGGTTCTGCTGAGCAAATTCCCGATAGCGTGAAAGCCAAGCTGGGTGAGGAATATCCGCATGACCGGGCCACAGGCTACGCACCGGGTCGAATTCGCGGTGCAGTCAGCATTAAGAGGCCGCTATAATGCAGCATGACTGATTCCAGACAACACGCTGAACTGCAAATTACCGGGATGCATTGCGCATCCTGTGCGGCGCGTCTGGAAAAAAGTCTGAATAACCAACCCGGGGTCACGGCGGCAGTCAATATCGCTACCGAGAAAGCCAGCATCGAATACGACCCCGGACAACAAACCCCTGACGCTTTAATCGAAACCGTCCGCAAAAACGGCTTCGATGCCCATCCGGTTCGCGATTTCGAGGCGGAAAAACGCGATCGCCTCATCCAGCTTCGGCGGGAGCAACGCCTGTTCTATATCTCCGCCCTGCTCACCTTTCCTTTGCTCGCCGAAATGGCGCTGATGTTGTTCGGTATCCACATCATGCTGCCATTGTGGCTGCAATGGTTGTTGGCCACACCCGTGCAATTTTGGGCGGGGAAACGGTTCTATACTGGCTCGTGGAACACCTTGCGCAGCGGCGGAACCAATATGGATGTGTTGGTCGCCCTCGGCACCTCCGCAGCCTATCTTCTCAGCAGTGCCGTCTGGCTGTTGAAGCTCGACCAGCCGGTTTACTTTGAGGCGGGCGCTAGCGTCATTACGCTGGTTCTGCTCGGCAAATTGCTGGAAGCGCGCGCAAAAGGCAAGGCTTCCGCAGCACTGGAAGCACTCGTCAATCTGCAACCGAAATTAGCGCATATCGAACTCAAAGGCGAAGTTCAAGATTTACCTGCCAGCCGCCTGCGCAATGGTGACATCTTTCATGTGCGCCCCGGGGAAAGCGTGCCGGTAGACGGCGAAATTCTCGAGGGGCAATCAAGTATCGACGAATCCATGCTCACCGGCGAAAGTTTGCCGCAAATCAAGCAGCCGGGGGACAAAATATATGCAGCCACGGTCAATCAGCAAGGCGTACTGCGCTGTCGCGCACTCTCTGTCGGTAGCCAGACGCAACTGGCGCTGATTATCCGCCTCGTTGAACAGGCGCAAGGATCAAAAGCGCCTATCCAAAAACTGGCCGACCAGATTTCCGGCATTTTCGTGCCGGTCGTGTTAGGTATCGCACTTCTGACCTTGCTAGGTTGGTGGGGCTACAGCGGCGACTTATCATTAGCACTGATCAATGCGGTTGCTGTGCTGGTGATTGCCTGCCCTTGCGCGCTGGGCCTCGCTACGCCGACGGCGGTCGTGGTGTCCACCGGACGCGCAGCGCATGCCGGCATGCTTATTAAAGAGGCCTCGGCGCTCGAACGCGTACAGCAACTAAACACGCTCATCGTCGACAAGACCGGAACACTGACCGAAGGTCAGCCAACTATCAGCGAACTACTCCCGGCCAACGGTGTAACGCCAGAAACTTTGCTAAACGTTGCTATCTCGCTCGCGCGCCATTCGACGCATCCGCTTTCCCGTGCCTTACTCGCGTACTCGTCGAGTGCGCAATTTACCGACCTTCCGATTCAAAATCTGCGAGAACTGCCGGGTAGCGGTTTAACAGCGGCACTCGGAAGCGAGACTATCCTGCTCGGTTCGACACGTTATCTCACAGCGGAGGGCATCGCCTTGGATACCGAGCAAATTCGCGTTTTGGAAACGCGCGGTCAATCCGTGATCGGCATCGCGCAAGGCGGTCGACTGCTGGGACTGATTGCATTTGCCGACCAATTGCGCAGCAATAGCCGGCAAGCAGTAGAAAAACTGCGTCTTCTCGACATACAGGTCGTTATGCTGAGCGGAGATAATCACACCACGGCGGAAGCAATCGCCAAACAAGCCGGCATAACGGAATTTCTGGCCGAGGTACGCCCGCAGGACAAAGCCAGTCATATCGAGACCTACAAAAAACATGGACATATTACTGGTATGGCGGGAGACGGCATCAACGATGCACCGGCATTGGCTGCAGCCGACGTTAGTTTTGCCATGCGCAGCGGCAGCGATATCGCCATCGAGGCAGCGGACATTACTTTAATGCGCAACGACCTGATGAGCGTAGTCGATGCCATCGATTTATCGCGCGCCACACTGCGTAAAATCCGACAAAACCTATTCTTCGCCTTTGCTTACAATATTCTAGGCATTCCGCTTGCAGCGCTGGGCATGCTGAACCCCGTCATCGCGGGCGCAGCTATGGCGCTGAGTTCGGTATCGGTAGTAAGCAACGCCCTGCTCTTGCGCCGCTGGAATCCGGCCAATACGCACTAAGTCAAATTCTGCCGCACTGCCTCAAACAAGCAAATCGCGGCAGCGGCGGCCGCATTTAGCGATTCGACCTGTCCCGGCATCGGAATGCGTACCGGCTTGGCTTGTGCCTGCAAGGCGTCAGACAACCCTGCTCCCTCGTTGCCGACGGCAAAGGCAATCGGCATGTGCAAATCACATCGGTAGAGGTTGGCCTCAGACTGCAATGCAGCTGCATACAATGTTCCCGGCAAGGCCGCCGCAACCGCCATTAGATCGGCATGCTCATGTATGCTCAGCACGAAATGTCCGCCCATCGCGGCACGCAACACCTTTGGAGACCAAGCATCGGCACACCCCTTGGAGAGGAATACCGCATCACATCCCGCCGCTGCCGCCGAGCGCAACATCGAGCCGAGATTACCCGGATCCTGAATTTCTTCCAGCAGTAGCGCAAAACGGCTATGTGCAGCAGCACTCTTGGGAGACGGAATTGCGCAGAGCGACAAGATACCCGTTACGGTTTTCAATTCGCTAAGTTCGGCAAACAAGGCTTCCCCCATACAAACGACGGGCGTATCGGGCAGACGTTGCAAAAGCGCAGCCACTTCGGCATCGCGCAAACCGGCTTCCGTCACCATGACTTGATCAGGTACGGCACCGCACTGTAGCGCGGCATCCAGCAAATGCGTACCGTCGAGCAAAGTCAGGCCGAGCTTACGGCGTTGACGAGCCGACTCGGTCAACTTCAGCCATTCCTTGAATTGTGCATTTTCGCGAGATGAAATCAGTTTCAAGCTGCGGCCTCATCCGGCAATAACGAACCCTGCGCCAGCAGACCGCTCATTTCTTCCAGTGCGGGCAACTCCTGCAACGATCGGAGGTTGAAATCATCGAGCATCTGCTTCGTTGTCGCCAGTAATTCCGGCCGACCCGGTACATCGCGCGTACCGATGACTTCGACCCAACCGCGCGCTTCCAGTGTTTTAAGTATCTGAGAAGAAACCGTTACGCCGCGAATTTCTTCAATATCGCCGCGCGTAACGGGTTGGCGATATGCGATGATCGCCAGAGTTTCCATAACTGCTCGCGAATAACGAGGGGGCTTTTCGTTGCTCAAGCGATCTAAATGCGGCTGTAACTCAGGCCGCACCCGAAACCGCCATCCGCTCGCAACTCGATTCAGCTCTACCCCGCTATCGGCATAGCGGTCAGACAACTCTTCCAGCAACCGCTCCAGCCAGCGGTTTTCCAGCGGAATTTCGGTGAGTTTTTTAAGATCGGATAACGACAGCGGCTCCTCTGCGGTCAGCAATGCAGCCTCGACCACCTTGCGGAACTGCTCGGCATTCAGGGCCGATATTCCAGAATCAGTCTGCTGAGTCATTTCCACGGCTGGATCGGACATAAATCTTCCCCAAGGTTTCGGTTTGCGTAATTTCCACGAGATTTTCTTTGGCAAGTTCCAGAATCGCAATAAACGTTACCACCAAGTGCGGTACGCTCCCCTCAATCTCGAACAGGTTTTCGAACGGTTCGAATTCTCCGTGCCGCAACATGCGCAATACACGCGTCATTTGTTCACGCACCGACAATTCTTCCCGCCGGACTTTATGGTGCGCATTCAATTTGGCGCGCGCCAATAGCCCCAACCATGCCTGACGCAAGTCCTCAACACCGACTTCCGGCAAACGGGTTTCCGCCGTTCGCTCGATCAGTACCTGCACTAGCTCGAAATCGCGCCCGGCCTGCGGCAGTTCATTCAGTCGCTGCGCGGCCAGCTTCATTTGTTCGTATTCGAGCAAGCGCCGCATCAACTCTGCGCGCGGATCTTCTGCCTCCTCTTCGCTTGCCTTTGAGGGGCGCGGCAACAGCATACGCGATTTGATTTCAATCAGCACGGCCGCCATCAGCAAGTACTCTGCCGCCAGTTCGAGACGATGCTGCTTCATCATCTCGATATAAGCCATATACTGCCGGGTAAGCTGTGCCATCGGAATATCGAGCACATCCAGATTGTGCTTACGAATCAGATACAGCAACAGATCAAGCGGCCCCTGGAATGACTCCAGCACAACTTCCAGCGCATCCGGCGGGATATATAAATCCTGAGGAATTTCCAGCAGCGGTTCGCCATGTATGCGCGCAACCGGCTCGGCAGGATCGAGCAGCAGCGCGTTTTGCGTCATCGCTGCATCCTAGCTGTAGCTCAGACCCATGGCTTCGCGCACATCGCGCATCGTTTCCGATGCCAGCTTACGAGCCTTTTCGCAGCCGTCGGCAATGATGTTCCGTACCAGTGTTGGGTCATCCATGTACATTTGCGCACGCTCGCGCATCGGACGCTGCTCTTCCAGCACGGCCTGAATAACCGGCTGCTTACATTCGATACAGCCGATACCGGCACTGGTACAGCCTTGTTGCACCCATTGCTTGGTTTCTTCCTTAGAATAAACTTGGTGCAATTGCCAGACCGGACAGCGAGACGGATCGCCCGGATCGGTGCGGCGCACACGCGCCGGATCGGTCGGCATAGTGCGAATCTTCTTGCTGACGCTTTCCTCGTCTTCGCGCAGACTAATCGTGTTGTTATAGGATTTGGACATCTTCTGCCCATCCAGCCCCGGCATCTTAGAGGCTGCAGTCAGCATGGCCTGCGGTTCAGACAAGATCATTTTGCTGCTGCCTTCCAGATAGCCGAACAAGCGCTCCCGGTCGCCTAAGCTCAGGTTTTGCTGCTCATCCAGCAACGCTTTGGCGGCTTCCAGCGCTTCGTCGTCGCCCTGCTCCTGAAAACGCGTGCGCAACTCGCTGTACAGCTTGGCTTTTTTACTGCCCAGCTTCTTGATAGCCGATTCAGCCTTTTCTTCGAAATCCGGTTCGCGACCGTAAATATGGTTAAACCGCCGTGCAATTTCACGCGTGAATTCGATGTGCGGCACCTGATCTTCCCCGACCGGCACATGGGTCGCACGATAAATCAGAATATCTGCACTCTGCAGCAGCGGATAGCCGAGAAAGCCGTAAGTACTCAGGTCTTTTTCGGAGAGTTTTTCCTGTTGATCCTTATAGGTCGGCACGCGCTCCAGCCAGCCGAGCGGCGTAATCATGGACAGCAGCAAGTGCAATTCTGCATGCTCCGGCACCTTGGACTGAATAAACAAGGTCGCCTGCGCCGGGTCGACCCCCGCAGCCAGCCAGTCTATTACCATATCCCATGTGCTTTGCTCGATCACCTTGGGATTGTCGTAATGGGTCGTCAGCGCATGCCAATCGGCCACAAAAAACAGGCACTCGTATTCGTGCTGCATCTGTACCCAGTTTTTCAGCACGCCGTGGTAATGCCCCAAATGCAGGCTCCCTGTCGGACGCATCCCCGACAATACGCGATCAGCAAACATAATTTCTTTTTTATAACCCGATAATCAAGTGAATCAATTTTATCAAAGCAATGGCCGGATAGGTCAGGATTAAACCGAGCATGGAAGTTAGCGCTAATGCAATCAGGATAAACATGCCATATGGCTCGACCTTGGAAAGCAGGTAGGCTTGCTTGTGCGGCAACAGGCTGATCGCAATCCGCCCGCCGTCCAGCGGCGGCAAAGGCAGCAGATTAAGAACAGCCAATATCACGTTAATTTTAATACCGAATTCAGCCATTCCCATCATGGGCTCAGCAAAATAATGATCGGGAAACGTCCACGCCAGCTTAGCGAGTAGCGCCCAACCGAACGCCATCAAAATATTGGATGCCGGTCCGGCCAGCGCTACCCACAACATATCCTGCTTCGGTTTGCGCAACGCCCCGAAGTTGACGGGAACAGGCTTGGCCCAACCGAATAAGATTCCGCCCAGAAACAAAGTCGCCAACGGCAGCAACACCGTGCCGACCGGATCGATATGCTTCAGCGGATTCAGCGTAATGCGGCCCGCCGCGTAGGCCGTCATGTCGCCGAAATGGCGCGCCACATAGCCGTGAGCTGCCTCGTGCAGCGTAATTGCGAATAAAACCGGGATGGCCGCCAGTGTAACGGTTTGAATCAATTGTTCGATGGACACACTTACTCCTCAATGCCGAAAGGGGCGGGATCACCCTTGCCCCGGCGCAGCAATTCCGGGGCGCCGTTCGATAAATCAATCACCGTCGTCGAATCCATTCCGCTTGCACCACCGTCGATAATCAGATCAACCTGCCGCTCCAGACGATCCCGGATATCCTCCGGGTCGTTCAGTGCTTCTTCCTCGCCCGGCATAATCAGCGTCGAACTCAGCAAGGGTTCGCCCAACTCTTCCAGTAACGCCAGTGCGACCGGATGGTCTGGAATACGCATACCGATTGTGCTGCGCTTGGGGTGCCACAAACGGCGCGGCACTTCCTTGGTCGCTTCCAGAATGAAGGTGTAACTGCCCGGCGTGTTGTTTTTCAGTAAACGATATTGGCTGTTATCCACGCGGGCAAAGCGCGCCAGTTCGGACAAATCGCGGCACACCAGCGTCATGTGGTGCTTATCGTCCACGCCGCGTATCTGACGAATGCGACTCACCGCATCCTTATCATCGAGATGACACCCCAAGGCGTAGCAGGAATCCGTCGGATAGACCACTACCGCCCCCTTGCGCACCATCTCCGCTGCTTGCTTAATTAGGCGCGGCTGAGGATTATCGGGATGAATAACAAAAAATTGTGACATGAAAACTCCATTCAGGCTGCGAGAGACTCCCACTCGCGCCAGACCGGCTGACATTCGAGCGGTAAATCCGGCAAACGGCCGATATCGAAATAACTCTCGCCAGGGCCGTGGTAATCCGACCCGCAGGAAGCTAGTAAACCGAACTGGCTGGCATAGCGGGCGAACTCGGCATACTGCTCCGGGGTGTGACTGCTGGTAACCACCTCAATGCCGCGCCCCCCCATCGCCGAGAATTCTGCCAACAACTCTAGCAGGGTTTTACGGCCCATCGCTTTTTTCCCCGCCATGTAACGACCGGGGTGCGCCAATACAGCGATTCCGCCGCTGCCGCGTATCCAATCGATAGCATCCTGCAACGGCACCCAATCGTGCGGAACATAACCCGGTTTGCCTTTGGCGAGAAAGTGTTTAAATACGCTACGCACATCCTTGCAGCGACCGATTTCCACCAAATAGCGCGCAAAGTGCGTCCGTCCGATGATATTGGGATTCGCGGCGTAACGATACGCGCCTTCCAGCGTACCGGCCACTCCGCAGCGGGCCAATGATTCCGCCATCAGAACCGCACGGCCTTTCCGTCCGCTGCGCACCGAAAGCAGACCGGCTTGCAAAGGCGGATAACCAGGGTCGATTCCCAGCCCGACAATATGCAGTGTGTGCTTGCGCCATGTCGTGGAAATTTCCACGCCATTAATCAGGTGAATTCCACAACGTTCGGCTGCCGCCTGTGCTTCGATCAAACCATCGGTGTCGTCGTGATCGGTCAGGGCCAGGAATTTCACGCCACGCGCCGCGGCGCGCTCTACTACTTGCGCAGGCGTCAACAAACCATCCGACACATTGGAATGGCAATGCAAATCGTAATCCAGCATCAGAGGTCGCCGCCGCCCTTTTTCATGGCCTTGCCCTCTTCCGCACGTTTTTTGCGCACTTCTTTCGGATCGGCAATCAAAGGACGGTAGATTTCCACCCGGTCTTTCTCGCGCAACACGGTATCCGGCTTAGCCAGTTTGGAGAAAACACCGACTTTGTTTTTCGCCAGATCGATTTCAGGATATTTGTCCTGAATGCCGGAGATCCGTACCGCTTCGCTCAGCGTACTTCCCCGAGGCACCTGTAGTTTGAGCAAGGTTTGCTCACCGGCCAGTGCATAAATCACTTCAACATTAATCTTATCTTCCGACATAAATACTTTCTGCCCGTTGTATAAAGGCTTCCACAAATGTTCCGGCGATGTGCTGAAAAACCGGCCCGAGCACCTTCTCCATCAATTTGTGAGAAAACTCATAGTGCAATTGAAACTGTATTTTACAAGCCTCGTCGCTCAGCGGAATAAAGCGCCACGTACCGTCCAAATGCTGAAACGGGCCGTCCTTCAGCGTCATAGCGATCAGCGTCGGCGCTTCACGCACGTTCTCGGTAGTAAAGCTTTGTTTGATATGGTGATAATTTATGTGTACCGTCGCATGTACTGTGGTTTCGTTAATTGTACTGACACTCGATCCACCGCACCACGGCAAAAACTCCGGATAGCATTCCACCCGGTCAACCAACCCGAACATCTGTTCAGCACTGAAAGGAACCAGTACCGATTTTTCCACCAACGCCATACCTGCCTGCTGCCTGTATCGTTAAAGCTGTTAGAATACACAAGTTATGAGCATCATCCAAAATAAAAAAGCATTTCACGACTACTTCATCGAAGAACGCTACGAGGCCGGCCTCGTGCTGGAAGGATGGGAAGTTAAAGCAATTCGCGCTGGCCGCGTGCAATTGAAGGAGGCCTATGTCACCGTCAAAGATGGTGCATTGTACTTGTTCGGCGCACACATCAGCCCACTGGCGACCGCCTCAACGCATATCCATCCCGATCCGCTGCGCACCCGCAAGCTGTTACTGCACACTGCGGAAATCAATAAGCTGATCGGCAAAGTTCAGCGCGCCGGCTATACCCTGATGCCTCTGGATATGCATTACAAGGGAGGACGCGTTAAACTGGAAATCGGGCTGGCGAAAGGCAAAAAACAGCACGATAAACGCGCCACGGAACGCGATCGTGAAGCCACGCGCGAAGCACAGCGGGCGATGAAAACCAAGAAATACTAGCCCGCTGCCTTCAAAGTACTGTGCATTATGCGCCGTAGCGCACGATCGACGGTGCGATTTCGTGCAGCGACAGAATCCGGTCTACCCCCCCAGTTTAATCGCCTCTTTCGGCATGCCGAACACTACGCAGGATTCTTCATCCTGCGCCAGCGTATGCGCACCCGCATCGTGCATTTCCTTCATGCCGCGCGCGCCGTCGTCTCCCATCCCGGTCATGATAATGCCCAGCACGTTTTTACCCGCGTATTTTGCCGCCGAGCGGAACAGCACATCCACCGAGGGCCGGTGCCGATTCACCAGCGGCCCTTCGATAACCTCGACATGGTATTGCGCCCCGCTGCGCTTCAGCAGCATATGGCGTCCGCCCGGCGCAATCAATGCCACCCCGGGCACCACACGGTCGCCGTGCTTAGCTTCGCGCACTTCGATAGCACACAAACTATTCAAACGTTGTGCAAATGCACCGGTAAACTTTTCCGGCATGTGCTGTACGATCACAATCCCGGGCGAAACGCGCGGCAGTGCGGTTAATACCTGCTCCAAGGCTTGCGTTCCGCCGGTCGAAGTGCCGATGGCGACGATCCGTTCCGTAGTTTGCGCCATTGCTTGCGTTGCTGCCGGCAAAATCGCGTCGGCAGTTAATTTGGGTGCATTCGACAACGGCGCGGTCGGCTTTGCCGCAAGACGCCGGAGATTCACTTGCGCGGCGGCCTTCACGGCCTGCACCAGATCGGAGGCGGCATCTTCCATTTGCTGACGGCGCGAACCGATGCCCGGCTTCGGCACTACGCTGACCGCGCCTGCGCTCAATGCTTGCAAGGTGGTCTCCGCCCCTTCCTGCGTAATGGAAGAACAAATCACCACGGCGGTCGGACGTTCCGCCATGATCTTTTTCAGGAAGGAAATACCGTCCATGCGCGGCATTTCCACATCTAGCACGATGACATCCGGCCAATCGCGCTTCATCCGCTCCATGGCGAAAATCGGATCGGAGGCCGTTCCCATCACGTTAATCGACGGATCGGCACCTAATACTTCCGAGACGACCTGGCGCACTACCGCCGAATCATCGACCACCAATACATTGACCTTGCTGAGGCTCATATGCAGTTTCCAAAAGATTACGGTTTTTGACGTGCCGGAGCCAGACATCTCCGCTCCAGACATCGAAAATGACATTTCGGTGACCGAAATCGCCGACATGTTCAGCCATGATATTAAATCCGGACTCTTTCAAAAGGCGGCGACCGCTGAATACATTCCGACACGACACATGCTGGCACGCTGTCTCATGTGAACAATTCGGCGGCACTTGAAACATATTCCCGCCGCCGAATATCTTTACCTGAAAATCGGACGGCTTGGCCGAAATAGCTCGAATTTCCTTATCGAACAGGAGCATGGCTTCATTAGCGTAGCGACCGTCCGGCTCGTGCGACGGGCCGCCATGACGGGAGGGCAGCATGAAATGGCACATCCCCCCTACCTGCAGACGAGGATGCCACATGGTAATTGCAACGCACGATCCCAACAGCGTACGGATGCGCGTATCCTTATCGCCGAAATAAAACTCTCCCGGCTGCAAGAAGACCTCAACCACGGATTGTGGCACTTTGGTCATCACTTTGTACTCCCGAGACTGGCTACGCAAACTTCAACCACTGACTTTAATATCGGCAAAAAACAACAAAATCGCAGGCACCGGGAAATTATGCCATACGAGGCGTCGGCACACCCAGATAATACCCTTGCGCATAATCCACGCCCATTTCCTGCAATGCTGACATAATTTCGCGTGACTCGACGAATTCAGCCACCATCCGTATCCCCAAGTCTTGACACAAACGGCTTAAGTTGCGCACCAAGGCAAAATCCACTCTGGAATTCAGAATATTGCGAACAAACGCCCCATCGAGTTTCACAAACTCGAAATGCAATTCGCGCAAATAATGGAATGAGTTGTAACCGCTGCCGAAATCATCCAGAGCAAAGGCAAAACCGTTCTTCCTCAACTCCGTCAAAAATTTGCGCATATGCGTCATATCGCCGATCGCATCGCGCTCGAGAATTTCAAAAACCAGATGATCGGGGGGGATATTCAGCTCCTGACATAAATGTTCGGCAAAACCCAATACACCGCGCCCCTGTATTTCTTGGGCAGAAAGATTAACGAATAATTTCTTGCCGGTACCGCTTCCATCCCCCATATGCTGTTTCAAGGTGTGCAATGATTTGCTGATAATCACCCGATCCAGCTCGCGCCCCATCCCGTACTTCTCGATGGTTTCGATAAACATACCTGCCGAAATCGTCTGTCCGTCCGGTTCGCGCAAACGCGCCAATGTTTCGTATGCGAACACCTCACCGCTGCGACAATCGATAATCGGCTGGTAATACGGCACGATTGCATCGCTGCGCAAAGCATGGCGTAATTTCTCGGCATGATCGCGCACTCGCCGGTTTGCCTGAATTTTGTCGTCTGCCGCCTCAACAGTACAAACACTGTCTTTGCCCAGCTTTTTGGCGCGGTACAGCCCGATATCGACCGCGCTCATCAAATCGGAAATGTTCTGCGCGTCGGTCGGATATGTCACCAAACCGATCGAGGTCGTAATATGAAACTTCCGAGCGTCTTCCCCTTCGAATTCTAAATCGCGCAGCTCGTTACGCAATTTTTCTGCAACAACCTTCGCGCCGGACTGGTCGGTTTCCGTTAGAATAATCGCAAACTCGTCTCCGCCGATGCGGGTAGCCAGATCGCCTTTCCGCATGACGCTGCGCATCGCTTCAGCCACGCTGCGCAACACACTGTCGCCGCACGGATGACCGTAGGTATCGTTCACATCCTTGAAGTCGTCCAGATCGAGCATCAGTATCGAAAACTGATGTCCGTGACGTTCAGAACGCCCCATTTCATATTCCAACATTTCATTGAAATACCGGCGGTTATGCAACGCAGTTAAAGGATCATGTGTAGAATAAAACTCCAGTTCAGACATCGTCTTGCTCAATGCCTTACTGGAACCCACCACCATCACCATCACCGACAGAATCGAACGAATCACGCTCGACTCCTGCGCACTCAGACTATGCGTTGAACCATAGGCAATGCCCAATATTCCTGCCAGATTCAGCAGATCCAGCTCCGGTACAGAAACAGCAATCATGCTGATATCGTCAATCGTATCGGCAACCGAGGGGTCGGGAATTGCGAATTCGTCGATGTCTACCAGCGCATCCGTCGGCAAATTCAGTTTCTCCAGCATTTCCCGCACCAGCTTGCTACGCACGGTTTTCTTCACTTCGTCCGAGCAATCTCCGATAAAGTACAGATATAAGGCCAGACCGTGCTCTTCAGCAAACGCGATAAAGAAGAAATTGAATGGGAATATCGTGTGAAAACTGGCCAGAATTTGCTGCACGAATGTTTGCCACTGCGACACGCGCTCATGCGAGATGATAATTTTTTCCAGCACCTGACTCTGGCGCTCGAGCAAATCTTTCTCGATCAGCGTCCCCGCCAGATTATCGACCGTGTAGCTGAAATCGAGCATATTCTGCTCGAGGTCTCGACCATTCCGTTCCCACTGGCGTTGGCGCTCCGCCAACAGCATCGCTAGCGTCGTATCCAGCCTGCTTAGACGCGAAATTTCCGCCGAAAGGCAATCCAGCATCTCCTCGCGCGCATGCTGATCGATCACGCTGCCCTCGAGCAGGCGCATGCAATTTTTCAGCCCTTCGGCAATTTCCGCGTTCACATCGTGCGTCAACGCACTGACGTTGCTTGCGAACTGATTGGTGTGCGTGTGGCTTTCTAGCAAGGCGGCAAAGCGTTGCAGCACCTGCTGACGCATTTGTTCCAAATTCTGGGGGGCGACAGAATAGATAGTGGACATGAGGAAATCCTAGACGCTGCCGTTCTCAGCCATCAAGTCCACACCGCATCGCAAGTCTGCGAACCAGTTCAAAAAGTCGCGCACCGCCTTGCCCCGATATATCGGCCCGTGCTGAGGCGCAATAATTTCCACGTCCAGTTTGGAAATCCGCTCCACCCACAAACGGGCGGCACGGTTAGAGCACATATAACGCTTGTGAAATTCTTCGATGTAAGGGAGATGCGCCTCGAAATCGTCGACGAATACGTAATCCTTTTCGACCGGCAGCATCGCTGCCCCGATGTCGCCGCTAAACAGAATTCTGGACTCAGGATCGTAGACGTTTATCTGCCCTTCTGAGTGCAAAAAATGCGCTGGAACCAGTTGCAAAGTAAAGTCAGGCGAAATCTCCTGCACCACCCCCTCATCCGGCACGCCGACGAAGCGATGCATGGCGCGAATACCGTAATGCGGCAAGAAACGCACCCAAATGCGCGAAATATATACCGGCGCATCGGTCAGTTCGAGCCAAGTGGCGATACCGCCGACGATATCGGGATCCTGATGGGAAAGAATAATTGCCTTGATCTGATGCGGCGATAAATAACGCAACATCTCGGCCAGCACGCGCGGCATGACACCGAAGCCGCCCGGATCGAGCAAGACGCCTTCCTCGCCGCGCATCACCAGATACTGGTTCGAGCGTACACCGTCTTCTTCGCCAGGTTCGCTTTCGTTCAAAAGAATGAAGCGATGCTGATCGCTTTCGTAAAGCGTGATATTACGCATTCCGGCCTCGTAATTCATATATTAATTGTTAGGATTGTAGTACAGAGCCAGAATACCCGCACAAAAATCAAACACACGCACCACTATTATTAATAGTCAATTTCAAATCAGCAGGTTGCAATAAAATCCACACACCCCTTGTCATTATCCAACCGTTTCACCGGAGGACAGCGTAGACAAAGCCGCCAGCTCCTCGACGGAAACAACCTTGTCGACATTCAGCAAAATGATGAATTTCCCGTTCACTTTACCCATCCCGCTGATAAAATCTGGACGCACTTTGGCGCCGAATGCAGGCGGCGGTTCGATTTCCGATGCCGGGATTTCCAGCACTTCCGACACGGAATCTACCACCACCCCGATATCTTGCCGCTCGCCTTCCGACTCGGTCTCAATAATCACAATACAAGTGCGGCGAGTAATCTCGCTCGGCCTACGCCCGAAACGTGCGGAAAGATCCACAACAGGCACAACACTGCCGCGCAGATTAATGACCCCGCGAATAAAACCCGGCATCATCGGCACCGACGTCAATTGGCCGTATTCGATAATTTCCTTGATATTCAGAATACCGATTGCGAACATTTCCCCACCCAGAACGAAGGTGAGAAATTGTTGCTGATCGGACTCAAGCTGTGCTGCCACGGCAGCCTGACCTTGCACTAGCGCCCCCATCTTGCTTCCCCTCAAAACTTAACGAATTCGCCGTCGTCGAATGCCGGTTCGCTCACACGGCTAACCTTTACAGCGGGCGCGGCGCTGCGCGGCGGCGTTTTGCGCATCCCGCTGCTTTTCAACGCATGCGTCGTCCCGCCGACCTTGAAGAATTCCATGAGTTGCTGGAGTTTTTCGGCCTGACTGCTCATTTCTTCCGCTGTCGCCGCCAGCTCTTCCGAGGCCGAGGCGTTCTGCTGAGTGGTTTGGTTCAGCTGTTCCATCGCAGTGTTGATCTGCGACACGCCGGAGGCTTGCTCTTGCGAAGCGGCAGCAATCTCTTGCACCAGATCGCTGGTCTTGTTGATGCTGGGTACGATTTCGTCCAGCAGCTTACCCGCTTGTTCCGCCAAACTCACGCTACCGGAAGCCAGTTCGCCGATTTCCTGCGCCGCGACTTGGGCGCGTTCGGCCAGTTTGCGCACTTCCGCCGCCACGACCGCGAAACCCTTGCCGTGCTCGCCAGCGCGTGCGGCTTCGATGGCGGCATTCAGCGCCAGCAGGTTGGTCTGGTAGGCGATGTCGTCGATAATGCCGATCTTGCCGGCGATTTGTTTCATGGCCTGTACGGTTTCGGTGACCGCGCCACCGCCTTCGGTGGCTTCCTTGGCCGCTTTGGCTGCCATGCTGTCCGTAATCTTGGCGTTTTCAGTATTTTGCCCGACCGAAGCGCTCATCTGTTCGATCGAGGCGCTGGTCTCTTCCACGCTCGCTGCTTGTTCGCTGGAGGATTGGCTGAGCGACTGAGCGGTTGCCGATACTTGCGAAGAAGCGCTCGACAGATTGTCCGCCGCGCCACGGACGTCGCCGATAATTTCCGACAGTTTATCGACCATGTGCTTCATCGCTGACAGCAACATGCCGGTTTCATCCTTGCTGTTCGCTTCCACCTTCGTCGTCAGGTCGCCTTCCGCAAGCTTGTTCGCCACGCCTACCGCTTCGTTAAGCGGCACTGTAATCGAGCGGGTCACCATGACGCCGATCGCCACAGCCAGTAAAGCGGCAACGGCTGCCAGAATGAGCATCAATGTCCGGGCAGCTTCATAGGCTTCCATAGCATCTTTACCGGACTTCGACATGAGCTCGGATTGGTAAGTGATTAATTCCCCTACCGCTTGAATATACACTGCCTGGTCCTTACGCACTGTCGTCAACAGAAAATCGATTGCCTCCTGACGCTTACCGCTCTTCGCCAGCTCCAGAAACTTATCCTGCTCCGTCACATAGACTGCGCGCGCTTCTTTAACCTTCTTTAACTGCTCAATGCCTTTTTCCGACTTAATGGTAGCTTCCAGCTTTTCCAAACGCTCCGCAATGATTTTGCGTTGTTCAGGAATACGGTCCAACTCTTTAACCGCCTCTTCCGGCTTCACCAGCAAAGCGTTCCGCATGGCGCGGGCAATCGTATTGACCGAATCGATAATATCGTTCGCCCAGACCGTTTTCGGAAAGCGGTCATTGACCAGCAGCTCGATCTCGCTATTCAGGTGAGACATCCGGCTAATGCCGACTCCGGCGACCGCTACCAACAAGAGCACTACCAAGCCGAACCCACCGGCTAACCGAGTTCCGATACGCAGATTCTTGAACATTTGATTCCCCTTCTTTTTCGAATAAATATTTTGTTAATTACGCATTGCAGCAATCGTTATCCGCTGGCGACCATCTGGCTGTTGCGCGCCGCTTGCTGCATCAGACTGGGCACATCGACAATCAGCGCCACCTCGCCCGTTCCCAGAATCGTGGAACCCGATATCCCTCTCAGATGGCGGAAGACCCCGCCGAGCGGTTTGATTACGGTCTGGAACTCGCCGAGCAACTGGTCGACAACGATCCCCGCTTTTTGTCCGCCGTACTGCACCACTACAATATTCTCGCGGCGGCTTTGCGCACCCGTAATATCGAATTGATCGCGCAACCGAATAAATGGCAACACCTCGCCTCGCAAATTGATATAGCTGCGGTCATTGCTGGACTTACGATCCGCCTCGGAAAGCTCCAGACATTCCAGCACCATATCCAGCGGCACGACGAACGAGGCATCGCTCACGCCGACGAGGAACCCGTCGATAATAGCCAAAGTCAAGGGTAAGCGAATGCGGGTAGTGGTTCCTTGCCCTTCCTGACTGTCGATTTCTACCGTTCCACGCAAAGACTGTATGTTCCGTCGCACGACATCCATGCCCACGCCGCGTCCGGACAAATTGGTCACTTTTTCCGCAGTAGAAAAACCCGGCTCGAAAATCAGGTCGTACACTTCACGATCCGAAAGGTTTTCACCGCTTTGAACAATGCCGCGTTCAATCGCCTTGCGCAGAATTTTCTCGCGCGACAACCCGCCTCCGTCGTCACTGACTTCAATCACAATACTGCCGGAATCGTGGTAAGCATTCAGGCGTAAAGTACCTTTCGGCAGTTTGCCGCGCTGCTCGCGCACCTCAGCCGGTTCGATGCCGTGATCCATCGAATTGCGTACCAAATGCATCAGCGGGTCGCCGATTTTTTCGACCACAGTCTTGTCAAGCTCGGTTTCTGCGCCGCCGATTTCCAGCCCGATGTCTTTGCCCAACTCTTTAGAGACTTCACGTACCACGCGCTGAAACCGGCTGAAGGTCTCCCCGATTTCGACCATGCGCAGCTTCAAGGCGTTGTCACGGATTTCTTCCACCAGTCGCGACACCTCTGATGTCGCTTCCTGCATCGCACCGTCTTTACTCCGCTGCGCCAGTAAATTAGCGGAAGCTCCGGCGATAACTAGTTCACCGACCAGATTAATGAGCGTATCCAACTTCTCGGCCTGCACACGAACGAATCGGGATTCTTGCGCCTTAGCCTCTTTCACTTGCTTTTGTTTTTCCAGTGCAGCCTCGACCACCGGCTGCTGCACGCTTTTCTGATCGACCAGTATTTGCCCGAGCGGCTTATTGGTTTTCTGTTGATCGGTTAGCCCATCGTTCAACTCGTTACTGGTCACCGAACCACTGGCTACGAGCAAATCACCCAACCGTGCATTCACTCCGCCCTGATTCAACAGGCATTCTTCAAGCTCTCTGCGCGTCAAAGCGCCGGAAGCCACCAAAATTTCGCCCAGCCGGATTTCTTCGTCAGGCAAAGATTTGATTAAATCGAGGTAAGCCTCGATTTTGCTGTGCGGCGGCAAGATCGCGATCTTGCAATCGTCGCGTACGAACTCGAAAACATCCTCCAGCGTTTGCTTGTCCGCCTCACTCTTCAGATCGATTTCGAATCCCAAATAACAGGATTCCGCGTCCATTTCGTCTGCCGTCGGCATAGCATCGACGATAGTCGTGACACTGATAATTTCCCCGAGTGTCGAGAGATAGCGGATAAACGAGAGCGGATCCATCCCGTTTCGCAACACGTCCTGACCGAAACGCAAGGAAATGTGCCAGGCATCGTTATCCACCATGCCGCCGCCACTGACTTCGATTGTCGGCTCGTGCTGCGCGGGCACCTTGCCGGCTTGCTGTTGTTTGGTATGCACAACCGGCGCCCCGCCGAGATAGCGGTATAGTCGAGAAGTCAGGCGGCTGCCGTGACTTTGCTTATCTTCGTCCGGTTCGCCTCCGTGTGCGGAAGCATGCTCGACCAAGTCTTCGATATGATCTTTGCACTGCAAAAGTTCCGCCACCAGATCGGCGGATATCGAAACCTCTCCCGCGCGCATTTTGTCGAGCAGGTTTTCGACGGTATGAGTAAAACCGACGATAAAATCCAAGCCGAATAAACCCGCCGACCCCTTAATGGTATGGGCCGCCCGAAAAATCGCATTCAGCGCCTCGGGATCGTCGGGCGCGCTTTCGAGTTGCATCAGCAAAGTTTCCATCTGCCGGAGCATCTCCCGGCTTTCTTCGAAAAAAGTCTGAAGCGCTTGATCCATACTCATAAAACTCTCTCCCGCTGTCTGGTGCCGTGATTTTTATCGGTTTACGAAGTCAGCACGACCGGATCGCCGAAATAGCCGGCCATCTGATACCAGTCGAGCACTTCCAGCGTCGCAGGGCTGTGACCGACCAGCCGCAAAGATTGACCACGCTCGGCCAGCTCGCGCTTAACCATTACCAGCAATTGAAAACCCGCCGTATCCATTTCGCTGACGCCGGATAAGTCGATTTCCACCTCTGCCGCGCTGCGAATTGCAGGCAGCATCTGCGCCTTTAAATCCGCTGCATGGTAGATGGTCATTTCGCCTTCGGGTTTGATGTGAACAGCTGCCCCTGCACGTACGATTCCGACTTGCATACCGCAACTCCCCGGCAAAATTACATAATGAGTTTGGCAACGGCCGCCAGCATTTGCGGTGGCTGAAACGGCTTCACCACCCAGGCTTTCGCACCGGCGGCCTGCCCTTCCTGCTTTTTCGACTCTTGCCCCTCGGTCGTAAGCATAATGACGGGCGTAAACTTGAACTCCGGCAGTTTTTTCATTTCTTTGACGAAAGTGATGCCATCCATATTCGGCATGTTGACATCGCTGATTACCAGATTGACGCGCGTACCTTTCAGCTTGTTTAAAGCATCCATGCCGTCGCACGCTTCGATTACCTCGTAACCGGCACCTTTCAGCGCAATACTGACTACCTGACGCAAGCTGGCCGAATCGTCTACAACAAGAATCGTTTTTGCCATTTATTCACCCCTTTTTATCTACTTTTTATGAATCATCAGAAAAATGTAATTTCCGTCTCTTGCTGGGCTGGCGCAGCTCCTCCGCCATGCAGGGCACGCTGTTCGTCGGTGGTATATGTCGCGTGCAATTGCTCCAGCCAGCGTGTCGCATCGATGGCGTTTTGACCCTGCATGCCCGCCTTGTTTTGTTCGTATTGCTGGATCAACTGATCCAGTTTCAGAATATCCGTCTGAATGTGCGAAAGAATCTGACTGACGCGGTCCTGAAACTGCAGAGAAACCAGCACATCGTCAACTTCACCGCGAATCGCCTGACTTTCTGCTAGTAAGATACTGGACGATTCAGACAAATTGTTCGCAATTTCGCCGAATTTATGCAGCACATCCTGTACAGTATGTTTGGCGTTGCCGATCGTATCGGCATCGATCTTGCCGTATTCGGTCGCCGTCTTCAGCGTATCGACGATGGCCGTATTGATAACGCCCACGACCTGACTGATGCGCTTGCCGGTTTCGCCCGACATACCGGACAATTTACGTACTTCGTCGGCCACGACCGCAAAACCCCGGCCGGCCTCGCCGGCGCGCGCCGCCTCGATTGCTGCATTCAGCGCCAGCAAATTGGTGCGTTCGGCAATATCGCCGACATCGGCCGCCATGCGCTTCAATTCGTCGGTAAACCCGGCCAGCTTGGCAATCTCGTCGAACAGCACTTTTTTCGAGGTCATGGAATGCTCAAGCGAATCGATCACGCCTTCGAGTTTATTCTGGCTGACGCCCATGACGCCCATGATGCCGCCCTGTTCCCCCCCCATGCTGCCGGCAGTTTGTTGCGAGGCCATGACAGCGTTATGCAATTTTCCGGAAATACCGACAAATCGTTGCGACAGGGCCGTGATCGACTCTTCCGTTTGCGAACGGGCGATACCGATATTTTGCGCCCAGAGGGGAAGCACTTCGACGCACAGCAAATCCAGCCCCGCCAGCTTTTCCTGTGAGGCTTCGGTTTGCTGCGCAAGTATCCGGTTGCAGTGCGAAACTGCCATTTGCGCCTGCTGACGAACCAGTGATTGCAGATATGCGGACAGTGCGGCACCGGCCAGCAGGATGCCTCCGGCTCCGGCCATTCCTTCGACCGACATGCCGGAAACGGTTGCCGCCGCTCCCGCCGCCAGTACAGCGATGTATTGACCCAGTGAAAACCTGCTCAGGTGATAAACTCGAAAGGAGACAACGTGAGCACGGTAATGGAAGAGGAAATCAAACGGTGGACGGCCAAGCGTAAGAGCGCGTTGGTTGTTGAGATAAT
>JBFLXR010000002.1:0-182285 GCA_040757065.1 Pseudomonadota bacterium
CCTTCCGTCGCGCCAGGCTCTAAAACTGCTCGTTCTCACCCAGGTAGCGCCACTGACCCGGCGGCAGGTTGCCGAGCTTCACCTTCCCGATACGGATCCGCTTCAACCCGGTTACTTTCAACCCCACCAGTTCGCACATCCGGCGGATCTGCCGTTTGCGTCCTTCACGCAACACAAAGCGCAACTGATCATCGTTTTGCCAACTCACTTTGGCAGGCTTCAGCTTATGCCCGTCCAGCGACAACCCATGATTCAGCAAGGCCAGCCCGCGTTCGTCCAGTTCGCCTTTCACGCGCACTAGATACTCTTTGTCCACGGTTGAGTCTTCGCCTATCAAATGCTTGGCAATGCGCCCATCCTGCGTCAGTACCAGCAGGCCTTGCGAGTCCGAATCCAGCCGTCCGGCAGGTGCCAGTCCTTTCAAGTGTTGCGGCCGGAACTGGATCCCCGAGGCGTCGCCATCGAAATGCGATTGCGCCGTAATCAGCACGACTGCCGGACGATGCCCGTCCTCGGCCTGACCGGATACATAGCCCACCGGCTTGTTCAACAAAATCGTCACACGCGACTGCTGCTGACTCTGCGCCGCAGCCAACAAGGTAATCCGCTGGTTCGGATACACCTTCGTTCCCAGTTCGGTCACGCGCTCACCGTCCACCAGCACCCAGCCCCGCTCGATATAACTATCGGCTTCGCGGCGCGAACATAACCCCTGCTCGGACATTAACTTCGATAAACGTACTTTTTCCATTTTTTCCTAACGCTTAGTCGCGCATTTCGACCAGCTTGCCGTCGGCCATGCGCAAGCGGCGCGACAACGAAACTGCGATTGCCCGGATCACTTTTGCCGCAACACGCGGCGTATCGTCGATCATTTTATCCAGCGCCTCCTTCGTGAGCGTCAACAGCATGCTTTCTCCGCTCGCAATACAAGTGGCCGAGCGGCGCTCGCCGTCCAGCACGGCCATTTCGCCGAACACCCGGCCGGACGGCAATTTTGCGATTTCCACCAACTCGCCGTCGTCGTCCTCTTTCTGCACTGAAATGCTGCCGGACATCACGATTCCCATGTATTCGCCCGGGTCGCCTTCACGGAAAACCGTTTCCCCGCCCGCAACCTTGGTCGAACCGACATAGCGCGCCACCGCTTTCAACTCGCCTTCGCTGAAATCCCGGAACAGCGCGCACTCTCGCAGCAAATCCGCGATTTCCTCCAGCAATACGGAATCCCCCAGCATTTACTTTCCTCCTGATTCTTCCACCAATGCCACCTCCGGAAGCGCCTGAAACAAAGCACTCAGCGGCATTTTCACCTCATCCAGCGCACGTTGACGCACGCTGTTCAGCCAAATCTCGATTTCTGTGTCTTCTGCATGGCCTGTCGCCAGCGATTCGCCGAAAACAAACAATGCCATCACCTCGTCCGCGTGAACATACTCCGGCGTACGGATCATAACCCAACCGTTACCGGCCAGTTTGCGCACGATTTTGGCATGCGAAAGCGCGTCGAGAATCTGCTCGGTATCATCGAAACTGATGCCGAGCTGGCGCGACAAGCCGGGCAGCGAATGCACCTTACCGGTTTGCAATCCGTGCGCCAACGCTTTTAAAACACGCATGGCATAGTACAAGCGCGTGACCGGCGTGAGTCCTGCAGAAACCGGGCTGCGCCAATGCGACATGGAGGCGGCAATCAAGGCGCCCAACAACACCGTCAGCCAAGACAAATATATCCAGAGCAGAAAAATCGGAATACTGGCGAATGCGCCGTAGACTAATTTATACGTCGGGAAATGTGCAATATACAATCCGAATGCCCGGTTCATCGATTCAAAGGCAATCGAGCCGACCAACCCGCCGATGAAGGCATGGCGCAGCGGCACATAACGATTCGGCACCACCCGGAACAGCAAGGTAAACGCCAGCATCGTCAGCAACAGGGGCACCACCCGCAGCAATAAAATGCCGAAAGCCGGCAACGCGTTGGCATATCCGGCCGACAATCCGACCAGCCAGGAAGTCAGCGACAAACTGCCGCCAATCAGCAGCGGCCCCAGCGTCAGCACCGACCAGTAAATCAGCACGCGCTGCATCAAAGAACGCTGCCGCTGCACGTGCCAGATCATATTGAAGGCGTTGTCGATCGTCAGCATCATCAGCATCGCCGTTAATGCCAGGAAACCGATACCGACTGCCGTCAGCCGCGCTGCGCTTTCCGCGAACTGCTCCATGTAGCGCGTAATCAGTTTGCCGCCGGTTTCCGGCATCAGATTGCTCAGCACAAATTCGCGGATATGCGCGGCAAAATCGTCGAACACCGGAAAAGCAGAAAACAATGTCAGCGCAATGGTAATCAGCGGCACCACAGACAACAGCGTCGTGAAGGTCAAGCTCGCCGCAAGCTGACTACAGCGCTGCTCCTTAAAACGCTTGGAAAGCAGTTTCAGGAAGCTTGTCAGGTCTGTCCAATTCTTTTGCATGGAGGTCGTTCTGAAATACAATGACGCGCATGATACCTGACAAAGAAATTTTAGTGCTCTATTACAGTCAGCACGGTGCGGTGCGCGAAATGGCACAACTCATCGCGCGTGGCGTGGAACAAGTACCCGGCATGCAGGCGCGACTGCGCACCGTACCCAAGGTTTCCGCCAATTGCGAAGCAACTGCCCCTGCCGTACCGGACACCGGCGCACCCTACGCCGAGCTGCAAGACTTAGAAGAATGCTGCGGACTCGCGCTGGGCAGCCCTACCCGTTTCGGCAATATGGCGGCGTCCATGAAGTATTTCTGGGACGGCACCACGCCGCTCTGGCTAAAACACGCGCTGGTCGGCAAACCCGCTGCAGTCTTTACCTCCAGCGGCACCATGCACGGCGGACAGGAAAGCACGCTGCTGAGCATGATGACGCCGCTGCTGCACCACGGCATGCTGATCCTCGGCCTGCCTTACTCGGAACCGGAACTGGCTGCCACCCAGAGCGGCGGCACGCCCTACGGCGCCAGCCATGTAGCAGGCGTTGCCAACGACCAGCCGATTACCGCACACGAAAAGAAGTTGTGCATGGCGCTGGGCAAGCGCTTAGCCCTGATTGCGAGGAAACTGTCCGATGAATAATGCACGTGAAGCCCGTCAGTTGTTGCGCGCCCACCGTTATGGCGCGCTTTCCACCTTGTCGAAAAAGTTCGACGGCCACCCGTTCGGCTCGATTACACCTTATCTGACCGATACCGACGGCAGTCTGCTGATACTCATCAGCACCCTGGCCGAACACACCAAGAACATCCAGAACGACCCGCGCGTCAGCCTGATTACGCATAATCAGAACGACCCGCACATCCAAACACAAGGCCGCGTCACCGTAGTCGGCACCGCCGAACCGGCTGGGAATAAGGAAGTCGTTGGCAAACGCTATCTGCGCTATTTCCCGGAAGCGGAAACCTATTTTGCCATGCACGATTTTTCGTTTTATCGCATCGTACCGCAGGCTATCCGCTATATCGGCGGCTTCGGCAACATCCACTGGGTGCAGGCCGTCAATTACCTGCTGCAACCCTACCCGCTTCCGGAACAGGAAAACGAAATTTTGGCGCACATGAATGCCGACCATGCCGACATGCTGGCGCGCTGCTGCCAGCACCGCCATCAGCACGCTCCGTCCTCGGTTGCCATGCTCGGCATCGACTGCGACGGTTTCGACATCCGCGCCGACGACCGAGTTTACCGTTTCGACTTTAACGAGCCCGTGCTGAACGCCGGACAGGCCCGCCAAGCTCTGGTCGATCTGGCACACAACCTACCCAGCACATTCGAAGTTGACTGAGATGCGCCGTACCAACGACAAGGGGCGCTTTTGCGCCCCTTGTCGTTTGAATATCCCGCAGCTTATTTTTTGGTTTTCGCCTTGGTCTTAACAGCCGACTTTGTCGGCTGCACCTCTTCCGTCGCCTTCACCGGCTCGGCAGTCGGCTTAACTTCCTTTTTCTCGCCCGCGCAGCCGCTGTTGTTCACCACGCCGTCCGGCATCACAGTATGGCAAAGCAGCGCCCCGTTCAAAGCCGCATCGGTCAAATTCGCCCCCGTCAGATCGGCCTCGGTCAAATCGGCCCCCAACAGCACCGCCCCGGTCAAATTGGCGCGTTCCAGCCGTGCCCCTCGCAATACAGCTTTGCTCAGATTGGCATCGGTCAGATTGGCTTGCGACAAGTTGGCGCGATCCAGATTGGCACGTGCCAGATTCGCCTCAGTCAGATTCGCCTTGGGCAAGCTGGCCTTGAACAAATTCGCCTGTGCCAGATTCGCCATGTAGAGCTGAGCCGCGCCCAATTCGGCGGATGCCAGATTCGCTTCCGCCAGTGCGGCGTTCACGCACACGGTTTGCGGCTTGATGGTACAGCCGTTAATCACATTCGCGGCAGGAGTAACGGCTGCGCCGCTTTCCACTTTCGGCTTCTCGGCCTGACAACCGGCGTTGTTCACGATACCGTCCGGCATGGTGGTACGGCACAGCGTAGCGCGGAAGAATTTGGTGTCATTCAACTGCGCGCCCGCTAAGTTGGCATCGGTCAGATTCGCCTCAGTAAAATTGGCATGATCCAGTTTTGCCCCAGTCAGATTCGCACCGGAAAGATTCGCACCGGTCAGGTCGGAAAAAAAGAAGTTCACGCGCTGCAAGTCGGCCCCGGAAAAATTCACCCCCATCAACTTACTCTTATAAAAATTGGTGCGTACGAATTTTCCTTTGGAAAAATCGCTGCGGGCAAAGTTGCCTTCATGCATGTCGGTGCCTGAATAATCCGCTCCGGGCTGCTTGGCATCCGGCATTTCTGCCCCCAAACATTGCGAATTCTGTCGCGGCGTGCAAGTTCCCCACGCCCAGCTCGAAGAAGTTGCCGCACTCAACATCAAACCCGAAACAATTAGCCCTGCAACTTTCAAGCGCACATCACACCTCATTGAATAAAGAAAAAGCGGCATGCTTGGCATGCCGCTCAATTGGATAAGAGAATCCCCTAAAAGTTCACACCTGCGGATGCGCGCGCTCGGCCCCGGCATGTAACTTGTTGAGTGCATTCAGGTAGGCTTTGGCAGATGCCACCACGATATCAGTATCCGCACCTTGCCCGTTGACCACACGCCCACCCTTGGACAAACGCACGGTCACCTCGCCTTGCGCGTCGGTGCCACTGGTGATGTTGTTCACCGAATACAGCAACAATTCCGTACCGCTGTGCACGACCTGCTCGATAGCCTTAAAAGTTGCATCCACCGGGCCGCCGCCTTGCATTTCTGCGTCATGGGTTTGCCCGCCGACACTCAGCGTCACTTGCGCCTTCGGCAGCACGCCGGTTTCGGAGTGCGCGCGCATAGCAACCAATTGGTAATGCTCGCATACCGTCGCCGCACTTTCTTCGCTGACCAATGATTGCAAATCTTCGTCAAAGATTTCGCTCTTGCGATCAGCCAACTCCTTGAAGCGTGCGAAAGCGGCGTTTAATGCCTCTTCGCTTTCCGGTGCGATGCCCAGCTCCTGCAAACGGGTGCGGAATGCATTGCGACCGGACAACTTGCCCAAGGTCAATTTGTTGGTACTCCAACCCACGTCTTCCGCACGCATGATTTCGTAGGTTTCGCGGTGCTTCAGCACTCCGTCCTGATGAATGCCGGATTCGTGCGCGAATGCATTCGCGCCGACAATCGCCTTATTCGGCTGTACCGGGTAGCCGGTAATGCTGGACACCAGCTTGGAAGTCGGCACGATCTGTGTGGTATCGATCCGGGTATCGCAATCGAACACATCGCGGCGGGTCTTCACAGCCATCACGATTTCCTCGAGCGAAGCATTGCCCGCACGTTCGCCCAAGCCGTTAATAGTACATTCGACTTGGCGCGCACCGTTCATCACTGCCGCCAATGAGTTGGCCGAAGCCATCCCCAGGTCATTATGGCAATGGGTCGACCAGATCACCTTGTCGGCATTCGGCACGCGTGCAATCAAATCACGGAAACGTTCGCCCCACAACATCGGAATGCTGTAACCGACGGTATCCGGCACATTAATGGTTTTCGCTCCGGCCTGAATCACCGCATCGAACACGCGCACCAGAAAATCCATCTCGGAACGCACCGCATCCTCGGCGGAAAATTCCACATCGTCGGTATATTCCAGCGCCCATTTCACTGCCTGCACTGCGCGCTCGACCACTTGGTCTTCGCTCATGCGTAACTTATGCTGCATGTGAATCGGGCTGGTCGCAATAAAGGTGTGAATACGACCGGACTTAGCCGGACGAATCGCCTCTCCGGCACGTCGGACATCGTTTTCACTGGCACGCGCCAACGAGCACACAGTCGAGGTTTTAATGGTTTCGGCAATCGACTTCACAGCATCGAAGTCGCCGGGACTCGCTGCGGCAAAGCCGGCCTCAATTACGTCCACACCCAGTTTTTCCAACTGACGGGCAATACGCAACTTTTCTTCTTTGGTCATCGACGCGCCGGGGCTTTGCTCGCCATCACGCAACGTCGTATCGAATATAATCAAACGGTTAGACATTCTGCACTCCAAGACAATTCGTTCAAACTTCGGCCTCCGCACCGCGAAAACAGACTGTTACTGCTGATATTGGGTAGATATTTAGCGCGCGAAGCGCAGCTTCAGCGCTGCCAGCAGGCTGAACGTGGAATGCAACTGAGAGAGGTAACGTGAGAAATGCATGGGGCGACTATAACGATTTTTGCCGGCCCGCGCAATAGTCCGCGCTCGCTCAGGGCAGCTCCGGCTTGACCGGCTCCGTTTTTTTCTTGCGCCAGCCCAGCACGCCATCCACATAACCCGACAGAGTATACCCAAGGAACAGCAAAAACAGCACCCCCGGCGGGTAGCTGGAAATCAGTATAAAGAACAGCGCGATCAGAAACACGACGATGAACGGCACGCTCTTGCGCATGTTGAAACTCTTAAAGCTGAAATAGCGCAGGTTGCTCACCATCGTCAGTCCGGCGAATACGGTCAGCACCGCAGCCTGCCAGCGCACTTCCGCCCCGGTATAGTGATTATCCAGCATCACCCAGACAAAACCGGCTACCAAGGCAGCGGCGGCCGGGCTCGGCAGCCCTTGGAAATAGCGCTTATCGACCACTTCGATATTGGTATTGAAACGCGCCAGACGCAATGCAGTGCCTGCGCAATAGATGAATGCAGCGAACCAACCCCACTTGCCCAGACCGATCAGCGCCCATTCATAAATCACCAGCGCCGGTGCCACGCCGAACGACACCATGTCCGACAGGCTATCGTATTCTGCGCCGAACTCGCTTTGGGTATGGGTCAGGCGCGCCACGCGCCCGTCCAGCCCGTCCATCACCATTGCTACGAAAATCGCCACAGCGGAATATTCGAACTTGGCGTTCATCGCCTGCACAATCGCGTAAAACCCGGCAAACAGGGCCGCCGTGGTAAACAAATTGGGCAGCAGGTAAATGCCGCGCCGACGCAGCTTGCCGGGTTGGCGTGGAGCCTGATCGTTCATAGATTATCGGGTCTGCAATACCGCCAGTATGGTTTCGGTGGCGGACACTTTATCACCAATCGCAACTTTAACGGTAGCATCCAGCGGCAGATAGACATCCACCCGGGAACCGAAACGGATAAAACCGTAGCGCTGACCGCGCGTCAGAACATCGCCGGCATTGACGTAGCACAGAATGCGTCGCGCGATCAGTCCGGCCACTTGTACCGCTGTCACGGTCTGTCCGTCCGCCGTTTGCAGCACGACCGCATTGCGCTCGTTCTCCAACGAGGCTTTATCGAGATCGGCATTCACGAACTTGCCGGGAAAGTATGCCACCTTCTGCACCGCGCCATCCACCGGACTGCGGTTGGAATGCACGTTGAACACGTTCATAAACACACTGACCTTGATCGCATCGCGGTCAGCGTAAATATCTTTGGTGCGTTCGACCGCCACGATACGGCCGTCCGCCGGCGACAATACTGCACCAGCCTCTTGCGGAATCGTACGTGCGGGATCACGGAAAAATTGCAACACAAACAGGGCAATGCCCCACGCCAGCCAAGCAACAGCTCCGCCGACAAAGAAATCCATCAGCAAGGCAAACGTGATTGCCGCTGCCAGAAATGGCCACCCTTCGCGGGCGATAATAGGATGAGGATAGGAACGCATGAAAAACGATCTATAAAGGTACGGCATCAAAAGCAGAAAGGGTGGAGCTGCTGCTCCACCCCTTCCGTGGCACTGCTTAGTTCTTGCTTTGGTCGACCAGTTTGTTCTTGCTGATCCACGGCATCATCGCGCGCAATTGACCGCCGACCTTTTCGATTTGGTGTTCGGCGTTCAAACGGCGACGCGCAGTCATTTCCGGATAATTGGTACGGCCTTCCAGAATGAACTGCTTCGCGTAGGCGCCGTTCTGAATGTTTTGCAGACATTCGCGCATTGCTGCACGAGCTTCGCCTGCAATCACGCGCGGGCCAGTCACGTATTCGCCGTATTCCGCATTGTTGGAAATCGAGTAGTTCATGTTGGCAATGCCGCCTTCGTACATCAAGTCCACGATCAGCTTCAATTCGTGCAAACATTCGAAGTAGGCCATTTCGGGCGCATAACCGGCTTCCACCAGGGTTTCAAAACCGGCTTTCACCAGCTCCACTGCGCCGCCGCACAGCACGGCTTGCTCGCCGAACAGGTCGGTTTCGGTTTCTTCGCGGAAGTTGGTTTCAATCACGCCGCCCTTGGTACCGCCGTTGGCTGCCGCGTAGGACAGCGCAATGTCCTTCGCCTTGCCGGAATGATCTTGATAAACCGCGATCAGGGTCGGCACACCGCCGCCTTTCAGGTATTCGGAACGCACGGTATGGCCGGGGCCTTTCGGAGCGATCATGATGACGTCCACATCTGCGGACGGCACGATTTGGTTGTAATGAATGTTAAAACCGTGCGCAAAAGCCAGCGCAGCGCCCTTTTTCAGGTTCGGCGCAACATCGGCGCTGTATACCTGGGGCATGGTTTCGTCCGGCAACAAGATCATCACTACGTCGGCATTCTTCACGGCATCGCCGATTTCAGCGACGTTGTGGCCGGCAGCCACGGCCTTAGCCCAGGAAGCACCGCCCTTACGCAATGCAACGGTTACGTTCACACCGGAGTCCTTCAGGTTTTGCGCGTGCGCATGGCCTTGGGAACCGTAACCCACGATGGTTACTTGCTTGCCCTTAATCAGGGACAGGTCTGCGTCTTTGTCGTAATAAACTTTCATGTTAGCCTCTTCAAAGTTAAATCTACAATTACAGTTTCAAAATTCGTCCGCCGCGCCCGATGCCGGACGCCCCGGTGCGCACCGTTTCCAGAATCCAATCCGGCTGGATTGAACGCAGGAAATTATCCAGCTTGGACCCGGTGCCGGTCAGTTCGATGGTATAGGTCTGATCGGAAACGTCGATAATGCGCCCGCGGAAAATATCCGCCATGCGTTTCATCTCTTCACGCGCTTCGCCGACTGCACGAACCTTCACCAGCATCAGCTCGCGCTCCAAGTGATCACCCTCGGTCAGATCCATCACCGCCACGACTTCGATCAGCTTGTTCAGCTGTTTGTTGATCTGTTCGATCACATCTTCGGAACCGCTGGTCACGATGGTCATACGCGACAAAGTTTCATCTTCGGTCGGCGCTACGGTCAACGACTCGATATTATACCCGCGTGCCGAGAACAAGCCCGCCACACGCGACAATGCGCCCGCTTCGTTTTCCATCAACAGGGAAATGATGTGCCGCATTACAGATCCTCCGCCAGAATCACTTCGGACAAGCCCTTACCGCCGGGCACCATCGGATAGACGTTCTCGGTGGGGTCGGTACGGAAGTCCAAAAACACCAAATCGTTCTTGCGCACAAACGCCTCTTTCAGCGCCCCTTCCACATCGGAAGGCTTTTCGATGCGCAAACCGATATGGCCGTAGGCTTCCGCCAGCTTGGCAAAATCCGGCAACGCGTCCATATAGGATTCGGAGTAGCGGTTGCCGTGGAACAACTCCTGCCACTGGCGCACCATACCCAGATAACGGTTGTTCAGCGCAATAATCTTGATCGGCAAACGGAATTGCTTACAGGTAGACAATTCCTGAATATTCATCTGAATACTGCCTTCGCCGGTCACGCAAGCCACGGTCGCATCGGGATGCGCCAACTGCACGCCCATCGCCGCAGGCAGGCCGAAACCCATCGTTCCCAGACCGCCGGAGTTGATCCAGCGGCGCGGTTGATTGAATTTATAGTATTGCGCCGTCCACATTTGATGCTGGCCCACGTCGGAGGTCACGAAGGCATCGCCGCCGGTGATTTCATACAATTTCTCCATCACGAATTGCGGCTTGATGATTTCGCCCGACGGACGATAGGTCAGACTGTTGCGGCTGCGCCACGTATCGATTTGCGCCCACCATCCGGCCAGCGCCTCTGCATCCGGCTTTTGCTTGCTGCTATGCAGCACTGCCAGCAAATCGCCCAATACGTGCGCCACGTCGCCCACGATCGGCAGATCCACCTTCACGCGCTTGGCAATGGAAGACGGATCGATGTCGATGTGAATAATCTTGCGTTTTTCCTGCGCAAAGTGCGCCACATTGCCGATCACACGGTCGTCGAAACGCGCCCCCACGGCCAGCAACACATCGCAGTGCTGCATCGCCATATTGGCTTCCAGCGTGCCGTGCATGCCCAGCATGCCCAGGAACTGCTTGTCGGTCGCGGGGTAGCCGCCCAAACCCATCAGGGTGTTGGTACAGGGGAAGCCAAGCAGACGCACCAATTCGGTCAGCTGCTGCGCCGCACTGCCCTGCACCACACCGCCGCCGGTATACACCATCGGACGCTTGGCTTCGAGCAGCCACTGCGCTGCCTGCTTGATCTGGCTCACCTCGGCATGACGCGCCGGGTTGTAAGAGCGGATCGAAATCGAAGACGGGTAATCGAATACCGCCTTCTGCGCGGACACATCCTTGGGAATATCCACCAGCACCGGGCCGGGACGCCCGCTCTTCGCCAGATAGAACGCCTTCTTGATGGTCGAGGCCAGCTCGCGCACATCCTTCACCAGAAAATTGTGTTTCACGCAGGGACGAGTGATCCCCACGGTATCCACTTCCTGGAAAGCGTCTTCCCCGATATAGCTGGTCGGCACCTGACCGCTGATAATCACCATCGGGATCGAATCCATATAGGCCGTCGCAATCCCGGTTACCGCGTTAGTCGCGCCCGGGCCGGAGGTTACCAGCGCCACCCCAACCTTGTCGGTCGAACGGGCGTAGCCGTCCGCAGCATGTACTGCCGCCTGCTCGTGACGCACCAGCACGTGCTTGACCTTATCCTGGTTGAACAAGGCATCGTAAATAAATAAAACAGCTCCACCGGGGTAGCCGAAGACGTATTCCACGCCCTCTTCCTGCAAACACCGGATGGCGATCTCTGCGCCCGTCAGTTCCATGACCAAACCTTGAATCGAAACAAATTGAAGAACCGTGCAAGATAAAGGGTAGACGCATTTTGGTCAACCCCCGGACTGATATGGGCTTTTTCCAACACCCGCCGAAACGGGAATTTGTTAGTATGCGCGCCTACCGTATTTAGGAGCTTTAAACTGGCCACCCGCAGCGAACTTTCCGGATTTCTCGCCGAAACCGAGCGCCGCGCCTACAAACAGGCGCTGTTCGCGGTGCACGACGAACATCTGGCGCTGGACATCGTTCAGGACGCCATGCTGAAGCTCGCCGAAAAATACGGCGACAAGCCCTTGGACGAACTGCCGATGCTGTTTCAGCGCATCCTGCAAAACACGATCCGGGATTTTTATCGCCGCCAGAAAGTCCGCTCCATCTGGACAACGCTCTTTTCCGCGTTACTGCCGCATCACGACGAGGAAAACGACAGCGACCCACTGGAAATTCTGCATAACGATGACAATCCCAACCAACCCGAACGCCCGGACGGTGCGCTAGAGCAAACCGAATTGATCCGGCATATCGAAGAAGCGCTAAAAAACTTGCCGGAACGTCAACGCCAAGCCTTCCTGCTGCGTTATTGGGAGGAGATGGACACAGCGGAAACCGCCGCGATCATGGGCTGCTCGGAGGGCAGCGTCAAAACCCATTGTTCGCGCGCCACCAGCGCACTGGCAACCGCACTGAAAGCCAAAGGAATCGAACTATGAACAACGATCAATTCAAGCCCGAGTCGATCAGACCGATACTTGACCGCGCTGCGTTGCGACTGGAGCAGCCGATACTCGACCGCCTGCATGCTGCGCGAACGGAAGCGCTTGACCGCCAAAAGGTCGCCAGCCGCGCCCACGCATGGAGCCTGCCCGGCAACTTCAGCCTGCCTTTCGTTCACCCCAACCGCTGGGCGATGGCCACACTGGCGCTCTTCCTAATTGGCGGCGCGGTCTACTGGGAGCAACTGTCCGACGAGCATCAGCAAGCGGAAATCGATATTGCCATCCTGACCGACGAATTGCCGGTGGATGTTTATCTGGACTAAGCCGTAATGCAGCTGCGTTCCATCGTTTTCTTTCTGCTGGTCTCGTTGTCGCTGAACGCATCCATTGCAGAAGCCGCGCTACAGCCATGGCACACATTAACGCCGGTGCAGCAGCAGGCGCTCGCACCGCTTGCCGGCAACTGGAACACCCTGACCGAAAGGCAGCAGACGCGCTTTCTGGTGATGGCGAAGAAGTATCCTCACCTCGATTCCGCGCAAAAAGAGCGTTTCCACGAGCGCTTGGAGCAATGGAGTAAGCTGACCCCCGAACAGCGTAAACGCGTACGGGAAAAATACAAAGCGCTCAACAAGGTGCCGCCGGAAAAACGCGATCAGATCAAGCAGATGGTACGCGAACAAAATACCGCACCAAGCAGCCAACCGGCCAGCGCGCCCGCCGCACCGAACCGATAACCGCCAACTAGCGGCGTTCGACCCGCAACAATAGCGCGCAAGCCAGCAAGGAATATAGCGCCGGCATACTCAGCGCGCTCAGGAACGGCGACCATTCGTTCAATGCCCCAAGACTACCCGTTAAGCGCCCGAGGAAGTGAAACGACAAGCCGAGCGCAATCCCCATAAACACTTTCGGGCCGATCCCGCCTTCACGGCGGTGGTAATTGGCGAACGGTAGCGCCAGCAACAACATCACCAGCACCGCCAGCGGGGAAACCAGCTTGTTCCACATCACAATCTCGTAGCGCGCAGTCTGCTGGCGGTTATCGCGCAAGTGCGAAATGTACTGATATAGATTCCAGACCGACATTTGCTCCGGCACCACCAGCAGCACGTTCAGCAAATTCGGATTCAGCGCGGAGCGCCATTCCTGCACCGGACGATTATTGACAGTAGTTCCCGCCCGGTCGAACACTGTCTGCATCACATCTTCCAGCCGCCAGCGGTCTTCGCCCGCATAGACAGCGCGCTGTGCCAGCGTGATTGCGCTCAGCCGGTAGTTGTCGTCGAATGCGTAAATACTGACTTCCTGCATGGTCGCGTCCGGCAGCACGCTTTTGACGTTCACGAAACTGCGCTCGTCTTTCACCCATACGCCGGAACGGAACTCTTTCAACGACACCTGCGCGTTCTGCGCTTTCAGCCGCAGCTTTTGCGCCATTTTTTCGCTAGGCGGCGCCAACACCTCGCTGCATAACACGCTCAACAGCACCAAAGGCAAGCCGATTTTCAGCAATGCCTTAATCATTTGCCCCAGCGAAGCGCCCGAACTGCGGTAAATCGTCAGTTCGGAATTGGCGGCCATCTGCACCAGCGCGACAATCGCACCGATCAGCACCGCCACCGGAAACAGCTCGCTGATGTGTCCCGGCACCGTCAGCAGCACGAATAGCAATACATAACCCACGCTGTAATTACCGCGCCCCAGCACGTTCAGCTCGTGTATCAGATCGAGAAAGGCGAACAGCATAATCAATGCGGCAAACACCAGCAGCACACTGCCGTATATTTCGCGGGCCAGATAACGGGTCAGCAACCTCATTTTACGAACCGCCGCCAAGAAAATAATGTCAAACGCCGGTAGAAGAACAACGCCGTCACCCCCAACATGACCAGATGTATGCCCAGCAAGCCCGTGGCTGCATCAATTTTCGATTGCCCCACCCAAGTATTGGTCACACTGATCATGTTGTTGTAGAGCATATACATCACCAGCGCGATCAGCAGATTAAACGACCGCCCCGCACGCGGATTGACGTAACTCAGGGGAATCGCCAGCAAAGCCAGAATCAGGGCGCTGACCGGCAGCCCAAGTCGCCACTCCAGCTCGGACATATTCCACGGCGTCGGGTTTTGCAGCAGGTAGCGCGTGGAATACGCGTGCGGATTCGCCACTTGCCGTGCCTCTGCCGCCTCGATGCGAATCGCATACCGCTCGAATTCAACGATTTTGAAATCGCGCTGACCCGGCACCCCCTCGTAACGCGCGCCATTCAGCAATACTAAAAAACGGTCCCCGTTCGGCGCAGTTTCCTGAAAGCCTTCCTTGGCAACCATCGTCCCAGTCTTGCCGTGCTGCACCGACTGCACAAAAATATTTGTGACCCGCCGTTTATCTTTTTCCACCGTCTCCAGAAAATATACCCGGTCAGCCTGTTTCGATTCGCGAAACATACCCGGTGTCGCAGCCGCCACATCGTCGCGGCTGTCCAGCCGACGCTTGAATTCGTCGGCCTTAGAAGAGGCCCACGGCGACAGCACGAGACTCAGAAGCGCAATCAAGATCACCACCGGCATCGCATACCACAGCACGGGCCGCAACCAGCGCGTCAGCCCGATACCGGCACTGAACCAGACCACCATTTCGCTGTCGCGATAACTCCGCGTCAGCACCAACAGCACGGAAAGAAAGAGACTGATCGAAAGCAGCACTGGCAGATAGTTGAGCGCACTGAACCCGACCAGTGCCAACACCCCTTCCGCCGCCAGAATACCGCTGACCGATTCGCCCAACAGCCGAATCAACTGGCTCAATACCACGACGGCTAACAGAACCGCAAAAACCGACAATCCGGACATCACCAGCTCGCGAACCAGCGTCCGGTGAAACAGTCCGTAACGGTGCGGTTTTGACTTTTGGCGGGGAGTTTGCGGATAATCCGGCATCGGTTAAATCGCGAGCATCAGGAATTAAAGGAGAATCGGGTGGAATTTAGCATAAAACAAGGCAGTCCGGAAAAACAGCGTTGCGGTTGTGTCGTCGTCGGCGTATTCGAAGGCGGTAAATTGTCGGACGCAGCGCAAATCCTCGACAAAGCTGCACAGCACTACCTGAGCGACATCGTGGCGCGCGGCGACATGAAAGGCAAAGCAGGCTCCGCGCTGATGTTGCACAACGTACCCGGCACGCAAAGCGACCGCGTATTGCTGGTCGGTTTCGGAAAAATGGACGATCTGAAACCGCGCGGTTATCTGGACAGCCTGCGTGCTGCCGTACGCGCCCTGCTCGCCACCGGTGCGAAGGACGCCACATTGTATCTCGCCGACTTGCCGGTCGCCGACCGCGACACGCTCTGGCAGCTGAATCAGATCGTACAGTCCGGCTTCGAATCCAACTACCGCTTCGATCGACTGAAAAGCAAAACCGAGGCGGACAGCAAATCGCTGCACCGCCTCGTCATCGGCACCGCAACGCGCCCGACCGCTGCGCAAGAACGTGCGCTGAATCAAGCAGTCGCCGTAGCACAGGGGATTAAACTTGCCAAAGATCTCGGCAACCTACCGGGCAACATTTGCACCCCGACCTATCTGGCGGAACAAGCTGTGCAACTGGCAAAAAGCTTTAAGCTGAAATCCTCCGTTCTGGAAGAAAAAGACATGCAGAAGCTGGGCATGAATGCCCTGTTGTCGGTCACCAAGGGTAGTCACCAACCCGCCAAGCTGATTGCACTGGAATATCGTGGCGGCGATAAAAAGCAACAACCCATCGTACTGGTCGGCAAAGGCATCACCTTCGACACCGGCGGCATTTCATTGAAACCCGCCCCGGAAATGGACGAAATGAAGTACGACATGTGCGGTGCAGCCAGCGTATTGGGCACCATGCAAGCCGTCGCCGAGATGAAGCTGCCGCTGAACGTAGTCGCAATTATTCCCGCCTGCGAAAACATGCCGGGCGGCTCGGCCAGCAAACCGGGTGACATCGTCACTAGCATGTCGGGTCAGACCATCGAAATTCTGAACACCGACGCCGAGGGCCGCCTGATCTTGTGCGACGCACTCACCTACGCCGGCAAATACAAGCCGGAAACCGTGATTGATATAGCCACACTGACCGGCGCTTGCGTCATTGCACTGGGGCATGTCGTCAGCGGCCTGTACAGCAATCAGGACGCACTGGCCAACGAGCTGCTGTCGGCAGGCGAACAAACACATGACCGTGCATGGCGCATGCCGTTGTGGGACGACTACCAGCCGCAATTGGACAGCAACTTCGCCGACATGCAAAACATCGGCGGACGCCCCGGCGGCAGCATTACTGCGGCTTGCTTCCTCTCGCGCTTTACCAAGGACTACCGCTGGGCGCATCTGGACATCGCCGGCACTGCCTGGAAATCGGGCAAGGAAAAAGGCGCAACCGGCCGCCCTGTCGCGCTGCTGACGCAATACCTGATTAACCGCGCCCAATCCGCCAAGTAATGACCAAGGTGGATTTTTACACCGGCTCGACCGACAAGCTGCGTACCGCCTGTCAGCTCAGCCACAAGGCGATGCAAAATCGCGTGCCGGTCATGCTGCACGCACCGGACGAAGCCACCGCCAGCGCGCTGGACAAGCTGCTGTGGCATTTTCCGGCCACCGCATTTCTGCCGCACTGTTTCAGCCATGAAACAGCCGCGACGGAAATGCCTATCGTTGTGGACTGGCAAGGCACGCAATTCCCGCACCATCACCTGCTCATCAGCTTGCATCACGCCTACGTGCCGTTTTTCAGCCGCTTCGAAAGGGTGATCGAAATCGTCGGCACCGGCGAAGAAGAAGTACAAGCCGGGCGGCTGCGCTTCGCCTTCTACCGCGACCGCGGCTATGAAATCCGCCACTTCGATTTACAAGCCGCCAACGGAAACCGCGCATGAATCAGCATACCCCGCCCATCGCGGATGACCTTCCTCTGCTGACCGACATTATCGCCCCCGGAGAAACCTTACCCGTTTTGACCGAAGCCGTCTTGCCGCCGGAACTGCCGACGCATCAGACCGCCGACGCCGAGCCAACCGAGCATGAGCGCCTCAATGCGCTAGCCGCAGAGATCGCACGCAGAATCGAACCGCTGTTGCGCGCGCAATTCGATGCACACTGGCAAACCGCATGGCTAAATGCACAGGCGCAACTGCCCGAACTGATTCAACAATCACTGAACGGCGAAGCAAAGCCGGCTGTGCCGCAATCGGCTATAATTCCGCCCTTTCAAGCCGCACCGAACAAGATCAAAATGGAACTCGCAAAAAGTTTTGAACCGCAAGAAATCGAAGCACGCTGGTATCCCAAGTGGGAAGAAGCCGGCTACTTCAAGGCCCGCATCGAGCACGACAAGCCGGGCTACTGCATTATGCTCCCGCCGCCGAACGTCACCGGCACCTTGCACATGGGGCATGCTTTCCAACATACCCTGATGGATGCGCTGACCCGTTACCACCGCATGAAGGGCGATAACACCCTCTGGCAGCCGGGCACCGACCACGCAGGCATCGCCACGCAAATCGTGGTGGAGCGCCAGCTCGATGCGCAAGGTGTCACCCGCCACGATCTGGGACGCGACAAATTCCTGGAGAAGGTGTGGGAATGGAAAGAATACTCCGGCGGCACGATTACCCGTCAGATGCGCCGCCTCGGCACCTCGCCCGATTGGGAACGCGAACGCTTCACCATGGACGAAGGACTGTCGAAGGCTGTGGCCGAAGTTTTCGTCCGCCTGTATAACGAGGGGCTGATTTACCGGGGCAAGCGTCTGGTGAACTGGGATCCGGTGCTGGGTACTGCCGTATCCGACCTGGAAGTGATCTCGCAGGAAGAAGACGGCTCGCTGTGGCACATCGCCTACCCGCTGGAAATCGGCGTCGGCTCGCTGGTTGTGGCGACTACCCGCCCGGAAACGCTGCTCGGCGACGTGGCTGTAGCGGTGCATCCGGAAGATACGCGCTACAAGCACCTGATCGGTCAGCGCGTCAAACTGCCGCTAACCGACCGCAGCATTCCGATTATCGCCGATGAATATGTCGATCCGACCTTCGGCACTGGCTGTGTAAAAATCACGCCGGCACACGATTTCAACGACTATGCGGTTGGACAGCGCCATGCGCTGACGCCGATCGGCATTTTCACACTGGAAGCCAAGATCAACGAACAGGCCCCGGCCGCTTATCAAGGTCTGGACAGGTTCGAGGCACGCAAGCGCATTGTTGCCGATTTGGAAGCGCAAAACCTGCTGGTCGCCACCAAGCCGCACAAGCTGATGGTGCCGCGCGGTGACCGCACACATACCGTGATCGAACCGATGCTGACCGACCAATGGTTCGTCAAAATGGACGGCCTCGCGAAAGAAGGCTTGGATTGCGTCGCTTCCGGCGAAGTAAAGTTCGTGCCGGAAAACTGGGTCAATACCTACAACCAATGGCTCACCAACATTCAGGACTGGTGCATTTCGCGCCAACTGTGGTGGGGCCATCGCATTCCGGCCTGGTACGACGACAAGGGCAACCATTACGTCGCCCACACCGAAACCGATGCTGCGCGCATGGCGGCCGCCAAGGGTTATACCGGCCCGCTGCGCCGCGACGAAGACGTGCTGGACACATGGTTCTCTTCCGCGCTGTGGCCGTTCTCGACCCTCGGCTGGCCGGACAAAACCCCGGAACTGGATGCCTTCCTGCCGACCTCGGTGCTGGTCACCGGCTTCGACATCATCTTCTTCTGGGTTGCCCGCATGGTGATGATGACCAAGCATTTCACCGGCAAGGTGCCGTTCCGCGAAGTCTACGTGACCGGCTTGGTGCGCGACCAGCATGGCCATAAGATGTCCAAATCCAAGGGCAACGTGCTCGATCCGCTCGATCTGATCGACGGTATCTCGCTGGAAGACTTGCTGGCGAAACGCACCAGCAACCTGATGAACCCGAAGCAAGCCGAGTCGATCGGCAATGCCACTAAGAAAGATTTTCCGCAAGGAATTCCGGCATTCGGCACTGACGCCGTGCGTTTCACCTTCGCCAGTCTTGCTTCGCATGGCCGCGACATCAAATTCGATTTTAAGCGCTGCGAAGGCTATCGCAATTTCTGCAACAAGCTGTGGAATGCCACCCGCTTCGTGTTGATGAATTGCGAAGGCAAAGATGTCGGCCTCGACGAGTTGCTGCCGCTGGAATATTCGGTGGCGGACAAGTGGATGATCGCCCGTCTGCAACAAGCCGAAGCCGAAGTGGCCGAACATTTCGACCACTACCGCTTCGACATGGCAGCGCGCACAGTTTACGAACTGGTGTGGGATACCTACTGCGACTGGTATGTAGAACTCGCCAAGGTACAAATGAGCAACGGCAGCGAAGCCGCTCAACGTGCCACCCGCCGCACGCTGGTGCGCGTACTGGAAGCCACCCTGCGTCTGGCACACCCGATTATCCCCTTCATTACCGAAGAACTGTGGCAAATCGTCGGGCCGCTGGCGGGAAAATCGGGCAAGAGCATCATGCTGCAACCCTACCCGCAGCCCAGCCCCAGCCCGATGATGCGCGATGCCGAAGCCGTGGCGCAAATCGGGCTGTTGCAAGAAATGGTTACCGCCTGCCGCAGCCTGCGTAGCGAGATGAACATCTCCCCGGCACAGCGCGTACCGCTGATTGCGGCGGGCGATGCCGCTACGCTGAACGCATTTGCGCCCTACCTGCAAGCGCTGGGCAAACTAAGCGATGTCGCGGTGGCAGATGCCCTGCCCGAAACCGACGCGGCGGTTGCCATCGTCGGCAACTTCAAGCTGATGCTGAAAATCGAAATTGATGTAGCCGCTGAACGCGAACGTCTGGACAAGGAAATCGCCCGTCTCGGCGGTGAAATCGCCAAAGCGCAAGGCAAATTGGGTAATGCCAGCTTTGTAGATCGGGCCCCGGCAGCCGTAGTAGAGCAGGAACGCAAGCGGCTGGAAGACTTCAGCGCCACGCTGACGCAACTGCAAGCCCAGCGCAAGAAGCTCGGCTAGGGTGTCAGCACACTAGACTGAACGACGGCGAATATAAAAAATATATTCGCCGTTTTCTTCTGCGCAACTCAGCAAGATGTTACCGGTCTGCTGGCAGAATGCATCGAAGTCCTCCGGCGACTTCGGATCGGTCGCGACGATGCGCAACACCTGCCCGCCCTGCAACTGCGCCAGCGAGCGCTTGGCGCGCAGGATGGGCAAAGGGCAAGTCAGTTGACGCGCATCCAGTTCCAGATCGTATTGCATCAGGCTTGCAGCGCACTGCCGGATTGAGCCCAGGCGGTAATGCCGCCCAGCAGGTTATACACTTCGGTGAACCCCTTGGCGCTGGCGAAAGCCGCCGCCTGCGCGGAACGCCCACCCATCTGACAGTAGAACACCACCGGCTCAGCCGCATTCAGCTCGTCGATTTTCATCGGCAACAGGTGCAAGGGCAACTTCTCCGCACCGGGAATATAGCCGCGCGCAATTTCCGCGTCGGTACGCACGTCCACCAGGCGCACCCCGCCCTGCGCCAGCTTAGCCTGCAATTCGATTACATCGATATTTTTGAACCCATTCATGTTTTTCGCCTCTAATCCGCTTGCGAGCATACGCTCGAAAGGCGCGCATTTTCCAGATTTGTGCCGCGCTTGTCCAGCACGCAGCCTACATCTCAGGGTATCATAACAGCATGAAGAAAACCGTTATCGCCTTACTTTCGCTCTTCGCCGGCATAGCCTGTGCAGACGGCTTGCCCGACCTCGGGGATGCCTCGCAAGACACTTTGTCGCCTCAGATGGAACGCCAGATCGGCCAGCAAAGTTTATTCGAGATTCGCGCCGACAAGAGTTATCTCGACGATGCCGAAGTCAACGATTACCTGAACCAGTTAGGCGACCAACTGGTGGCCTACAGCACCGAACCGGGACGCGATTTCGAATTCTTCGCCATCAACAATAATGCGATTAACGCCTTCGCCCTGCCGGGCGGTTTCGTCGGCGTCAACACGGGATTGGTTTTAACCGCACAAAGCGAATCGGAACTAGCTTCGGTTATGGGCCATGAAATCGCGCACGTTACGCAGCATCACATCGCCCGCTTGATTTCCGGTCAGAAGTACGACACCGCCGCCTCTATCGCCGCCATGGCGCTGGCGCTGCTTGCTGCCCGTAGCAACCCGCAGGCCGCGCAAGCCGCCATGGTCGGGGTACAGGCAAATGCAATTCAGCGACAACTCGACTTCACCCGCTCCTACGAACAGGAAGCCGACCGACTCGGCGTCACCATGCTGCAAAAAGCCGGGTTCGACCCGCATGCCATGCCGATTTTCTTCGAGCGCATGCAGCGCGCAACCCGCTTGCTGGACAACACCACGCTACCGACGTATCTGCGCACCCACCCTGTTACCAACGAGCGGATTGCCGATATCGGCAACCGGGTTCAGCAGATTCCCTATAAGCTGGTAGCCGATAGCTTGTCGTTCCATCTGGTACGCGCAAAGTTGCTCGCCATGCAGAAAACACCGCAAGAAGGCATCGCCTATTTCACCGCGGCGCTCGGCCCGCAACGTTTCGGCAACCAAACTGCGCAGCGCTACGGCTTGGTACTCGCATTGCTGCGCAATAACCAATCCGCGCAAGCCGCACAGGAATTTGTCCCGCTTGCCAAGCAAGCGCAACACAATCCGATGCTGCTGACGCTTTCCGGTCAACTGAAACGGTACGGAAAAGAAGATAAAAACCTGTTTGCCTTCTACCGGAATGCCACGCAAGCATTCCCGCACCACCGTGCGTTGCTGTACGACTATATCGCCCTCTTGCTGGATGCGAAACGACCGCAGGAAGCGTTGAAGTTACTGGAGGAAGAAAGCGCCAGCCATCCGAGCGACGTACGCCTCTACGAACTGCAGGCACGCACCTATGCCGCGATGAACAAGCTGAAAGAATCGCACCGCGCCCATGCCTATGCGCTGATGTGGGACGGCAAGCTCGCCGCAGCGGTGGAACAGCTTGAAATCGCCAAACGCAACGGCACCGACTACCACCAAGACGCCGCCATCGACAGCGAACTCAAACTACTGCGCGAAGTCTTACTGGCTCAACCGCAAAAAAGACGCGGCGGCTAACGCAAGGGTGGCTCCGGCATTCCGGCCTTGTCGCAGCCCTTGCGGTTCAGTAGGCAGGTCACGGCATAATCCGTCACCGATTCTTTTTGCAGCCCCATTCCCTGATAGGCTTGCGCACGCCACCAGTAATGCCGCCAATTCGGTTTTTGCTTTTCATTATCGATCTGAATGGCCTGACTCAAGTTGTCCACCGCAGCCTGCCACTGCCCCGTTTGCAAGTATGCTGACCCCAGATTTCCATACGCTTCCGGGAACCCCGGATATAGCGCGATCGAATGTTTCAAATCGGAAATCGCACACGAGAAGTTTAGAAACTTCATGCACTCCGTTCCCCGGTTATAGTAAATGCGGTAAGCGCCGATCGCATCGTTGCGCCCGTGCACGAGCTTCTCGGCATCGTCCCACAGCAGATAGGGATGCGAAAATGTTTCCAGCCTTTCGACCGAGATAGGGATATATGCAATAGTCAGCGCTGCCACCACGGAGTAGGCGACCCGGCGACGAACTGCCCCGGCAATCACAGGCAACACCGCCATCCCGCCTATCGCCCACAAATAGCTGCGGTACAACACGAAAGGCTCTTGGATGCGGACGGTTGCCAGTTCGGTTAAAAACATCACCCAAGGAAACAGCAAGGCAAAACCGACCAGCCCGGCCCTACCGCGCCGTAATAGCAAGCGCGCCGCAACCGCGCCGTATGCCAGAAACAGCACCGGGGCCAACCAATAAACCGAGGCAAAAGACTTGGCGAACGGTTCGCGCATATCGACCGACATCCAATCCGGGTTCGGCAACAACCATAATGCGCCGTACTTAAAGAACAACCAGCACTGCGTCAGCACGCTCATCGGATAGGGATACTCCACGCCCAAATCCTGCAACATGCTGCTCGCCTCTAACTCGTAGGCCGAACCGATCAGCCCTTTACGTTCCAACACCACGATTAATGCAATCGCCGCGCAAACAGCAAACACCCGCCAATTAGCCCGAACGCGCTGCCGCCAGTCGGGATGCAGCAAGCCCTCCAGCAGTACAAAAGCCGCCGGCAGCATTAAGGCATGCTCTTTGGAGAATACCGCCAAGTAGTACAACACCACGCTCGCCCATGCCCATCGCCGCACCCCGGAGGCCGTGCCGCGCAGATAAGCTGCCATGGACAACACGGCGAACAGCGTCGCCATCAGGGTCGTACGCTGCACAAGGTAGCCGGCGGCATAAACGGCTACCGGATGTAGCCCGAACAACAATGCAGCAAAGAATACCGGACGGTGATACGTGTCCCGACGCTCTTCAGGCAGCACCGAGCGCAACAATGCGCACAAGAAGTAAAACAGGGAAAGCGTAACGGCGATGTGCAATATCAAATTGCCGATGCGGAACGGTATCAGCCCGAAACCGAAAATCTCGGCCGTCCATGCCAGACTTGCATAGGGTAACGACCTCAACAACCAAGGCCGCCAATCGTACCAGTCGAAGACGACTGAACGTCCGCCCTCATCCAGAATAAAAAAATACAGGTCGTCGAAGACTATCGGGTTTTCTAAAAACCAGCCGTATAAGGCGCCAACGAGCGATATTAAAAATAGCGGTTTCAGCCAATGCCCGATTGCCATCGCATTCCCATAAAAACAAAAGCCCCTCGCGAGGAGGGGCTGTTTAGATACAAACTTGATTACTTACACAGGCCGGTGCTGATACAGCCGCTGCCTGTCGTCGCCCAAGTTACCGCACCGCTGTTATAGGTGGGCGTCAGCTTGTAGGTATCGGTCGCCACAATACCGCCAGCCGCATTCGGCGTAATGGTAATTACGCCATTGGTAACGGTAGCAGAGGCCACATAAGTGGTCGCCGGAATGGAAGAAGGAATGCCATAGGAACCCGCATCGCAACCGGTTACCGTACCCAGATCGGTCGCACAAACTTCCACTGCGGCCTTCAGGGATTGGGAAGCTTGAATCACTTCCGTGTATTTCGCTTTCTTGGTGTAGTTGCTGTAAGCCGGAATCGCTACGGCAGCCAGAATGCCGATAATCGCCACAACGATCATCAATTCGATCAGTGTAAAGCCTTTTTGCTTCATGATGTTCCTCCGAGAGCGGTTAATAACAAACCCAGTGGGTGTGCGCATTGCAAGATGCAGGTTGCGTGCCAGAATCGCAATAAAATATAAAAACATTTAAAATCATAAAACTATAATCGCACACCTTGGTTGCACGGACGAATCTTCGCAACCAATCTGACGCAAGACGCCAAACGAGTGACGTTTTTCGTCACTCGCATATTAAATTAGGGGGTATATCCGGGAATCTGCGTCAGGTCGACTTCGTCGATTTGTTCGGGACTCAGGAAACGACGCGCATACTCTAAATACACCCCTTGCCGGACAAAAATATCGAACAAGTCCGGATCGACATGACCGTTCAGCTTGAATTTACCGAGAATATTTAGGGATTCGGAAAGCGTCTTTCCCTTCTTATAAGGGCGATCTCTGGCCGTCAACGCCTCGAAAATATCGGCAATACCCATCATGCGCGCCTGTACCGACATTTGTTCGCGCGACAAGCCGCGCGGATAACCCTTGCCATCCATGCGCTCATGGTGCCCGCCCGCGTATTCCGGCACATTCTTCAGGTGCTGCGGCCACGGCAACGATTCCAGCATCTTGATGGTAGTATCGATATGCCTATTGATAATCTCACGCTCAGCGGCAGTCAGCGTCCCCGCGCGTACGGTCAGATTTTCGATTTCGTTATCGGACAGGAAAGGCTGCTCTGCACCTTGTGCATCACGCCAGCGGTAACGCAGCGCAATCTGCCGAACGCGCTCGACCGCCTCGTCTGACATCCGCTCGCTGCCAATATTTACGGTATGCAAGAAAGCGCGATCCTCTTCGATCTCGCGCAAGCGCACTTCGAACCGCTCCTGCCATTGCACTGCCCGCCTGCTTTCCGCACGCGAAGCCAACTCTCCGCGTAGCATTTCGATCTCGGCATCGCGCTTCACCACCTCGAAACGGGTATCAATCAGCGCGATGCGGTCGAAAATAGTTTGCAGCTTGGTCGCCTTGTCCACCACATACACCGGCGTTGCCACTTTGCCGCAATCGTGCAACATGCTGGCGATTTTCAATTCGTAACGGTCTTTGTCGCTCATCGAGAACCGCGCGAATGGCCCGGTATCCGTCCGACTCACCGCTTCCGCCAGCATCATGGTCAGATCCGGCACCCGCTCGCAGTGTCGGCCAGTGTAGGGCGATTTGTCGTCGATGGCCGTGTTAATCAAGTTAACGAAGGACTCAAACAACTCTTCCAGTTGCTGTACCAGCTTGCGGTTCGTCAGTGCAATCGCAGCCTGCGAAGCCAGCGACTCGACCAGTCGCTGGTTTTGCGCCGAAAAACGCGTCGTACCGCCGGTTTCTTCGCTCTTGGCGTTGATGAGCTGCAACACACCGATCACCTGGTTTTCATGATCGCGCATGGGCACTGTCAGGAATGACTGCGAACGGTAACCGCTCTTTTGGTCAAATTCCTTGGTGCCGGAGAAATCGTAGCCAGCCGCAATATAAGCATCCGGTATGTTCACCGTCTTGCCGCTCAGCGCAGCATGCGCCACCACCATGGTATGGTTCGGCGCGCCCTCTTCATCGAACAACGGCACCGGCGCAAAAGCAGAACGTTCCGCGGTTCCACCGCCGGGCGTAATACCGAGCGTATCGTTCAGGACGATTTCAAAATGCAGCTCTTGATTTTCATTATCAACCAGATACAGCGTGCCGGCATCGGCGCGGGTTATCCGCTTAGCCGCCACCAAAATGGTCTCCAGCAATCGATGAATGTTTTTTTCGCTGGAAAGCGCCGCACCGATACGGTTCAGCTCTTCCAGACGCGCCAACAGCGGATCGTCGTATTCTTCCATACCTACTTAATGCAAACGATCCGTACCTGATGGATGTCGGTAATGCCTTGCAGCACCTTTTCGATACCATCCTGCTTCAGGGTAGACATCCCTTCGTTCAAAGCGGTGACCAACATCTCCGCCACGCGGGCATGCTCCTGAATATTTTTTTTGATTGCATCCGTCCCGACCAAAAGCTCGTGCAAGCCGACCCGCCCGCGATAGCCCGTTCCGGCACAGTTGTCGCAACCGACAGGTTTATACAAAGTAAATTTGCCGCCCTCTCCGCCGAAGCGCTTCTTCCAGTCGGCATACAACTCCTGTCTTGCACCTTCAGGATCGCGCTGCCATTTATCGGTGTGTTTCAGTTCATCGACAAATTCCGTCAGCAGTGACTGAATTTCAGCCTCGTCTGGTTCATAGGGTTTCTTGCATTCCTTGCAGAGCCGCTTGCACAACCGCTGTGCCAGAATCCCCAGCAACGCATCGGCGAAATTGAACGGATCCATACCCATATCCAGCAGACGAATAATCGACTCCGGCGCACTGTTGGTATGCAGCGTAGCAAACACCAGATGGCCGGTCAGCGAGGCTTCGATACCGATCGAAACCGTTTCGCGGTCGCGCATTTCGCCCACCATAATCACATCGGGATCGGCACGCAGGAAAGCTTTCATAATCGTGGCAAAATCCAGCCCGGCTTTTTTATTGATCTGCACTTGCCGCAAGCCCTTCTGGGTGATTTCCACCGGGTCTTCCGCTGTCCAGATTTTGGTTTCCGGCTTGTTGATGTAGCCGAGTACCGAATGCAGCGTTGTCGTTTTACCGGAACCGGTCGGGCCGCACACGAAAAACAGGCCATACGGCTTGGTCACGATGCCTTTCAGTGTGGACAGGTTACGCTCCGACAGCCCGAGCTTATCCATCGGAATCGGCTCGCCGCTGGCCAGAATACGCATCACCACATCCTCGACCCCGCCCTGCGTCGGCAGGGTCGCCACGCGCAATTCGATATCCAACGGGCCGAATTTCTTGAATTTGATCTTGCCATCCTGCGGCCTGCGTTTTTCCGAAATATCCAGATCGCACATGATCTTGATCCGCGTCACCACAGCGCTGCGGTAGGAAGACGGAATTTCGATATATGGCAACAGCGAGCCGTCCTTGCGGAAACGAATGAGCGTTTTATCTTTGCCGGGTGCCGGCTCGATATGAATATCGGATGCCCCCATTTTGTAGGCATCGACAACAATCTTATTCACCAGCTTGACCAGCTCGTTGTCGGCTGCAGCACTCACGTCTTCTGCGGTAATGCCGCCTGCGATCTCCTCCTCGTCGCCGCCGAGCGAGGTCAGCAAATCGTCGACGGATTCCAGTCCGTGCCCGGCCTCGTCGCCCAGCTTGCCGAAATACTGGTCCAGCGTGGCGTCGAACTCGCGCTGCGAACATACCTTGTAGATCAGCGGGTGCTTGGGGAAGATATTATTCACCACCCGCGAAGCGCGCGTTCTTTCCGGGTCGGTGGTCAGCACGACCATTCCTTCCGGCGTTTCGTCCAGCGGCAACCAGTGATTGCTGCCCAAGTATTCGCGTTTGAGATTTTTCAGCAAATCCGCCGGGCGAATGCGATCCGGCTTGAACGGCTCGTAAGGCACTCCGAAAAACCTGGAAAGCGCCTGACCAAGTACTTGCGGCTTGATCTGAAACTGGTCGAGCAACACGTCCTCGATTCCCACGCCCTTACGACGCGCGGTGCGACAAACCAGCGCAAACTCCGCTGCCGACAAGACGCCGTCGCACACCAGAAAGTCGTACTTAGTTTTCACCGCTTCGCGCAGGCGCAAAGCGGAGGAAAGCGCATCCGCCAACTGAACCATGCCGCCTTCCAATGCTTTCGAAAAAGGCTGGTCGTTCCGACTATTGATAATCTGAACAACCCCCAGCAACTCGTCGTTGTTGGTAGTATCCAACACCGGGGCCAGCAGCATTTGCTTGGTGCGATAGCCGGTACGCTTATCGACTTCCTGCATAAAACGCAAATTCGTGCTGTGCGAGGCCAGTTCGCGCAAGTCGTAAATATCGTGGATATTGAGCATCTGCTTGTTCAGCGCGACAAAACCGGCCACGCTTTGCTCGCTGATCGGCAGCTTCAAATCTTTAAAAGCGTTGGCGCCGACCTTCACTTTGGAAATCAGCGAACTGTGATCCTCGTCCACCACATACAACGTGAAACGATCCGCCCCGAACAGCGCGCACACGCCGCGCGATATTTCGGGCATGATCTCGTCGACGCTGGACGTTGTGCGAATCAGATCGAGCAGACCTTTCAACGCCTGCAACAGCCCCGGCTGCAACGCAGCATCGCCCCCGTCCGCCAGCTTTAATCCAGTCTCGCCCATCCCTTGAATACTCACCTATCCCCCTGCCAACCGACTCGTTTGTTTATTACTGCCAGACCGTACATCAAAACTCGAAAACCTGCCCGTTTTGCAGCATTTGCGGCGCATAAGCCGCCACATCCTCCCGCAACTCACGCATCGTCAAATCGATCTCCCCCGGTTTCATATGGGTAATATACAACTCCGCTGTTCGCTTCAGTTTCGCCAAGTCGTCCGCCAGCAAACTGGGGCAATAATGCTTCGAACGCATCGCCAGCTCTTTGCCCGCATTCGGGAAAGCCGTCTCCACGACCAAGTAGCGCAAATTGCCGGTCTCGTTGACAACCGCCCACAAGCTGTCGTTCGTTGTGGTATCGCCGCTGAACACCCAGCTGGCTTCGCCGCTGTCGACACAGTATCCCACCGCCGGCACCACATGGTTCACGGCAATCGGCGTAAACCGCCTGCCGTTCAACTCTACCGTTTCGCCGTCCCGCACCGCGCAATAACGCACATAAGGCTGCTCCGCATCGGGTATCTTGCTGAAATCCGGCCACACCTTCCAGTTAAAGATATGCTGCTCCAGAATGTTCAGCGTCTCTTCGGTGGCATAAATCGTAATCGGACGTAACCGCAAGAAACCTACGCTATCCACCAGCAAGGGCAACATCGCAATATGATCCAAATGCGAATGCGTCAGAAACACGTGGTCGATCTGGCTCATTTCCGCCAGACTCATCTCACCCACGCCTGTGCCGGCATCGATCAGAATATCCTGATCGACCAGGAACGAAGTCGTGCGGGAATTCCCGCCCACTCCGCCGCTGCAACCCAGCACTTTAATTCTCATCGAGCGCCCCTCCCGGCTCAGGCCTTGAAATACAGTTCGAAACGGGCATTCCCGATTTCCACGACATCGCCCGCCTTGAGCAAGTGCGGATGCTCGTTTAATTCAGTGCCATTCAGAACGGGGTGCTTATCCCCCTCGACATGGGTGATGTAATACCCCTGCGGACGCTTGGTAACCACCGCTGCTTGCACGCCCTTCGTGCCCAGCATCACGAAGCTCTTGTCGAGATCGATCTCGGAACCGGCATTTTCTCCCGCCAGCACTTTCATGGCCGCTATCTGGGCTTGCGGCGCGGCGGAAGTCTTTTCGTTCTTGGCGGCAGGCGCACCGAACGGGGTACGCATTACCATAGTACGTTCGACGTCTTCTTTCGCTTTGCTGACCGGCTTGTCGTTCAGGTATTTCAACCGGAATTTCCCGATCTCGATGACATCGTTATTTTTCAAATGATATTGTTTGACCGGCACACCGTTGACCGATACGCCGTTAGTGCTGTCGAGGTCTTCCAGGAACGAGTCGTGCAAAATCGTTTTAATGATCGCATGCTCGGCGCTGATCGCCAGATTATCGATCACAATGTCGTTATCCGCTTTCCGTCCGATCTTAATACTTTCTTTATCGACCGGGTAAGTTTGCATCACGATGCCGTCCAGACTCAGTATCAACTTTGCAGACATATAAAACCCTCGCTCAAAAGAACTCGCTCAGGGCAGCCATCGCGCCAGCCACTTGCGCGGCAATGCGAAGTCCGCCTTCACTTTCACCAGCAACACGGAAATATTATCCCGCCCACCGTAATCGTTCGCCGACTGCACCAAATGATTGGCCGTCAACGGCAAATTGGCCTGCAATGCCTCCGCAATTTCGGCGATTTCCTCGTCTTCGACCATGTCGTTCAGGCCGTCCGAACACAACAGGTAAAGATCGCCTACCCGAACCGGGTAAATGCCGATCTCCACTTCCACATCCGGCTGCGTACCCAGTGCGCGGGTAATCAGGTTGCGGTTATTGGAGCGGCGCGCGTCATGCTTGCTGATAAGCCCGCCATCCACCATTTCCTGCACCAGCGAGTGATCGCGGGTAACCGTCTCCAATTGTCCGTCGCGCAAACGATATAACCGCGAATCGCCGACATGCGCCGTTACCAACTTATTGTCGCAAAACACCCCGGCGACCAGCGTCGTTCCCATCCCGGCGCACTCCGCTTCCACGCGCGCCATCTCATAGATCACGCGGTTGGCTTTATGTACATACACATTCAACAACTCCGCCGCAATCTGGACAGCGCCGCCGTTGTCGCGCCGCGCGGCGCGCAGTTGCGCGAAATCTGCGGCAAAACCATCGGTCAGCGCTCGAACAGCCAGTCCGCTGGCCACTTCGCCGGCATTGTACCCCCCCATGCCATCGGCCAACACAACCAAGCCGCACGCCGCATCCCAGGCCAGACTATCTTCATTGTGCGGACGCACGCGTCCCTGATCGGTCAGACTCGCGATTTCCAGTGCGTCCTGTATGTCCACGCTTCCTTAGCCTCCGGCGCAGGGCGTTTTCGCCCGGATTATTTCACTAACAATACGGGCACATCCGACAAATGCGCCACCTTCCCGGCAATCGAGCCGAGCAACATGCTTGAAAGCGTTTTTTGTCCATGCGCACCCATTACAATCTGGTCGGTCTGATGCGCTTGCGCATATTGAATAATCGCATCGGCCGGCGCACCGACGCTGATGTGGTAAGTATAGGGCAAACCCGCTGCATCGAGCTTCGCACGCGCTGCTGCCAAAGCGGCCTCGCCCTGCTCACGATAGTAATCGTTGATCGTTTCCTGACTGATGAACAATTTGACATTGCCGGTCGCCAGCTTCCACTGGACATTCAGCAGAAAAATCTCCGGGGGGGATTTCAGCCAGTCCACACTCGCAATCACATGCTCGACGGCATGCAAGCTGCTCGGCGAACCGTCCACGGGAATCAATATTTTCATCATGTCACCTTACTTGGAGATGCGTTCATCCACCAAATCCACCACGGGAGCCTTGGCCGCTTTACGCAGCGCCAGCACCTTGCCGGCCACCACCACCATAACGGCGCACAACAGCGGAATAAGCAAGTGCAGCGCATGCATGCGCTCTGCCAACCCGGCGAAATGTTCGTCACTCACCAGCATTTCACCCGCTACATACCCCAGCAATCCCCCGCCAAGATAAATAATCACAGGGAAACGGTCAATCAGCTTTAGCACCAGCTGACTACTCCAGGCGATCAGCGGGATGCTGACCAGCAAACCGAATACCAGCAAGAACGCATTGCCCTTCGCCGCCGCAGCCACCCCCAGCACATTGTCCAGACTCATAATAAAGTCGGCGATAATGATAGTCTTTACCGCCCCCCACAAATGGGTATCCGCCTTCACGTTGCCTTCGTCGTGCTCGTCTTCCGGCAAAATCAGTTTCACGCCGATCCACAACAACATCAGCGCGCCGACCAGCTTCAAATACGGCAAAGTCAGCAAACCGACCGCGAAGAAGGTCAGCACGACTCGCAGACCGATCGCCCCCGCCACACCGTATAACACCCCTTTTTTACGCTGCTCCGGCGGCAAATTGCGGCAAGCCAGTGCAATCACCACGGCGTTATCGCCGGATAACAGAATATCGATGACGATAATCTTGAAAACATCCATCCAAAACTGGGCGGAAGATAGCATCTCCAGCATGCGTTACCCTTTCAGCACGCGCTGCATCACGCGCCCCATTTCCGCCGGATTGCGCGTAATGTGTATGCCGCACTCTTCCATCACCGCCAGCTTTTGATCCGCTCCGCCTTGCCCGCCGGAAATAATCGCCCCGGCATGCCCCATCCGTTTTCCGGGTGGTGCCGTCACACCGGCAATAAAGCCGACGACCGGCTTTTGCATATTTTCTTTAATCCAGCGCGCGCACTCTTCTTCGTCGCTGCCGCCGATCTCGCCGACCATAATCACTGCATCGGTCTCCGGATCGTCGTTGAATAGCTTCATCACATCCAAGTGCTTCATGCCGTTGATCGGATCACCGCCGATCCCGACGCAAGACGACTGCCCATAACCCAGCGCGGTCAACTGTCCGACCGCCTCGTAAGTCAGCGTGCCGGAACGCGACACCACACCGATGCGCCCCTTACGGTGGATATGCCCCGGCATAATGCCGATTTTAATTTCGTCCGGCGTAATCACGCCCGGACAATTCGGCCCGATCATCAAGGTTTTCTTGCCCTGCATTTTGTAGCGGGTACGCAACATATCGTGAACCGGGATCCCCTCAGTAATGCAAATCACCAAGTCGAGTTCCGCTTCCACCGCCTCGTCGATCGCCGCCGCCGCGCCGCCCGGCGGCACATAAATCACCGACACCGTCGCACCGGTTTGCTCTTTGGCTTCACGCACTGAAGCATAAACCGGAATACCCTCGAAACTTTCGCCGGCCTTTTTCGGATTCACCCCGGCCACAAAACAATTCGCGCCGTTCGCGTAACTTTTACAGTGAAAGGTGTGGAATTGCCCCACCTTGCCGGTCATCCCCTGCGTGATGACTTTGGTATCTTTATTAATCAGAATGGACATTACGCCCCCTTTGCTGCAGCCACGACTTTCGCCGCCGCGTCTGCCATATCGTTGGCAGAAATAATCGGTAAGCCGGATTCCGCCAAAATCTTTTTACCCAACTCGACATTGGTGCCTTCCAGCCGCACCACCAGCGGTACGCTCAACTGCACCTCGCGCGCGGCGGCCACCACGCCCTCGGCGATCACATCGCACTTCATAATGCCGCCGAAAATATTCACCAGAATTGCGCGCAGCTTGGGATTCTTCAACATCAGCTTGAATGCTTCCGTCACCTTTTCTTTGCTGGCACCGCCGCCCACATCGAGGAAGTTGGCCGGCATTCCGCCGTACAGTTTGATAATGTCCATGGTCGCCATCGCCAGCCCGGCCCCATTCACCAAGCAGCCGATATCTCCATCCAGCGCGATGTAGCTCAGGTCAAACTTGGAAGCCTCGACTTCGGCTGGGTCTTCTTCGTCCAAATCACGCAATGCCGTCAATTCCGGATGACGATACAGTGCATTACTGTCGAAATTGATTTTGGCATCCAAGGCCACCACTTTTTGATCGGCAGTCAGAATCAACGGATTGATTTCCGCCAGCATCGCGTCTTTTTCCACAAAGGCGCGATATAAACCTTGCAGCGCCGCGCGCGCATCGCCCAGCGCGGCATCGGGAATACCAACCTTGCGCGCCGCCTCATCGGCTTGCGCATCGGTCAGCCCCGCCACAGGATCAACCCACAAAGTGTGTATTTTCTCCGGTGCATGCGCAGCCACCTCTTCGATCTCCATCCCGCCTTCACTGCTGGCAATTAGCGCCACGCGCTGTTTACTGCGGTCGATCACCATCCCGACATAGTATTCCTTCGCGATAGCGGCACCTTCTTCAATCAGCAAACGTTTTACCTTCTGCCCTTCCGGCCCGGTTTGATGGGTTACCAACTGCATACCGAGAATCTGGCTGGCATAATTGCGCACCTCGTCGAGCGATTTCGCGACCTTAACACCACCGCCCTTGCCGCGTCCGCCTGCATGGATTTGCGCTTTGACTACCCACACGCTGCCCCCAAGCTGCCGTGCAGCCGCCTCTGCTTCTTCAACGCTGAAACATGGAATGCCGCGCGGTGTTACCACGCCATACTCGCGCAACACAGCCTTCGCCTGATATTCATGAATTTTCATATCCGCACACCTAGTACCGGCGCGTCGTTGCGCGCCACAAATGCAATGTTACCCAATTCCGCGCGGAAAAGCGCGCCAAATAACAAGGGCTGCCGCAGCAGCCCCCGTCAGCAAACGTTTAGAGGATAATGGCACTCATACCCTGAACATAGCAACCGACTCATTCAGGTGATTCGAAATATCCTGCAACACATGGGCAGACTGCGCAACCTGTTGCGTGGCGGCGCTATTTTCTTCCGCCATCGCAGCAACGCTCGCCACATTGTTCGAAATATCCGAACAGGCAGTACTTTGCTCCGAAAGCGCCACGGAAATTTCCTGCACGACTTGCATAACTTTGCCGGACATCTCGCCGATCTCGCGAATGGATGCGCCCGCACTTCCGGCAAGATTCGAACCCACCTCGACATCCGTCACGACTTCGTTCATGCTGACCACGCCGACTTTGGTGCTATGCTGAATCGCCGAAATCAGCCCGCCGATTTCCCCGGTTGCGATCGTCGTGCGGTCAGCCAGCTTGCGCACCTCGTCCGCCACCACCGCGAAACCGCGCCCTTGCTCGCCCGCTCTCGCAGCCTCGATCGCCGCATTCAACGCCAGCAAATTCGTTTGCTCCGCAACGTCCTTGATGACCTGCACAACATTCGAAATGCTCTCCGACTCTCTGCCGAGTTGCGAAATCCCGTCCGCCGTTTCGCGCACCTTCCCCACAATCGATAGCATGCCGCCCGTCGTCTGACGAATGACTTCGCCGCCCTGTTGCGACATCCGGTTCGATTGCGCAGCCAGATTGTTCGCCTGACCGGAATGCTCGGACAAATGATGAACATTGACCGTCAGCTCTTCCAGCGACGCGGCGATTCCCGAAGTCGCGCCGCTCTGCGTTTCGATGCCGACCGACAACTGGGAAGAAGCCGCCGCAATCTGGTTCGCAGCCGATGAAACCTGCTGTACGGAAGAAACGACTTGGCCGATAGTATTGCGCATCCGGTCTTGCATAGTTTTCAGAGAAGCCACGATACTCGCCGTATCGCCCTGCCGCACAACGATTCGAGACGTCAGGTCGCCCGATGCGATTTTGGCAGTAATCGCCGCCACATCCGAAGGCTCGCCGCCGATTTCCCGCACCAGACGGCGAATAATGGTATTGGAAAAATAAAAACCGACGATCAACGCAATACTCACCACGGACACGAACACCGTCACGGCCGTCCGGTATGCCGACTCCGCCGCATCGAATTCCTCTTTTGCAACGCGCAACTGCAAATCGACCAGTTTGGAAATGCTATCCGTTACCGGATCGATGGCGGGATACATCTCCCGTGCGGCGAATGCCGTCAGACCGGCATGATCTTGCTGTTCGACCAGCTTCAGCAGTTTTTCCACCGATTCATTGGCCGGGCGCATCGCTGTCGAAGCGTTATCTGCCAGTTGTTTTTCTTCTGGCGTCAGATAGGTCGCCAGATAACTGTCCCACTCAACCTGAATCTTCTGCCGCGCCTCCTCCAGGTTTTGCCGGGACTGCGTCCAGTTCAGCGCCCCGTCCCGTGTTTTGTGGGCGGTATCCACAATGTTCACGGCATACATATCCGATATAATCTTAAGCTGCTGCAACGGCACAACCCGGTCGTTATAGGTCGTTTCGAAATGCGCATTGGTTTGCCGCAAACTGACCGCGCCAAGTACGGCGACGACCAATAAAGCCGCTGAGAACATCATAACCACCAACCGCAGGCGCTGAGCGACACTTAGTTTTTTCATAACTCCTCCTCGAAGTGACTAATTTTATTTTTATCAATCTGTCATTGAGGAGCATATAGCGTTTTTTCTGGCACGCATATCGGGAAATCCTGACCTTGCCGTAGGGATTTTCTGATACATATCTGTACATGCAACTTGCATGCGCGCACACATATTAACTAAGAATCAATACATTAAAAACAAAAAGAGCCGGAACGGCCACGCCCCGGCTCTTCAAGCTACTGCCAGCGATGCGAGATTACTTTTTCTCGAACCGCATCACGCCGCCCGCGCAATCCACCTTAATCGTGTCTTTCGCTGAGAACTTGCCTTCGAGGATGTATTTCGCCAACGGATTTTCCACCTGCGCCTGAATCGCACGCTTCAGCGGACGCGCACCGTACACCGGATCGAATCCGGCAGTGGCGATTTCCGCCAGTGCCGCATCGGTCACGTCCAGCTTCATTTCCATCGCGGCAAGACGACGTTCCAAACCTTGCATCTGAATGCGTGCAATCGACTTGATGTTGCGTTCGTCCAGTGCGTGAAACACCACCACTTCGTCGATACGGTTGATAAATTCAGGCCGGAAATAGGTTTTTACCTCGCCCATCACTGCCAGCTTCACCACCTGATAGTCGTCACCCGCCATTTGCTGGATCATCTGACTACCCAGATTGGAGGTCATCACGATCACGGTATTCTTAAAGTCCACCGTGCGCCCCTGCCCGTCGGTCATGCGACCGTCGTCCAGCACTTGCAGCAGCACATTGAACACGTCCGGGTGCGCCTTTTCCACCTCGTCCAGCAAAATCACCGAATACGGTTTGCGGCGCACGGCCTCGGTCAGATAGCCGCCTTCTTCGTAGCCGACATAGCCGGGAGGGGCGCCGATCAAGCGTGCAACCGAGTGTTTTTCCATGAATTCGCTCATATCGATGCGAATCAGATGCTCCTCGGAGTCGAACAAGAAGGTGGCCAGTGTCTTACACAGTTCGGTCTTGCCGACGCCGGTCGGGCCGAGGAACAGGAAAGAACCATACGGACGGTTCGGGTCGGACAACCCGGAACGCGAACGGCGAATCGCATCCGACACCAGCCGCACAGCTTCGTCCTGCCCCACCACCCGCTCGTGCAATTTGTCTTCCATGCGCAGCAGCTTGTCGCGCTCGCCTTGCATCATCTTGGAAACAGGAATGCCGGTCGCACGGCTGACCACTTCGGCAATTTCTTCCGCGCCGACTTGGGTGCGCAACAATCGGTTCTTTTGCTGACCGCCCTCGGCTTCGCGTTGCGCCGCCTCTTTCAGTTTGGCTTCCAGTTGCGGCAATTTGCCGTATTGCAACTCCGCTACCTTATCCAGCTTGCCTTCGCGCTGCAAACGCGCAATCTCGGCGCGCACATGGTCGATTTCTTCTTTCACTTGCGCCGCACCCTGCGCCGCGCCCTTTTCCGCTTTCCAAATTTCTTCCAGATCGGCATAGTCGCGCGACAGCCGCTCGATTTCTTCTTCGATCAGCCCCAGACGCTTTTGCGAAGCCTCGTCCTTTTCCTTTTTTACCGCCTCGCGCTCGATCTTGAGCTGAATCAGGCGACGATCCAACTTATCCATTTCCTCCGGCTTGGAGTCGATTTCCATCTTAATGCGCGCAGCAGCCTCGTCGATCAAATCGATTGCCTTGTCAGGCAAGAAGCGGTCGGTAATATAGCGATGCGACAACTCTGCCGCCGCCACAATCGCCGGGTCGGTAATTTCCACGCCGTGGTGTAGCTCATACTTTTCCTGCAAGCCGCGCAGAATGGCAATCGTCGCCTCGACGGAGGGTTCGTCTACCAACACTTTTTGGAAGCGGCGCTCCAGTGCAGCGTCTTTTTCGATGTATTTGCGGTATTCGTCCAGCGTGGTCGCACCGATACAGTGCAATTCGCCGCGTGCCAGTGCCGGCTTGAGCATATTACCGGCATCCATCGCGCCTTCGGCCTTACCCGCACCGACCATGGTATGAATTTCGTCGATAAACACGATTGTGCGGCCCTCGTCCATCGCCAACTCTTTCAGCACAGCTTTCAGACGCTCTTCGAATTCGCCGCGATACTTCGCTCCGGCCAGCAATGCTGCCAGATCGAGTACCAACACCTTCTTATTTTTCAGCGTTTCCGGCACTTCGCCGTTCACAATGCGCTGGGCCAGACCTTCCACGATGGCGGTTTTACCCACGCCCGGCTCACCGATCAGCACCGGATTATTTTTGGTTCGGCGCTGCAATACCTGAATTGCGCGGCGAATCTCGTCGTCGCGACCGATGACCGGATCGAGCTTCCCCTGGCGCGCACGCTCAGTCAGATCGAGAGTATATTTCTTCAAGGCTTCGCGCTGCCCTTCCGCTTCCTGACTATCGACCGAAGCCCCACCGCGCACTGCGGCAATCGCCTGCTCCAGCGGGGCGCGTGCCACGCCATGTTGTTTCAGCAATCGCCCGGCCTCACCCTTGTCGTTGGTCAACGCCAACAGGAACATTTCCGAAGCAATGAATTGATCGCCACGCTGCTGCGCTTCTTTGTCAGTCAGGTTCAGCAGATTGTTCAAGTCGCGTCCGACCTGCACCTCGCCGCCATGCCCTTCTACCTTGGGCAAACGTACAACTGCCTCGTTCACCGCAATTTTCAGCGCGGACACATTCCCGCCCGCACGAGCCAGCAACGAACCGGCTCCGCTGTCGGCATCGTTCAGCAACGCCAGCAACAGGTGCAGCGGGTCGATAAACTGACTGTCATTGCCCACGGCCAAGCTTTGCGCATCGGACAGCGCCTGCTGGAATTTGGTGGTGAATTTGTCGAAACGCATGGCTTCTCCTTGGAAATAGATTCGATTGCCGGGTAGATGGGGTTCAACTCGGCAATTTCAAGAGAATCCGCTCAGAAGCTTTCCGCCTTCGCCCGGTTTCGTCCGGCCTCTTTGGCATCGTACAAGAGCTTATCCGCCTTGCTGATCAGCGCATCGGGCGTCACCAGCCTGTCGTCCGACGGAAAATACACCGCCGTCACGCCAAAGCTAGCCGTCACATGAGCCTCTTGCCCGGCACCAATGCGCACAGGCTGATTATCGAATGCCGTCCGCAACCGCTCGGCCAATTTTATCCCGCCCTCTAGATCGGTATCCGGCAGCAACAACACGAATTCCTCACCGCCGTAACGCGCTACGCAATCGATATGGTCGCGCGACATTTCCAACAGCAAACCGCCGAATGCCCGCAAAACCGCATCGCCCGCAAGGTGCCCGTATTCGTCGTTAACAGCCTTGAAATAATCCAGATCGCACATAATGACCGATAGTCCCAAACCGTGACGTTTTGCACGCGCAATCTCGTTCCCCAATTGCTCGTACAGATACCGCCGGTTATAGCACCCGGTCAGCGCATCGTGTACCGATATGTTTTTCAATTCGGCATTCAATCGCTCCAGTTCGCGCGTACGCTCACGGACTTTGTCTTCCAGCCCGTGCATATAATCGCTGATCGTCGCGGCCATGCGGTTAAAACTGGCGGCAAGCTGCCCGATTTCATCCGCCGATTCGACCTCCGCCCGCACCTCGGCGTGTCCCGCACCGAACCGGTTGACCGTATGGGTCAGCCGGCGAATCGGCAGCGCAATCAACCGCCCCATCAGAACGCCGACCGCAATCGCCGCGCTCATTGAAAGCAAAGAAAATACCAGTGTATTGCGCAAGATCAGGTTGGATTGGGAATAGACCAAACTCTCCGGTACAGCAACCGCTACCGCCCAGTTTTGCTCTTTCAGACTACTCAGCGCGAGAAGCTTCTCCCGATCCTGAAAACGGTATTTTACGATTTCGGTTTGCTTTCCAGACAAGCTTCGATCCAGTGCTTTCCTCACCTCCTGCAAACCGAGCGATTCGATCTTTTTATCCGCGAACTGCCGGTTATCGGCGATACGCGCCTGTTCGGCTGTGGTCAGTTCGATCAGTGCACGATAATTATATTCCGGTCGCGTATGGGTCAGGATGACGCCTGCGCCGTTCAGCAAGACCGCATCTTTGTCCTGCAACTTCCAAATAGCAACCAAATCCTGTATCCGGGTCACACGCAGTTTCAGCACCATAACGCCGACAGTATGTCCTTCCGCAGTCACCGGCGCGGAAAAATAAATGCCTGGCTCACCGCTGGTCAGGCCGATACTCCAGTCGCTCTTATATACCCGCCCTTTTAGCGCCTCGCGAAAGTAATACCTGACAGCATAATTTTGCCCGATAAAAGAAGTATCGGTTGCAGCCAGGCAGGTTCCTTGCATGTCGAGCACATAGAGCACGTTGTATTCCGGCGAGATCGACAACTGCTCCTGCAACAAATGGTGGAACGCCTTGATTTCCATATTGCTGCGCGTTTTCTTTCGCAGGAAGTTCTCGACCTCGCCGTTCAGCGCCAAGTGCCGCACCAGATTCTGGTTAGCCAGCAGATACTTATCGATATCGTCGGCGATTTTTCTCGAATTCGCGCTTAGCGTCGCGATTTCTTGCTCAACAGCATGCTCTCTTTCCATCACGTAACTGTAGATGGAAAGCCCCACGACCGGCAGGATCACCACCAGCGCGAACGAGGCCAGCAGTTTGTAGAAAAAAGAGAGTGAAGCAAAGAAACCGAACGAATCCGGCGGCGGAGCAGCTAACTTCATGTTTCCCTCCCTGTGCAGCCTGCTAAAGGCTTCACGCATTCTAAGCTTTCCATACGCTGCATGGAACATGCTGCGTCCCGTTTTTCGACAGAATTCGTGCCGTTCACCCACCTTCTCGACTACAATTCCCCGCAATCCGTTCTTGAAAACCGCCCGCAACCATGTCCGCTCTATCCGACCTCGATGCGATTATCCGACAAAACATCACCGCCGCCCTGCAAGAAGATTTGCGCAGCGGCGACCTGACCGCGCAACTGATTCCTGCCGGACAAACCGGTCATGCCCGTGTAATTACCCGGCAAGAGGCAATACTGTGCGGCACGGCTTGGTTCGAAGGCTGTTTTAAAGCACTCGACCCCGACTGCACCATCGTTTGGCACGGCCAAGAAGGCGAACGCGCCCACGCCGGGCAACTGCTATGCGAAATCCGCGGCAATGCCCGTGCCTTGCTGAGCGCCGAACGCAGCGGTCTGAATTTCCTGCAAACCCTCTCCGCTGTCGCGACCCTGACTGGTCGCTATGTCGATGCGGTAGCCGGTACGCACGCCAAAATTCTGGACACCCGCAAGACCCTGCCCGGTCTGCGCTTGGCTGAAAAATATGCCGTCAAAGTAGGCGGTGGCCACAACCAGCGCATCGGCCTGTTCGACGGCATTCTGATTAAGGAAAATCATATTCTGGCGGCGGGCGGCATTCGCCCCGCGCTGGAACAAGCCTTTAAACTGGCAACACCCGGCGTGACCGTGCAAATCGAAGTGGAGACGCTGACGCAGCTCGACGAAGCACTCGATGCCGGAGCCAAACTGATTCTGTTGGACAATTTCGATCTGGACGGCATGCGTACTGCCGTCGAACGTACAGGTGGGCGCGCCGAGCTGGAGGCTTCCGGCGGGATCAACCTTCAAACTGTGCGCGCCATTGCCGAAACCGGGGTGGATCGCATCTCGATCGGCGGATTGACCAAAGACATTCAGGCAGTCGATTTATCGATGCGCTTCGAGTAACCCCTTGAAATCGGTCGCGCCGCCCAAATATAAGCACAAACTTATTTTAAGGACGCGCCATGACCGATTTACTGCATATCGTTTGCCCGCATTGCGATGCCATCAACCGTGTGCCCGCCGCCAAGCTGGGCAACCAACCCACCTGCGGCGGCTGCAAGCACCCGCTGTTCGATGCGCACCCGGTCGCCTTGACCGCAAATAATTTCGAGCGCCATATTAGCCGCAACGAGATTCCGGTGCTGGTCGATTTCTGGGCGCCGTGGTGCGGCCCTTGCCGGATGATGGCCCCCGCCTTCGAGCAAGCCGCCCGTGCGTTAGAACCACGAGTACGCCTCGCCAAGCTGAATACCGAAGAAGCACAAACGCTCGCAGCGCAGTTCAATATCCGCAGCATTCCCACGCTGGCCTTGTTCCGCAATGGCCGCGAAATCGCCCGGCAAGCGGGGGCTATGGACACTGGCAATATCGTCCGTTGGGCGCAATCAACACTTTGATTTTCTTCTAAACTTCTACGGCACCCCGCCGATATAACCTGTATATCGAGCGGAGGCTGCCATGAAAATCGCCCAATCCAACATCGCACTACAATCGGAACACACCCAGAGCAAACAGCACGAAGTCAAAGAGTCCATGCGCATGTGGGTGGATCGTCCGGCACCTGCCGCCCAACCCTCGGTCAAAATCCAGATTTCCGTCACCGCGCAATCGCTCAGCGCACAGTCCAGCGAAACCACCGCCATTGAAGAAGCAGCGAAAGATGCGGAAACCAGCCCGGAAATGCAGTTAATCCGCTCGCTGGTGGAAATGCTGACCGGGCAGAAAGTGCGAGTATTCGATCCCAGCAAAATGAATGCCCCGGTAGATACCGGCAACGACCTGCAGCAAAGCGGGGGCGGTCAACCCGCCGCACCGCAGCGCGCCGGTTTCGGCATCGAATATCACCACGAAGAAACCTATGCCGAAACGGAAACCACCTCCATGCAGGCGCAAGGCACCATTAAAACCAGCGACGGGCAAGAGATTCAGTTCGACCTGAAAATGATGATGCAACGTCAGTACAGCGAAACCAGCAGCACGACCATTCGCATCGGCGATGCCGCCCGCAAAACCGACCCGCTAGTTATTAACTTCAACGGTACCGCGGCGCAACTCAGCAACCAAACCTTCGCTTTCGATCTGAATAACGATGGCAAACAGGAGCAAATCAGCCAGTTGCAGGCGGGCAGCGGCTATCTGGCGCTGGATGAGAACAGCGACGGCAAGATTAACAGCGGAAAAGAATTGTTCGGGCCGAACACCGGCAACGGATTCAACGAACTGGCGCAATACGACACCGACAAAAACGGTTGGATCGACGAATCCGACCCGGTATTTCAGAAACTGAAAGTGTGGCTGAAAGATGCCTCCGGCAACGATGCACTCTCCAGCCTGTCTTCACTCGGCGTCGGTGCAATTTCGCTGAGCGCAATCGCCACACCGTTCGACATCAAAACGGCCGACAACCAAACCCTAGGCAGCGTGCGCGCCAGCAGTGTCTACCTGAATGAGGACGGCAAAGCCGGTTCAGTGCAACAAATCGATTTAGCTGTTTAAGCCACTGGCTTACGTGCCACCAAATCAATGAGCGCCGACATCCCGGAGTGCCCACTGCCCTCACGAATGTCGCTGTCGTATTCGCGCAGATGCAGAATTTCGAAATCGCAGAAGGCGTCGCGCAGCATCGGCTCGGTATAGAGATTCTCAACTTGCGATGGGCCGCCGGTTCGGTATTCCAACTGGCGCGGGGTATAACCTTCCAGCAATAGGAGTCCGCCCGGTTTCAGACAGCGTTTGATTTGCGCGAACATGCGCGCCCGCTCCGCCGGCCCGGTGAACTGAATAAAGATCGCGACTACTGCATCGTAACAAGCTTCACCCCAATCCCACTGCAACAAATCGACTTGTCGGAAATCGATGGCGACACCCCGCTGCGCTGCCAGTTTGCGCGCTTTGTTCAGCGCAACCGGCGAAGCCTCCGCCGACACCACTTCGAGGCCCTGCTGCGCCAGCCAAACGCCGTTGCGCCCCTCGCCGTCCGCCACCGCGAGGCAACGCATGCCCGGCGTCAACAGTGCATGCTGTGAAGCCAGAAAACCATTCGGCTCCGTGCCGAACAAATAATCATCCCCAGCATAACGCGCATCCCAAATCATGCTCATACTCCTTGCAGTACCCACCACCAACCGGTGAGGGTAAAAAACGACAGAATTAGTCCGACCGCGACCATTAAGGTCGCCAAGGGCGGATCGAGTTCGTGTTCGGCAGCGACAATCGCGGCGGTAATCATCGGCGGCATCGCCGCCTCAAACAAGGTAACCTGTATTGCCTGCCCGTGCGCACCCAGCACTTGTACATAAAGCAAATAAATCGCCAGCGGAGCCAGCAGCAGCTTAAATCCCAAGCCGAGCGCCAAATTCCGGGCATGTTCGGCCACATGCCCCAAGCGCAACTGCAACCCGACCGACAACAAAGCCAGCGGAGCCAGCGTATCGCCCAAACGCTTCAGCAGAGCCGTAAACCAATCGGCATATTCCACCGGAATCAGCAGCAACGCAATCAACAACGAAATAAACGGCGGGAACTGCACGATCCGGCGCGCGATCTGTGCTGCCGTCGGTCGACCGGACGAATAAATACCCGCCACGGTGATACCGAGAATGGAAAGCGCAAAGAACGAGCCGAGTTGATCAGCCACAATCGCCGTCGCAAGACCGATTTGACCGTAATAAGCCTCAACCATTGGTAGCCCGAAAAACGAGGTGTTGCCCAAACCGCCGACCAGTATCAATGCACCGACCGTAGCGCGCGGCAACGCCAGCCAACGTCCGACCAGCCAGAAAAAGCCCGCCGACAAACCGAATAGCAACCAAGCCATCAGCCCAGTCAGCAGGACATCGCCCGAGATTTTCAGTTGATGAATATACAGCAGCGTCAGCGCCGGCAGCGAGACATGAATGATGAAGCTATTGAGGGTTGCCGGCGCATTGTCCGGCATGCGGCGCACGCGGCGCAGCAACACACCGGCCACGAAGCACAAAACCAGCAGAATCAGATTATTCATACCGACACTGCCGGCTCGCGTTGACTGATTGTTTCAATCTCGATTAAGACACGTGCACGGTAATGAAAGCCTTCAATTTCGCCACATCGGGCTCCATCACTTCACAACGCTGCGGCAGATTTTCGATCCCGACCATGGAAGCAGGACGTTCCGGTGCGCGCCCCAGCGCTTCGCGGATAGTTTCTTCGAATTTGGCAGGCAGCGCAGTTTCCAGACAGATCAGCGGCAAGCTAGGGCGGCGTTGCTCCAAACCAACCTTGATACCGTCGGCGGTATGGGTATCCACCATCACGCCGTATTCCTCCCAAATTTCGCGGATGGTCTTCAAGCGATCTACGTGGGTACTCTTGCCGGAGGCGAAATGGAATTTCGGCAACGCATCCCAGTAGGGCGAACCCTTGATGCTGAACGCAGGCGTATCGGGTTTCGCACCGGCATCCACGTTGGCCCAGAATTCCCGCACTTTGGCAGCGTCGCGTCCGACCAAGTCGTACACAAAACGTTCGAAATTGCTGGCCTTGGAAATATCCATCGACGGGCTGCTGGTTTCGTAGGTATGCGCCGTACCGCGCGGACGGTATACGCCGGTGCGGAAAAACTCGTCCAGCACGTCGTTCTCGTTGGTCGCTAAGATCAGCTGACCGATCGGCAATCCCATCATCCGGGCAATGTGTCCGGCGCAGATATTGCCGAAGTTACCGGACGGCACCGAGAACGCCACTTGCTCATCATTCGACTTCGTCGCGGCGAAGTAGCCCTTGAAGTAGTACACGATCTGCGCCGAGACACGCGCCCAGTTGATCGAATTCACAGTACCGATCTTGTATTGTGCTTTGAAGGCATGATCGTTGGAAACCGCCTTCACCATATCCTGTGCATCGTCGAACATGCCGTTGATGGCGATATTGAAGATGTTCGGGTCTTGCAGCGAATACATTTGCGCACGCTGGAAAGCCGACATTTTTCCATTCGGCGACAGCATAAACACACGGATACCGCGTTTGCCGCGCATGGCGTATTCGGCAGCGGAGCCGGTATCGCCGGAAGTCGCGCCGAGAATATTCAGCTCCGCGTTTTGCTTAGCCAACGCATACTCGAACAGATTACCGAGCAATTGCATCGCCATGTCCTTAAAGGCCAGCGTTGGGCCGTTGGACAACTCCAGAATATATACGCGAGGATCGAGGGTACGTAACGGTGTAATGTCGGCGGCATGGCTGTCGGTACGGCCATTGCAATACACTTCGGCGGTATAGGTTTTGCGCACGATAGCGCGCAGATCTTCCGCGGGAATATCGGTAGCGAATTTCGACAGCACTTCGAACGCCAGATCGGCATAGGACAAGCCGCGCCACGCCTCAAGCTCCGCAGGGGTCACCTGTGGATATTCTTCCGGCAGATATAACCCGCCGTCCGACGCAAGACCGCCCAGCAAAATTTCGGTAAAAGTTTTAGCGGGCGCTTGGCCGCGCGTGGAAATGTATTTCATCGCTTTTCTTTCGCTATGCCCTTCCCTCGCCTAAAGGCCGGGCAATTAAATTTCTTCAACCAGAAACAGCCGAACCGTCGGCGTAACCGAACGCGCTTTGTGTCCGTGCTGCACACCGGCAGGAATAACAAGTGCCGCTCCCGCCGGATATTGCACGCAACGGCCGCGAAAATCGATTTCCAGCTCACCGGACAGCACCACCCCGACATGCCCTTTTTCACACCAGTCAGGCTCGACGAACGCCCCCGTCAACTCCAGCAGCCGCAACTGCTTTCCGAGTTCGCGATGCACTTTAAAACGCGCACCCGGGATTCCATTCTGCCATTCCAGATCATCGAACAGAATCCGGTATGGTTCCATTCTACTTACCCAGCTCTTCCAGACGCAGCTTGGTTACCTTACCGGCCACGACCGACAACGCCTCCATCTTAGCGATTGCCGCATTGATGCGTTTTTCGCGGGTCAGATGGGTCAGCATAATCAGGTCGGTCTGAGTTTCGCCCTCGCCCGGCTCTTTCTGAATCACCGCGTCAATCGAGATTTGCTCATCGGCCAGAATGCGGGTGATATCAGCCAGCACGCCCGGCTGATCCTGTACGCGCAGACGCAGATAGTAGCTGGTCTGCACTTCGTCCATCGCCAGAATCGGCAAGTCTGCCATCGCTTCGGGTTGGAACGCCAAGTGCGGTACACGGTTTTCCGGGTCGGCAGTATGCATACGGGTCACATCCACCAGATCGGCAATCACTGCGCTGGCGGTCGGCTCCGCTCCGGCGCCCTTGCCGTAGTAGAGGGTCGCGCCGACTGCATCGCCCTGCACCAGCACGGCATTCATCGCGCCTTCCACATTAGCGATCAGACGCTTGGCCGGAATCAGAGTCGGGTGTACGCGCAGCTCGACGCCTTCCGACGTGCGCTTGGTGATGCCCAGCAACTTGATGCGGTAGCCGAGTTGCTCAGCGTACTTAATGTCTTCGGCTTGCAGCTTGGAAATGCCCTCGATGTAAGCCTGATCGAACTGCACCGGCGTCCCAAACGCTAGCGCGGACAGAATAGTAATTTTATGGGCAGCATCCACACCTTCGATGTCGAAAGTCGGATCGGCTTCGGCATATCCCAAACGTTGCGCCTCTTTCAGCACGGTGTCGAACGCCAAACCTTTGTCGCGCATTTCGGACAAAATAAAGTTGGTTGTGCCGTTAATAATGCCCGCGATCCATTCGATACGATTGGCGCTCAAGCCTTCGCGCACAGCCTTAATGATAGGAATACCGCCCGCCACGGCCGCCTCGAACGCCACCATCACGCCCTTGGCTTGCGCTGCCTTGAATATCTCGTTGCCGTGCGTCGCCAGCAGCGCCTTATTGGCAGTCACGACATGCTTGCCGTTGGCGATTGCCTGCATCACCAAATCCTTAGCCACACCGTAGCCGCCGATCAGCTCGACGACGATATCCACTTCGGGATCGTTCACCACCGAGAAGGCATCGTCGGTCAGGCGACAAGCACCGCCGGTCACCTTCTGCGCCAGTTCCAAGTTACGGTCGGCTACCACGTTAATGCGTATCGGACGCCCGGCACGACGGGTAATTTCTTCCGCATTACGCGATAGAACAGTGAAGGTGCCGCCGCCGACAGTACCGATGCCCAGCAAGCCTACGTTGATTGGTTTCATAACAATGTCTTCTTAAAATTAAATGAGGTAATGACAAATCCTTCGCGGAAATAAAACCTGTGCGCCTGCGTCCGATGCGTACCGGAATCCAGCACCATCCCATTGGCTCCCGCTTTGCGCGCACGCTCTTCGAGATGGGCAATCAAGCGTTTTCCCACACCTTGCGAACGACGGCTCTCATCTGTCACCAAGTCGTCCACATAAAACTTCACACCGTCGAAGGTGTTTTCGTGGCTTCGGTACACGGACAATCCCAGCACGGTCTCGCCTTCCACCGCAAGCGCCATCCGCGCATCCGCCAGCACCCGCCTCATTTTGCCGGCATAATCGGCAGGCAAATGCGGTCTGAGCTGACGATGTATGCGTTCAGCGCGCTGCAACCAAACCGTACCCGCATCCCCACTCGCAGCCGTGATCTCGACCAAGTCTATTTTACCGTCCATAGCGCTTGCGATAGTATTCGAGGAAGCGCGCAATGCGACCCACTGCCTCTTGCAGGTCGTCTCCGTTCGGCAAGAACACCACGCGGAAGTGATCCGGATTCATCCAGTTAAAGCCGGTACCCTGCACCACCAGCACCTTTTCGGTTTCCAGCAACTCCAGAATAAATTTCTGATCGTCTTCGATCGGATACATCGCCGGGTCGAGACGGGGAAACAGGTACAGTGCAGCCTTGGGCTTGACGCAGGTTACGCCGGGAATATCGGTCAGCAGTTGATGCGCCAAATCGCGCTGTCTGGCCAAACGTCCGCCGGGCGCCACTAGGTCGTTAATGCTTTGGTAGCCGCCCAGTGCCGTCTGAATTGCAAACTGCCCCGGCACGTTCGAACACAGGCGCATCGAAGCGAGAATATTCAGACCGTCGATGTAATCTTGCGCTTGCTTCTTTGCGCCGGAAACCACCATCCAGCCGGAACGATAGCCGCAGGCACGGTAATTTTTCGACAAGCCGTTCATGGTAACGAACAGCACATCGTCGGCCAGCGAAGCAATCGAAGTATGCGTTGCGCCGTCGTACAACACCTTGTCGTAAATTTCGTCAGCGAACACAATCAGCTTGTGCTGACGGGCGATTTCGACGATCTCTTTCAGCAAGTCATCGGAATACAGTGCGCCGGTCGGATTGTTCGGGTTAATCAGGACAATGGCGCGGGTGCTCGCATTGATCTTGGCGCGAATATCCGCCAGATCGGGCATCCAGTCGGATTGTTCGTCGCACACGTAATGACGCGGCGTACCGCCCGCCAGCGTCACCGCTGCCGTCCACAGCGGATAGTCCGGTGCCGGCACCAACACTTCGTCGCCGTTATTCAGCAAGGCTTGCATGGCCATGACGATCAGCTCGGAGGCACCGTTGCCGATGAAAATATCGTCGATGGTCACACCGATGATGCTCTTCTGCTGGCAGTAATGCATGATCGCCTTGCGCGCGGAAAACAGCCCTTTGGAATCGGTGTAACCCGAAGCATTCGGCAGATTATGGATCACATCTTGTTGAATCTCTTCCGGCGCCTCAAAACCGAACGGCGCCAAGTTGCCGATATTCAACTTAATAATGCGATGGCCGTCTTCTTCCATCTGCTTGGCGCGCGCCATCACCGGACCGCGAATGTCGTAGCATACATTGGCCAGTTTGGCGGATTTCATGATCGGCTGCATCGGCAGCGAATCGGTAAGGCTGGATGTCATCTGAGTTCCTCGGTTACGCCCGGACAGGCTGCATTGGGACAGCCTCAATGCTAAAATTGTTCCGCTGAGCGCATATGCGCACTCGGCTTTTCGAAACAATGGCCTGCAAAACGTCCGATTTTAGCCGAGGCGTCTCTTTGCGGCAAATGGAGTTCCCCTTGAAACTGCAAGTATCGAATACCGGTTCATCGAATTTTTTTACCACTCACGGCACAGGCTTCGTCTCGGTGGGCGGCATACGTCATACGCAAAGCATCGTCGTCACCCCGAACGAGGTGCTGACCGACTGGCCTGCGCCGCACTTCGAAGGGCTGGAAGAAACGCATTTCGAATACTTGCTGGCACTACGGCCGGACGTTGTCCTGCTCGGCACCGGCGCGACGCAGCGATTCCCCCATCCCAGGCTGTATCGCGCGCTGATTGCCGCCAATATCGGCTTGGAATGCATGAATACCGCCGCCGCCTGCCGCACTTACAACATTCTGGCTGCGGAAGACCGCAAAGTGGTCGCAGCCATCCTGCTGTAATTCCGGCATTCATCTTCCTCCAAGCCTGCGCAATCAGGCTATAATCCCTCAACGATTTATCAGAACAGGGCAACATGCTAATCACCCGCCGACTGGAGTTCGATGCAGGACACCGCATTCCGAACCACAATAGCCAGTGCAGACATTTGCACGGTCACCGCTACGCGATCGAAATCACGCTGTCCGGCGACATTATCCAGACCGAGGGCATCTCCGAACAGGGAATGGTGATGGACTTTTCCGACGTCAAGCATATTGCCAAACAACACGTTGTCGATGCCTGGGATCATGCATTTCTGGCGTACCGGGGCGACACGGTCGTCACCGACTTTCTCGCCGCGCTGCCCGGTCATAAAACCGTGCTGATGGATGTGCCGCCTACCGCAGAAAACTTGGCACGCACCGCATTCCTGCTGCTGGACGGCGCATACCGCGACACCTACGGCAACCACTTGCAACTGGAGCAAGTCCGCATTTACGAAACCCCGAATAATTGGGCCGATTACACCCGCACTGCGTATTTGAGGGAGGTCAAGTGAACTTCACGCCGGAAATCCTGCGCACACTGGAAGAATCGCTGCTATTCGCCCATGTCCCGCCATCGGTGCTGCTGGGTCACCTCGACCGCTTCGAATTGCGCGCACTCACCGCCGGGCAATTATTTCTGCTATCCGGCGAAGTCGGAGACCGCGTTCATATCGTTGCTAACGGGAGGCTGCGCATCCATCTCAGCCCCGGCGACGAGCCGGTAGAAATGCTAGGTGAAGGCGAAAGTCTGGGTGAAATGTCGCTGATTACCGACCACACCTTGCCGTATTTCGTCACAGCGGACACCGACTGCACCATCGTCAGCATCGATCACCGCACCATGTGGTCGATGATCGAAAGTTCGCATCAGGTCGCGCGGAACCTGCTGAACATACTAATGCACCACCCGGTCAACAACAACTTCAACAGCGAAAGCGACGAATTCAGCAGCGGCTATGTCGGCATGAACCATGTCGATGAACTGACCGGTCTCTATAACAAATACTGGATGCAGGAGATTTTTCAGCGGCAAATTCACCGCAGCGCACGCGACAACAGCAATGCGACCTTGTTATTGGTTTGCGTGGAAGGAATGGAGCGCTACAACACCGAACACGGTCGCCTTGGCGGCGACCAAGCCCTGCGCACCGTCGCACAAACCATTTTGAGCTGTTTGCGACCGCACGACATAGCGGCACGCTACTCGGGCAGCAAGTTCGCCGTCTTTTTACCGCGCACCAATTTGGAAGAAGCAACCAAAGCGGCCAAGCGACTACAAAAGCATCTGGATGAAGCGAACATCGTCACGCCAAGCGGCGATGCACTCCCGAGAATCGGGGCCAGCCTGCGCCTGAGCGAAGTACTCGGCGACGAACCCCTCGATCATCTGCTCACCCGGACAAACACCGAGCCAGTCTGACCGCTATGCGTTGCGTCTGTGCCGAATCAGTTCGCGCAATGCAGGGATAAAGGACACCGCCACGATTACCAGCACCATCGCGGTGAGATTATTCTTGATAAACGGAATGTCGCCGAACAGATAACCGAGTACGGTCATACTACCGATCCAGCAAACACTTCCTAGCGCACTGAACATCACAAACATCCGGTAGCGCATTGCCCCCACGCCTGCCACGAACGGCGCAAAGGTTCGCACAATCGGCAAGAAACGGGCGAACAAAATCGTCTTCCCGCCGTGCTTTTCGTAGAAAGCATGGGTTTTGTCGAGATGTTCCCGCTTCAGCCAGTGCGAGTTGGCGTGTCGCAGCAATTTATTCCCCACCAGACGACCAATCCAGAAATTCGTATTGTCGCCCGCGAAGGCCGCCAGCATCAGCAAAGGCAGCAGCCATTGCATTTGCAGCGCATCCATACCGCAGAGCATCCCCGCCACAAACAACAAGGAATCGCCGGGCAGAAAAGGGGTAACCACCAGCCCGGTTTCGCAGAAAATTATCAGGAACAGGATGCCGTACACCCAGATACCGTACTGCTGCACCAACTCAAGCAGGTGGGTGTCCAGATGCAGGACAAAATCCAGCAAAAACGAAAACAACTCCACGATCAGGGCAGCACTTCTTCGGCAGGTTGCTCAGGCTTGATGAAGTCTTCGCGCGACACCCCCAGCCACAACAAGATCGGGCTGGCTACCAGCACAGAAGAATAGATACTGAACAGAATCCCGATCGTCAGTGCCAACGCAAAATAATGCAGCGTCTCGCCACCGAGGAACAACATGGCCGTCACCATCATCTGCGTACAGCCATGCGTGATGATAGTGCGCGACATGGTACGGGTAATCGCGTTATCGATAATTTCCGTCACTTCTGCCTTGCGCATCTTGCGGAAATTCTCGCGAATCCGGTCGAACACCACCACCGATTCGTTGACCGAATAGCCTAACACTGCCAGCACCGCAGCCAGCACCGAGAGAGAAAACTCCCACTGGAAAAACGCGAAGAAGCCGAGAATAATCACCACGTCGTGCAAGTTCGCAATAATCGCCGACAAACCGAATTTCCACTCGAAGCGCAGCCACAGATAACCGACGATTCCCAGCGAGACCAGCAGCAACGCCATCGCGCCGTTTTCCACCAAGTCCTTACCCACTTGCGGACCGACGAACTCCACGCGGCGCATTTGCAGATCCGGCGCCTGCTCTTGCAACTTCGCCTTTACTTGCTCACTCAGCTTTGCCCCCGAGGTATTTTGCTTCAGCGGCACTTGCACCAGCACATCGCGGCTGGAACCAAAATTCTGCACTTGCGCATCGTGCAGCCCGATCGTCGCCAACTGCTCGCGCACCTTATTGGTATCAGCCGGTTGCGCGTAGTGGAATTCCATCACCGTACCGCCGGTAAAGTCCACGCCGAAATTCAAACCGCGCGTGAACAGAAAAAACACCGCCAGCAAAAACGTCACCAGCGAAATGGCCGTGGTATAGCGGCCATAGCTCATGAACGGAATATCGCGTCTAATCTTGAAAAGTTCCATGCTACCCGCCTTAACCGATTGCCACTTTGGACAGACGCGCCTTGCGCCCATACAGCAGATTGACCAACGCACGCGACACCAGCACTGCGCTGAAAATCGAAGTCAGAATACCGAGACACAGCACCACGGCGAAACCGCGGATCGGCCCGGAGCCGAACATAAACAGCGCAATCCCGGCAATCAGATTGGTAATATTGGAGTCGAGAATCGTACCGAAGGCATTTTCATAGCCCGCATGAATCGCCGCCTGCGGCGTCACCCCGTTGCGCAACTCCTCGCGGATACGCTCGTTAATCAGCACGTTCGCATCGATAGCCATCCCCAACGTCAGGGCGATACCCGCCATACCCGGCAAGGTCAGCGTCGCTTGCAGCATGGAGAGCAAGGCCACCAGCAGCAACAAGTTAGCACCCAGTGCCAGCATGGAAACCGTGCCGAACATCAGGTAGTACGCCACCATGAAAATTGCGATGGCGATAAACCCGATTTTGGTGGAATTAAACCCGCGGTCGATATTGTCTTTACCCAAGCTCGGACCGACTGTGCGTTCTTCAACGATTTCCATCGGCGCAGCCAAGGCTCCCGCACGCAGCAGCAAGGAAACGTCCTTTGCTTCTTCGGTACTCATCTTGCCGCTGATTTGTACCCGTCCGCCGCCGATCTCTTCGCGGATCACCGGCGCTGTCACGATCTCGCCGCGGCCTTTTTCGAACAGCAGAATCGCCATGCGCTTGCCGACATTTTCACGGGTCGCCTCTTTAAATTTGCGCGCACCGATGCCATCAAGATTGATATGCACAGCCGGTTCGTTGTTGCGGCTGTCGAAGCCGGGTTGCGCGTCGCTGATGCGTTCGCCGGTAAGAATGACCTGTTTCTTCACCGCCAAAGTATTGCCTTCGCGGTCTTTAAACAATTCCGTCCCCATCGGTGCGACCGCGCCTTCGCCGATCTGATGGCTATCGTCCACCATGCGCACTTCCAGCGTCGCGGTACGCCCCAGAATATCCTTGGCGCGCGCAGTATCCTGCACGCCGGGCAATTGCACCACCACGCGATCCACGCCCTGCTGCTGAATCACCGGCTCGGCCACGCCCAGCTCGTTGACGCGATTACGCAAAGTCAGCAAATTCTGCTGAACGGCGGCTTCCTGTATGCGCGTTTCCGCCTCGGGCTTCAGGCTGGCCACCAGCAAGTACTCGCCACCTTCTTCCTTATCGGTAATCAGGTAATCGTTATAGTGCTGTTTGATTTCCGCCTCGCCCTTGCTGTGCGCAGCAGCATCGCGGAACTTAACGATTACTTGCTTGCCATCGCGAGATGCCCCCGCATACGGCACATTTTGTTCGCGCAAGGTCGTGCGCATGTCACTGACCGCATTTTCCAGCGCCTTGTTCAGCGCGGCCTTCATATCGACTTGCAGCAGGAAATGCACCCCGCCGCGCAAGTCCAACCCCAGATACATCGGCAACGCATTCATGCCGGTAAGCCACTGCGGCGAACGCGACAGCAGGTTCAGCGCCACCACATAATCCTCGCCCAATGCATTTTGGAGAATATCCTTGGCTTTCAGCTGCGAATCTGTATCCGCAAACCGCGCCTTCACACTGGTTGCGTCGAGCGAGATCGCTTCCGGCTTCAGATTCGCCGCAGCCAGCGCCTGCTCGGCGCGCTGCAGCAACGCACTATCCGCCTTCAGGCTGGTACGCAACGGCTGCACCTGCACGGCCGGCGCTTCGCCGTAAAAATTGGGCAGGGTATAAATCATCCCCAGCACCAGCGTTGCCAAAATCAGCAAATACTTCCACAGCGGATAGCGGTTCATCGCCCGACCTCTTAGTTGATCGCCTTAATAGTACCCTTGGGCAACACGCTTTGAATCGCGCTCTTTTGCACGATCACTTCGACATTTTCAGCCACTTCGACCGTCACGTAATCGGTATGCACCTTGATTACGCGCCCCAATTCGCCACCGACGGTAACCACTTCATCGCCCTTTTGCAGCGCTTCCATCATAGCCTTTTGCTCTTTCATGCGCTTTTGTTGCGGACGCAGCACGAGGAAATAAAACACGAGCAACAGTGCAACCAAAGGCAAAAAGTCTGTGATACTGCCGGCAGCCGGGGCACCGGCCGCTTGTGCGTAGGCATTGTTGATAAACATGTCGAAACTCCCGAAATGAAATTAAACCAAAGCGCGCATTCTATCACGAAGCCTCGGTCGCGCCCGCACGCATGGCGCGGAATTCCGCCGCGAAGTCGGCGAATCTGCCGGCCTCGATCGCCGCGCGGATATCGCGCATCAGTTCCTGATAGTAATGCAGGTTATGGATGGTATTTAAGCGCGCACTCAAAATCTCGCCTACACGGTGCAAATGGTGCAGATAGGCGCGCGTAAAGTGCTGGCAGGTATAACAGGTACACGCCTCATCTAACGGTCGGGTATCTAACCGATACTTGGCGTTCTTGATTTTTACATTACCGTGACGAGTAAACAGCCAGCCGTTGCGTGCATTGCGCGTTGGCATCACACAGTCGAACATATCAATCCCCTGCTCGACCGCATCCACGATATCTTCCGGCGTACCGACCCCCATCAGGTATCGAGGCTTATCTACAGGCATTTGCGGCGCGGTATGCGCCAAAATGCGCAGCATATCCTCTTTCGGCTCTCCCACCGACAATCCGCCGATGGCAAATCCGTCGAAGCCGATGTCCATTAGGCCCTTTAACGATTCGTCACGCAAATGTTCATGCATGCCGCCTTGCACAATACCGAATAGCGCATTCGGATTGCCCTCGTGCGCACGCTTGCTGCGTTCGGCCCAGCGCAAAGACAAGCGCATCGACTCAGCCGCGGTTGGCACATCTGCCGGATAAGGCGTGCATTCGTCGAAAATCATCACAATGTCCGAATTCAGCACCCGCTGAATGCGCATCGATTCTTCCGGTGTCAGGAACAGACGGTCTCCGTTCACGGGGGACTGAAATTTCACCCCCTCCTCAGTAATCTTACGCAAAGCGCCTAGACTGAACACCTGAAAACCGCCCGAGTCAGTCAGAATCGGGCCGTCCCACCCCATAAAACGATGCAAACCGCCGTGCGCCTCAATCACCTCCAGCCCCGGGCGCAGCCACAAATGGAAAGTATTACCCAACACGATTTGCGCACCGATTTCGCGCAACTCTAGTGGCGACATTGCCTTCACCGTGCCATAGGTACCGACCGGCATAAAAGCGGGGGTTTCCAGCTTGCCGTGCGCCAAATGCAAAGTGCCGCGTCGTGCGCTGCCGGATGTGGTGTGTAAGGTAAATTCCATTGCGAAATCTTTGGTGTACTCTATCGAAGGGCGCAAGGATACCGCAAACGCCCCCTTTCGTTCAAAACGGTATACAATGCTTTCGCACTTAACTAGCGGAGTAAGTCATGGCGGACGACTGCCACCGTTTCAGGTTCCTTGACGAATTTCATCCCGACGCACCGATCACCCTTGATGTTGCATGGGATGCCATTCAGTTCGTCTTTTACCTGCCCGGCCAACTCATCTTGTCCGGCCTTGAGATGATTCCGGACTCACCGCTGCATATCAATTGCACCAGCGGCACGGCATGGGGTGCCACGCTGTTCGGTGCCATTTTTTGGCTGGTAGCCTTCCAATTTCTGATTGCCACCTTGAGCGGTGTAGTTTTACCGCGCCGCAAGCCCCCCAAGCCGAAAGCTCCGCCCAAATAATCCGAGGAGGGTTTATGAAGCGAATCATCAAATTCATCGGCAAGCGCATCGCCTATAAACTACTCCCGCCCCCGCTAAGAATTGCAGCCGGGGTTTCCGGCTATCTCTATGCATTCCTGCGTAAGCGCCATAACAACACCCGCAATTAACCGGCCATTTTACCTATCTATTCATACATATAGGAATATTATTCCTGTTTTGTTAAAGTTTAATCGGGAAGCAGGTTTGACACCCCTGCTTTTCGTATCTCCTCATCACTTCGGGCGATCTCGTATCGCCCGCTTTTTTGCTTAGACGAAGGGGAGTCCCCTTGAAAAATTGCGCGCATTAAGCGTATGATTTGCTTACCCTAAGGCAAGGAAGCTCTTTGACGATCATGGCAATCAGCTCAATTTCCGGCGCCGCCTATCAGATCCAGCTCCAGCAAACGCAACGCGCTGCCGAGCAGGCTCGACAAAATGCCCGCGCCTTGCAAACCCAAGCCAGCGAAGCGCAGGCTGAAGCCAGTCGCGCCGAAGAAAATGCCCGCACATTGAAAATCAAGGCCGGCCAAGCTCAGAATCTGGCCGATCAGACCAGCCAGAATCTAGGCAGCATCTACACTATCAGTCAATTGCAGCCGATACTTGGCAACGCCTACACACGCATTGCCAACGCAATGGAAAGCACACCAAACACCGTTCAACCTGTGACTACAGTCAGCCAGACGCCAACACTGGGCAGCCAGATCGACGTCACGGCGTAACCCCTGCACAAAAAACGTCGTTCGTGGTATTTTGACTTCCAGCGGCCATCGCATTTCAACAATAAAGCCGCCCACAGAGAGGGAGTCCCCATGAAACTACTGCACATTCTGTTGCTGGCGTCAGTTTGCGCCTTTGCGCCGCTGGCATACGCAGAAAAAATGTCGTTCGACATCGAAATCGCAGGGTCAGCCTGCCAACCTAACGACGGATGCATCGCCGAAGGCCGGTTCGAATTCACGCTCGATCAGGCGGCCCTTGACCAAGTCTCGCCACTCGTTGTCGTCAGCACCGCCGAAGACTATATCCGCCAGCTCGCCACGACCATCGTCAAAGAATCGCTGCAAGCGCATACAATGAAAGAACTCGGTGCCAAGAACGCCTCAGCGAAACTTGCGGCCGAAATCAAAAACAAGTACAACGAGGCCTTACAAAACGAGGGCGGGGTACAAGGCAAGCCGATTCTCGCCGTTCGGGTCGTGCGATTAACCGCACAACCGCACCCTTAACGATCGCAGGCGATCGTCCATAGGGTGCGCTCCAGCCCATCCGAAGGCACGCGACTCCATTCTTGGGGCGACTGGTTCACGATGTAGTGGCCGCTGCCCTCCGCTTTGTGGCGGGGAAACACCACCAGCACCAGCTTGCGCCAACGCCCTTCCCTGCATTCGTACTCGTTCTCATCCACCTGAGAAAAATAGCTGTGCCCTTCGAGCGATTGCTCTGCCGCATAATCGCGCATGCTGGTCATGCGCACGATACTCCCAGATTTGCGCGACGTAGAACGATTTACATAATCGGCGAAGTCATCGTTCTTCGCCACCTCAGACCAGGATGATCCCCCGGAACACGCCGACACCAATACGCCGGCGAATAGCACCACTTTTTTCATACATCCTCAGTACAGCTTAATTATATTTATCCCGACGCAACCCGGCTCAAAGCACCGGACAGCATCGTGTTACAACGCAAATCGCCGGTCAATGCTGACCGGACGGACGCGCACTTTGCGAAGCCGCGACACCGCTCTTAGGCAAATGCGCGGCGCAATAATACAACTTCGGTCCCTTATCGCGCATATATAAACCTTGCGTATGCTCCAGTCGCTTCGTCGCCGCGTACTGTCGCGATACCCCCATCATATGCGGATACTCTCCCGGCATACCCTCTTTCCACCAAGCCGCAAAAAACCGGGTCGCCTCGCTACGGCCTTTCACAAAAGCGGCCTGAAATTTCGCCGTACAGCGCGGCACCGACACATGAATATTCCGTTCGCCCCACGATTTGCAAAATTCGTCGATCTCACGATCGCAATCCTGCACCGTGTCGGGCGGAGTATATGCACATGCTGCGGAAACCGTCACCATCCAACCGAGCACCACCCCGCACAATTTCGCCTTCATCTCGTCTCCCCGATCTCAAGACGGGCGCACGCCCGCAAGATAACGTCACGGCGCAGCCAGCGTCACAAATGCCAGTTTGACTACTCCCGCTTTTTGCGCAATAGCCATCACCTGAGCAACCCGCCCATATGGTACCGCAGTATCGGCCTCGATCTGTAGCTGAAATTGAGGATCACGTGCACGCGCCTGTAACGCTTCCGCCAGCCCGACATCGTTCAGATGGGATTGTTCGAAGGAAATACCGCCTTGTGCATCGATACTCAAACGCACCGTTTGCGGCTTATTATCCTGTGACACCGCTTGTGTTTTGGGTAAATTGATCTTGAGCGCCTGCGGTGCCAGCAAAGGCGCGGTCACGATAAACACCACCAGCAAGACCAGCATCACATCCACCAAGGGGGTGACGTTGATCTCGCTCATCATGTGATCGTCGGAGAATTGCCCGCCTGCCATATCAGCCTCCCCGCGCAACTGCCTGACGGGCAGCCAACCGCATGAAGTCGTGCGCAAAGTTATCCATTTCCGTCACGCGTACCCGCAAACGACGCAAGAAAAAATTGTAGGCCAGCACCGCCGGCAACGCGGTAGCAATCCCGATCGCCGTTGCAATCAATGCTTCACCAATCGGCCCCGCCACCACATCGAGACTTGCCTGCCCACTTTTTCCGATCTCCTGCAAAGCATGCATAATGCCCCATACCGTACCGAACAGACCGACAAACGGGGCGGTCGAACCGATGGTTGCGAGCTCAGCCTGACCGCGCTCGTGCCGCCGCTGTAAATTCTGCACTTGTTGACGCAGTTGACGCTCCAGTACCTCTTGCGGGTTACCTTGGTAAATCAAACCGCGCTGCCCGTTCAAGGTTTCGCGCAAGTCGTCGAAACCTGCCACCGCCAGCTGCGCCAAATCACCGTGCCCCGTTCGCGCAATGGACTCAGCCTGCCCCCAATCGGGCGCTGACCAAAAGGCGTTGAAAAAACGTCGATTCTCGCGCTCGACCTGCCACTGCCGCCAGAGTTTGTACAGCGCGATTGTCCACGTCACTACCGACAAAAAGAGTAACGCAGCCAACGTAAGCGAAACGATCGGTGAACCGACCGCAAATAGATTCGTCATATTTCACTTTCTCCCAAATTAAATCTAATCGGCACCTGACACCATTTGACGACCGCCAGACCTGCGTGTCGCGCAGGCACGAAACGCCATTTCTTCACAGCCTGCAAGGCGGCGTTATCCAGCATTTCATGCCCGCTGCTCTTCAGAATTTGAATCCGCCCGCACAAGCCGTCCGTCAGCACTTCCACATTCAACATCACACGGCCTTGCAATTCCATTCGACGTGCAGCGGGAGGATAGGGAGGGCGCGGATTATTCAAATATGCCGCCTTATAATCCGGTTCCATATCAGGCAAAACGTTAGACTGGGGAGTTACCGCCGGAGCAGCCGCTTTCTGCGGCACGGTTTCCACGACCTCTTGAGCAGGCGTCATGGTTTCGGTCGGCACAGTTGACTCCGCCCGCACGGCGATTGTCCGTGTCGGCATCGCTTGCTTGGCAACCGGCACGGGTTTGACTGGGGGAGGAACGGGTGCAGCCTTGACTACTTCAGTTTGCGGATGTACCGCAAAAATCTCCGCCACCACAATATTCCGCCCGGCTTCCATCTGTATGGACTCACGACTCGCCAACCAGAAGTACAACAGCGCAAAGTGGGCAAGCAGTACCAAACCGCCGACCATCAAATACCCATTTCTTTCGGCGACAACCGTTTGATTGCGCATCGGCAAACTCGACTGCATCCTGCCCCCTAAGCCAGCGATAGCAAAATGCGGCGCGCACCGATCAACAACAACACGGCTGCCGCCCCCCAGCGTAACCACTGCATCAACCAGTCGCGGTTTTCACGCATGATCGTCCCCAGCGCGCCAATCATCGGCAGCAAAATCAGCAACGGGGTTAGCGCCGCCCCCAAACCGAAAGCGAAACCATGCACCGCCCCCTGACCGATGCTGCCTGCCCCAGCGCAGAGTGCCAGCAAAGAAGCCAAGGGCGCGCAAGGCGTCAAACTGAGGGAAAAACCCAAGAAAAAAGGCGGCATACCGCCGTTGCTGCGGAGCGCCGCACACGGTGCGTGTGCCGTGCTTCGCAGCAACCACATACCCGCCGCCAGGCTAGCGCAGCCGATCACCGCATTACCGATCCCGCCCTTCAACGCCTGAGCCAGCCACAGCCCCGCTCCGCCAGCGGTGCCGCCGAGCATGCCGTACGCCAGAATCCGTCCCCCGATGAATAAACCGGTATCGCGGATCACCAGTGTCCGACCGCCACCGCGACCCAGCACCCAACTGCTCATAAACGGCAAACATGTTGCCGTACAGGCAGTCAGCCCCATGGATACCCCGAGCAGCCAGATGCTGAAAAACGTCACTTCATGCGGCAACAATGCCGGATCGAACCACTCACCCATTATTTTGGGATTCCCGCACCGGCTTAATCGGAATCACGCGCTTCTTGGGCATTCCCTCCGGCGTTTCCAGTTTGACACGCCGCTTGTAATATTCGCGGCCGGATTTGAACAGCGGAATACCGAAAAATTTAATCTGAATCACCCCGTCGTCCGGACAATATTCAGCGCAACGTCCGCACAAAGTGCAATCCTCGTGAAAAGCGCGCTTGCCATGCTCGCGAGCAATCTCATGAATATCCATCGGACAGGCTTTTTCGCACACCCCGCACTTCTCGCATTTCTCATGCTGCGCCTTCACCAAACGCATCGGCGACCACTTTTGGAACAATGCATTCATCGCCATCAGCGGACAAACGCGGCAGAACGGCTGCCGGACCGCCAATGCGGCAATAATAACGAAGCCGAACAAGGCATTACCGAATGCGCCCAGTGCGAAATTGATCGGTGTTTCCGTGCGCACCGCCAATTGCTCGGTATCGGCGGTCAACAATGTCGTCGCCAATCGGGAAGGGCACACCTGACAGTAAGGATCCCCCATCTGATCGGGCGCCACCCCCATGCCCGCCAACAGCGGCAAGAGCAAAACCAAAGAGAGAAACAAAATCCACTTCACCGGACGGACTTGTCCGACATTGCGCGGCTCTAGCTGATGCAGCGGCCGATTCAACCGCCGCCCTAATTTGTACAGCAACTCCTGTACCGTCCCCAGCGGACAGATCCAGCCGCAAAACGCTTTATTCAAGAACAAGAAAAACACGTAAAACGACAACAGCATCATTACCAGCGGCAGCACTGCACCGGTCAAGACTTGCTGCCCTTTCACCAAAGCGTCGCCGATGCGGTGATGCATCTGGTGTTGCAACGGCACCAAGATGCAATAGGCACCGTTTTGTTTATCATAGGCACAAGATAGGGCAGGCAGCGCACCGGAAATTTTCTCGGCGGCGTAACTTCCCACCAAAGCCGAGCCGTATACCGTCAACACCAGCATCGTCAGTTGTACGACGAATCGAAAACGACCCAAGGTCGGAAATAGTGATTTCAGCATTATTCTGCTCCTTGTCCGGCCTTGCCGTTACCTGATTGCGATTGCCCGACTGTTTTTTTCCGACGCAGCAGCGGAACAGCCAGCAGCATCCCCAGCATGACGAAACCGCCCCCCCATAACAAATTGCGGGTGCTATACGCATCGGGGCCGTAGCCATAATTGAACGCCGTCACATACTGCCGTCCGTCTGCAGCGTATTCGGTCGCCAGCACAAAATCCGCCCGGCGTGGGCCGTGGCGGTGCGCCTCACCGGAAGGCTGTGCCGCATCAGGAGTAAAATCATCGGGAAAATGTACCGTGACGACACCCTGAGTATCGCTCACAAACTCGTCCTGACTGCCATTCGCAGTCTGCAACTTAATCGCTTGTCCAGTCAGCGGTTTCCCGTTAAAGCGCAGCAAAAATTTCCAATCTTCGTTGGCACGGTAACTACTGTGTTCGCGCGGCAAAGGTTGCGGAATGATTTCCAGCTCGTTTTTTTGCTGCAACAACATAGCGCGCGGTGCCGGCCCCGGATTACTGAAATAATAAGCGGTCGATGCCACGACGACTTTCTCCGGCGTTTCTTCGCGCGCCGTCGCCCAGTAGTAATTCCCGACTTTAGGCAAAGCACGCAGCTCTGCTCCGCCTAAGGTAACCGGCAAATTCGGCACTGCCGTTCCGTTCGAAGCCCATGCATCGAAGCGCCCCGCCTGCAAGTTTCGCGCACTCAGCAACGGCGGGCTTTGCATTTGCATATCCTTGCTCATCTTACGTTGCAGTAAGGGATATGCAGTCCATTCCCGCATGCCGTGACCAGCATGCGGGTCAGGTGCGGCCATAACCGAGCCGCTCAACAGGGCGACAAGCGCCCAATATCGGATTCTCATGCCAGCCCCTTAAAACGTAATCGCCAAACCGGCGGACATCACGCGCCCCGGATTCACGGTAAGAGAAGCATCCTGCGCATTGAATACGCCATCGCCGTTCGCATCACTGGAAGCGCGCATCGTATTGAAATAGAACCTATTGAATAAGTTATCGACACGCGCAAAGAACGAAACCTTTTCATAAGAACTGGTCTTGATGTCGTAACTCGCCATCAGATTGGTCACTGTCCGTCCGCCCCAGCGAATCCAGTTCAGCTCGTCCGCATAAATCCCCGATTGCGCGTTCAACTCAGCCGTCAGCGTCAAGCCGTCCAGCGGTTTCATCCGTCCGGTCAGGAACAGGTTGTGGCGCGGGGTGCGCGGCACCACATGCCCGGTATTGTTGTACTTAGTATAGGTATACGCGCCGCGCCGTCCGGTTTGCAGGTAGAACGAGTCGTATTGAGTGAATTTGGCGTCCAGATAGGTATAGGCCACGTCCGCCGAGAGCATTTGCTTGGCATCGCTTTTCAACGACAGCTCCAAACCGCGATTGCGGACACCGCCGATATTCTGGTACTGATCGTTCAGCGGCGTAGCGTTGATCGCCGAATATTGACCGCCTACATTCAGAATAAAGTTCTTGCGATCAACCTGAAAGGCTGCCATTTCCATGCTCACAGGAAGGCCGAACGGCTCTTTACTGCGCAGTCCGACCTCCTGATTCCAGGCACGCTCCGGTCGTAAATTCGGATTGCTTTTCACAACACCTGTCGGGGTAATCGTTCCTGCATAGAGCTGCTGAATCGTCGGAATGCGGAAACCATTCGACAGATTACCGAATAAGTCTAGTTTATCGGTGAGCGCATAATTCAAACCTGCGCGCTCAGACCAAACCTGAAAGCCTTTGCCCAAATTCAGGTTGTTCAAATAATCGTCATATCCCACCCGCACATTATCGCGTCGCGCATTCATCGTCAGAGTCAGTGGTTCAGCCAGCTTAAGTTTCCCCTCACCATACAAAGCATTAGTGTTTACTCGTCCCTGAAAATCGCTCGTCATCGTGCCCGCCTGCACAACCGACGCGGTTCTTGCCAGCGGGGCCGGGCTCATAGAGTAGGTTTGCATTGCCACGATTTTCTGACGGTCGGTATCGCGCCGCACATCCACACCCGCCATAAAGGCCGCCACTTCACCTTCGCGCCGCCACTCGGTTTTAAATCCGCGCTGCTTCTGATTTTGGTCGTTATCGGCTGTATAAGCATCCACATAATTGCTCAAACTGGCCGTATTGACGTTGCCGCCTTGAAAACTCCATCTGCCCGGCCGCCTGCTTGGAACGCGCAAATAGCCGACCGACCCCGACCAAAAGCGCGTGTGGTCCGCATATTGGTACGTATTCATCAGCAAGTTACCCATCGTCCCCAGGTCGTTCGCCCAAGTCAGGAACATCTTATCCAGCCCGACATCGTAATGACGGGCATAGTCCTTACCCTGATAACTGCGTGGGTCGGTATATGCTGCAGTCACACCTGTTACCGAACCGTGACTATCCTTATTGCGTTTGCCCTGCTCAAAACCGAAGGTCAGATCGCTGCTCTCACTGATTAGATATTGCAACTTGCCGTTGAAATAATTCCGGGAGTAGCCGCCCTGATAATAGAAATCTTTCGCACGGGCTTCGGTAGCCTGTACATGCCCCACCCAGCTCCCGCTGGCAAAACCGGCACGAATAAGCTTTTTGTTATATTCAAATGATCCCGCCTCGCCGGAAACGGTCACGCCTGCCATTTTCGCGCCGCGCTTGGTAGTAATCACCACTGCGCCGGACAAGGCATCCTCACCGTACAGATAAGAAGCTCCGCCCTTAATTACCTTGATGGAATCGACATTGTCGAGATCGATATTAATGCGCCCGGTACGCTCGGTCACCGGCACACCGTCGATCACTACCGCGACCCCGGGCTTCTCGCCCATATAACGCTGCGCCTCCACCCCGCGCAGCATAATTTTGACCGAGTCCCCGCTTTGCAATTCCGCCGTCACACCGGGGATAGAATTCAGCACATCGATAATATTCTTTCCGTGGCGCTCATCGACCTTTTGCCCGGAAATCACCCCAACTGAAGAAGGCTCTCCGCGCTTGGCCTCGAAACGATCATCGATCGTTGTCGAGGTCACCACCACCTCCTCTAAAGTCGTATTTTCCGCAGCGCCGGCGTATCCGCCCAACACAGCCAACACAGCCGCAACCGAAGCTTTCAGAACATAACCACGATATTTCATTTTTCTCCCCGGCATTTTTATGATTAAAAAACCGGCGAGATCATAGGGATATTTCCTACATGGAGGAATGTGACATATTGCCGCGCGACAAATTGACGCAGCCCACATGCCCGACCGACACATACCGCCAACACATTGAAAAATAAAAAACCCGCACAAGTGCGGGCTTTGCATCGCTACTGACTGAAAACTGATCCGCGCCGCTTTACCACTCGCTCGGCTTGGTTTGGCCTAACGCTCTCAATTGTTCTACACGCAAGCGGATATAGGCTGCCTGTGTTGCCTTGTCGTCGGGGCCGGCTTCCGAAAACGCCTTGTACCAGATCGCCCCCTCCACTTTGCCGCTTTGCAATTCGTCGCCGGCTATCTTGTAACGCACCAAGTCGGACTGCCGCTCCCCTTCCGACGGCACAGCCGCCTCGGCTTGCCTTACAGGCTTGGCACTCAGCTCGTCTTTCTTCCGCGCCGCGGCAAGTTTTTCTTCGCGCAGTTTTAATCCTGCAAGCGCCCTTTCCTCTTGCTGAATCTTCAGATCGAGTTCCCGTTGCTCCCGCTCCTTCCGCAAGGCCAATAGCCGTTCCTCTTTTTCGGCTTTAACCGCACTTTCTTTCTCGCAACGCGCTAAATAATTTTCCAATGCTTTATTGGTCAGTCGCAGTTGAGCGGCGCGCGCCTGACACTCCCTCGCAACCGCATCTTGCTTACCGGGTGTAGAGAAAATCGACTTGAATGTCTGCTGCAATACGGCAGGCTCTTTTTTTCGTTCTTCAAGCTGCTGTTTCGCAACAGCCACCTCGTTCCGTCTCATACACGCCTCGAGATAGGCTGTTTTATCGGCCTGTTTGATATTCATATTTTTAGCATTCTGCTCGCACACCGAAAGCTGCTCCTGCCTCCGCTGCTCATCCGAATGCGCTTTCTGCCGCTCCAAACAAGCCTTCATGGCGTCGGACTGAGAGGATATCGGTAATTCCGCCACATTCTCCGTACATCCCTCTTTGCCGAAAGCCGGCATGCAGACAATCGCACCCAATAGCGCTGCCATGCACCTGTATACCCCGCGCCCCATGTTTTCCCCTTGTTTTGTATCCGAATATTATATTGAGCGAACGCATAAAAATCGGCTCGGATCGTTTTGTAACACCTGACTCGGCGTAACAAAATATACCCGATTATCTAGATAATGCGATCATCCCGTGATCGCGAGGCAACGGGATTCAGTTGCAATCACATTTGCCGGAACAAATGGGCATAACTCCGGCTGACTTGCAGCGATTCAGGACGATCGCGCAAAGTGAGCGTCACGCGGCCCAGCAAGTCGTGGCGTGCCGCAACGATCTGATCGACCCTTACCACAGTGCCGCGATGCACCTGCCAGAATGCTTCGGGATCAAGCTGCGCAACCAGCTCCTTCAGCGAAGTACGCAACAACAATTCCGCGTCGCGGGTAAAGACGGCCGTATATTTATCGGCGGATTGGAAATAGCAAACCTCGTCTACGGCAATAAGCCTTACCGCTTGCCCGACTTGCGCCCGCAGCCAGCGCAATGTCGCCGGTTTAGCCGATTGTTGCAGCAAGCTTTGCAATTTGGTCAGCAAATTATCGCTTGCCGCCGCCTCGCCGCGGGGGGTGCGCAATCGCGCCACGCAACGCGCCAGCCGTTCGTCCGACACCGGCTTGAGTAAATAATCGGCAGCCGCCTGCTCGAATGCAGCCACCGCGTGGTCGTCGAAAGCCGTAACGAACACCACCCGGCAACTCGGCGACGCCGATTGCGCCGCATCCAGACCGCTCATACCCGGCATACGAATATCGAGAAACGCCACATCGGGTTGCTGCACCTTCAGCGCCTCAGCCGCCGCAATGCCGTCATGCACAATGGCGGTTACCTCCAGCTCGGGCCAAATCGCCGATAAGCGTCGGTGCAAATCGCTTGCCAGATGACGCTCATCGTCCGCGATAATCGCTCTCATTGCTTGATCTCCGCACAAGCCACGGGAATGATCATCTGCGCCGTCACCCCGCCCTGCTCGTTATTTTCCAGAATCAGACTCCCTGCTTCTCCAAATAACGCCCCCAACCGAGCGCGCACATTCGCGATGCCGGTACCGAACTGAGGGGCTTGCGACAACGCCGTGCCGTCGTCTGTCACGGTGAGCCGCAAGCGGTCGCCATCGCACTGCGCCGCAATACGCAAACTCCCGCCGCCCAGCTTGGGTTCGATTCCGTGCCGCACTGCATTTTCCACCAAGGGTTGCAGCAGCATCGGCGGAAACGGCGTCCGGCGGACTGCGTCGTCGGCCTCGATCTGCCAGCTCAGCCGTTCGCCAAAGCGGACTTTCAAAATCTCCAGGTAGTTTTCCAGCAAATCCAACTCGTCGCCCAGCGTCGCCTGTAAGCTCCGTGTGCGCGCCAATGCCACCCGCAACCAGTTATTCAAGCGGTCGAGCAAGCGACGGGCGGCGGACGGGTCAGATTCGATCAGACTATCGACATTCGCTAGCGTGTTAAACAGAAAATGCGGCTCAATCTGAGCTTGCAGTAGCTTTAACTGCGCCTCCAGTTCACGCCGCTGTATTTCGCTCTGTTTCAGCTGATGCTGCTTCACTTCAGCATCCAACTGTTCGATTCGTTCTGACAAGAAATACGTGATCCCGCCAATGCCGCCGAAAAACAAACCGACCACGACCGCAATCCATGCCCGCGGATCGCTCCAGTCGCCTGCGCCCGTTATCCATGCCCCCATCGTCACGCCAAGAAAAATGCTCGCTGGGAAAGACAACGCAAACACCAACCATCGACGTCGCCTATTGGCGATTTTGCATGCCACCGTTGCATTGATGCCGTAGATCGACAAGCCGATGCACTGCGAGAAGACGAAGTTATTCCAAAAGCCTTCGCCAAAAGCGACTACAGTCAGCAAGCCGGCAATGGCCGTGTTGAACAGAATTGAGGACAGCGTGGAAATCAGCAGGTGGCGCATGGCGATAATTTCCGGCAAATCGCGGCTCCGACGAACACCTCCAACAAACTGAGCGGCACGGCGTAGAACAGTAATCCGGCGGGCAGCACGCCCAGATTGCCGATCACTAGCCACATCAGAACGAATGTCATTACCCAGCACAACAGTGCAGCCTCGGCCAGTTTCTGGCGGCGCGTTGCCCAATAGATTGCCGCAGAAAAAGCAAATCCCCAAACGCCCCATACCATGCCGTTGATCGGTTCGGCGGGGAATACCAGACCGAGCGCCTGATAATGATTAGTCCAATACGATTTCAGCAGCACTTCGTTGCGAAAAAATTCCGAAGCATTCACCCATATTCCGGTTACGGCGATCGTTCCTGCAGCACGCATGACTCGATGCATATTTCCCCCTTTCGCTTATGGTAACGCAAGTTTCAAACCGACAGTCAGCGCCCGACTGAACAACGCATTGAATTCGCTGCGTGCGCTGCCGGAGGTCGCCACCGCCAGAGCAAACGCCGCTATTCTTCCGTTCAGATTGCGTTCGGCGTAGCCGCCCAACTCGTACCCGCCGCCGTCCAAATTCCGCGTAAACATCAATCGGGCATACCCCTCTTCCGCTACCAGACTGCTTTGCCAAACCAAATGCAGATAATTTCGGTTCAGCAGGCGCGGCGCATTGCCCAGCGCCATCCCGGCCTGTAACGAAGAAACGGCGGCACGTGCGAAATATGCATCCGATTCGCTGCGGGTATAGCCTGCGCCATCGTGCAGCCACTCGGCATGCATGCTTTGGCCGTTATCGAAAGTATAAGCCGCTCCCATCAGCCACACCGCCCTCCGCGGCCCCTCCGGCAAAAGACCGAACGGCCGGGATGGATTAGCCGGCGAGATTAATTCAGGACTGCGCCGCCCCAAGCCTGCCTCCCCATACAACAACCACGCCTCACCCAGCGTTTGCTGTCCGTGCATGCCAAAAAACGCCGACTGCCCTGCTGCTTGCGCCGCAACCAATCCGGTCGCCCAGTCTTCGCCGCGCTGATCCCACTTCGCCAGCCAGCCGTTGCGCCAGGGATCGGAACCGGCGGCCCGGTGTCCGGAGCCTGCAAGCCGCGCCAGCGTCAGCGCAGTACTCACGCTAGGCGTCCACGATACCTTGACGGCATCCATGCCCGACAATTCGCGCATCGGATTACTCCGCCCGTTATCGAAATAAAATGGGCTGGACGGCGAACGAAACTGCCCGCCCCCCAATTCAGCACATCTCTGCCGACCGCAGCGCTCCACTGCTCGGCAACCCGCCAACGCGCCTGCCACTGGCTTAAATATGCCTCGCCCGCGCGCAACCCGCCGTACACGTTGCGCGTATTCTGTGTCAGCAAGATAGGCCGTGCGCTGAAACGAAACTGATCGCTCTCGGCTTTAAAATTCAGGCGCGCCTCTGCGGTTTCACCTGCCTGAGCCAATCGTGCCATCCGATTCTGCGGATTCAGGACGCTGGCATCGTTTAATACTGTACGAGAAGCATATCCATAAAGTGTGCCATCCCAAGAGGTGTTCCACACCTCGGCTTGCGCGACGGGCAAATTTACAGCCAACCCGAACAATGTCGCCGCCAGCCAGACCCTCACTGCATTTGCCCCAAATCAAATTCTGCGGGAGCAACTTTATGCACTTTTACTGCACCGAACTCCATCACTGTTTCGGCTGGCGTCAAGGCATCGCGGATCGTCATTTTGCTCACAAAGGGGATGCGCCTGCCGTCGAACTGAATGAGGTTGCCATACTCGAACAGCGCCGTTTTCAGTAATTTTCCGCTGACAGAGTAAAACTCGGCTTTTACGCCCACCTCCCGCTTCGCCGCAACCCAATAGCGAATACGGTCATAAGTTGTCCGCTTATGTTTCGCAGATAAATCCAGCACATAGCAAAGCTCTCCGTCCAGAGTCTCTTCTCCGCCCAGCTTTGCGTCATAATCGCCCGCGTAATTGGTCGCCGCAATATCGCCGTTCGACGCCTGCCCGCTCATGCGCTGGCGGGGAGAAATCGGGATCGGCTTAGAAAGGCCGGGCTTGGTCAGCCACATATTGCGCCCCACTTGCAAGAGTTTAGCGCCCTTCGAACGCACCGGTTCCAACGTTTCCGCCACGCTGGCCTCTTCCGTCGCCTTCACCGTCAGGCGTTGCGGTTCATCTACTTTGTCGCCCTCGCGCGAGGACAGCCTGATCTCCCACACAATTCCCGGCAAACCGCCGCCGCGCGCGCGATCCGCATGCTGCAACAATGCCTGTGCATCCGGCGCCGCAGAAACCGCTGCACTGAACGCCATGACCGCAAAAACGCTTATCCATTTCAAAATTTTTTTCATGGTTCGCCCCTCATTGCTTAAACATGCCCCAAAGCATCGATGATCGCTTGACGAGCTGCACGTCTGGCTGGCAAATATGCCGCCATCGTTCCAACCACCAACATCATCAATGCAGTCAATCCGATACGCGCTGCGTCCAGATCGACCAGCAAGGGTACAGCGCTTGCACTATTCGGCGGTGTATATGAAATATGGGCGACATTGATACCGTAACGCACGCCGAAAGTTAGCAGAGCCCCAAGCACAATGCCGATAAGGGAAAGCAACAACGATTCCGCCGTAAACAGCCGCACCACCCCGCCGCGCTTCAGTCCGATCGCCCGCAGCGTGCCGATCTCGCGCGTCCGCTCGACCACGGTCATGCCCATCGAGTTGGCGACGCTCATGACGACCACAGTCAAGACAATCGAGAAGATGAAGCCGAATATCATGTCGAACATGTCTTGCACTTGATTGTAAAAATCGGACAATTCCTGCCAAGTCATGATTTCGACATCGAATCCCGCCGTCTTCAGTTTATCGAGCAAACGAGAACGCATCGGCTCGGTCAGTTCCGCATCGTCCAGCAGCACAGTCAGGCGGTCAGCCCCGCCTTGCGCATCGTATAACGACTGCGCCAACACCAGCGGCATGAAGGTGAATTTGTCATTGCTGCCTGCATTGCCGGTATTGAACAAGCCGCCGACCGTCGCATCCAGCGCATTGGCCTGTCCGCTCAGGGTATTGGTCAATAGTGCGGCCTGTTCGCCCCGCTGCAGACGCAACATCTCTGCCAGCCCCTGACTCACCAAAATGGTTTCGGGATGATCCGGATCGAGCTTCTTAATGATGTCCGCATACATTCCGCTGCGTTCTTCTTCGGGGGTCAGCACATTTTCCTGCAACTTCGCCATTGCCTCCGGCGACAAACCCTCGGCGATAAATATCGTGCTGGCGCGCCCGTTACTGAACAGTCCGGAAATTCCCAAGCGCGGCGCAACCAATTTGATATGCGGTTCATCCCGCAACAGCGCGGTCATTTGCGCCACATCCGCGCCGGAAAGCAAATAGCGTTCAGGATCGAGCTTTCCTTCTGTACGCATGCCGCGTTTACTGATCGTTAAGTGTCCGAGCAATTCACCGTGTATCGACTGACGCGCCAGACCGTCATAAACGTTATGGGTATATCCCGCGAATAAGGAAATCGCAGCGAATCCGAAAGCAATCGCCAGCAAAGTCACCAAAGAACGGCGGCGATTGCGCGCCAAACCGCGTAAAGCCAGTTTCAACATATTCATTGCAGCACCTCGTCGCTTTCGATCTTGCCATCGCGCAGCAGAATTTTCCGATCCACATGCGCCAGCAAACGCGGATCATGGGTAGTAAAAACGAAAGTCACACCCTTGGCGCGGTTCATTTCGCGCATCAGTTCCACCACCATTTGACTATTCTCGGAATCGAGGTTGGCGGTCGGCTCGTCCGCGATCACCAATTTGGGATGCACGGCCAAGGCGCGCGCAATCGCCACCCGCTGACGTTGTCCGCCGGAAAGGCGATCCGGTTTCGAGCCGCAAAACTTACCCAAGCCGACATCCTCGAGCGCAACCACTGCGCGTTTGCGCGCCTCGTTCTCACCCACCCCCTGAATCTGCAAAGGCAGCATGACGTTCTCCAGCGCGGATAAAACCGGCACCAGATTAAAACTCTGAAACACAAAGCCGATCTGACTCGCGCGAAAGTCGGTCAGCGCATCGTCGGCCAGATTGTGGGTATCGCGTCCGTCAAACCAGACCTCGCCCCCGCTCGGCGCATCGATCAAACCAAGGATATTCATCAAGGTAGATTTGCCGCTGCCGGAAGGCCCCCATACCGCCAGAAATTCGCCCGCACGAATTTCCAGAGATACCCCTTTCAATGCTTCCAGCGTAGTTTCACCCAACTGAAAACGCCGCTGCACGCCCTGTAAACGCACCAACGAATTGGATTGCATAAAGTTCTCCGTTATTGCAAGTGGATAATCTGCTCGATGCCAACCTCGCCGACCTCGAAGGCCGCTTGCTCGAAACTAGGCACGCCAAAACTACTGCGCGCATCGCGCGAAAAACCATACGGCTCGGTCGGCATACCGACAAAATTGCTGTCCAGCTCATGATTACCGTTCAAGTCGGCATAAACCGCCACGGCATACCGCCCGGGCTTAATTCCGCGGAAAGATGTTTTCAGCGTACTGCGCTCCGCCAGCGCCGACGTAACCGCGAATGCTGCACGTCCGTGACGATCATCCTCAAAACTCTTGGCTTTGTCGTAAAGCGCCGCCATCACAACCTTCCCGGGAACGCAATTTCGAATTTCCAGCCCGAGGTCTGCCGATAACGCCGCATTGCTCATCACGAGCAATACCCCACTCACAATAACCTGCTTAATCATACGGCTCTCCGTCTATTACTCGATGACCGGAAATTTATGCCTTTGCACCCGCGCAGGCCATGCATTTGAGATGAACTGAAATATTTTGGGTATTAAATGCTGTCTATTGCGACAAACTGCACCAAACACCGCAATAGTGCGGGAGGTGTAATTCAGAAATAGCACAAGATTTATGGAGTGAGTCGACGGTATCACTTCGACAGAATCAGAGGAATGCGGATAAGTGGGCTAAACCGATCGTGGGAATATCCGACAGAGAACGGCGGCAAAATTTCGCAGAAGAATCCGCGTTAACGGACCGTAGAGAATTGGCAATAAAATAAACCCGGCCGCCGGCGGGGTTTGCGCACAAATTCTTGCTTTAAATCAATAGATTAAGACTTGATGGCGGAGGCGGTGAGATTCGAACTCACGAACGACTTACGCCGTTGCCGGTTTTCCTTACCTGCTATAGCTTTCGCTACCAGAAGACTCTGTTTGGGGTCTGGATCATGCCTTCACCATGGCCTTGCGGCTTTAGGCGGGAACCGTCTGATCTCTACACCTTCCGATACCGGCTTGGCTCGGCGTTACCTCGATGCCTGAAAGCATCAGGGGCTTCGCCGAATTTGATTCCTGACACCTACAGGGTTTCCCCCGCAGGGCTCGATTGCGACAAGACCGGTGCATTCAACCGCTCTGCCACGCCTCCGTAGGGCAGATTATACCCGGCTGTCCCGCCGGATGACCAGTATCATGCCTGCTTATTAAGAAATAAGCCTTTCTGAAATTCGTCAATCGCTCTGGCTATCGCAATGGTTTCTTTGCTGGGAAATTGGCGAATCACATCACCTTGCAACTTATCCACCAGCTTAACTACCACCAGCTGCGTATCTGTGTCGATACTGAATTCAAGGTTGGAATTCACCTGTTTCAGGGTGCGATTAATACCCTCCACCGCATTTTGCAGCTCGGACGCAGTCGGCTCCTTTTCGACCGCCTGGACTGCCGTCGCCGGCATCTCTACCGCGATGTTCTCTACCGTTACACGAGGGGTAGCCGGCGCATAATTCGAAATATTGATCTGGTTTACCGCACTGGTTGCACTCTGAATAGCCATGTCTATACCTCCCGCCTTTTCGCGACACCGAATCAGGCGTTTTAGCGATATTGGGCGCCAGCTTTCGAAACGCCCGCCAATACCTCCTCATCCTCTTCATATGGCGGTTTTATTCACCGCTTCAAAAGCAAACCGGAAAAACCAATTTGCCCTAGTTGAATTTTTATCGGCAACTCCGCCAATAACTTTAATTCCTGCTATGGCATTCACACGAAATATCATGCAGTTATGCGCAGTACAAATTAGCACTCACCGCATTGCAACTTTTTGCAATGTTCAGTAGTCTTATGGTCGTAGTCATTATGTTATGGAGAGTCTGCATGCAGTACGAATATATCCCAGCGAACACCAGCGTAGCCGTTGCCGAACAAAACAAAGTCTTACGCAACACTTACCTAATGCTGGCGCTGACCATGATTCCGACCGTGATCGGGGCGGCACTCGGCACCTCGACAAACTTCTCGTTCATGGCGCAACACCCGGTTTTGAGTGCACTGGCGATGTTCGGCATCATGATGGGTTTGTTGTTTACCGTGACGGCTCTGCGTAACAGCGTGTGGGGTGTTGTCGCCCTGCTGGGCTTCACCTTCGTTTCCGGCTGGTTTCTCGGCCCCATTCTGCAAGTCGCGCTGCATCTGAAAAACGGCGCACAACTGGTCGGGCTGGCCGCCGGGGGCACTGGTATTATCTTTTTTAGCTTGGCGACCATTGCAACCGTCACCAAGAAAGACTTCAGCTTCATGGGCAAATTCTTGCTGATCGGGCTGATTCTGCTGATAATTGCCTCGCTGGCGAATCTGTTCTTCCAGATTCCGGCGCTATCGCTGACGATTTCGGCCATGTCCGTGCTGATTTTCTCGGCTTATATCCTGTTCAACGTCAGCCAGATCGTTCAAGGCGGCGAAACCAACCATGTGATGGCGACGCTGGCACTGTATCTGGATATTTATAACTTGTTTGTCAATCTGCTGAACTTGCTGATGGCTTTCAGCGGCGAACGAGATTAATCTTCGCACCATGAAAAAGGCGGGCAAGAGCCCGCCTTTTTCATTTCAGTGTTTATTTTACCGACCCGCTACCTAAGATCTGCGCTGCTCCGGGCGCACGCCAGGCGCCAACATCGCCTCAGCCGCATCACCGTCCACAAAACACCCTTCCCCATCGACCAGAGGTTGATCGAAATCGTTCCACCCTCTTACCCCCGTCTTCAGCGACACGACATCCTCGTAACCTAGCTGCAACATCGCATCGGCCGCCAGCGCCGAACGCTTACCGGAACGACAAATCACCACCACTTTGCGGTCACACCGCGCCGCCAATTCCGGCACGGTTTCGTCGTAGTCCCATTCACAGGATTGCTCCAGTACCCCGCGCGGCACATTCACTGAACCGGGAATATGTAAAGCGGCATACTCCGTCGGTTCGCGCACATCCAACAACAGCAGAGGGGCATTACTCTCCAGAAGCGCTTTCAAATCCCAAGGCTGAATTTCGCACACCCGTGTCAGGGCATCCGACACCAGTTGATCGTAACTTTTCATGCCACGCTATCCTTTTTCGAATAAGGCAATCGATTCGACATGCGAAGTCTGCGGAAACATATTCATCACCCCCGCCGATTTAAGAACATACCCCTGCGTTTGCACCAAAACCGCCGCATCCCGCGCCAAGGTCGCCGGGTTGCAGGAAACGTACACAATGCGGCGCGGGCCGTGTTCGCCCAGCGACTTGACCAACTCGATCGCCCCATCGCGCGGCGGGTCGATCAATAGCTTGTCGAACTGCCCGAGCTCAGCATAGGCCGCCTCATCCATCTCGAACAAATTCATTGCACGGAATTCGGCATTGCCCGACAAACCGTTATGCGCCGCATTTTGCTGCGCGCGCTTCACCAATGCCACACTACCTTCAATGCCCAATACCTGCGCACCGCTGCGCGCGATCGGTAAAGTAAAATTGCCCAAACCGCAGAAGAAATCGGCGATACGTTCACCCGGCTGCGGATCAAGCAAGCGCAGCGCACGACTCACCATCACCTGATTCAGCGCAGCATTCACCTGAGTAAATTCGGTCGGTGCAAACGGCATCACCACCCCGAACTCCGGCAAGCTATAAGTCAGCGCCGGGGCAGTCAGGGGATGGAATGGCACGATGCTGTCCGGCCCTTTGGGCTGTAGCCAGAATTGAATCGCATGCCGGTCGGCAAAGGCGCGCAAAGCCGCCTCATCGCTTGGCGAGGGCATATCCAGCACGCGCAGCACCAACACATCAACCGCATCGCCGCAGGCTACTTCGACTTGCGGCAAACGCTCGCGAATCGACAGTCCGTCCACCAACTCCGCCAACAAAGGGATCAGCCGGGCAATCTTCGGCGGCAGAATCTCGCATGTGGACATATCCGCCACATAGCTGCTGCGTTTTTCGTGAAAGCCGACCAGTGTCTTGCCCTTTTTCAGCACATAGCGCACCGACAAGCGCGCGCGTTGCCGATACCCCCATGGCATGCCGTAAATCGGCGGCAGCATGGTTTCAGCCTTCACTTTGCCGATATGCCAGAGATTGTCCTCCAAAATGCGCTGTTTGGCCGCCACCTGCGCACGCGGCTCCAGATGCTGCATCGAACAGCCGCCGCATACACCGAAATGGCGACACTTAGGCTCAACGCGCATATACGAAGATTTGCCGATCGATGTCACCTGCGCCAGTTCATAGCTCGGTTTCTTGCGGTAGGCGGCATAGCTCACCCGCTCGCCCGGCAATGCGCCTTCGATAAAAATCACCTTCCCGTCGGCATGTGCTACGCCGCGCCCTTCCAAATCGAGCGATTCGATTACTACTTGATTCGACACTTCCGTTATTCCCTATTCGGTATACCGGCGGACAATGCCGCCGACAATTGATTCATCCGCTTCGCCAGCGGGGCCGAAGCCAGCCAGACGCCCAACAGTACACCCGTACTGTTGGCAACCATATCAGCGTATTCGAAATAGCGTACGCCGCCCCATCCTTGCAAGATTTCCAGCACAATGCCCAGCGTTACCAGCAACAGCCCGGCTATCAGACGCGCACGGCCACAATAAACCACGCAAAACCACAGCATTAAACAACCGTAAGCCGTTAAATGCTCTAACTTGTCTACACCGTCGAAATTCAGCGGTTCGGGAGGATGTGGCGTCAGCGACAACCAAATCACCGTTACCACGCCACCCCACCCCGCCGCCAGCCACAGGGCGCGACGCGTCAAACCGCCCACTCCGCCAAGAATTCCCGCCAGTGCGGCGCATCGGACTGACTCAGTACCGCGCGCACCAATTCGCATTCCTGCTGGTATCGCTCGCGCGTAAAGTGCCCGCGCATTAACTGAAAGCGCGCAAACACCAGCCAAGTATTCACTACGTCCGTTTCGCAATAATTGCGAATTTCAGCAAGTTGCCCCTGTTGATAGGCATCCCACACTTTACTGCCATCCATTCCCAGCTTGCCGGGAAAGCCGATCAGTTTTGCCAGCTCGTCCAGCGGCGCATTCGCCCGCCCGGTGTACATCGCCAGCAAATCCATCAAGTCGAGGTGTCGCGTGTGATAGCGACTGATATAGTTATTCCACTTGAAATCGCGGTCATCCTCGCCCATATCCCAATAACGCGGACATTGAATTCCGTGAATCAAAGCGCGATAGTGCAGCACCGGCAAATCGAAACCGCCACCGTTCCACGACACCAGTTGCGGAGTATATTTCTCGATGCCGTCGAAAAAGCGTTGAATGATATCGGCCTCGCTCGCCTCCAGCCCGCCCAGCGACCAAACCCGAAAATTCTCCCCCTCGCGCAACACGCAGGAAATCGCCGCAATTCGCTGCAAGTGGTGCGGCAGAAAATCGCTGCCCGTTTTCTGGCGACGCAACTGAAAAGCCATTTCCGCCACTTCGGCATCGCTGATGGTCGCATCCAACGCGTGCAACGCACGCAGCCCCGCCACATCGGGAATGGTTTCTATATCGAAAACAAGTACCGGATTCATACTGCCCATACAAAAAAGTTAAACCCGCCTGCAAGGCGGGCATTGCAAAACGCGTACGCTATTTCTGCACCCATCCGCCGCCGGACTGCACCCACCAGCCCGGTTGCGCGCGTTGTATCCAGCGCTGTGCAAAAGTGCTGCGAATTTCCGCCTCCCATTCCGGGTGGCCGTTCGCCCGCGCGATCTCAGCATATAACGCATTCCGATCCCTGTTCTCTGCCGCGACCAACGCATTCGCCGATTGGCGCGCCGCCAGCGGCACCGCATTGGCATCGCGCAATGCGATCAACCCGTCCGCCCGCTGGCCGACTGCACCGCTGGCATACAATGAGGCCAGCTGAGTATGGCGTGCCTGCATCGATTGCTTGAGCGCTGCAATACCCGGCGTATTGATTTCGATATCCGCTTCCGCAAACACTACCGCCGACAAGCACAACGCCATTAGTCCCAACCAGAAACGCATCCAGATTTTCATTTCGCTTCCTCCTTTTGGGTTCCCGGGGCACTTGTCTTGCCCGGCTGCTGCAACTGCCAAACTTCGTCGATAATCTTGTCTGCCGCCTTTTCCGCTGCTGCTGCGGGGAAATAAATATTGATCGTGACGCAAGCACTTAACGCCATGCCCGCAACCGGGATTGCCAACCACGCTTTATTCATCGCTCGCTCCTTCACTTTTCACGGCCTATCGGATCACCGGATGCGCATTGTCCTGCATCACCCGTTTCACCCGAGCCAGCAACTCGCTCCAGCCGACGGCGCGATTGTAGCCCATCACGCTGATCGCCGGAATGCCGCCGCCTTTGACGATCACATAACCAGCGCCGTTCGGCTCGACGCCATCCATCAGGCAAACATCGTTACGTAACGCGCAGCTTAACCCGATCCGATCATAACCGAAGTTTTCAAACATACGCAGATAACCGCGCTGCAACGCCGCAGCAGCCCCCGCCCCGCCCAACGATGAAATGTTCTGCACGGCTTTTTGACTGATTTTGCGCGGATAAGTACCGGGACTGCTGGCGATATGCGCATTAAACGCCGCCGGCTGCCAATTAGCCAACTCCAGCCCCTGCACGCCCACATCCACGCGCCCCTGCATGTTGCCGAAAGAAAAGGTACGCGTCAGCAAATCGAGATCGAGATTGCGCATATCCACATTCGCCGCCAGACGAGGTGCCGGCCCGAACGGATCGTCCAGCGCAAGCCGGCTGACCACCGCCGTACCGTCGAACACCCGGAACAGCAACGCGCCATCCATCCCCAAACGACCGTCGTCGTAACGTACCTGCGGAATCACGCCGGACAGCGTACCGTGCATGGACGTCCAACCCAGCGCACGGCTCAGCCTTTCCATGGAAACCGGCGTCAACCCGCCGGCAAATTGCCAGTGCCACCGCCCCTGTTCGCGGTGCAAATGAAAATCGCGCAAACTCAGCTGCCCATCCAGCACCGGCAAATTCGCCTGCGGCAGTGTGAATTCCAGCCCATTCATGCGCAGCGCAAACTGTGCAGCCCCGAGTTCGACGCCCCACAATGCGCCGCCGGAGAAAGCGACTTGCGCCACCTCCGTTCCGTCGGATCGCCACGGGATGTCGGCATGCACGCCGTGCAGTGCAAACCGTCCCAGACCGTCGCGCAATCCGGCTTCGCGCAAAACGACATGCAAGCGTTGCGTCGCCCCGGCACGGTAATCCCAGTCGAAATCCGCCTCTCCCTCGACCTCGCTCGCCGCCAGCATCCCCTCACCGAACAAAGGACGCGCATATTCAGCGAACAAGCGCTTCAGCGCCACGCGCTGCCCCCGCAAGCGCACGCGCTCCACCGCCGGCTGACCGGCCTGCCACTCCGCCTCGCCGGCAATACGCCCGACACCCGCGATGTCCGCGGTTATTTGCGCAATCCGCAAATGCTTGCCGTCCCACGTTCCTGCCGCTTCCAGTCGCTGCCCACCCTGCAAATACCATGGCTGCCAGAACATTTCACCGGCTTGCCAATCCAACGTCCCCCGCCATTGCAATCGGTCGCCGACACGTTGTGCATGCAGCGCAACAGTCCCCGCAAGATGCTCGGCAGCATGCAAACCTTCGGCATCGGCAAAACCGCCTGCCGCCAGCCGCAAATTGGCATCGCCCTGCAGCACACCGTGCGCATCGCCATGCAAACGGATGCGGCCATCCAGCTTGCCTTGAGTCGGTTTCGGCAGCGTCTCCGGCAACCATGCTGCCAGCCGCGCCCACTGGGCCGCCTGCAAATCGGCCTCGACCTGCCAATTCGCCCCTTCCCGATCCGCAGTTACGCGCCAGCGTTCGCCGTCCGCCCCTTCCAGCACCAGCGCCATTTTGCCGCGCCCCCAATCCGCCTGCAAATCGAAAACTGCTGTCGGCGCAGCCGCGAAACGGCCTTGTGCGCAATGCAAGCTGCCCGAAGTCAGCCGGAGCTTGCCGCAATCGAAGCGCACATTGCGCCACCGGCGACCCGCCAGCATCAACTCCGCGGTCTCCAGCCGCGCCGCATCGCCCGGCAACCAATGCAGCACCACGCCATGTGCAGCGAGGCCCGGCGCATTGAGATCGCCGATCTGCAACGACCATTGCGCCGCCGACACCCCCAGCGCGACTAACCCTACAATGCGTTTCATATCCGGCATCTTAATCAAACCCCTGCTACACTGCACGCATGCGTGCCGGTATATTGTTCCTGTTATTACTGCTCCACTCTAGCGCCTTCGCCGCGCAAGTCGCATTGCAACTTGCCGGACATAGGCTGCGGGCGGAAATCGCCGACACCCCCGCGCTACGCGAACAAGGCCTGATGGGACGTACCGCCCTGTGCGGCGAGTGCGGCATGCTGTTTATTTTTCCATCTGCCGCCCCGCACGCCTTCTGGATGAAAAACACTCCCTTACCGCTGGACATTGCTTTCATCGACCCGGATGGCGTCATTACCGATATTCAGTCCATGCAACCGTACAGCCTGGAGGTACATGCCCCCGGCAAACGCGTGCTTTATGCTTTGGAAATGCCGCAAGGCTGGTTCGCCGCCCGCAAGATTCGCCCCGGCATGCGCATCGAAACGCTCGCCCGGTTTCACGCACTGCATTAACTACTTCACAGCCCCGTGTTTTTTAGTTAGGATGCTGGGTGACTAGGCGCAGGTTACCTGCGCGCCAACCAACAATGCGATTGCCAATCCGAAAAAACTAAAGCGAGATTAAGAACATGAGCGAACATATCCGTTACGTGACTGACGACACCTTTACCGCCGAAGTGTTGCAGGCTCCCCTGCCCGTCCTGGTGGACTACTGGGCTGAATGGTGCGGTCCGTGCCGCATGATCGCCCCGATTCTGGACGAAATCGCCAAAGAATACGCCGGCCGTCTGTCCATCGCAAAGCTGAACGTGGACGAAAACCAGCAAACCCCGCAAAAATACGGGATTCGCGGCATTCCGACCCTGATGCTGTTCAAGAACGGCAACATCGAAGCCACCAAAGTAGGGGCGCTGTCCAAATCGCAACTTACTGCATTTATTGACAGCCACATCTGAACCGTTTAACCTCGCGCCTGTTGCATGATGTTCCGCGCTGAAAAATAACGATGTAACGTTACGCGGCAACAAACCCGACAGGCGCGTGTAGCTCCCGCCAGATTCGCAAACACTCCTAGCTGTTCCAATCAACCTAATATCCGTTCAACGTCACCGCACGCTATGCATTTATCCGACCTTAAGACCAAACACGTTACCGAGCTCGTGGAAATGGCCGTCGCCAACCAGATCGACAACGCCAACCGCATGCGCAAACAAGACCTGATCTTCGCGCTGCTGAAGAGCCAGGCCAAAAAAGGCGAAAGCATTTACGGCGAAGGCACGCTGGAAATTCTGCCGGACGGTTTCGGCTTCCTGCGTTCGCCCGACACCTCGTATCTGGCCGGCCCGGACGACATTTACGTCAGCCCCAGCCAGATCCGCCGCTTCAACCTGCACACCGGCGATTCGATCGAAGGGGAGATCCGCACGCCGAAGGAAGGCGAGCGTTACGTGGCACTGGTCAAGGTTGACCGCGTGAACAGCGAACCGCCGGAAAACGCCAAGAACAAAATTCTGTTCGAAAACCTGACGCCGCTGTTCCCGACCGAACAATTGCGTCTGGAGCGCGACATTCGCGCCGAAGAAAACATCACCGGCCGCATCATCGACATCATCGCGCCGATCGGCAAGGGACAGCGCGGCTTGCTGGTCGCCCCGCCAAAATCCGGCAAAACCGTGATGCTGCAACACATTGCGCATTCGATCGCCTCGAACAACCCCGACGCACATTTGATCGTGCTGTTGATCGACGAACGCCCCGAAGAAGTGACCGAAATGCAGCGTTCGGTGCGCGGCGAAGTGGTTTCCTCCACCTTTGACGAACCCGCCACCCGTCACGTGCAAGTGGCCGAGATGGTACTGGAAAAAGCCAAACGCCTGGTCGAGCACAAAAAAGACGTCGTCATTCTGCTCGACTCGATTACCCGTCTGGCCCGCGCCTACAACACTGTGGTGCCGTCCTCCGGCAAGGTACTGACCGGTGGTGTCGACGCCAACGCCCTGCAACGCCCGAAGCGCTTCTTCGGCGCCGCCCGCAATATCGAAGAAGGCGGCTCGCTGACCATCATCGCCACGGCGCTGGTCGATACAGGCTCCCGCATGGACGACGTGATTTACGAAGAATTCAAGGGTACCGGCAATATGGAAATCCATCTGGATCGCCGTATGGCCGAAAAACGCACCTACCCTGCCATTAACGTCAACCGCTCCGGCACCCGCAAGGAAGAACTACTTATCAAGCCCGATTTGCTGCAGCGCATCTGGGTGCTGCGCAAGTTGCTCTACCCGATGGATGAGCTGGAAGCAATGGAGTTCTTGCTCGACAAGATCAAGGCGACCAAAAACAATGCCGACTTCTTCGACGCCATGCGCCGCTAAGAAAGCCCCCGGCAAACGCCTAGGCATTCCCCCTAAAAACCCGCTCCGGCGGGTTTTTTACTAAATAACCGTCAACGTCCGCATCAACCGGCGCGTTAATCCAGCTGACACAAGCAGTGTCACCCAATTTACAACTTCAACAGGAGTTAAAAATGAAAGTTATGTCCGCACTGATCGCCGCTATTTTTGCTGCTGCTTCTTTCTCCGCTGTAGCTGCTGAAGCCGCTGCCCCGGCTGCCGCACCGGCCGCATCCGCTCCTGCCGCCGACGCACCGGCTGCCAAGCCCGCGAAAAAACACGCAAAGAAGCACAAGAAAGCTAAGAAGGAAGCCGCTCCGGCAGCGGATGCCGCACCCGCTAAGTAATTCAAACTTCAGCGAGACGCAAAAGGCAGGGGCAACCCTGCCTTTTTTATTTTAAAATTGCGTCTTTGAAAACCCGGTCGATCTCATGGTCTGGAAACCCAATGTCACTGTCGCCGCCGTTCTGGAGCAAGACGGCAAATTTTTGCTGGTGGAGGAGCACACGAGTCAGGGTGTGTTATTCAACCAACCCGCCGGGCATCTGGAACCGAACGAATCGCTGGTTCAAGGTGTGGTGCGCGAAGTGCTGGAAGAGTCTGCTTACGACTTCGAACCGCAGCACCTGATCGGCGTCTATCGCTGGCATTCGCCCGCCTCGGATGTCACCTATCTGCGTTTCGCCTTCGCCGGCAAGATCACGGCCCACCATCCTGAACGCCCGCTGGACAGCGGCATTATCCGTGCGGTCTGGCTTACTCCGGACGAAATCCGCGCCTCATGCGACCGCCACCGCAGCCCGCTCATCCTGCGCTGCGTAGAAGATTATCTCGCGGGCAAACGCTACCCGCTCGATCTGCTGGTTCATTATGACTAAACGCGTCGTCGTCGGCATGTCAGGCGGAGTAGACTCCTCCGTTACCGCCCTGCTACTCAAGCAGCAGGGCTATGAAGTCATCGGCCTGTTCATGAAAAACTGGGAGGACGATGACGACAGCGAATACTGCTCCTCGCGGCAGGATTTAATCGATGCAGTATCGGTTGCCGACACGATCGACATCCCGATCGAAGCTGTCAATTTCGCCAAGGAATACAAAGAGCGCGTCTTCAGTTATTTTCTGCGCGAATACCAAGCCGGACGCACGCCCAACCCGGACATTCTGTGCAATTCGGAAATCAAGTTCAAAGCCTTTCTCGATCACGCGGTCAGCTTAGGCGCGGACGCCATCGCCACCGGCCATTACGCGCAGGTACGCGAAGTGGACGGCAAGTTTCAGCTACTTAAAGCGCAGGATGCCAGCAAGGATCAAAGCTATTTCCTGCATCGCCTGAATCAGGCGCAACTCTCTAAGGCAATGTTTCCGCTTGGTCAGATGCAGAAATCGGAAGTGCGCGAAATTGCCTACCGCCACGGCCTGTCCAACCATGCCAAGCGCGACAGCACGGGCATCTGCTTTATCGGCGAGCGCCCGTTCCGCGAATTTCTGAATCGCTACCTGCCTACCCAACCGGGGGAGATGCGCACACCGGAAGGCAAAATCGTCGGACAGCACATGGGCCTGTCGTTCTACACCATCGGCCAGCGCCAAGGCTTGGGTATCGGCGGCGACAAATCCGGCTCGGGCGAGCCGTGGTTCGTCGCCGGCAAGGATATGGCGAGTAACCGCCTGATCGTAGTGCAAGGACACGACCACCCTGCCTTATTGAATCCAGACTTGGATGCCATCGATATGCACTGGATTGCCGCAGAAGCACCGGATATTACGCGCGGATACGCCGCCAAAACCCGCTACCGGCAGCAAGATGCCGCCTGTCGCATTACCGCACTGGACGTCGAGCGCATTCATTTCCGTTTTGACCAAGCCCAGTGGGCCGTTACGCCGGGACAATCCGTAGTGGTCTACGACGGCGAAATCTGTCTGGGCGGCGGCATTATTACCTGAGCACAAGCGAGAATCCGCCGGCACAGGTAAAATAGCCCCTTTCGCAACTTTGTATTTGTAACGACCATGACTCTCTCCGCACTGACCGCTCTCTCGCCCCTCGACGGGCGCTACCACGGCAAAGTCGACCCGCTGCGCCGCCATTTCAGTGAATTCGGCCTGATCCGCTACCGCGTACTAATCGAAATCGAGTGGCTCAAAGCACTCAGCGCGGAAGCCGGCATTGCCGAAATCGCCCCGTTCTCGACGGAAACCGTCGCGCGCCTCGATCAGTTGTCCACCGATTTCTCCGAGGCCGACGCGGAAGCGATCAAAACCATTGAAAAGCGTACGAACCACGACGTAAAAGCAGTGGAATACTGGCTGCGCGAAAAACTGGGCGCACATCCGGAAACCGCAGGGGTACTTGAGTTTATTCACTTCGCCTGTACCTCCGAAGATATCAACAACCTCAGCCACGCGCTGATGCTGAAAGCCGGACGCGCAGAAGTGATTCTGCCTGCGCTGGACGCCGTCATCGCCAAGCTACGGGACCTCGCGCTGCAACTGGCCGAACTGCCGATGCTGTGCCGCACCCACGGCCAAACCGCAACGCCCAGCACGCTGGGCAAGGAAATGGCAAACGTGGTGTACCGTCTGCAACGAGCGCGCGAACGCCTCGCCGGCGTCGAGATTCTGGGCAAGATCAACGGTGCGGTCGGCAACTACAATGCTCACCTCTCCGCCTATCCGACCGTAGACTGGGAAGGCTTCGCCCGCCGCTTCGTCGAAGCGCGCGGCCTAACCTTCAACCCCTACACCATTCAGATTGAGCCGCACGACTACATGGCGGAGTTATACGATGCCTGCGCACGCATCAATACCATTCTGATCGACCTCGACCGCGACGTCTGGGGCTACATCTCCCTTGGCTACTTCAAGCAGAAAGTAGTTGCGGGAGAAGTAGGCTCCTCGACCATGCCGCACAAGGTCAACCCGATCGACTTCGAAAACTCGGAAGGCAATCTAGGACTGGCCAATGCACTGCTGCGCCACTTGTCGGAAAAATTGCCGGTTTCCCGCTGGCAGCGCGATCTGACCGACTCCACAGTACTGCGCAACATGGGCGTGGCGCTCGGTTATGCGCTACTCGGCTACGAATCCTGCCTGAAGGGGCTGAACAAGCTGGAAGCCAATCCGCAACGTCTGGCAGACGACCTCGACCATAGCTGGGAAGTGCTGGCGGAGCCGATCCAGACCGTGATGCGTCGCTACAACATCGAAAACGCTTACGACAAGCTGAAAGAACTTACCCGCGGCAAGGGCGGCATCAACCGCGACAGCCTGCACGCCTTCATCGCCACGCTCGACATTCCGGCGGCGGAAAAAGAACGTTTGCAAGCGCTCAGCCCGCAGACCTACATCGGCAAAGCCGTCGAACTGGCGAAGCAAATTTAACTTCTCCGTTAGACTCCGCCAAGGGACGGCAATGCCGTCCCTTTTGCTTTTTATCGCGCACGATACATCGCCGTACAATCCCGTTCAGCCGGATACATTTTGATAAGCGACGCCTTCGTTTGCTCTGCTACATTGCTCCGACTCGTAACAGGACGCAGCAACGATGTCGGCACACAGCAAACCCTTTCATCCATTCGTAAAAGCATGTTTGGGATTCCCCGCTGAAATACCGGACGACGATTGCATTGCAACACTGCGTGCGCATCCGCGCCATCAGAACAAGCCCTGTCTGGAGTTACGCTTTTGCCCCTATGAGGCACTGGTCGCCCCGCCCCGGCTCGCATGGTGCGAAAGCGGAAAACTCCCCTCGCAGAACACCGCACCGCCCGCCCCCTCGGCGGAACAAGCCTGTTTCGAACTAACGCACCGTGCAGCCGGAAAAACGCGACAATTATTCGAACTGCTCGGCAATAGCACCAATGAAAAAGCCCCTTGAAGGGGCTTGTACGGTTATTGGCTCAGCAGTCAGGCTGCCTGCACCGGGATGCGGTCGCGCCGGTCGACGATGTTATTTTGCGTATCCACATACACCAGTTTCGGGTGAAATTTTTGCAGCTCTAGTTCGTTGTAAACGGAATAAGCGGCGATAATGAGAATATCGCCGGGATTGGCCTTATGCGCAGCCGCGCCGTTAACCGAAATGGTACGTGAGCCGCGCTCGGCGCGAATGGCGTAAGTCGTGAAGCGCTCGCCGTTGGTCACGTTGTAGATGTCGATTTGCTGGTATTCGCGGATATCCGCAGCATCCAGCAAATCTTCGTCGATGGCGCACGAGCCCTCGTAATGCAGCTCCGAATGCGTCACGCGCACGCGGTGCAGCTTGGATTGGAGCATGGTACGTTGCATGAGGCCAAGTCTCAGAAAAACGGGACGCGCATTATATAAGCAATTGATCCCGATTCAAACCCGCGCACGACTCAGGCGAAGCGCCCATTTCTGAAATCTTCGACCGCCTGATAAATCTCGTTCTGCGTATTCATCACGAAGGGGCCGTATTGCACGATCGGTTCGTTCAGCGGCTTGCCCGCCACCACGATCAGGCGCGTCGCTTCGTTTGCAGCAATCCGGACCCCGTCAGCCCCTTCGGCATCGTGCAAAATCGCCATCCGACCCTGCGGCACAATAGTGCCTTGCACCTCAACCTTCCCCCGGTACACATACAAGAATGCATGATGACTTGCCGGTAATGCTGTGGAAAATGAACTGCCTGCCGTCATATGCACATCCAGATAAACCGGCTCGGTATCCGGCCGCTCTACGGCTCCGCACACCCCGTTGCTGCGACCTGCGATTACCCTGACTCTCACGTCTTTTTCCAGGCTATATTCAGGTATTTCCCGACTGGGGAAATCGCGATACCACGGCTCGGTCATTTTGCGTGCGGCCGGCAAATTCAACCAAAGTTGGAATCCTTCCATCAAACCTTCGGTCTGCTCAGGAATTTCCGAATGCACCACGCCCCGCCCGGCGGTCATCCACTGCACGCCGCCGCTTTCCAGCAAGCCCTCATGCCCGGCGCTGTCGCGGTGACGCATGCGCCCCGCCAGCATGTAGGTAATCGTTTCGAAACCGCGATGAGGGTGATCGGGGAAGCCGGCAATGTAGTCGTCCGGGCGCTCGCTACCGAAAGCATCCAGCATCAGAAACGGATCCAGCCGGCGCTGTAACCGCCCGGTCAGTACGCGACGCAATTTCACCCCAGCCCCGTCGGAGGTTTCTACGCCCTCAACCAGCTGTTCTACGGTACGCGGCCGTTGCACATCATCCAAAACTGCGGCATTCATTTTGTCCTCCCCACCGGAAACGATCCTGCCGACGACAGGAACCGAAGTGCTATTCAATCGATTTCCAAATTATCGATCAGCCGGGTTTGCCCCAGCCGCGCCGCGCCCAAAACCACCAAGGCGGTTTCGTCCGACTGCGGCGGCATCAGCGTTGCACGGCTGCGTATTGCCACGTAATCGACTTGCCAGCCATGCGCCTGCAAAGCGGACATCGCCTCGGCCTCCAAGGCCGCAAAATTACGCGCACCTTGCCCGACTGCCTGCCTGATGCTTTCCAAAATTCGATATAAGCGAATCGCTTCGCTGCGCTCAACAGCGGATAAATACTGATTACGCGAACTCAGCGCGAGTCCGTCCGTCGCCCGCACCGTTTCGCCGCCGACAATAGTCACCGGCACATTGAGTTGTTCGGTCATCTGACGGATCACATACAGCTGTTGATAGTCTTTTTTGCCGAACACGGCGACATGAGGCTGTACGATATTAAATAGCTTCAGCACTACAGTCGCTACGCCGCGAAAATGCCCCGGCCGGAACGCACCGCACAACTCGGCTGCGACCGGCGGCGGCTCGACCGTCACTGTTTGCGGCACGGGATACAAATCGGCTTCGCTGGGTGCAAACACCACCTGCGCACCGACGCGTGCCAGCTTTTCGCAATCGGCCTGCAAGGTGCGCGGGTATTTGCCGAAATCTTCATTCGCCCCGAATTGCAGCGGATTTACAAAAATACTGACCACCACGCAGTCGGCGTGTTGCCGGGCGATACGCACCAGATCGAGATGCCCCTCGTGCAGGTTGCCCATCGTCGGCACGAGCGCAATGCGAGGCTCGCGCTGCAAGCGCGCACGCAATGCCGCCACAGAAGAGATGATTTCCATTAAAAGCTATGTTCCTCTGCCGGGAACGCGCCGGTTTTGACTTCGGTCACATAATTGGCGACCGCCTCAGCGATCGAACCGGCACCGGCCAAATAATTTTTAACGAAGCGCGCCTTTTTGCCCGGAAAGATGTCCAGCATATCGTGGAGCACCAGCACCTGCCCCGAACAGCCGGCCCCTGCCCCGATTCCGATGGTCGGAACCGATAAATTTTCGCTGATTTCGCGCGCCAATGCGGCAGGTACGGCTTCCAGCACGACCATCCCCGCGCCGGCCAGTTCCAGTGCGCGCGCGTCGTCGAGCAAGCGCCGGGCGTCCGCCTCGGCCTTGCCTTGCACCCGATAACCGCCCATCTGATGCACCGATTGAGGCGTCAACCCGATATGCCCGCACACCGGAATACCGCGCTCGGTCAAAAAGTGAATGGTTTCCGCCATCGGTGCGCCGCCTTCGATCTTGACCATCTGCGCGCCGGCTGCCATCAACCGTGCAGCATGCACAAAGGTTTCCTGCGGACTAACCTGAGAAGTACCGAACGGCATATCGGCCACGATAAACGCCTTGTGCGCGCCGCGCGCGACGCAGGCAGTATGGTAAACCATCTCGTCCAGCGTCACCGGCAATGTGGTTTCATGCCCTTGCAGCACCATGCCCAGCGAATCGCCCACCAGCAGCACTTCAACGCCCGACATTTCGAGCAGGGAAGCAAAACTGGCGTCGTAACAAGTCAGCACGGCGATTTTTTCGCCGCGTTCGCGCATTGCCTGCAAAGCCGTCAAAGTCGTCCGCATCATGCCCCCTTGCTCAAGAATTCGCGCTGACCGCGCATCGCCTCGATGCGCGCCAACAGTAAGGAAAAATCCTGCGCATTATCCACGAAATTCAGATTCTCGCTATCCACCACCAACACCGGTGCTGCCGTGTAGTTGTAGAAAAAATCGCTGTACGCGCCGGACAAACGAATTAAATACTCTTCGGCCAACGGCTGCTCATAGGCCCGCGCGCGTTGCTTGACCCGCTCCGCCAGCGTGGCGGGGCTAGCCTGCAAGTAAATCACCAAATCCGGTGTCGGTGCTTGCAGTGCCAGTGTCCGGTACAAATTCTGGTATAGCGCGAACTCGTCGTCGCTCAGCGTCAAACGGGCGAACAAGGCATCCTTATCGAACAAATAGTCCGCCACTGTGCTGCCGCTGAACAAATCCATCTGGGTCAGGCCGCGCAATTCGTTGATGCGCTGAAACAAGAAAAACAACTGCGTCGCTAAAGCATGGCGTTCGGGGTCTTCGTAAAAGCGCGCGAGGAAAGGATTTTCTTCCGGTCGCTCCAGCAGAGTCTGCCAAGCCAAATGTGCAGCCAAACGGTTGGTCAGCGTCGTTTTGCCGACGCCGATGGGACCCTCGACCGCCACCAGCCGGCAGTGCTCAAGCCGCATGGGCAATCCGCTCCAGTCGCTGCCCTTCGCACGCAGCCATAGCCGCTGCCGCACTTCCGACCCCCGGAATCGCGCAGTCCGGCACAATTTCCAGCAACGGTTGCAACACAAAAGCGCGCAGATGCATTTGCGGATGCGGAATGGTCAATCCCGGTTCATGCAATTGCAGATTATCGTACAGCAACACATCGAGATCCAGTGTGCGCGGCGCATTGCGGAATTCGCGGGTGCGTCCGAAAGTCTGCTCCAAGGTCAGCAAGGCATCCAGCAAGGCATGAGGAGACAATTCGGTTTCTACCTGAGCGACGGCATTGATGAAATCGGGCTGATCCAGATAACCGACCGGCGCGCTACGATACAGCGAGGAGCGGGCGAGCAGCCGCGTGTGCGGCAAAGCATCGAATTTGCGCATCGCTTCGGCAACTTTGATAGTCGGCTCGGACAGATTGCTGCCCAGCCCGATATAAGCTACCGCCACGATTAATCCGCGCCGCCCGAATGCGCCTGCCCGGAGGGTTTGCGGCGACGGCGGCGGCGCTTCTTTTGCCCACCTGTTTCCGGCTGTAGCATTTCGCTGCGTCGCTCAGCCGAAGCATCTTGAAATTCTTCCCACCACTTACCCAACTCGGCAGGCACTTCGCCACTGGCGCAGCGCAACAGCAAGAAATCGTAAGCCGCGCGGAAACGGTGCTGCTCCAGCAAGCGGTAAGGCCGCTGCCCGCTGCACTGCTCAAAGCGCGGTTGCAGCAACCACAACTCTTTCATCACAGCATCGTGGCGGCGTGGAATGGCCAACTGTTCACGCTGGCGATCCAACACTTCGTCCATCGCCGCATGCAAAGCCGGAATGCTGCGTTCGCCCTCTGCCTCGCGTGTGCGCCACGCACTCAAGACCTCGTGCCACAACAAGGCGGCAAACAGGAAAGCAGGCGAAGAGGGACGATCTTCGCGAATGCGCTGATCGGTATTCTGCAAGGCCAGCATCACAAAGCGTTCGCCTTGTGGCTGCTCAAGAATGACATCCAGCATCGGCAGCAAACCGTGATGCAGATTCATCGCACGCAATGCTTTAATACATTCGACGGCATGACCGGATTGCAGCAATTTAAGCATTTCGTCGAGCAACCGTGCCTGCGGAACATTGCCGAGCAATTCTTTGAGCTGCCCGATTGGCGCAGCAGTCGCGGCATCCAGCTTCATACCCAGCTTGGCGGACAATCGCACGGCGCGCAACATACGCACGGGGTCTTCACGGTAGCGCGTGGCCGGATCGCCGATCATGCGCAACACATTGGCCCGAATATCCTGATAGCCGTGGTGATAATCGAAAATTTCCTGCGAGGTCGGATCGTAAAACAGCGCGTTGGCGGTAAAGTCACGCCGGGCGGCATCCTGCTCCTGTGTGCCGAATTCATTGTCGCGCAGCAAGCGCCCATGCTCGTCGGTTTCGGCCTGATCGGCATCGACCATGCGGCGGAAGGTGGAAACTTCGACCGTTTCTTCGCCGAACATCACATGCACCAGACGGAAGCGCCGCCCAATGATGCGGGCACGGCGAAATACGCGGCGCACCTCTTCAGGCGTCGCATCGGTCGCCACGTCGAAATCTTTGGGATGGCGATCCAGCAGCAGATCGCGCACTGCGCCGCCGACCACATAGGCGGTATAGCCTGCCGCTTGCAGGCCGTCGGTCACGCGCTTAGCACCGTAGCTGATGCCGTCACGCGAAACGCCATGCTCCTCAAAGGGAATCACCTGACAGCCATTTTGCTGCCGGCTTTTCGACCGCTTGCCGAAAACGCGCTTAAAAAGTTTTTTAATCATTCAGATTCTGAAACATAGGTTCCGCTATTAGCGGAATCCGAGAAAGTCCAGATTATACCTCCTCCCCCGGCTCGCTGCATCAAACGCGCAAACTGAGAATCTCCCAGCCGTTTTGCTCGGCATGCGCCCGCAAGGTTGCATCGGGATCGACCGCGACCGGCCGCCGCACTTTAGACAACAAAGGCAGATCGTTCAACGAGTCGCTGTAAAACACGCTCTCGGCAAAACTATCCCAGTCCCAGCCGCGCGCCGTCAGCCATGCTTCCAGACGAATAACCTTCCCTTCGCGAAAACTGGGCACACCGTCCACCCGCCCGGTGAATTCGCCGTCGCGCTGCTCAGGGTCGGTGGCAATCAGATGCTCAATCCCGAATTCGCGCGCAATCGGCGCGGTCACAAAGCTATTGGTCGCAGTAATAATCACGCAGACGTCGCCGCGCTCCAGATGATTGCGCACCAGCGCCTTGGCCAGATCGCCCATCATCGGACGCACCTTGCGGCTCATGAATTCGGCATGCCAGCCGTCCAGCACGCCGCGCGCGTGCCGAGACAACGGCTTCAACTGAAAATCCAAAAACTCTTCAATATTCAAGGTTCCGGCCTTATATTGCTCATAGAAAGCCAGATTTTTCGCCTCGAACAATTCGCGGTCGAGTACACCTTGCTCGATCAAAAATTGCGACCATTCGAAATCGCTGTCCCCGGTCAACAATGTGTTGTCCAGATCGAATAAAGCCAGATTCAACTTCAACTCCCTCGTCGCTAAGCTGCACCACCCCTTGGCAGCACTGCGCATCACGTTATAATGTACTAAAATGTAGCTGTATCGCCAGCAAGAATCGGCTTGCAGGGACGCAACAATACCAGATTGTCGCCGGAAGTCCCACCGGCAAACTGGACAGGATACGCCGCCCGACTTCTGGTCGTGCGCCCTGCGGATATGCGGATAATCACAAAAAGGGAGACGCATGGAACCCGATACGACGAATTACCCGAAGCTAACGGAAGCGCTCGAGCGCGCGCATCTCGGGTTTCCGGCTCTGCTGGCGGACAAATATCCGCGCATTCTGGAGCAATTGGAACGCACTTGGGGTTCGAAAGAAGCCGTCCAGTACCTCGACTCGCTGGTGATGGAAGAACGCGGCGACCGCGCCGGCTTCACCATCGAAGCTTTGCGCGATGTCGGTAAGCTGAAGCAACTGCACGAATATATTTACCCCGAACTCAGCATCAACCCGTACGACCCGTTCAGCGGCATCAATTTTGCAGAAGACTTCGCCGATTTTTCCACGCTCAGCGAAGGTAACGAAGTATTTTCCGCAACCGAAGCCGGCAAACCGTTCGCATCCGCTCCGTCGCCTGAAACCGAGAAGCGCCGCACAAGCCGCAACGGCTGGCCGCTGATCGGCTCGCAACACCAACTGCGGGACACCGCCGACCTGCTGCGGCACAAACAGCCGATTTACGCGATGCAAGGCCAGCCGATCGGAAAGATACTCATTCATTTCGGCTGTCTGGACGAAGAGACGCTGAGTCAGGCGGAAGCGGCGCAAGACCACGCTGGAGCCAAGCACAAGGCGCTCGGTCAGGTCCTGGTCGAAACCGGGGCCATCGACGATGAAATTCGCATGCGGGCGCTGTGCGTACAGGCCGGCATACCGATGGTCGACCTTTCCTCGATCGCCGTTCCGAACGAAACCTTCCGGATGATCCCGATCGAAAAGCTGCGCGAAAAGCTGGTCGTTCCGCTCTCCAACCAAGACGATGCCGTATTTCTGGCGGTGCACGACCCTTTTACCTTTACCGACCTTCCTTTCTTTTCATTCCTGGTCGGAAAAAAAATCGTACCGGTCTATTCGCCGAAGTATGAAATCATCAACCGCCTTAATCTGTACGGATCGGGGCGCACCGTACACGAAGACCGGGAAGAATTCCGTAATCTAGCCAAGCGCGCCAACGAACTGGCACCGAAACGCAGCGCAGCGCCGGAACAATCGCAACAGTCCGCCGCGGATGTTTCAGAAAATGATTCGATCATTATCAACATGGTCAATCAGATGATCGTGAATGCGATTCACGAGAAAGCCTCCGACATTCACGTCGAACTGTTCCAGAACAATAACGAGAGCAACATTCGCTTTCGTCGCGACGGCAAAATGGAGCATTTTTCCGACTTCCCCAAGAGCTACCATAATGCCGTGGTATCGCGCATCAAAATCATGGCGGGACTCGACATCTCGGAACGGCGACGCCCGCAGGACGGCAAAATTTCCTTCAACCTGAACCACGGCGACACAAACCACATCGACTTGCGGGTTGCGACCATTCCCACGGTTTACGGTATCGAATTCGTCACCATCCGAATTCTGACGGCCAGCGAACCGCTGCCGCTGACCAAGATCGGCATGACGGATCAGGAAATTCAGATATTCCGCGACGTCTTCCAACGACCGTATGGACTGATTCTCGTTTGCGGCCCGACGGGCAGCGGCAAAACCACCACGCTGCACTCCGTACTCAGCGAACTGAACACCGACGACCGCAAGATCTGGACTGCCGAAGACCCGGTCGAAATCGTGCAGCCTCATTTATGTCAGGTACAAGTCAACAGCAAAATCGGCCTGACCTTTGCCAATGTGCTGCGCTCTTTCATGCGCGCCGACCCGGACATCATCATGATTGGCGAAATGCGCGACGAGGAAACCGCCAAAATCGCACTGGAAGCCTCGATGACCGGGCATCTGGTACTCTCCACGCTGCACACCAATTCGGCATCGGAAACCATGGCTCGCCTGACCGATCTGGGCGTCGACCCCTTCAATCTGTCCGATGCATTGCTTGCGATTCTGGCGCAACGTCTGGCACGCAAGCTGTGCCATGCCTGCGCCCGCAAAGAGGAAGCATCGCTGCACGAACTGGAAGAAATGGCCAACGAGTACTACTACTCGGCATACGGCAAATCCCCTTCCATGTCGGAACGCGAAACCATTCTGCAAAGTTGGCGCGACCGGTTCGGGGATAACGGTGCAATATATTTGCATCGCGCAGTCGGCTGCAAGAAGTGCACCGACGGCTATTCCGGGCGTATCGGCTTGTTCGAGTTGCTGCAAGCCACAACCGAAATCCGGCATCTGATACGCGATCAGGTTTCTGCGGCCGACTATCAGGCCGCCGGCATCAAAGAAGGCATGCACACCCTCAAGCAAGACGGCATCATCAAAGTTTTGCAGGGCATTACCGACATGACTCAAGTTCACAGTGCTTGCGTTTAACCATACCCACCATTGCGAGACTCTTATGCGACGCACCGAATTGAACAGCCATACCCCGCCGGCCTCAGGTCGTTCGTCAACATTCAGAATTTCTCGTCTCCGCCTGATGCTCGCGGGGATCGGCCTCGCCGCCTCGCTCGGGATGCCCGGTGCGGCCTCGGCGCTGGGCATCGGCGAGCTTACGCTGCATAGCAAACTCGGTCAGCCGCTTCTGGCACGCGTCCCGCTCAGCCTCGAAGCGAACGAAACGCTGGACGCTTCCTGCCTGTCGCTTCAGCCTGCCGTTGCAGGCGAAGAAGACGCGGCAATCTACATGACCCGGCTAAGGCTCTCGCTTACCGAGGAAAACGGTGCGCATACCGTCACGATCCGCAGCAACAGCCCGATGAACGAGCCCTTCGCTAAAGTACGCTTGCAAGTAAAATGTCAGGATGCCCCTGCTTTCATCCGCACATTCACCTTACTGCCCGAATTCGACGAAACTATTTTGCCGTCGCAGCCTGCAACGGAAAAGGCCGATGCCAGCGATCGCGCCGCCGCCCCAGGAACGGGGACAGCATCCACACGTCCTGCAACCACCTCAGGCCCCTCCGCACCGGGCAAACCGCGTCCGCAGGGACAGAAGCGCACCGCCCAAGCCTCGAAACCCCGCGCCCCGTCCTCTGTCCCGGCGCCTAAAGGCGGCACGGAAGGCGCACAACTGAAACTTTCCGGCGCAGCGCCCGACATCAAACACCCCGGCGACCATGCCAAACAAGCGCTCACCGAGAAGAGAATTCAGGACGCGGACGACCAGACCGCGAAAATTCTCGCGCTGCAACAACAAATCAAACAAATGGAAGAGCAATTGAATCTGCTCAACCTGAAACTGGCGCAATACGCTCCGGCCTCGGCTGTCGCAACCGCGCCCGCCACGACGATGCCGGCATCCGAACCGCTGCCTGCGATACCGGCTCCGGCCTCTGCTGCCGAAGCCGCCTCGGCACCGGCTGTCGCCGCACCCGCCAGCGCACCCAAGCCGCAACCGGCGGCGGCAGCCCCCACCCCAAGCGCCCCCGGCTCTTTCCTCGAGCAGGGGACCACTTTTATCGCCGCAGCCGCACTTTCCGTTTTGCTATTGCTTCTGGGTTTGCTGCGGCTGAACCGCAAACGTAAAGCGGAATGGAACGCGCCGGAAGACGAAACATCCCCCAGCTCTACCGAGCAAACCCTGACGGCGCTGGCACAGTCCGCGCATGAAGCCGCATCGCCCGCAGCGGAAGAAACGGCGCACACGCACAGCCCGGTCGAACCGACCCCCGAACCACCTCCCGCCCCCGCCGCACCTGTCGACGAAATCGCCCAAGAAGACGAAGCGTATCTGGCCGCCAGACAAGCTCATACGCTGCCTTCTGCGGACGACCTGCCCTCGCTGATTGAAGAGGCCGAGCTGTACGCATTGCACGGCTACCCCGATAAGGGGCAAGAGATTCTGCAAGATATTGTGGAAAAACACCCGGATTATCAGGAAGCGTGGTCTCTGCTGTTTTCCATCCTGAGTTCGCTCGGCAAAAAGAGTGAATTCGAATCTAATGCTCGCCGCTTTGCGACCTTATATCCGCACGCGAAGAACTGGAACGAGATCAGCACGCTCGGCAAGCAATTGGATGCAAACAATCCGCTGTACGCCGAAAGCGCCAAAGAGGAAGCCACGATCACGCAGCAACCCGCTTCCGCCCGCCGCAAACCCATCGGCGAGATTCTGCTGGAAACCGGGGCCATCTCGGTGGACGATCTCATGCATTCCTTGGCGAATTTCGATCCGAAGCGCGATGGACGCATCGGCAATTACCTGATTTCGCTCGGGATGATTACGCAGGTTGATTTGGAGAACGCCTTGCGCGTTCAGGAAGGCGGCGCTTCCGCGCCCGCTCAGCCCGCAGCCGCACCGAAGGACGAGCAGGCTGTCGACCCGCTTCCCCATATTCTGGAATTCGAACCGTCCAAGCCGGCCGAACCTCCGAAGGAGTAACGGAGCCGGCCAACAATGGCCGGCGGCTCACGCCCCGGCCATCACCTCTTTCAGCAAAGGTACGGAAGCGCCGCGCTGCAAGCGCAGACAGTGGGCATCCAAGGCATTCAAGGTAGCAAGCAGGGAAGGCAAATCGCGCCGTCCGTGCCGTAACAGATACTGCACCACCTCCGGCGTGAGCGCCATGCCGCGCGCCAACGCATGCTGCTCCAGCGCTTGCGCTTTCTCCGCATCGTTCAGTGCATGCAACTGATAAACCAAGCCCCAGCCCAGACGGGTGCGCAAATCGTCGCGCACGCCGAGGTAAGCCGGGGCCGCGCTGCCGCTAACAATCAGCAAGCCCTGTTGTTCGCGCAATTGGTTATACAACTCAAACAAGGCGATCTGCCGCAAGGCATCCAGTTCGCCGACCCCGTCGACCGCAACCACTTGCGCCGCTTCCGGCAAACCGCCGCAACGATAGGAGGCCGTCAATCCGCGCGCCTGCGCTAAGCGCACCATCGCCTGCAGCAAATGCGTCTTGCCGCTACCGGGCTCACCCCAAAGATAAATACAGCGCTCGCTGCCGTAGTATTCCAGCGCATGTCGCAGCACCGACTGTACCTCGGCGTTGCGCCCCGGCACGAAATTATCCAGCGTAGGCTCCCATTCGGGCAGAATATCCAGCAACAACTGCGTCATGATTGTTCTTCAACTTCCAATTCGCACAGACAACGCTGGCGCACATGGCGCAGCGCCACCAGCAAGGCGGCGGACAGCGGCAAAGCCAGCAACACGCCGAAAAATCCGAATAACTGACCGAATGCCAGCAAGGCGAAAATCACCGCCAGCGGGTGCAGACCAATGCGTTCGCCGACCAGCCAAGGCGTCACCACCATCCCCTCCAGCAATTGCCCCGCCCCGAACACACCCCAGACCATCAGTACCCCGGTAAATTGGTCGAACTGCCCTAACGCAGCCAACGTCGCCAGTCCCAGACCGGTAATCATGCCGAGATACGGCACAAACACCAGCAACCCCGCCGTCAAGCCGATGGGCAACGAGAATTGCAACCCGACCAGCCACAATCCGACCACGTAAAACAAACTCATCAAGGCCATAACGGAAATCTGGCCGCGCAAAAATTCCGCAAGCACGGTATCGATCTCGCGCATGATCGGCAGCGCGGAATCCAGCCAACGCTTCGGTACCGTTTGACCGATGGCCGCCAGAAAACCATGCCAGTCGCGCAAAAAATAAAACAGCACCAAGGGAATCAGCAACAAATTCATCAGCCAGCCGACAATCGCCGCCCCGCCTCCCGACAGCCACGGCAGCACCTTGGCGGCCACCCCGCCCGCGCTTTGCCAGTGCTCGGACAATGCCGTGCGCAAGGCTTCCGCGTCCAGCGGTAACGCACCGCCACTTAATTGCTGCAATCGTGGCAGCCACCGGACCCGCACCGATTCCAGCACCATCGGCAAGCGCTCGGCGAACAAATTCGCCTCTTTTTGCAACAAGGGCAGCAGAATCAACACCAGCGCGACTAGCGCCACAACAACGCCGACCATCACCAGCAACACCGCCAATGTGCGATTAAGCTTCCATCCGCACAAGCGATCTACCAGCGGATTGAAAATATACGCGAAGATTGCCGCCGCCACGAATGGCGTCAGCACGGGGCCCAAAAGGTAAAGCAACCAGGCCGCGACACCGGCCGCCAACACCCATTGCAGTACAGCGAAGCGTTCCAAGGCCATTTCGGGTAAAATCCGTCTGTTAAAAATTCCCCGCACTTTATCCCGAAGAAAGCGAGAACTCAACTTGAGCACGAACAATCAAAGCCTGTCCTACCGCGATGCGGGGGTCGATATCGACGCCGGCGACCAACTGGTCGAGAATATTAAACCGTTTGCCAAGCGCACCATGCGCCCGGAAGTGCTGGGTGGCATTGGCGGTTTCGGCGCCCTGATCGAAATTTCCAAGAAATACCGCGAGCCAGTACTTGTCTCCGGCACCGATGGTGTCGGCACTAAACTGAAACTGGCTTTCGAACTGAACCGCCACGACACCGTGGGCATCGATCTGGTAGCAATGAGCGTCAACGACATTTTGGTGCAAGGTGCAGAACCGCTGTTCTTCCTCGATTATTTCGCCTGTGGCAAGCTGGACGTTCCCGCCGCGACCGAAGTCATTAAGGGCATTGCCGCCGGCTGCGAACAAGCCGGCTGTGCGCTGATCGGCGGTGAAACAGCCGAAATGCCGGGCATGTATCCGGCGGGCGAATACGATCTCGCCGGTTTTGCCGTCGGCGTGGTGGAAAAAAGCAAAATTATCACCGGGCAAACCATTCAGCCGGGCGACGTCGTACTAGGCCTCGCCTCGCACGGGGCACACTCCAACGGCTACTCGCTGGTGCGCAAAATCATCGAACGCAGCCAGCCCGATCTGAATGCACCGTTCGACGGCGATCGCACGCTGGCCGACTGCATCATGGCTCCCACACGTATTTATGTAAAACCCTTGCTGGCGCTGATGGAAACCCTGCCGGTCAAGGGCATGGCGCACATCACCGGCGGCGGTCTGACCGAAAACGTGCCGCGCGTACTGCCGGACAACACCGTTGCCGAATTGGACAGCGCTGCATGGGAAACGCCTAAGCTGTTCCACTGGCTGCGCGAACAAGGCAACGTCGCTGCACAGGAAATGTTCCGCACTTTCAACTGCGGCATCGGCATGGTCGTGATTGTCAGCGCCGAAGATGCCGAACGCGCCGCCGCACAATTGCGCGCAGCCGGCGAAACCGTTTGGCCGATCGGGCAGATTCGCGCCCGCCAGGGCGACGAGGCGCAAACGCAGGTAAAGTAAGCAGTGAAAAATATCGTCATTCTGATTTCCGGCCGCGGCAGCAACATGCAGGCGCTGCTGGAAGCCAACCTGCCCTGCCGCATCGCCGCCGTCATTAGCAATCGTGCCGATGCGACGGGGCTGGAAGTTGCCCGCCAGCACGGCATTGCGACTGCTGTCGTTTCACACCGCGACCATCCCAGCCGCGAAGCTTTCGATGCCGCACTCGCCGCAGAAATCGACCGCCACCAACCCGACGTCATCGTGCTGGCTGGCTTCATGCGTATTCTGACCGCTGGATTTGTGAACCGCTATCAAGGCAAGCTCATCAACATACACCCGTCGCTGCTGCCGTCATATCCCGGCCTCGACACCCACGGGCGCGCCTTGCATGACGGGGTACGCATCCACGGCTGCACGGTGCATTTCGTGACCGCCGATCTCGACCACGGCCCGATCATCATTCAGGCCGCTGTTCCGGTATTGCCGGACGACACGCCGGACAGCCTGTCCGCCCGCGTGCTGCGCGAAGAACATCGCGTCTACCCGCAAGCTGTGCGCTGGCTGTGCAACGGCGATGCCCGTCTGGACAATGCCTCCGGCAAAGTCGTGCTGGCGCGGCAAGACCAACTCGCCCCTGCGCTGATCTGGCCCGGACTGGAGTAAACGCACGATGCGCTGGGCATACCGGCTGATCGGGATACTCTGGCTTCTGATCGCCGGCATTGCGCAGGCTGAGCCGCCGACGCGCATCGAAGCCGTTTACCGGGTCAAATTATCCGAACTGGAGATTGCCCGGATTACGGAAGTTTTTCAGCGTACCGGCGAACACTACGTACTCACCAGCACCAGTCAGGCGCTCGGCCTGCTGGCCGCTTTCAAGGCTGAAACTATCCGCCTGCGCAGCGAAGGCCGCATTACCGCACAAGGGCTGCAACCGCTGCATTTTACGCACGAGCGCGCCATCGACACCCACCGCAACGCGCACGCCGATTTCGACTGGATACATAACCGGCTGACGCTGCAAGATCGGAACAGCACGCGCACGATTGATCTGCCAGCCGGCACACAAGACCGCCTGAGCGCCCAGTATCAATTTATGTTTTTCGTGCCGCAAGCGGGAACGGAATGGCATTTCCCGATGTCCGATGGCAGTAAGGTCGAACAGTACGAATACCGGGCCGGTGCAGCCTTAATGCTCGATACCGCAGTGGGGCCGCTGCAAGTAAGATATGTCGCCAGCCTGCCGGAAGAAGCGCCTCGCAAGACTGAGCTATGGCTAGCCACCGAACGCGGTAACCTGCCTTGCAAAATTACGATAACCGAACCGAACGGTGAAACACTGACGCAAACCCTGATCCAATTATCGATCACCCCGTGACCGCCCCGCTCCGCACCCCAGCCCGCCGTATCGCGTTCGCACTCGCCATTTCCGGCGCGATACATCTTGTGCTGCTTGGGTTGCCGCACATCAGCCTGCCGCAACCGGACGACACCCCGCCACCCTTGGTCGCCAAACTGGAAAAACTGCCGGAGAAAACAACCCCGTCCGCGCCTCCGAAAAAGAAGAAAAAGAAAAAAGCCGCGCCCGCCCCGCCGGTCGGCGTGCCGCCCCCGTTGGCGCTGCCCGGCGAAGGCACTGCGCCGCCCGTTGCCGATACCCCCGCTGCGCCCGAGCCGGTCGATACCGGCGTCACCGCCCCCGCCGTTGCCGCAGAAGCGCCCCGTATGCCGCTGCGCGCCAAGTTGGTTTTCTCGGCGCATATCGGGGAGGATGGCCTGCCGATCGGCGATGCAATTCACACGCTGAAGCGCGAAGATGACCGCTATACGCTCAACGCCTCCACCCGCACGGTCGGGCTGGCACGCCTCATCAAAAGCTTTTTGCTGACGCAAAGCAGTAGCGGGCGCTACGACAACAACGAATTCAAACCGGAGCAATATCAAAGCGACCGCACGCTCGGCAGCAACCAACAAGCGGCCGCCTCGACTTTCGACTGGGTGAATCAAAAACTGACACTGGTACCGAATAAAGAAATTCCGCTGCCGATTCACGCACAAGACGCGCTCAGCGGCTTGTACCAACTTTCGCAGCTACCGCTGCAAGGCGGCACCGTAACGGTCGCCGTCAGCAACGGCAACAAACTGGAGCAATATCAGCTCGAAGTCGGCGAACCGGAAGACATCATCACACCGAAAGGCAAGCTGCGCGCGCTGCCTTTGCGTAAAATACATGCCCCCGGCGAAGAAGGCCTTGTGGTCTGGCTGGGAATGGAATACCGCCTGTTGCCGATAAAAGTCCGCCAAATCGGCCGCGACGGCAAAGTAAAAGGCGAGATGGAACTGTCCGAAATCTATGTTTCGGACGAATAACTCAAGGGAATACCCGACATGCTGCTGACCGTATACCGATTCGAACTCGTCACGCTGGCGCTGCGCGCCGCACTGCCGATGGCACACCCCGCCGACGCTGTCTTGCGCCATTTTTTCCAGCAAGAGCGCATCGGCTCGAAAGAACGTGCGCTGGTTGCAGAAACCGTGTTCGGCGTGTTGCGTCACCGCTTGTTTCTCGAACACGCCTGCGGCGAAGGCACCAGCACGCCGCGCCGCCTCGCCCTCGCCTACTGGGCGCGCTTCGGCGGCTATAACCTGCGCGAACTCGCCCCGCTGCTGAAAAACGACGAAAACGAGTGGCTGACTCAAGTGAAAAGTATCAAATTCGACAGCCTGCCGCTCGCCCTGCAAGCCGAACTGCCGGACTGGATACTGGAACCCTTGCGTGCCGCCATGCCGGAATCTGACATACTGGCACTGGGCCGCGCCCTGCAACAACCCGCACCGCTCGACCTGCGCGCCAATACGCTACTGACCTCGCGCGACGAAGCGTTGCAAGCCTTACAAGCCAGCGGAATCGAAGCCGAAGCCACGCCGTATTCACCGATTGGCATCCGCATCAAAGGCAAACCGGCGCTAAATAAACATCCACTGTTCCTCGAAGGCAAGGTGGAAGTACAAGACGAAGGCAGCCAGTTGCTCGGCTTCCTGCTCGCGCCCAAACGCAACGACATGGTGGTGGATTTCTGCGCGGGAGCGGGCGGCAAAACCCTGATGCTCGGCGCGATGATGAACTCGCAAGGCCGCCTGTATGCCTTCGACGTTTCCGAAAAACGTCTCGCCAACCTGAAACCGCGTCTGGCGCGCTCCGGCCTGAGCAACATTCAGCCGCAACTGATTGCCCACGAAAACGACACCAAGGTCAAACGTCTGGCCGGCAAGATCGACCGCGTGCTGGTCGATGCACCGTGCAGCGGCCTCGGCACCCTGCGTCGCAACCCCGACCTGAAATTCCGCCAATCGCCGCAAAGCGTGCAGGAACTCACCGAAAAACAAGCTGCTATTCTGTCCGCAGCCAGCAAGCTGGTGAAATCCGGCGGACGCTTGGTCTATGCCACGTGCAGTGTACTGCCGCAAGAAAATCAAGTCATCGTACAAGCCTTCCTCGATGCGCATCCCGACTTTGCCTTACTACCTGCCGGTGAAGCGCTCGCCAAGCAGAAAATCCCGCTGGAAATGGGCGATTACCTGCAACTGCTGCCGCATGTGCATGGCACCGACGGCTTCTTCGCTGCCGTATTGGAACGAAAATAAGCATTGACGCGCACTATACCAATCACTATAGTGCGCACCTTATGCAAACACGCAACCGACATTTCGCAGCCTTCGCGACTGCCAAACGACTGTGGATTGGGGCCTCTCCCCAACGCCGCAGCGTTGCTTTTTGCATAGCCGAATAAGGTTTTCTTAAAAAGTCACTGCGGGTCACCCCGCGATGACTTTCCCGCCGATGACCCGCAAGAAAGGGTTATCATGGTTCACAGGTTCAGATCGTTCATTCACACACACCGGCTTTCACTCGTCGGCGTTACTTTTGCCTTGCTTGCCGCGGTCGGCTTTTCAGCAAAAGCGATACTGGTCAAGCTTGCCTACGCAGCGAATGACATCGACGCGCCAACCTTGCTGGCTTTGCGCATGGCATTTTCCGTGCCGTTCTTTTTGATTGCAGCGGTATACGCCGCACGCAAGGGAGATGCTGCACCGCTAACCCGGCAAGATCTCATCGCCGTCATCGTGCTCGGTTTCATCGGCTACTACCTTTCCAGTTATCTCGACTTTGCGGGCTTGGCTTACATCACCGCCGGATTGGAACGCTTGATTCTGTTCCTCTACCCGACCATGACCGTCGTACTCTCGGCGATCCTATTCAAGCGCGGCATTACCCGCCGTGAAACACTGGCGCTAACCTTAAGCTATGCCGGCATCGCCCTCGTCTTCATGCACGATGTCGCCACACCCGGCGACCATCTGCTGATCGGCGCAGGTTTAGTATTTGCCAGCACGCTGACCTACTCCGCCTACCTGATCGGCGCAGGACGCGTGATCGCCCGGCTCGGCAGTTTGCGGTTTACCGCTTACGCCATGCTGGTCGCCAGCCTTGCCTGCTTTATTCAGGTATTGGCGCGGCACCCTGCCTCGGTGCTGTTCGCCCAGTCTACGGAGGTGTACCAATACAGCTTCGCGATGGCGATTTTTTCCACCGTGCTGCCCGTATTCATGCTGTCTGCGGCCATTCAACGCATCGGCGCGGCCCATGCTGCACTGATCGGCTCCATCGGCCCGGTTTCGACCATCTTCATGGCGCAACACTACCTCGGCGAAACCGTCACGCTGCTGCAAATCGCCGGTTCCGGTCTGGTGCTTTCAGGCGTACTGGCCATCTCGCTCAGCAAGCGCAAGGTCGGTGCCGCCTAGCCGCTTATAACCACCGGCAATATCGACATGCCGATAATGTATTCACGAGCGGATGGCTCTGCGCTATAGTCGCATCCATCCGTAAGCACACAATAAAAGGAAGCGTCATGAAAGTCGCGAAGGACATTACCGCACTCACCGGCAATACCCCGCTGGTGCAACTGAACCGCATCAACCAAGGCGTTGGCGCGACCGTACTATTGAAGCTGGAATACTTCAACCCGGCGCACAGCGTCAAAGACCGCATCGCGGTTGCCATGATCGAAGCCGCCGAGCAGGCCGGCAAGATCGGCCCGGACACGGTCATTCTGGAACCCACCTCCGGCAACACCGGCATCGGACTGGCAATGGTGTGCGCCGCGCGCGGCTACAAATGCGCCTTCGTCATGCCGGAAACCATGAGCCGAGAACGCCGCCTGCTGCTGAAAGCCTACGGTGCGGAACTCATCCTGACCCCCGGCCCGGAAGGCATGCCCGGCGCAGTGAAAAAAGCCGAAGAACTGGCCGCCGCCGACTCGCGCTATTTCATCCCGCAACAGTTCGCCAATGCGGCGAATCCGGCCGTACACCGCGCCACCACAGCGGAAGAAATCTGGCGCGACACTGACGGCCAAGTAGATATTTTCATCGCGGGCGTCGGCACCGGCGGCACGATTACCGGCGTCGGCGAAGTGCTGAAAGCACGCAAACCCGGCGTGCAAATCATTGCCGTCGAACCGGATGCCTCCCCGGTACTCTCCGGCGGCCAACGCGGACCGCACCCGATTCAAGGCATCGGCGCAGGCTTTGTCCCGGAAATTCTCAATACACAAGTGTATGACGAAATCGTGCGCGTAAAAAACGAAGACGCCTTCACCACCGCCCGCCGCCTCGCCAGCGAAGAAGGTCTGCTGGTCGGCATCTCCTCCGGTGCAGCCGTCTGGACCGCACTCGAAATCGGCAAGCGACCGGAAAACACGGGCAAAGTCATCGTCGTCATTATCCCCTCCTTCGGCGAACGCTACCTCTCCACCCCCCTGTTCGCCGACTTGCAGGTTTAAACCCCGCCTCGCAGAACCCCAAGGCCGCGTAAGCGGCCTTTTTTGTTTAGCGTGCCGCCTAAGCAACGTGTTGCGCACAATTTAGTTGTGCGATACCCTCCGGCAAAACCAACCCGGAGGAACCATGCGCCTGCCTGCTTTGCTGAAAATCCTGCTGCTCGGCATCACCCTGATTGCCGCCCCCGCCTTGGCCGAAGACGCCGTGCCGCTGGATGCCAATGGCCGCGTGCCGGTCGGCTTTAAAGGCGACGATGCGGAAAAAATATACAACGCACTGGCGAAGCTGCCCGAACTGAAAAAAGACCAGTTTGAATCGCAAGCCGACTACGCAGCCCGCATCGACAAAATCAAAGACACCATCGCATTGCCGGGCGGCAAAACCCTCGGTTCGCGGATGGCATTTGTGATTGATCGGGGGCACTATCCACCGGATGAATATAACTCAGAGAAAAAGCAGATGGCTGCAAGTGCTGCTTTAAACTACAAGTCAATTAGGGTTCCTGATGAAGTTTCATGGAATAAAGCTGCAAGGTGGCTAAACGGGTTTATTGTTCAAGAAAGAACCAGGAAGATAGGAAGCTACACAGGCACAAATGCATTTGGAGCAAAAACACAAGTAACGAAAGAGCAAATAGATTCAGTGTGGCTGGGTTTTTATGGAAAGGACTTTCGAGACAGAGCTGGGCTAGGAATGTCTATTGCGCCGCTGGGAGATGAGGGGGAGTTGTTTGAGATTGATTCAAGCAGGGCAAAAGGGGCGGTAGGTAATATTAATTTGCTCGTGGTTTGCAAAATAGCTAACCCATACATCATCGCAATAAGTGAGCACGATAATCCAACAATTAGTCGACCTCGTGACATTACGACACACCTGCGATCTGTATTCGTAGATATAAATGAAGTTTGGATTTACAACGCTAAGAACGGCGAAGTGTATAAGAAGATAATCGCATTAGACGAAGCGAAGAAATGAAGTGAGAAATTTCCTGCCTGAGGCAGGAACGAATTAATTAAGGCCGCGCAAGCGGCCTTTTTTCTTGGGTGGTGGAACATGGCAGATAACCAAATCGAAATTAAAATCAAGGTTCAGGCAGAAGAGCTGAAAACGGCACTGGATGAGGCAAGCGGTGTTGTGCAAAAGTCGATGGAAAAGATTTCCGGCGACTTTGATCTTGGTTTCGGTCAGTTCAAGCAGGCATCGGAGTATTCGCAGATACCGAATTCATCTACAGGCTGATGCACGACATTGGAGCCTGTCGTTCGATGTGTTAGAGTAATTCCGCTTTCGCAGTGCCTGATTCTGTTAGTGCCGTTCAACCCTGTTGAGAAGGAGCCTATCATGAGTTCAAGAGCCATCCCCCCCGGTTTTCATCCCGTTCGCCGCGATCGTTTACAGCAAGAGCAGGTGCACGATGCTTATAAGAGCAAAGGCAAACCCGCCGAGCCGACTGCTTGCCCGCAATGCGGGGCGGTGTTTCATGCCGGGCGCTGGCAGTGGATGCAAGCGCCGGAAAACGCCCACCAGCAAACCTGCCCGGCCTGTCATCGCATTGCCGACCGTTATCCGGCCGGTTTTGTGTCGCTGAGCGGCGAGTTTTTCCGCAGCCATCAAGACGAGGTGTTGCATCTCGCGCAAAAAACGGCGGAGCATGAGCGCGCCGAACACCCGCTGAAACGCATTATTGCAACAGAGGCACAAGACGGCAGCACGCTGATTACCACTACGGATATCCATCTCGCGCGCGGCATCGGCGAGGCGCTGCACCATGCGTTTCAAGGTGAGTTGGAGTTTCATTACAACGAAGCGGAGAATCTGCTGCGCGTACACTGGACGCGCTAGCTTCCGCGGTCGCGCATGACGGCAGAGGCTTCGTTCCCAGCGTTCTCCCGCGAGTTGTGGCGCACACGATACCGCGCCGAGGAGTTGGGGGAAGATTCGGTTGAGACGACGTGGCAGCGCGTCGCGCATGCGCTCGCCAGCGTTGAGCCGCGACAGCAGGATTATTGGGCGCAACAGTTTTACACAGCACTGGAAGATTTTCGTTTTTTGCCGGGTGGACGCATCCTCGCCGGAGCCGGCAGCCCGCATGCCGTCACGCTGTTTAATTGCTTCGTGATGGGAACGCTGCGCGATTCTCTGCCGGGCATTTTCAACGGCCTGAAGGAAGGTGCGCTCACCATGCAGAGCGGCGGCGGGGTGGGCTACGATTTTTCTCCGCTGCGGCCGCACGGTTTCCGGGCCGGGCATAGCGGCGCGGTCGCCTCCGGCCCGGTGTCGTTCATGCACATCTGGGACAGTATGTGCGCAACGATCCTTTCCACCGGCGCGCGGCGCGGTGCAATGATGGGTGTTTTGCGCTGCGATCACCCGGACATCGAAGCCTTTATCGAGGCCAAGCGCGAAGCGCACGCACTGCGGCATTTCAATCTGTCGGTTTTGATCACCGATGCCTTTATGCAGGCGGTGCAGCACGGTGCGCCGTGGCCGCTGCGCTTTCCGGCGGGGCCACGCGGCAAAATCGTCCGCACGGTTTCCGCTCGTGCCTTGTGGGAGCGCCTCATGCGCGCCGCCTACGATTGCGCCGAGCCGGGCGTGATTTTTATCGACCGCATCAATCGTGCAAATAATCTGGCCTATTGCGAACGCATACAGGCCACCAATCCCTGCGGGGAAATTCCGCTGCCGCCTTACGGTGCGTGCGATCTGGGATCAATCAACCTGACACGATTTGTGCATGCGCCGTTCACGCCGCATGCGGAATTGGATTGGGACGGCATGGCAAAAACGGCAGCCATTGCTGTCCGCATGCTGGACAACGTGCATGACCTCGCCCGTTTCCCGCTACGCAAGCAAGCGCAGGTTGCTCGCGCTTCGCGCCGTGTCGGGCTGGGTATTACCGGGCTGGCCGATGCCTTCGCCATGCTCGGGGTGACGTACGGCAGCCCGGCATCGCTGCAACTGGCAGAACGCATCATGGCAACGATTTGCCATCAGGCCTACCGCACTTCTGTCGGTTTGGCACAAGAGAAAGGGACATTCCCGCTATTCGAACGGGAGGCTTATCTGCAAGGCGAATTCATTCGCACATTACCGGCGGACCTGCAACGCAGCATACGTCGCCACGGGCTGCGCAACAGCCATCTGACCGCCATTGCACCGACCGGCAGCATCAGCTTGCTGGCGGGGAATGTCTCCAGCGGGCTGGAACCGATTTTCGATCTGCGCTACCAGCGGCAAATCCGCTTGCCGGACGGACAGCACCAGACGGTGGAACTGGACGACTATGCCTACCGCCTGTTTCGCAACCTGAACGGCGAATCGGCACCGCTGCCGCCCGCGTTCATCCGTGCCAGCGAACTCGATCCGCACGCGCACCTCGACATGCAGGCCGCGCTGCAACGGCATGTGGACAATGCAATTTCGAAAACCATCAACGTCCCGGCCGATTATCCGTTCGCAAATTTTCGCACCCTATATGAAGCGGCCTATGCGCGCGGGCTAAAGGGCTGTACGGTGTTTCGCCCCAATCCGGTCACCGGGGCGGTGTTATCCGCCCGACCCGCTGTGCAAGGCTGTTGCCCTTACGCCCCCTAACAACCATCCCGATTCGACCGGCAATAAAAACGGCTGCCGAAGCAGCCGTTTTTATATTGAAGCCTACACAAATCAGCTATGCGCAGCATTCAGGTGTTTGGCAATAACATCGTGATTCAGCCAAAGCACCGGCGCAGAAGGATCGGACTCTTCGCAGAACATCAGATGCCCGCTGGCCTCGACCACCAAAGCACTGAGCAGATCGGTAATCAGATGATTGCGATCTTTGTGCATCTGGGTAATGGCTTCCGAAGCACCGACCATCACCTCGGCCAGCTCGGCTGAATTATCCATCGGCCAGGCTTCGTAATTGCGGAATTCGGTAATCACGCCGTTCGCGTTGTAGTCCTCGATCTTTTTCAGCAAGTCTTCCAGGGACACGCCGTCCTGCAACAAGGCACGGCAAGCCTGCCACTGCGCTTCGGCCCATGCGCCGCCGCCTTCCCGTTTCAAGGCCTTCAGCAACGGGAACAAGGACAATTCCACACCGACGAAAATATCGGAAGAATTCGTGCGGATTTCCGGGCAGTTATACACTGTGGCCTTCACCCCTTGCGCCCACGCAGCCTCGGCTACGCGCTCCAACCGCATCTTGGCATAGCCCTGCGTGTAGTTGGTATAGGTTTGCCAGGCGTAATGGTTGTTAATCAGAATTTCGGTGCCGTGATACCCGTAGGCGGTGTAGCGCACCTGCCCGCCGGACTGTTCGATACGCTGGCGAATCGCAGCGCTGCCCTCGATCAGGTACTGGAAGGTATTCGCCGTCACTTCGTCGAAATTCATCAGGATCAGCTTACCCAGATCGCTGTCGAGCAAAGCACGCGAGCACAAGAAACGCTCGCCGCGCCCCTTATAGATGCGGTTAGCGATCGCCAGAAACACCTTCACCTTGGGAATGCCGCCCGCCATCGTGTGCGCAAAGAACACATTGCTGCCGTTCGGAATCATCGCATCCAGCTCGCCCATCACCTTGGCAACCGAGTGCTTGAAACGTTGCACACCGACTTCGCGGCATTTTTCGATATGCGCCCAATCCAGCTTATCGTCTTGCCAGCTTTTCAACGTCATGTCTGCCAGCAAGTCGGTCGGGTTCGGCTCACCCTCCGGCGCATCCAGATCGAAACCTGCCATCAGCGGCACGTTGATAATGCGACCACCTAAATTGGCCTCGGCTTCCGCCAGCTCTTCTGCGGTCAGCGGGCGCAACGCCTTGTTTTCATCCCGGCGCCCCACGGTAATACCGATAATGGTCATTCCGGCCTTACGCGCTTCATCGAGCAAGCCGTTCACATAGCCCCGGCCGAACAATTCGCCGAACAATACGAACACATCACCCTTGCGGAACAGGCTGTTTTGCGGAATGTTTCTCAGCGGCGTCAATGCGGTCATCCAGTCTTCTCCAGTTGTTATTCGAATCGAAGTTCCCCGTATCTACGTCAGAAGGGGATGTCGTCGTCGAAATTGTCGAAATTGCTCTTGGCGGCGGGCTGACGGCTCGGCGCAGGCGCGCTGGATGCCGGACGATCCACCACTTCGTAGCTGCTGCCGGGTTTGCCGCCCAGCATTTGCATTTCGTTCACAATGATTTCGGTGGTATAACGATCTTGACCGTTTTTATCTTGCCACTTGCGGGTTTGCAGTTTGCCTTCGATGTATACCTGCGAACCTTTTTTCAGATACTCGCCGGCGATTTCGGCCAGACGGCGGTAAAACACCAAGCTATGCCATTCGGTCTTTTCCTGCTTTTCGCCGCTTTTGTCTTTCCAGTTTTCGGAAGTCGCCAGCGTCGCGTTGGTGACGGCCTCGCCGTTAGTCATGTAACGGGTTTCCGGGTCCTTGCCCAGCCGCCCCACCAGAATCACTTTATTCACGGACATTGCTTATTCTCCCTTCACCAATTGTTCTACTGCGGCCTCATCGAAGCCGCTCATTTCCACTTTCAGGCAAGCCATACCCTCGGCGCCCGCTACCATCGCTTCGCGCACGCCGGCGACTTGCGCCAGACGTTCTTGCAAACGTGCGGCAGCTGCCGCATCCATATCAGGCAGATGATACATCTTTGTGCGCACGGCCGCAGGCGGTTTCATGCCGCTCGCTGCCAGCAACCACAATAGCAGCAGCCCGATCGCAAAGCCGAATACGGCGTTGCCGCCGTATTGTTGCATCAGCCAGCCGCCAGCCGCCGCACCGAAAAATGCGCCGAGAAACTGTACGCTGCTGTAAACGCCCATCGCCGTACCCTTAGCGGACAGCGGTGCGATTTTACTGATGAGCGAGGGCAGCGTCGCTTCCAACACGTTGAACGAGGTAAAGAACACCAGCAATGCTGCCGCCACGCCCCAAACGCTGTGCTGCAACAGCAGCAAGCTGAGCTGGGCCAGCGCCGCCAGTGCGACGGCGCTCATAAACACTTGCTTCATCTTGGCTTTCTTCTCAGCGATGATGATCGGCGGCACCATCAGGCCAAAGGCGATCAACATCACCGGCAGATAGACCTTCCAGTGTTCGACAGCCTCCAAACCATCCTGTTTCAGGATAAACGGCACTTGCATAAACACGGACATCAGAATCGCATGCAACGAGAAGATGCCAAAATCGAGCCGCAGCAAATCGGAATTGCGCAACACTTCACGAATTTTGCTGGTATTGGCCTGCGTATCCGAATGAAAGCGCGTAATCGCTGGGTTAGGAATGACAAACGCCACCACCGCCATTGCCGCCAAAGCGAGGCCACCGGTCAGCATAAAAATGCCCGACATGCCGATCATTTGGTAGAGCAGCGGGGACAACACCAGCGAAATCGAGAAGGTTAGACCGATGGTCATGCCGATCATAGCCATCGCCTTGGTACGGTGTTCTTCGCGCGTCAGGTCGGCAGTCAGCGCCATCACGGCGGCATTCAATGCCCCGGCGCCCTGAATCACCCGCCCGGCAATAATCCAGTAAATATTATCCGCCGAGGCTGCCACGAAGCTGCCCAGCGCGAACAAGATCAGCCCTGCATAGATCACCGGCTTGCGCCCGAAACGATCCGACATCCAGCCAGCCGGAATTTGCAGTACCGCTTGCGTCAGTCCGTACGCGCCCAACGCGATCCCGATCAGCAAATGGCTTTCGCCACCGGGCAATTGCTGCGCATATAACGCAAAAATCGGCAAAATAATAAACAGGCCCAGCATGCGCAGGCCGTAAATCCCCGCCAAGCCCATACTGGCGCGGCGTTCTGTCGGGGTCATCGCTTCTTTTGAATTTTGTTGCATCAGAGTGTTTTGGAAACTTTACAAAGTCGCGTATATTAACAGGTTGACCACGACACTGGCAGCAGACATGGAACAGATTAAGATTCGCGGCGCACGCACGCACAACCTGAAAAACCTCGATCTAGACTTACCGCGCAATCAACTCGTGGTAATTACCGGCCTATCCGGCTCCGGCAAATCCTCGCTGGCGTTCGATACGCTGTACGCCGAAGGCCAGCGGCGCTATGTCGAATCGCTCTCCGCGTATGCGCGCCAATTCTTACAGTTGATGGAAAAACCGGATGTCGATCTGATCGAGGGCTTGTCGCCCGCCATCGCCATCGAACAAAAAGCCACCAGCCACAATCCGCGCTCGACTGTGGGCACGGTCACGGAAATCCACGATTATTTGCGCCTGCTGTTCGCCCGCGCCGGCGATCCGTATTGCCCCGATCACGACTTGGTGCTGCAAGCGCAAAGCGTCGGCCAGATGGTAGATCATGTGTTGCAATTGCCGGAAGGTACGCGCGTGATGATCCTCTCGCCGCTGGTGGTCGAACGCAAAGGCGAGCAGCTCGACCTGTTCGACGAACTACGCGCACAGGGGTTTGTGCGCTTGCGCGTCAACGGCACCGTCTATGAAATGGACAATCTGCCGAAGCTGAATAAAAATCAGAAACACACTGTCGAAATCGTGGTCGACCGACTAAAGGTCAATGCCGAATCTAAACAGCGCTTGGCCGAATCCTTCGAAACCGCGTTGCGTCATGCCGAAGGCCGTGCGCTGGCAGTCGAAATGGACAGCGGCAAGGAACATTTATTCTCTGCGAAATTCGCCTGCCCGATTTGCAACTACGCGCTACCCGAACTGGAACCGCGCCTGTTCTCCTTCAACAATCCGATGGGGGCTTGCCCGAAGTGCGACGGTCTCGGCAACATCAGCTTTTTCGACCCTAAGCGCATTGTCGCCTTCCCGCAGCTCTCGCTCAGCTCCGGCGCGATCAAAGGCTGGGATCGCCGCAATCAGTTTTATTACCAAATGCTGGCAAGTCTGGCGCGTCATTACGATTTCGATCTGGAGCGTCCCTTCGAAAGTCTGCCGGACACTATTCAGCAAACTATTCTGTACGGCAGCGGCCGCGAAGAAATTCCGTTCCAGTATCTGAACGAGCGCGGCAAACCAGTTTTGCGCGAGCACGCTTTCGAAGGCATCGTGCATAATCTGGAACGCCGCTACAAAGAAACCGAATCGCCCACCGTGCGTGAGGAATTGGCGAAGTTCCTCAACACCTGCCCCTGCCCGGAGTGCAAGGGCACACGCTTGCGCAAAGAGGCACGTAATGTACGCGTAGCCGATAAAACACTGCATGAAATCAGCGGGATGGCATTGCGTCAAACGCTCGCTTTCTTCCAGAGCCTGACACTTACCGGCCAGAAACAAGCCATTGCGGAGAAAATCGTGCTGGAAATCAGCAGCCGCCTCGGCTTCCTGAATAACGTCGGGTTGGACTACCTCTCGCTGGAGCGTTCTGCCGATACCTTGTCCGGCGGCGAGGCACAGCGCATCCGGCTGGCTTCGCAAATCGGCTCCGGTCTGACAGGTGTCATGTATGTACTGGACGAGCCGTCTATCGGCCTGCACCAGCGCGACAACGATCGCCTGCTGGAAACGCTTAAGCGCCTGCGCGACATGGGTAACAGTGTCATCGTAGTCGAACACGACGAGGATGCTATCAGCGCCGCCGATTATGTGGTGGACATGGGTCCCGGTGCGGGCGTGCATGGTGGCACGGTAGTCGCACAAGGTTCCCCGGCAGAAATCCGTGCCGATGCCGACTCGCTAACTGGAGCCTACCTGTCCGGCCGGTTGCGCATCGAAGTTCCCACAGATACCCGCCAGCCCGATCCTGAACGTAAACTCATCATACGCGGCGCGTGCGGCAATAACCTGAAGGACGTGACACTCGATTTACCGGTCGGCTTGCTCACGTGCATCGCTGGCGTCTCCGGCTCCGGCAAATCGACCCTCATCAACGACACGCTATACCACGCCGTAGCCAAGCACCTTTATGGCAGCAGCGCCGAGCCCGCGCCGTATGCCGAAATCGCCGGGCTGGAATTTTTCGATAAGGTTATCAATGTCGATCAGTCGCCGATCGGCCGCACACCGCGCTCGAACCCGGCCACCTACACCGGGCTGTTTACCCCGATCCGCGACTTATTCGCCGGGGTGCCGACTGCGCGCGAACGCGGCTACGGTCCCGGACGCTTCTCGTTCAACGTCAAAGGCGGACGCTGCGAATCCTGTCAGGGCGATGGCGTCATTAAGGTCGAAATGCACTTTTTGCCGGACGTGTATGTGCCCTGCGATGTCTGCCATGGCATGCGCTACAACCGCGAAACATTGGAGGTGCAATACAAGGGCAAGAACATTCACCAGATTCTCGATATGACAGTGGAACAAGCGCACGAATTTTTCGCGCCGGTTCCGGTGATCGCGCGCAAGCTGCAAACGCTGCTCGACGTCGGTCTGGGTTACATTCGTCTCGGACAGAGCGCCACCACGCTTTCCGGCGGCGAAGCGCAACGCGTCAAACTCTCGCTAGAGCTTTCCAAACGCGATACCGGACGCACGCTGTACATTCTGGACGAACCGACGACCGGTTTGCATTTCCACGACATCGCACTGCTGCTTAAGGTGATTCACAAGCTGCGCGACCAAGGCAATACCGTCGTAGTGATCGAACACAACCTAGACGTCATCAAAACGGCCGATTGGGTCGTTGACCTCGGCCCGGAAGGCGGCGAGGGCGGCGGACGTATCGTTGCGCAAGGTCGTCCGCGCGACATTGCGGACGACCCGGCCAGCGTAACTGGCAAATACCTGAAGCCGTTATTGAGCAGGTAGTCTGCTGCGGAGAATTCAACATGCATTCAGATTCTCCGCAAGAACTCCTGATCGGGTCTTTCCGCGCTGCTCTCGCTGCAGCCAGTCCCCAGCGCGTTGTGCCGCCGCACTTGCCTAGAGCGCGCACGGGCCGCACGTTGGTTGTCGGCGCAGACAAAGCCGCAGCAGCCATGTCGCAAGCGGTAGAAGCGCACTATCCTGCACCGGTATCGGGCGTTGTAGTCACCCGCTACGGCTATGGATTACCTACCCGACAGATCGAAGTCATTGAGGCTGGACATCCCTTGCCGGACGCCAACGGGCAGCAGGCCGCCCAACGCATATTGGATACTGCTCGCCAACTTACCCCCGACGACCTGCTACTTGTCTTGCTTTCCGGCGGTGGATCGAGCCTGCTGAATCTACCGTGCGCAGGTTTATCTCTACCCGACATACAAGCAGTCACCCATGACTTACTGCGCTGCGGTGCCCGCATTGAGGAAATCAACAGTGTACGCAAGCACCTTTCCGCCATTCAGGGCGGCCAGCTAGCTGTTTCCACATCGGCACAGGTGCATGCACTCATCATTTCCGACGTGACAGGGGACAATCCGACGCATATTGCTTCCGGCCCCTGTTCTGCCGACCCAACCACTTATTGTGATGCGATCAAAGTATTGAAGCAGTACAGCATCGACCCACCCAAATCGATACTCGACCACCTGCATAGCGGAGTTGCAGGAGAAATAGCGGAAACGCCCAAACCGGGTGACCCGCGACTCATACATACAGACAATCGCATCGTTGCCAGCGGAGCGCAAATGCTTGAAGCCGCCGCAGCCTATTTTAGCGCGCACGGCTACACGCCAATCAACCTCGGCGACTGCGTCACAGGCGAAGCGCGTCTGGTCGCCCAGTCACATGCTGAACTTGTACGTCGGGCGTATGCCGAAGGCAATCGCAACATAGTCTATATTTCCGGCGGGGAAACGTCCGTTACCTTACGTGGGAACGGCAAAGGCGGGCGAAATAGCGAGTACTTGCTTGCGCTTAGCGCCCTGCTGACTGAATACCCCAATATATCGGCACTGGCTTGCGATACCGATGGCATCGACGGCAGCGAACACAATGCCGGTGCGTTTTTCACGCCGGAACTGCAAATGCGCGCCAGCACAGCCCGCTTAAATGCACAACATTACCTGAACAACAACGACAGTTTTAGCTACTTCGAGGCACTCGACAGTCTGGTCGTGACGGGGCCGACGCACACCAATGTGAATGATTACCGTGTAATCTTGCTGCGATAGCTTTACGAATTTTATTTATTCGGATTAGAATGGGCGTTGTAGTAAAACAAAAACAACGATCCGTTCACTTACTCTGCCCGCAGGAGAAACAAGATGAAACTCACACTACCTCGCTTTGGTTCGCAAGAAATCTCGGTTGATCCGCAATCTGTTGTCGTTTTCCCCGGCGGCATCCCCGGCTTCGAACAATGCACCCGTTTCGCCTTGTTGCACGAGGGCGACAATCCGTGCATTTACTGGCTGCAATCTTTGGACGACGCAAACGTTGTTTTCTCGCTGGCCGATCCTGACCAACTGAACATCGACTATGAAGTAACCCTCTCCGAGGCCGAACAAAAAGCCCTGCAAGTCGGCGACGGGGATGAATTGTCGCTTGCTGTGATTCTTTCAAAAGCAGATGGCTCCGGCAACACGCAAGTACACATGAAGTGCCCCATCATCATCAATGCCACCAAGCGTGTTGGCATTCAAAAAGCGCTGCGCGACGCAGGTCTGGCGATACGCGGGAACTAAATTTCTCCAGACGGAAAGCAAAAAAGCCGGTTTTCACCGGCTTTTTTGTTGTCCTGCAACCTGCGAATTACTCGCCTGCCACTTCCACCGCTTCTGCAGTTTCCGGACGATCCAGCAGCTCGACCAACGCCATCGGCGCATTGTCGCCCTGACGGAAACCGAACTTCAGAATGCGCAGATAACCGCCATTGCGATTGGCATAACGCGGGCCCAATTCGTCGAACAGCTTGACCACCATTTCGCGGTCGCGCAGACGGGAAAAAGCCAGACGACGATTTGCCAGACTGGGGTTCTTGCCCAAAGTCAAAATGGGTTCTGCCACGCGGCGCAGTTCCTTAGCCTTCGGCAACGTCGTCTTGATGACTTCGTGGCGCAGCAGGGAAACAGTCATGTTGCGCAACATCGCCAGACGGTGGCTGCTGGTGCGGTTAAGTTTTCTCAGACCTAAACGGTGACGCATGATTATCCTCTCTTACTTCTCAACAGCAGCAGGCCAGTTTTCCAGCTTCATGCCCAGCGAAAGGCCATGCTCTGCGAGAACCTGCTTGATTTCGTTCAGCGACTTGCGGCCCAAATTCGGGGTACGCAGCAAATCGGTTTCAGTGTACTGAATCAGGTCGCCAATGTAATGAATGCTTTGTGCCTTCAGACAGTTGGACGAACGCGGTGTCAGCTCCAAATCATCGACCGGGCGCAGCAGCAACGGATCGACCTTAGGCGCTTGCGGCTTTTCAACCGGAGCCGGGGTGCCTTCCAGCGCTGCAAACACAGCAAATTGCTCCACCAGAATGCGTGCAGCATAACGAATCGCTTCTTCTGCATCGATCGCACCGTTGGTTTCGATATCGATCACCAGCTTATCCAAATCGGTACGCTGCTCAACGCGTGCGCTCTCCACGGCATAACTCACGCGGCATACCGGGCTGAACGAAGCATCCAGAGCGATATGCCCAACAGCGCGGGTTTCACCCGGAGCCTGACGGGAAATGGCGGAAACATAGCCGCGACCTTGCTCGACCTTGATTTCCATGTCCAGCTTGCCACCCGCAGTCAGGTGTGCGATTACGTGGGCAGGATTAATCACTTCCACATCTGCGCTTTGTGCAATATCGCCAGCGGTTACCACGCCTTCGCCTTCTTTCTTCAGGGTCAGCACGGCTTCGCGCGCATTGTGCAGCTTCAGCACAATACCCTTCAGGTTCAGCAGAATGTCGACCATGTCTTCCTGCACGCCATCCAGCGTGGAGTACTCGTGCAGCACGTTCGCAATCTTGACTTCGGTCGGTGCGAACCCCGGCATGGAAGAAAGCAGGATACGGCGCAGTGCATTGCCCAGCGTGTGTCCGTAGCCACGTTCAAAGGGTTCCATCACCACCTTAGCTTTGGTGGCAGAAACTCTTTGCACATCGATAATGCGTGGCTTCAGAAGTTCATTGTTTTGCATATCCTACTCCGCGTGGATTACTTGGAATACAACTCAACAACGAGATGCTCGTTAATCGTTGCAGGCAATTCAGAACGTTGCGGCTTGGCTTTGAAGGTACCCTTCATCGCCTTGGCATCGACATCCAGCCATTCCGGGAAACCGCGCTGCTCGGCAGCCTGAATCGCAGACTTAACACGCAGATGCGCTTTTGCCTTGTCGGCCACTTCCACCACGTCGCCAGCGCGCACTTGGTAGGAAGGAATATTCACGCGCTTGCCGTTAACCATCACGCCGTTGTGACGCACAACTTGGCGCGCTTCAGAACGGGAAGCACCGAAGCCCATACGGAAAGCCACGTTATCAAGACGGGATTCCAGCAATTGCAACAAGCTTTCGCCGGTAATGCCATGCTCGTTTTCCGCACGCTGATAAGTCAGACGGAACTGTTTTTCCAGCACGCCGTATACGCGGCGCAGCTTTTGCTTTTCACGCAACTGACCGGCATAGTCGGACAGGCGTTGGTTTTTCTTCTGGCCGTGTTGTCCGGGCGGATAAGCGCGGCGTTCAACCGAACACTTATCGGTGAAACACTTTTCACCCTTCAAAAACAGTTTTTCGCCTTCGCGGCGGCACTGACGGCACTTTGCATCAAGATTTCTAGCCAAGGTCGGTCTCCCAAAAATTAGATACGGCGCTTTTTCGGCGGACGGCAGCCGTTATGCGGAATCGGCGTAATGTCAGAAATGCTGGTGATCTTGAAACCCACCGCATTCAGCGCACGCACTGCGGACTCGCGACCAGGACCGGGGCCCTTAATGCGCACTTCCAGATTCTTCACGCCGTATTCCTGAGCAGCTTTGCCAGCCATTTCGGCTGCCACCTGTGCCGCAAACGGCGTGCTCTTACGGGAGCCCTTAAAGCCGTTGCCGCCACTGGTGGACCAGGACAGTGCATTACCCTGACGATCAGTAATCGTCACGATTGTGTTGTTAAAAGAGGCGTGGACGTGAGCAATGCCCTCGGCAACGTTCTTTTTGACTTTCTTACGCACGCGCGTATTAGTCTTAGCCATGGTTCAATCCCCTGTAAAATTACTTCTTGGCGCCAGCGATGGCCTTACGCGGGCCCTTGCGGGTACGCGCATTGGTGCGGGTACGCTGACCGCGCACCGGCAACCCGCGGCGATGACGCAGGCCGCGGTAGCAACCCAAGTCCATCAGACGCTTGATATTCATGGTCACTTCACGGCGCAGGTCACCTTCAACCGTATACTTGCCGACCTCGTCACGCAGCTTATCCATTTCGGCATCGCTGAGATCCTTGATCTTGGCATTGTTGGCAATGCCGGTCGCGGCGCAAATTTGCTGCGCGCGAGTACGGCCGACACCGTAAATCGCGGTCAGCGCGATTTCGGCATGTTGATGATTCGGAATATTTACACCTGCAATACGAGCCATGCAGCTACCCTATCGTTCTAAAAAAACAAAAATTATACCATATCAGGCAATGGGAAACCCATTAGCCCTGACGTTGCTTATGACGCGGATCGGTACAGATCACGCGAACAATCCGGTTGCGCCGAATCACCTTACAGTTACGGCAAATCTTTTTTACGGATGCTTGTACTCTCATTTCAGTCTCCTCAGTACCAATCTGTCGATCATTTCGCGCGGAACACAATGCGCGCTTTGCTCAAATCGTAGGGTGTCAACTCCACGGTAACTTTATCGCCGGGCAAGATACGAATGTAGTGCATACGCATTTTTCCGGAAATATGACCCAATACGATATGTCCATTTTCCAACTTTACGCGAAACGTCGCGTTCGGCAGAGATTCAACGATCTCGCCTTGCATCTGAATTACATCTTCCTTTGCCATCAGCGTCCGAACCCACCTTTGAAATTCGCCTTCTTCAGCAGACTTTCATACTGATGCGTCATCAGGTAAGACTGCACCTGAGCCATGAAGTCCATGGTCACCACAACCAAAATCAGCAAGGAAGTTCCGCCAAAGTAAAACGGCACATTCCACTTCACCACCAGAAACTCTGGCAGCAGACAAACCAGCGTGATATACACCGCACCGACCAAAGTCAGGCGCAACATAATCTTCTCGATATAGCGCGCTGTTTGTTCGCCGGGACGAATTCCCGGTAAAAACGCACCGCTCTTCTTCAGGTTATCCGCTGTTTCTTTCGGGCTGAATACCAGCGCCGTGTAGAAAAAGCAGAAGAAGATAATCGCGGCTGCATACAGCAACACATAAATCGGCTGACCGGGCGACAGCTTTTCGCTGATGTCGCGCAGCCAAGTCATTCCCTGCCCCGCACCGAACCATCCAGCCAGCGTCGCCGGAAACAGGATAATACTCGACGCAAAGATCGGCGGAATCACACCTGCCATATTCAACTTCAGCGGCAGATGACTCGCTTGACCACCATACACCTTGTTGCCGACCTGACGCTTAGCATAGTTCACCAAAATCTTGCGCTGCCCGCGTTCAACAAATACCACCAGTGCCGTAACCGCAAACGCACCGATCAGCAAGAACAGCACCAGCGGGATAGAGAAGGCACCAGTTCGCGCCAGCTCTAGCGTGCTGCCGATGGCGCTCGGCAAACCTGCTGCAATCCCCGCAAAGATAATCAGCGAAATACCGTTACCCAAACCACGCTCGGTAATCTGTTCACCCAGCCACATCAAGAACATGGTGCCGGTCACCAAGGTCACGACCGTGGTCAGATTAAACATCACACCGGGATTCGGCACCAAGCCCGGCTGCGCTTGCAAAGCAACCGCAATACCGAATGCCTGGAAAATCGCCAACCCCAACGTACCGTAGCGCGTGTACTGCGTCATCTTACAGCGTCCGGCTTCGCCTTCTTTTTTCAGTTGCTCCAATTGCGGAACGGCAATTGCAGCCAGCTGCATAATGATCGAGGCCGAAATGTACGGCATGATCCCGAGCGCGAAAATCGTAAAGCGCGACAAGGCGCCACCCGAGAACATGTTGAACATGCCCAAAATTCCGCCTTTTTGGCTCTTAAACAAATCAGCCAAAACCACCGGATCAATGCCCGGCACCGGAATATGAGCGCCGACGCGGTAAACCACCAGCGCACCCAACAGGAACCACAAGCGACGACCAAGATCGCCGTACTTGTTATTTTGCCCCTTCGCAGCGATGCTCACAGAGCGTCCTTACTCCGCAACGCTGCCGCCAGCGGCTTGCACTGCAGCCAGCGCACCCTTGGTGAGCAGCAGACCTTGCAACGTTACCGCACGGGACAACTCGCCGGATACGACCACCTTAGCAGCCAGCGCATTAGCAGGTACCACGCCCGCTTGCTTCAATGCCAGCAAATCGATTGCATCGACCGGCATTTTTTGCAGATCGGACAAACGCACAGTCGCTGTGTCATCACGTGTCAGCGACACGAAGCCACGCTTCGGCAGACGGCGCTGCAGCGGCATTTGACCGCCTTCGAAACCGACCTTATGAAAACCGCCGGAACGGGATTTTTGACCCTTGTGACCACGACCGGCAGTCTTACCCAGACCAGAGCCGATACCGCGACCCACGCGACGCTTAGCGTGCTTGGAACCTTCACCAGGCTTAATTTGATTCAGTTGCATTTACGCCTCGCACTTAACCAGGTAAAACACTTTGTTAATCATGCCGCGCACTGCCGGAGTATCTTCCACTTCTACAGTGTGATTCAGACGGCGCAGACCGAGGCCACGTACACAATCGCGGTGCGACTGCTTGGTACCGATTACGCTTTTGACCAGCGTCACTTTCAGCTTTTTGGTTTCGGCCATGACTTACCCCAAAATTTCTTCAACAGACTTACCGCGCTTGGCAGCGATTTCAGACGGCGAATTCAGCGCCTGCAGACCGTTCAGCGTAGCACGCACTACGTTGTACGGATTGCTGGAGCCGATACACTTCGCCAGAATGTTATGCACGCCAACCGCTTCGAATACGGCACGCATCGCACCGCCGGCAATAATACCGGTACCTTCGGATGCGGGCTGCATAAACACTTTCGCCGCGCCGTGACGGCCGATCACTGCGTGATGCAGTGTGCCGTTCTTCAAATTCACCTTCACCATCTTGCGACGGGCTTCTTCCATTGCCTTTTGTACGGCAACGGGCACTTCTTTCGACTTGCCCTTACCCATGCCGATACGGCCATCGCCATCGCCCACCACGGTCAGCGCAGCAAAACCGAGAACACGGCCGCCCTTCACCACCTTGGTTACGCGATTGACGGAGATCATCTTTTCGATGAGGTCGTCGCTACGCTCTTCTTGCTGCACTTTACCTTGCGCCTTAGCCATCATTCACCTCGAATTAGAACTGCAAGCCATGCTCGCGCGCGGCATCGGCCAGCGCTTTAATGCGACCATGATATTTGTAACCGGAACGGTCGAAAGCGACTTGGGTCACCCCTGCGCTCTTGGCCTTTTCAGCAATGAGCTTGCCAACCAACGCCGCAGCAGCCACGTTACCACCATTGGCAACTTCCTTGCGCACGCCGACTTCCAGCGTGGATGCGCTAGCCAGAATCTTGCCGCCGCAAGCGGAAACCACTTGTGCATAAATATGCAAGTTGGAGCGATGCACAGCCAATCGAACCGTCTTTTGCTCAGCAATTCTTGCACGGGTTTTGCGTGCTCTACGCTGACGCGCTACATTCTTGTTCAACATATCAGCCTCAATTATTTCTTCTTGGTTTCTTTCAGGATCACCACTTCGTCGGCATAACGCACACCCTTGCCCTTATAGGGCTCAGGCTTACGATAAGCGCGAATTTCAGCGGCCACCTGACCAACTTGCTGTTTGTCTGCACCAGTCAGCACGATTTCGGTTTGCGACGGTGTCGCAACCTTCACGCCAGCCGGCATTTTATAAGCAACCGGATGGGAAAAACCGAGAGACAAATTCAGGGTATCCCCAGCAGCCTGCGCACGGTAGCCCACGCCCACCAGAGTCAGCTTGCGCTCGAAGCCCTTGCTTACGCCAGTAACCATGTTCGCCAACAAAGCGCGGATCGTGCCCGACATGGCATTCGCCTGTTGCGACTCGCTCGTAGCCTTACACAGCAGCATATCGCCTTCGCGCACCACAGACACATTGCCGGACAACGCTTGCGACAGAGAACCCAGCGGTCCCTTCACAATGATTTCGTTAGCGGTCAGCGCGACTTCAACACCAGCCGGCACCGCAATCGGATTTTTTGCAACTCTAGACATGGCTACCCCTTACGCGACGATACACAACACTTCGCCGCCGATACCATTGGCGCGAGCCTTGCGGTCAGTCATCAACCCCTTGGAGGTAGAAACGATCGCAATACCCAGACCGTTCATCACCTTAGGAATATCGTTGCTGCCCTTGTAAATACGCAGCCCGGGGCGACTTACGCGCTGGATCTTTTCGATCACAGGACGGCCTGCATAGTATTTCAGTGCGATTTGCAAAGAGGGCTTACCTTCGTTGGCTGCAACATTGAAGCCATCGATGTAACCTTCATCCAGCAACACTTGTGCAATTGCCGCCTTCAATTTCGAAGAAGGCATCGACACTGCTTGTTTTTCCGCCTGCTGCGCGTTGCGAATACGCGTCAGCATATCGGCGATCGGATCATTCATGCTCATACAATTCGTCCTTACCAGCTCGCCTTGACTACACCGGGAATCTCACCGCGCATTGCATGCTCGCGCAACTTGATACGACCCAAACCAAACTTTCTGAATACACCGCGCGGACGACCAGTCAACGCGCAACGATTACGCAGACGCACCGGGCTGGAATTGCGCGGCAGCGCTTGCAGCTTCAGACGCGCTTCGTGGCGCTCTTCGTCACTCAGCTTCACGTTTGCAATAATCGCCATCAGTTCAGCACGCTTGCCAGCGTACTTTTCCACCATGTCACGGCGCTTTTGCTCACGGTTAATCAAAGCAGTCTTTGCCATTTCAACCTCAGTTCTTCAAAGGGAATTTGAATGCCGTCAGAAGAGCACGCGCCTCTTCGTCCGACTTCGCAGTGGTGGTGATCGTAATGTTCATACCACGCAGCGCGTCAATCTTGTCGTACTCAATTTCCGGGAAAATGATCTGTTCCTTGACGCCCATGTTGTAGTTACCACGACCATCGAAGGACTTACCGGAGATACCACGGAAGTCGCGAATACGCGGGATCGCAACCGTCACCAGACGATCCAGGAATTCATACATGCGCTCTTTACGCAAAGTCACCTTACAGCCGACCGGGTAACCCTGACGAATCTTAAAGCCCGCGATGGACTTTTTCGCCTTGGTTACAACAGGCTTCTGACCGGAGATTTTCTGCATGTCGGAAACAGCATGCTCCATCACCTTCTTATCCGCCACAGCCTCGCCCACACCCATATTCAGAGTGATTTTTTCGATGCGTGGCACTTCCATCACAGACTTGTAGCCGAACTTCTTCATCAGTTCCGGCACTACAGCGTCCTTGTAGTAATCATACAAACGAGCCATGTTTACCCCTTAAGCGTCAATCACTTCGCCGCTGGACTTGAAGACGCGCACTTTGCGACCGTCCTCCAGCGTCTTGATACCGACGCGGTCCGCCTTCTTGGTGGCCGGATTGAAAATCGCCACGTTGGAAACGTGAATCGACTTTTCCATTTCGACAATACCACCCGCAACACCCTTAACCGGGTTCGGCTTCTGGTGCTTCTTAACCTTGTTGATGCCGCCAACCAGCAGATAGTCGCCGAGCACGCGCTGCACACTGCCGCGATTACCCTTATCTTTGCCGGTGATGACGATTACATCATCATTTTTTTTGATTTTACGCATTTTGTTTCCTCGATCTTATACGCCGACGATTACAGAACTTCCGGCGCCAGCGAAACGATCTTCATAAAGCGTTCGGTACGCAGTTCGCGCGTAACCGGCCCGAAGATACGCGTACCGATCGGCTCCAGCTTGTTGTTCAGCAACACTGCCGCATTGCCGTCGAACTTCACCAAAGAACCGTCCGGACGACGCACGCCCTTGGCAGTACGCACCACAACAGCGTTGTACACTTCGCCCTTCTTCACGCGACCACGAGGCGCAGCATCCTTGATGCTAACCTTGATCACGTCGCCAATGGCAGCGTAACGACGCTTGGAGCCGCCCAGCACCTTGATGCACATCACGGAGCGCGCACCGGTGTTGTCAGCCACATCCAACACAGACTGCATTTGTATCATTTAAATTCTCCAACTTATTCCGCACACCGCGGCCAGTTTTGGAACCCGTTCGGGTTGGACCGCCGCATGCGGCGGGTGAAACGAAGCCGCGCATTCTACTCAAGCTTGGCGAAAAGCACAAGCTTTTTTTGCAACTTACGCTGCCTGTGCTTTTTCCACCAGCTTGGTTACGCGCCAAGTTTTGGTTTTGGCCAACGGACGGCATTCCTCGATCGTCACCACATCGCCTTGCTTGAACTCATTGTTCTCGTCATGCGCGTGATATTTCTTGGAAACGCGGATCACCTTGCCCAGCACCGGATGCTTTACCTTACGCTCAACCAGCACGGTTACGGTTTTGTCCATCTTGTCGCTGACCACTGTACCGGTCAGCGTACGCTTCAGATTGGTCGTAGCATTCATTACTGCGCACCTTTTTCATTCAACACTGTTTTCACGCGCGCAATGTCGCGACGAACTTGACGCATCTGAGCAGTATTAGTCAGCTGCTGGGTCGCCTTCTGCATACGCAGGCCGAATTGCGCCTTAGTCAGAGACAGCAGCTCTTCTTGCAGCTCTGCCTTGGATTTCGCTTTCAGTTCACTTGCCTTCATGATTTAGGCCCCCACTTGTCTAACAACAAAAGTCGTCGGGATCGGCAGCTTTGCAGATGCCAGACGGAACGCTTCGCGCGCCAATTCTTCGGCTACGCCATCCATCTCATACAGCATCTTGCCCGGCTGAATTTCTGCAACGTAGTACTCGGGACTACCTTTACCGTTACCCATACGCACTTCAGCAGGCTTTTTGGAGATCGGCTTGTCCGGGAACACACGAATCCAAATGCGACCACCGCGCTTAATGTGGCGGGTCATCGCACGACGCGCCGCTTCGATCTGACGCGCAGTCAGGCGACCGCGACCAACGGCCTTCAGGCCGAACTCGCCGAAACTAACCTTGTTGCCGCGCGTCGCAATGCCGGTGTTACGGCCTTTCTGCTCCTTGCGGTATTTTCTTCTAGCTGGCTGTAGCATGTTTAGCTCCCGACTTTCTTACTTTCTTTTCCGGTTCGGCGGCCACGACTTGCTCGTCCTGACCCGCATTCTCACCCTTGAAGACCCAGACTTTGACACCAATAATGCCGTAGGTGGTCTTCGCTTCGGAGAAGCCGTAATCGATATCGGCACGCAGAGTATGCAAGGGCACACGACCTTCGCGGTACCATTCAGTACGTGCAATTTCGATACCGTTCAAACGGCCCGAGCTCATAATCTTGATGCCTTGCGCGCCCAGACGCATCGCATTTTGCATGGCGCGCTTCATTGCGCGACGGAACATAATGCGCTTTTCCAGTTGCGACGTGATGCTGTCAGCGATCAGTTGCGCGTCCACTTCGGGCTTGCGAACTTCCTCGATGTTCAGTGCTACGTCGGGCAAGCCCATACGCTTCTTCAGCGCATTGCGCAGGGTTTCGATGTCTTCGCCCTTCTTGCCGATCACCACGCCAGGACGTGCAGTGTAAATGGTCACTTTCGCATTCTTGGCAGGACGCTCGATCACGATTTTGGAAACACCGGCGTTAGCCAGCTTTTTCTTCAGGAAATCGCGAACTTCGATGTCCTTTTGCAGCAGCTCAGCAAAATTCTTGCTGTTAGCAAACCACTTGGACGCCCAGTTCTTTTGCACGCTCAACCGGAAACCGGTTGGATGAATTTTCTGTCCCATATCTATCCTCAGTTTCCGACGGTGATCGTAATATGGCAGGTTTGCTTTTCGATGCGGTTACCGCGGCCTTTAGCACGCGCGGTGAAACGCTTCAGGGAAGCAGCCTTGTCCACATAGATGGTGGCGACCTTCAGTTCGTCAATATCCGCGCCATCGTTGTGTTCTGCGTTGGCAATCGCCGACTCCAGAACCTTCTTGATGATCGTCGCACCCTTCTTGGGGCTGAACGCCAGAATGTCCAGCGCCTTGCTCACGGGCAAGCCGCGAATCTGATCAGCAACCAGACGACCCTTCTGCGCCGACAGGCGAACACTTTTCAATACGGCTGTTGTGCTCATCATGTCTCCTTATTTCTTCGCTTTCTTGTCAGCAGCATGCCCCTTGAAGGTGCGGGTCAGCGAGAACTCGCCCAGCTTGTGCCCCACCATGTTCTCGGTCACATAGACCGGAACGTGCTGCTTACCGTTATGCACCGCAATCGTCAGGCCGACAAACTCGGGCAGGACGGTGGAACGACGCGACCAAGTCTTCACCGGACGCTTGTCGTTGGTCGCACGCACAGTTTCTACTTTCTTCAGCAGATGCGCGTCGACAAAAGGTCCTTTTTTAATGGAACGTGCCATAATTTCCTACCCCTTAGTTCTGAAAGCGACGGCGCACAATCATATTGTTCGTGCGCTTGTTGCGGCGAGTACGGAAGCCCTTCGCCGGAACGCCCCATGGGCTTACCGGGTTACGACCAGCAGCAGTCTTGCCTTCACCACCACCGTGCGGGTGATCAACCGGGTTCATCGCCACACCGCGAACGGTCGGGCGAATACCACGCCAACGGGTTGCACCTGCCTTACCAATGGAACGCAGCGAATGTTCGCCGTTACCGACTTCACCGACGGTTGCACGACAATCCACGTGTACCTTGCGAATTTCGCCGGAACGCAGACGCAGCTGCGCGTAAGAACCCTCGCGCGCCAGCAGCTGCACAGAAGTGCCGGCCGAACGCGCCAACTGCGCACCCTTGCCCGGCAGCATTTCAATGCAATGCACCGTGGAACCAACCGGAATATTGCGCAGCGGCAAAGCGTTGCCCGGTTTGATCGGCGCTTCGGAGCCGCTCATCAGTTGCGTACCAACAGTAACGCCCTTCGGTGCAATGATGTAACGACGTTCGCCGTCGGCGTAACACAGCAAAGCCAAGTGCGCGCTACGGTTCGGATCGTATTCCAAACGCTCGACCTTAGCAGCGATACCATCTTTATTGCGCTTAAAGTCCACCACGCGGTAGTGCTGCTTGTGACCGCCGCCCATGTGGCGAGTGGTGATATGACCGTTGTTATTACGACCAGCAGTCTTCGTCTTCTTTTCCACCAGCGCAGCATGCGGCTTACCCTTGTGCAGATCGGGATTCACCACGCGCACAACGGCACGGCGACCGGGAGATGTAGGTTTCAGTTTAATCAGTGCCATGATATTTACCCTTGCTCGCTAGCAGCAAAATTGATTTCCTGGCCAGGAATCAGGCACACATAGGCCTTTTTCCAGTCGTTACGGCGACCAGTGAAACGGCCAAATCGCTTTTGCTTGCCCTTGACGTTGCTCACTTGCACGCTGGCAACCTTCACGTTAAACATAAGCTCAACAGCAGCCTTCACTTCAGGCTTGGTTGCATCTGTTGCCACGCGAAAGATCACTTGCTCGTTCTTATCGGCTACAAACGTAGCCTTTTCGGAGATCTGCGGTGCGAGCAGCACCTTCATCAAACGCTCCTGATTGAATTGTTGTGCGCTCATGCCAGAATCTCCTCGAATTTCGCAACAGCGTTACGGGTGACCAGCACGTTCGGAAAACGCACCAGACTAACCGGGTCGGCCTGATGCACTTCCAGCACCAGCACATTCGGCAGGTTGCGAGAAGACAAATACAGATTTTCATCCATGTTATCGGTGATAATCAGCACGCGATCCAAACCCATGCCCTTGATCTTCTGAGCCAGCAGCTTGGTTTTAGGCGCATCCACACCGAGAGAATCCACCACGGCCAGACGATCTTCACGCACCAACTGAGACAAAATCGTTGCCAGGCCCGCACGATACATCTTGCGGTTCACTTTCTGGCTGAAGTTTTCGTCCGGGCTATTCGGGAAAATCTTACCACCTCCGCGCCACAACGGGCTGGAAGCACGACCGGCACGCGCACGGCCTGTACCCTTTTGCGCCCAAGGCTTATGCGTACTCTTGGCGATTTCGCTGCGACCTTTTTGCGCGCGGTTCGCCGAGCGGGCGTTAGCCTGGTACGCAGTTACCAACTGGTGCACCAACGACTCGTTGTATTCGCGACCGAACAATGCATCGGAAGCGGAAACGGTGGACGCAGATTGGCCGTTTTCGTTAATCAGTTTCAATTCCATCATGCACCTGCCTTCACTGCCGGACGCACCACCACATCGCCACCCTTGGCACCGGGCACAGCGCCCATCACCAGCAGCAATTGACGGTCCGCATCAATGCGAACGATTTCGAGATTTTGAACGGTACGCTGCACGTCACCCATGTGACCGGTCATGCGCTTACCCGGGAACACGCGACCCGGATCCTGCGCCATACCGATAGAACCCGGCACATTGTGCGACTTGGAGTTACCGTGCGAGGCACGGTTCGAGCTGAAGTTATGACGCTTGATGGTACCGGCATAGCCCTTACCGATCGTCACACCAGTCACATCAACTTTCTGACCGACTTTGAACAAATCAACACCAACAGTCGAACCTGCTTGCAGGCTCGCCGCTTCGTCAGCACTGATTCTGAATTCCTTAAGAACACTACCCGCTTCCACACCGGCTTTAGCGAAGTGACCTGCTTCAGCCTTAGTCACGCGACCGGGACGGCGCGCGCCGAAAGCCAACTGCACAGCAGTATAGCCATCGGTTGCATCGGATTTGATCTGGGTAACACGATTATTGGACACGTCCAGCACAGTTACCGGCAACGATGCACCATCGTCGGTAAAAATGCGGGTCATGCCAATCTTGCGACCGACAAGTCCTAGACTCATTTTTATTTCCTTTATTAAGGGGCTGACTACAATTGGCCAGCCAATTCCAAATTATCGCTTGCGCGACAACAATTACTGCAACTTGATTTCCACATCCACGCCAGCAGGCAGATCCAGCTTCATCAGTGCGTCAACCGTCTTATCGGTCGGATCGATGATATCCATCAGACGCAGATGCGTACGGATTTCGAACTGGTCGCGCGAGGTCTTGTTCACGTGCGGGGAGCGCAGCACGTCAAAACGCTCGATCTTGGTTGGCAGGGGCACCGGGCCCTTTACCACCGCACCAGTACGCTTCGCGGTATCCACGATTTGCAGCGCGGACTGGTCGATCAGACGATAGTCGAATGCCTTCAGGCGAATGCGAATTTTCTGGCTTTGCATAATGTTCACTTCACTTTGTTGCAACCCAAACGGGTCGCCGGTTTAAAGAGCGCGCGATTATACAGCGAGGCAGGGCCTCGCTGCAAAGTTTTTTTATCGATTACTCGATAATTTTAGCAACCACACCAGCACCAACGGTACGACCGCCTTCGCGAATCGCGAAGCGCAGACCGTCTTCCATCGCGATCGGAGCGATCAGGTTCACGGTCACGGATACGTTGTCGCCAGGCATCACCATTTCGGTGCCGGCCGGCAGTTCGATCGCACCGGTTACGTCAGTGGTGCGGAAGTAGAACTGAGGACGGTAGCCTTGGAAGAACGGGGTATGACGGCCGCCTTCGTCTTTGCTCAGTACGTACACTTCTGCGGTGAACTTGGTGTGCGGCTTGATGGAGCCTGGCTTGGCCAGAACTTGACCGCGCTCAACTTCTTCACGCTTGGTGCCGCGCAGCAGTACGCCAACGTTGTCACCTGCCTGACCTTGGTCCAGCAGCTTGCGGAACATTTCCACGCCGGTACAGGTGGTCTTCAGGGTGGGCTTGATACCAACGATTTCGATTTCGTCGCCAACTTTGACGATGCCGCGTTCGATACGGCCAGTCACCACGGTACCACGACCAGAGATGGAGAATACGTCTTCCACCGGCATAATGAATGCGCCGTCGATTGCGCGTTCCGGGGTGGGGATGTAGGAGTCGAGTGCGTCAGCCAGACGGAAGATGGCGGCTTCGCCCAGGTCGCCTTGGTCGCCTTCAACAGCCTTCAGTGCGGAACCCTTGATGATGGGGATGTCGTCGCCCGGGAAGTCGTACTTGGAGAGCAGTTCGCGCACTTCCATTTCGACCAGTTCCAGCAGTTCTTCGTCGTCAACCATGTCGCATTTGTTCAGGAAGACGATGATGTAGGGCACGCCCACTTGGCGGGCCAACAGGATGTGTTCGCGGGTTTGCGGCATGGGGCCGTCAGCTGCGGACACAACCAGAATCGCGCCGTCCATCTGCGCAGCGCCGGTAATCATGTTCTTAACGTAGTCGGCGTGGCCCGGGCAGTCAACGTGTGCGTAGTGACGGGTCGCGGTTTCGTATTCAACGTGAGCGGTGTTAATGGTAATGCCGCGCGCCTTTTCTTCCGGCGCTGCGTCGATTTGGTCGTAGGCCTTGGCTTCGCCGCCGAATTTCTTGGACAGAACGGTGGTGATCGCCGCGGTCAGCGTGGTCTTGCCATGGTCAACGTGACCAATCGTTCCTACGTTTACGTGCGGTTTCGTACGCTCAAATTTGCTCTTTGCCATGATATTTTCCTAATCAGTTAATTATTTCTTGTTCATTACCGCTTCTGCGACATTGCGCGGCGCTTCAGAATAGTGCTTGAATTCCATAGTGTAAGTTGCACGACCTTGCGTTGCGGAACGCAGCGCAGTCGAGTAACCGAACATTTCGGCCAGCGGTACTTCGGCACGCACAGCTTTGCCGCCACCGGGCAAATCTTCCATGCCCTGCACCATGCCGCGACGGGAAGACAAATCGCCCATCACCGTACCAGTGTATTCTTCCGGAGTTTCCACTTCCACCGACATCATCGGTTCCAGCAGCACAGGATTGGCCTTACGCATACCGTCCTTGAACGCCATCGAAGCCGCCATCTTGAAGGCGTTTTCGTTGGAGTCCACATCGTGGTAAGAACCGTCGAACAGAGTAACCTTGACGTCCACCACCGGGAAGCCAGCCAGCACGCCATTCGGCAGCGTGTCCTGCAAACCCTTATCCACCGCCGGGATGTATTCGCGCGGCACAGTACCGCCCTTAATCGCATCCACGAACTCGTAGCCCTTGCCGGTTTCGTTCGGTTCCATCTTAATCCAAACGTGACCGTACTGACCGCGACCACCGGACTGCTTAACGAATTTACCTTCGACTTCCACAGCCTTCTTGATCGCTTCGCGGTAGGCCACTTGCGGGGCACCCACGTTCGCCTCAACACCGAATTCGCGCTTCATGCGGTCCACGATAATTTCCAGATGCAGTTCGCCCATACCGGAAATAATGGTCTGACCGGATTCTTCGTCGGTACGCACGCGGAAGGACGGATCTTCTGCCGCCAGACGACCCAGCGCAATACCCATTTTTTCTTGGTCGGCTTTGGTCTTCGGTTCAACCGCAACGTGAATCACCGGCTCTGGGAATATCATGCGCTCCAGAATAATTGGTTTCTCTGGATTACACAAAGAGTCACCGGTCGTCACTTCTTTCAGACCGATACAGGCCGCGATGTCGCCCGCCAGAATTTCGTCGATTTCTTCGCGATTATTCGCGTGCATTTGCACGATACGGCCAATACGCTCTTTCTTACCCTTCACGGAGTTGTAAACCGTGTCGCCTTTTTTCAGCACACCGGAATACACACGCACGAATGTCAACTGACCCACGAACGGATCGGTCATCAACTTGAACGCCAACGCAGAGAAGTTCTCACCGTCATCGGCCTTACGGCTCGCCGGCTCGCCCTCTTCTGTTTCACCCTTCACATCGGGAATTTCGACCGGAGACGGCAAGAACTGAACAACAGCGTCCAGCATACGTTGCACGCCCTTGTTCTTAAAGGCGGAACCGCACAGCATCGGCTGAATTTCACAGTTAATAGTACGCTGACGCAAGCCCTGAATAATTTGCTCTTCAGACAGATCGCCGTTTTCGAGGTAATGATTCATCATTTCCTCGGAAGCTTCAGCCGCAGACTCAACCATCTGCTCGCGCCATTCCTGAGCAGTCTCCACCAAGTCAGCAGGAATATCGCCGTACGTAAATTTCATACCCTGAGAAGCCTCATCCCAGATGATCGCCTTCATCTTAATCAGGTCAACCACACCGGAGAAGGTATCTTCAGCACCGATCGGAATCACCACCGGGACGGGATTCGCCTTCAGGCGCGCCTTCATCTGCTCGACAACCTTGAAGAAATTCGCACCTGAGCGGTCCATCTTGTTCACGAACGCCAGACGAGGAACGCGATACTTGTTAGCCTGACGCCAAACGGTTTCGGACTGCGGCTGCACACCACCCACTGCACAATACACCATGCAAGCACCGTCCAGCACACGCATGGAACGCTCCACTTCAATCGTGAAGTCCACGTGCCCCGGGGTATCAATGATATTGAAGCGATGTTCCGGTATGGACATGTCCATGCCCTTCCAGAAACAGGTCGTCGCAGCGGAGGTAATGGTAATGCCGCGCTCTTGCTCCTGCTCCATCCAGTCCATCGTTGCCGCACCGTCATGCACTTCACCGATTTTATGATTTACACCGGTGTAATACAAAATACGTTCGGTCGTCGTGGTTTTACCCGCGTCGATGTGGGCGCTAATACCAATGTTGCGGTAGCGTTCAATAGGGGTTTTACGTGCCACAGTACACCTAACCTTTTTAAAATCTTAGAAACGGAAATGGGAGAAGGCCTTGTTCGCCTCTGCCATACGGTGCACTTCTTCGCGCTTCTTCACTGCGCCGCCGCGACCTTCCGCCGCATCAATCAGCTCACCAGCCAGGCGTGCGCCCATGGACTTTTCGCCACGCTTACGTGCCGCATCCTTCAACCAGCGCATGGACAAAGCCATACGACGGGACGGACGCACTTCAACCGGCACCTGATAGTTTGCACCACCCACGCGACGGCTCTTCACTTCCACCAGCGGCTTGGCATTGTTGATCGCCTGATTGAACACTTCAATCGCATCCTTGCCGGACTTCTTGGCAATCTGATCCAAGGCACCGTACAAAATGCGCTCGGCGACAGACTTTTTGCCGCTGGTCATCAGCACGTTAACGAACTTGGACAAATCCTGATTACCGAACTTGGGATCCGGCAGGACTTCGCGCTTGGGAACTTCTCTACGTCTTGGCATGGTTCAAACCTCGTATCTAAATCGGAAAATTAGGCCTTCTTGGGACGCTTCGCGCCGTACTTGGAGCGGCTTTGCTTACGATCCTTCACACCGGCCGTATCCAAGCTACCGCGCACCGTGTGGTAACGCACACCCGGCAAGTCCTTCACACGACCACCGCGAATCAGCACCACCGAGTGCTCTTGCAGATTGTGGCCTTCACCGCCGATGTAGGAAATCACTTCAAAACCGTTGGTCAGACGCACCTTAGCCACCTTACGCAGCGCAGAGTTCGGCTTCTTAGGGGTCGTGGTGTACACACGCGTACACACACCGCGCTTTTGCGGGCTCCCGCCAAGCGCGGGAACTTTGCTCTTTGTAGGTTCGGCAGCACGAGGCTTGCGCACTAACTGGTTGATCGTTGGCATTGTATAGTCCCTAAAAAATCTCTTTTTGATTCAAAATCTTGAAAATTTCGCCTTTACGACGCGCGCACGCGTGCCGTAAAGGCCGGTAAAAAGACCGCGCATTGTATTGACATTCATCCAGACTGTCAAGCCAACTGTGCATTGTCTTGTGCATCGAGCGCTTGCGCCATTTCGGCAAAACCAGCACCATCCGCCGCATCCACGCCCATGCGCTGTTTGCGGCGCGTAGTGTGGTAAGCCAGACCGGTACCTGCCGGAATCAGACGACCCACAATCACGTTTTCCTTCAGGCCGCGCAGCTCGTCCTTCTTGCCCATGATTGCCGCTTCGGTCAGCACGCGCGTGGTTTCCTGGAAGGAAGCCGCCGAGATGAACGAGTCGGTGGACAGAGAAGCCTTGGTAATACCCAGCAGCATGTAGTCGTAGCTGGCCGGTTGCTTGCCGTCTGCTTCGGCGCGCTCGTTTTCCAGCAGCACTTCTGCACGTTCAACTTGCTCGCCCGGGATGAACTTAGTCGCACCCGGATCGCGCACTTGCACGCGGCGCAGCATTTGACGCACGATCACTTCAATGTGCTTGTCGTTGATCTTCACGCCCTGCAAGCGATACACATCCTGCACTTCGTCGGTAATGTAGCGTGCAAGTGCTTCGACACCCAGCAAGCGCAGGATGTCATGCGGATCGGCCGGGCCGTCCACAATCATTTCGCCCTGATTCACTACCTGACCGTCGTGCACCAGCACATGCATGTCCTTCGGAATCAGGAACTCGTGCGCCACACCATCCACGTCGGTAATCACCAAACGCTGCTTGCCCTTGGTATCCTTACCGAAGGAAACCGTACCGGTGATTTCCGCCAGCATACCGGCGTCCTTCGGCGAACGGGCTTCGAACAGTTCGGCCACGCGCGGCAGACCGCCGGTAATGTCGCGGGTCTTGGACGATTCTTGCGGAATACGTGCCAGCACTTCGCCGACGCCCACATGCTGACCGTCTTCTACGGTAATAATACAGCCGGTCTGGAAAGTCACAGTGAATGCAGCCTCGGAGCCGGCGATTTTCACCTCGCGCCCATCGTCGTCCAGCAGGCGCACCATCGGACGGACGCCCTTGCCGGTGGTCGAACGCTTCGGATCGATTACCACCAAGGTCGACAGACCCGTCACTTCGTCGATCTGCTTCGCAACAGTCGCACCTTCTTCCACATTCTCGAAACGCACACGACCGGCGTATTCGGTAATGATCGGGCGAGTATGCGGATCCCAGGTCGCCAGCACTTCGCCGGCGCGCACAACGGTGCCTTCCTTGGCTTTCAACGTCGCACCGTACGGCACCTTATGACGCTCACGCTCACGACCATAGTCATCGGTCACCAGCACTTCGCCGCTGCGTGCCACCACGATCAATTCGCCGCGCGCATTCACCACGGTACGCATGTTGGCGCTGTATTTCACATTGCCGTTCGACTTGCTTTCGATCTGGCTGGCCACCACAGTTCGGGAAGCCGCACCACCAATGTGGAAAGTACGCATGGTCAGCTGAGTACCCGGCTCACCAATCGACTGCGCAGCAATCACGCCTACCGCTTCGCCGACGTTTACCAGACCGCCGCGACCCAGATCGCGTCCATAACACTTGGCACACAGACCGTAGCGGGTTTCACAGGTCAGCGGAGTGCGTACGCGCACTTCGTCGATGCCCAGCGACTCGATCAGGTCAACCTTGTCTTCGCTCAGCAGCGTGCCGGCTTCAAACACGGTTTCGCCGTTTTCGGGATTCACGACATCGGTGCTTGCCACGCGGCCCAAAATACGTTCGCGCAGCGCCTCGATCACTTCACCGCCTTCCACCAGCGCCTTCATCGAAGTGCCGTTGGAAGTACCGCAATCGTCCTCGGTCACCACCAGGTCTTGCGTCACGTCCACCAGACGGCGGGTCAGGTAACCGGAGTTCGCAGTCTTCAGCGCCGTGTCGGCCAGACCCTTACGGGCACCGTGGGTCGAAATAAAGTACTGCAGCATGTTCAACCCCTCGCGGAAGTTCGCGGTAATCGGGGTTTCGATAATCGAGCCGTCCGGTTTCGCCATCAGGCCGCGCATACCAGCCAGCTGGCGAATCTGTGCTGCGGAACCGCGCGCACCCGAGTCGGCCATCATGTAAATCGAGTTGAACGACTCTTGCATCAGCGCCTTGTCGCCGTTCATCACGGCCTGACCGGACTTGCGGTCGACCACAGGCTCGCTTCCCAGCTGTTCCATCATGGCCTTGGCAACCAAGTCACCGGTACGACCCCAGATGTCCACAACCTTGTTGTAACGTTCGCCCTGCGTGACCAGACCGGAAGTGTACTGCACGTCAATTTCGTGCACTTCTTTCTCTGCAGCAGCAATCAGTTGATCCTTTTGCGGCGGCACCAGCATGTCGTCCACACAGATCGAGATGCCGGCACGAGTCGCAAAAGAGAAGCCGGTATACATCAGCTTGTCGGCCATGATCACGGTATCGCGCAGGCCACAACGGCGGAAGCTGGCGTTAATCAGACGGGAAATTTCTTTCTTCTTCAGCGCCTTGTTCACCACGGGGAACGGCAGACCGGCCGGCAGAATTTCCGACAGGATGGAGCGGCCAATCGTGGTTTCGTATCGCGTAATCTTGTCATGCTTCTGACCGTCGTCGTCGATTTCCACTTCCTTGATGCGCACTACCACTTTAGCCTGCAAATCGACTTCGCCGGATTGGTAGGCACGGATCGCTTCCTTCACGTCGGCGAACATGGAGCCTTCGCCCAGCGCCCCAACCTTTTCGCGAGTCATGTAGTACAGACCCAGCACGATATCCTGCGACGGCACGATAATCGGTTCGCCGTTCGCCGGAGACAGCACGTTATTCGATGCCAGCATCAGCGTGCGCGCTTCCATCTGCGCTTCCAGCGACAATGGGACGTGCACAGCCATTTGGTCGCCGTCGAAGTCGGCGTTGAACGCCGCACAAACCAGCGGATGCAACTGAATAGCCTTGCCTTCGATCAGTACCGGCTCAAATGCCTGAATACCCAAACGGTGCAGCGTCGGCGCACGGTTCAGCAACACCGGATGTTCGTGAATCACCTCTTCGAGGATGTCCCACACGATCGGCTCTTCCGCTTCCACCATACGCTTGCCAGCTTTGATGGTTGTAGCCAGACCCATTTTTTCCAAGCGCTCGAAAATGAACGGCTTGAACAGTTCCAGCGCCATCTTCTTGGGCAGACCGCACTGGTGCAGCTTCAGTTGCGGACCCACCACGATCACGGAACGGCCGGAGTAGTCCACGCGCTTGCCCAACAAGTTTTGACGGAAACGACCGCCCTTGCCCTTAATCATATCGGCCAGCGACTTCAGCGGACGCTTGTTCGCGCCAGTCATCGCCTTACCGCGGCGACCGTTGTCCAGCAGCGAATCCACCGCTTCTTGCAACATGCGCTTTTCGTTGCGCACGATGATGTCCGGCGCTTTCAGTTCCAGCAGGCGCTTCAGACGGTTATTACGGTTAATGACGCGACGATACAGATCGTTCAGGTCGGAGGTCGCAAAACGACCGCCATCCAGCGGCACCAGCGGACGCAGTTCCGGCGGCAGCACCGGCAAAACTTCCATAATCATCCAGTCCGGCTTAATACCGGATTGCTGGAAAGCTTCCAGCACCTTCAGACGCTTGGCGTATTTTTTAATTTTGGTTTCGGAGCTAGTCGCTTCGAGCTCGGCACGCAGGCGCTCAACTTCGCTCGGCACATCCAGATTGCGCAACAGCGCGCGGATACCTTCCGCACCCATCATCGCTTCGAACTCGTCGCCGTATTCTTCCAGCTTCGCCAGATAGTCGTCTTCCGACAGCAGTTGCCCGCGGTTCAGCGGGGTCATACCGGGTTCTGTCACGACAAACGCTTCGAAATACAGCACGCGTTCGATGTCGCGCAGGGTCATGTCGAGCACCATGCCCAAACGGGACGGCAAGCTCTTCAGGAACCAGATGTGCGCCACGGGCGAAGCCAGTTCGATATGCCCCATGCGTTCGCGACGAACCTTGGACAAGGTCACTTCCACGCCGCACTTTTCGCAAATCACGCCACGGTGCTTCAGACGCTTGTACTTACCGCACAAGCATTCGTAATCCTTCACCGGTCCGAAAATCTTCGCGCAGAACAAACCGTCGCGCTCGGGTTTGAAGGTACGGTAGTTGATGGTTTCCGGCTTTTTCACTTCGCCGTAGGACCAGGAGCGAATTTTCTCCGGGGAAGCCAACCCGATCTTGATCGTGTCGAACTCTTCCTTCTGCGTGACCTGCTTGAACAAATCCAGCAATGCTTTCATGTGTAACTCCTATTCGCCTTGTGCCCGATTGTATTAGTGACGTTCCATGTCCACATCGATACCCAACGAGCGGATTTCCTTAATCAGCACGTTGAACGATTCGGGCATGCCTGCGTCGATCTTGTGATCGCCCTTGACGATGTTCTCGTAAACCTTGGTACGGCCTGCCACGTCGTCCGACTTGACGGTGAGCATTTCCTGCAGGGTGTACGAAGCGCCGTACGCCTCCAGTGCCCACACTTCCATTTCACCGAAGCGCTGACCACCGAACTGCGCCTTACCGCCCAACGGCTGCTGAGTCACCAGCGAGTACGGGCCGGTGGAACGTGCGTGCATCTTGTCGTCGACCAAGTGGTGCAGCTTCAGCACGTGCATGTAACCGCAGGTTACCGGACGGTCGAAAGCATCGCCGGTACGTCCATCGTACAGGGTGATCTGACCGGAACGTGGCAAATCGGCCAACTCCAACATGTACTTGATTTCTTCTTCGCTTGCACCGTCGAAAACCGGGGTCGCGAACGGCACGCCGGCACGCAGGTTGCGGCACAACTCAATGATCTCGTCGTCACTGAAGGAATCCAGATCGACCACCTTAGCGTTGTGGTTGTAGATCTTATCCAGGAAACCGCGTACTTCGGCGATCTTCGCTTGTGCTTCCAGCATGTTATTGATCTTTTTACCCAAGCCTTTCGCCGCCCAGCCCAGATGGACTTCCAGCACCTGACCGATGTTCATACGCGACGGCACGCCCAGCGGGTTCAGCACGATGTCGGCCGGCGTACCGTCCGCCATGTACGGCATATCTTCCACCGGCACGATGCGCGAAACCACACCCTTGTTACCGTGGCGGCCCGCCATCTTGTCGCCGGGCTGCAGACGGCGCTTCACGGCCACATACACCTTGACCATCTTTTGCACGCCGGCTTGCAATTCATCGCCCTGTGTCAGCTTGCGCTTCTTCAGCTCGAATGCCGCATCGAATTCGATGCGCTTTTGCGCCAGACTTTCCTTGACCTGCTCCAATTGAGTCGCAGTTTCGTCGTCGGCCACGCGGATGTCGAACCAATGATAATGTTCCAGACCGGCCAGATATTCCTTGTCCAGCTTGCTGCCCTTGGCCAGCTTCTTCGGACCGCCGTTGACGGTCTTGCCAACCAGCAACCGTTCCAAACGGGCGAACACGTCCGCTTCCACAATACGCATCTGGTCTGCCAGATCTTTCTTGTAGCGGTTCAGTTCGTCATCGATGATCTGCTGTGCGCGCTTGTCGCGTTGCAGACCTTCGCGGGTAAACACTTGTACGTCGATCACCGTACCGGAAATGCCGGCCGGTACGCGCAGGCTGGTGTCCTTCACGTCGGACGCCTTTTCGCCGAAGATCGCGCGCAGCAGCTTCTCTTCCGGGGTCAACTGGGTTTCGCCCTTCGGCGTTACCTTGCCGACCAGCACGTCGCCTACACCGACTTCCGCGCCGATATGCACGATACCGCATTCGTCCAGACGGCCGAGCTGGCCTTCCGAAAGATTCGGGATATCGCGGGTAATCTCTTCCGGCCCGAGCTTGGTGTCGCGCGCAACCACAGTCAATTCTTCAATGTGAATCGAAGTGAAGCGGTCGTCGGCCACTACGCGCTCGGAGATCAGAATCGAGTCTTCGAAGTTATAGCCGTTCCACGGCATAAACGCGACCAGCATGTTCTGACCTAGCGCCAGTTCGCCCATGTCAGTCGAAGCACCGTCGGCGATCACATCGCCGCGTGCGATCGCATCACCGACCTTCACCAGCGGACGCTGGTTAATGTTGGTGTTCTGGTTAGAGCGTGTGTACTTAGTCAGGTTGTAGATATCCACACCGACTTCACCTGCCGTGGTTTCGTCGTCGTTCACACGAATCACAATACGACCCGCGTCGACGTAATCCACACGACCACCGCGCCAAGCCTGCACCGCAGTACCCGAGTCGACTGCCACGGTGCGTTCGATGCCGGTACCGACCAGCGCTTTTTCGGCGCGCAGACACGGCACGGCCTGACGCTGCATGTTTGCACCCATCAACGCACGGTTCGCATCGTCGTGTTCCAGGAACGGAATCAGCGATGCTGCCACGGACACCACCTGCGACGGTGCCACGTCCATGTACTCGATCTTATCCGGGCCAGCCAGCACGAATTCGTTGTGCTGACGTGCGGATACCACATCGCTGGTAAAGTGTCCGGCATCGTCAAAGTCCGCATTGGCCTGAGCGATGGTGAACTTACCTTCCTCGATGGCGGACAAGTACTCCACATCGTCCTTCACGGAACCGCTTTCCACCTTACGGTAGGGCGTTTCAATAAAGCCGTACTCGTTAGTACGTGCATACAGAGCCAGCGAGTTGATCAGACCGATGTTCGGACCTTCCGGCGTTTCAATCGGACACACGCGACCGTAGTGCGTCGGATGCACGTCGCGCACTTCGAAGCCTGCGCGTTCGCGAGTCAAACCACCCGGGCCCAGCGCAGAGATACGACGCTTGTGTGTCACTTCGGACAGCGGGTTGGTCTGATCCATAAACTGCGACAACTGGCTGGAGCCGAAGAATTCCTTCACAGCAGCAGAAATCGGCTTAGCATTAATCAGGTCGTGCGGCATCAGATTTTCAGTTTCCGCCTGCCCCAAACGCTCCTTCACTGCACGCTCGACGCGAGCCAAACCAGCGCGGAACTGGTTTTCTGCCAGTTCGCCCACGGCACGCACGCGGCGGTTACCCAGGTGATCGATATCGTCGATTTCGCCGCGCCCGTTGCGCAGCTCCACCAGAATCTTGATGACGGCAACGATGTCGTCGTTAGACAGCGTACCGGAACCGATCAATTCATCGCGGCCAATGCGGCGATTGAATTTCATGCGGCCCACAGCGGACAGGTCATAACGTTCTTCACTGAAGAACAAGCCTTGGAACAGTGCTTCAACCGCCTCTTCTGTCGGCGGTTCGCCGGGGCGCATCATGCGGTAGATTGCTACACGAGCAGACCACTGGTCGGTTGTTTCGTCGGTACGCAGAGTCTGCGAAACGTACGCCCCCTGATCCAAATCGTTGGTGTACAGGGTCTGGATGGTTTCGATACCGGCGGCTTGCAGCTTGCCAATCAGACTTTCAGTGATTTCGTCGTTCGCATTGGCAACGATTTCACCGCTGTCGGTATCCACTACGTTTTTCGCCAGCACGCGGCCGATCAGGAAGTCGTTTTCGACAGCCAGACGATCAATGCCGGCTTCATTCATTTCACGGATATGACGCACGGTAATGCGCTTATCCTTGGCGACGATGACCTTGCCAGCCTTGCCAACAATGTCAAAGCGCGCGATTTCGCCGCGCAAACGTTCCGGCACCACGGCAAACTGGATACCCTTGTCGCCCAGATGGAAAGTATCGAACTCGAAAAAGGCTGCCAGAATTTGTTCCGGGGTGTACCCCAGCGACTTCAACAGAATCGTGACCGGCATTTTGCGACGGCGGTCGATACGGAAGTACACATAGTCTTTGGCATCGAATTCGAAATCCAGCCAAGAGCCGCGGTAAGGAATCACGCGCGCGGAGAACAGCAGCTTGCCGGAGCTATGCGTCTTGCCGCGGTCATGCTCGAAAAACACGCCGGGCGAACGGTGCAGCTGAGACACGATCACGCGTTCAGTGCCGTTCACGATAAACGAGCCGGTATGCGTCATGAGCGGAATTTCACCCATGTAGACTTCCTGCTCTTTCACTTCTTTGACGGTCGGCTTGGAAGCGTCTTTGTCCATCAAAGTCAAACGTACGCGGGCGCGCAACGGAGCGGCAAAAGTCAGGCCGCGTTGCTGGCATTCCTTCACATCGAACGGAGGCGTTCCCAGCATATAGCTGACAAAATCCAGACGCGCATTCTTAGTGTGGCTTTCAATCGGGAAAATTGAATTGAAGGCGGCTTGCAAGCCTTCATTCTTGCGCTGTTCGGGCGCAGTATTCGCCTGCAGGAAAGCAGTATAGGAATCTAATTGCGTGGACAGCAAAAACGGCACCGGCAATGCACCGACCCGCTTTGCAAAACTTTTACGGATGCGTTTTTTTTCAGTAAAAGAGTAGCTCATGATATCTCCACGACCGAGGGAAAAGACAAGGGGCAATGAGCAAATTCGCTCGCTGTCCGTTGGCTTCTACCGGATTAACGATGTACAACCTGTTTTTTACAAGCGGCAAAAGGCTGACGGAACTCCGTCAGCCTTTCTACCTAATACGCAATTACTTGATTTCAGCAGTTGCGCCAGCTTCGGTGAGCTGCTTAGCGATTGCGTCGGCGTCAGCCTTGGACACGCCTTCCTTAACGCTCTTCGGGGCGCCGTCAACCAGATCCTTCGCTTCCTTCAGGCCCAGACCAGTGATTGCACGCACAACCTTAATCACGTTCACCTTATTGTCGCCAGCGGCCTTCAGGATCACGTTGAATTCGGTTTGTTCAGCAGCAGCCGGAGCAGCAGCGCCAGCAGCAGCCGGAGCGGCCATCGCAGCAGCGGACACGCCGAATTTTTCTTCGATCGCCTTCACCAGATCGTTCAGTTCCAGCACGGACATGCTGTCCAGAGCGGCCAAAAATGCGTCTTTATCGAATGCCATTTTGTTCTTCCTAAATTAAGTAAATATAAAATTAAGCGGCTGCGGTTTCTTTTTGCTCGGCAACAGCGCTGACCACGCGTGCCAAACGGGAAACCGGAGATTGCATGAGACCCAGCAGTTGCGACAGCAGCACTTCCTTGGTAGGTACAGAAGCCAGCGCATTCACGCCAGCGGCATCCAACACCTTGCCATTGTAAGAACCGGCCTTCACAACCAGCTTATCGTTCGTCTTAGCGAATTCGTACACCACCTTGGCGGCTGCAACGGCGTCCGCGCTGATGCTGTACACCAGCGGGCCGACCATCTTGTCGCCCAGGGATTCGAACGGAGTGCCCTGCACCGCGCGGCGTGCCAACGTGTTCTTCAACACGCGGAAATACACCCCCGAGTTACGTGCATTTGCACGCAACTTGGTGATGTCGCCGACTTCGATGCCACGGTACTCTGCCAGAACGATGGTCTGCGCTTGCGCAACTTGTGCGCTCACTTCAGCCACTACCGCCTGTTTTTCTTGCAGATTTAGACTCAAAGTCCTTCTCCATCTTGAACCGGAACCGGCCTTGCAGCACAGTTCCACATTAACAACAGCGACCTTAAGACAGGAGAAACAATATGTCGGACTCCTGCTCGCGGGCACACCATCTACGTGGGCAGACGGGAATCCCGTCAATTAAACCTTCAGCCTTACAGCTTCGGGCGCCTACGGTCTTTGACAATCTGCCTATCCTGCCAGCAGTCCAAAGCCTGAAGGCGGCAGAGCGTGCCCACGCCCCGCCGCCGAATTTAAAACAATTACGCAGCCAAGCTTGCTTGTTCGACGCGAATGCCGACGCCCATCGTGCTGGACACCGACACCTTACGCAGATATACACCCTTGGAAGCAGCCGGCTTAGCCTTGTTCAGCGCGTCGATCAGCGCCAACAGGTTTTCGCGCAGTGCAGCAGTGTCGAAAGAAGCGCGACCGATCGTGCATTGCACGATACCGTTCTTGTCGGTACGGTACTGCACTTGACCTGCCTTCGCATTCTTCACAGCAGTCGCCACATCCGGCGTCACGGTGCCGACCTTCGGGTTCGGCATCAAACCGCGCGGACCGAGGATCTGACCCAGTTGACCGACCACACGCATCGCGTCCGGAGAAGCGATCACCACGTCGAAATCCATGTTACCGGCCTTTATGCTTTCAGCCAGATCGTCGAAACCGACGATCTCAGCGCCAGCTGCCTTGGCTTCTTCAGCCTTTGCGCCTTGTGCGAACACCGCCACGCGCACAGACTTGCCAGTGCCGCGCGGCAACACGACGGAACCGCGCACCAACTGGTCGGACTTACGTGCGTCCACGCCCAGATTCACGGAAACGTCGATAGATTCGTCGAACTTGGCCTTGGCAGTTTCCTTGGCCAGATTCAGCGCATCTTCCAATGCGTAAAACTTGCTGCGGTCAACCTTGGCAGCGATTTCTTTATAACGCTTCGATACCTTTGCCATGATTAAACCCCTTCCACCGTAATACCCATGCTGCGCGCGCTACCTGCAATGGTGCGCACTGCTGCATCCATATCAGCCGCAGTCAGATCGGGCATCTTGGTCTTAGCGATTTCTTCCGCTTGCTTGCGGGTTAGGGTACCAACCTTGTCGGTATGCGGCTTGGGGCTACCCTTTTGAATGCCAGCAGCCTTCTTGATCAGAATGGTTGCGGGCGGCGTCTTCATGATAAAGGTGAAGCTCTTGTCCGCGTAGGCGGTAATCACCACCGGAATCGGCAGACCGGGTTCCACGCCCTGAGTCTGGGCATTGAACGCCTTGCAGAATTCCATGATGTTCAGGCCGCGCTGACCCAAAGCCGGGCCAATGGGGGGGCTGGGATTTGCCTTACCAGCGGGCACTTGCAGCTTGATGTAGCCGACAATTTTCTTTGCCACGTTAATACTCCTTTGGTGGGTTAAGCGCTTATCCGGGCGGACAAGCTCCCCGTTAAAACGACCGGCTTATGCCGGTCTCCAGCTTCAGGCTTTCTCGACTTGCCCGAAATCCAGCTCCACGGGCGTGGAACGACCGAAAATCGTCACCGCTACCCGCAGCTTGTTCTTGTCGTAATTGACGTCCTCGACCGAACCATTGAAGTCGGTAAAAGGACCTTCCTTGACACGCACCGACTCGCCCACTTCGAACAAAATCTTGGGACGCGGCTTTTCAACGCCAGCTTGCATTTGCTGCATGATGGCATCGACTTCCCTTTGACTGATCGGAGTCGGGCGCATACCCGAGCCACCCAAAAATCCGGAAACCTTCGGCGTGCTCTTCACCAGATGCCAAGTGTCGTCGGTCATTTCCATTTCGACCAACACATAGCCCGGGAAGAACTTGCGCTCAGTGATACTCTTTTGACCGGACTTCAGCTCGACCACTTCCTCGACCGGCACCAGAATCTGACCGAACAAATCTTGCATACCGGCACGCGCGATGCGCTCCAGCAATGCTCGCTGCACGCTTTTCTCGAACTGCGAGTAGGTGTGAACCACATACCAACGCTTGGACATTACTCGCTCCGCCCCATTAATCTGTTCACCACGAACAACAGGCTGGCGTCCACCATCCACAGAAACAACGCCATCGTCACCGCAAAAGCGATGACCACGCCAGTCGTCTGCATGGTTTCTTTACGCGACGGCCAAGCAACGCGCTTAGCCTCAGCCACGGATTCCTTGGTAAAGCCGAACAAACGCTTGCCGGATTCGGTGGTATAGACCACCCCGCCAGCCAACAGCAGACCAACCAAAACCGAGGCGAGCTTTACCACTGCCGCACTTTCGTGCAAAGCATAAAAGCCAGCAATACCTGCTGCCACCAGCAGGAACGCCACCCCTAGTTTAATCTTATCCGCCATTATGCGCTTTATCCGTGTTACTTATTTGGCAGGCCAGGAGGGTCTCGAACCCCCAACCCTCGGTTTTGGAGACCGATACTCTACCAATTGAGCTACTGGCCTATAAACCCTTCAACGAAAACAGCGGAGCAGCTTTGCCGCCCCGCCGTCATCAGCATCGATTACTCGATAATTTTAGCAACCACACCTGCACCAACGGTACGACCGCCTTCGCGAATCGCGAAGCGCAGACCGTCTTCCATCGCGATCGGAGCGATCAGGTTCACGGTCACGGATACGTTGTCGCCAGGCATCACCATTTCGGTGCCGGCCGGCAGTTCGATCGCACCGGTTACGTCAGTGGTGCGGAAGTAGAACTGAGGACGGTAGCCTTGGAAGAACGGGGTATGACGGCCGCCTTCGTCTTTGCTCAGTACGTACACTTCTGCGGTGAACTTGGTGTGCGGCTTGATGGAGCCTGGCTTGGCCAGAACTTGACCGCGCTCAACTTCTTCACGCTTGGTGCCGCGCAGCAGTACGCCAACGTTGTCACCTGCCTGACCTTGGTCCAGCAGCTTGCGGAACATTTCCACGCCGGTACAGGTGGTCTTCAGGGTGGGCTTGATACCAACGATTTCGATTTCGTCGCCAACTTTGACGATGCCGCGTTCGATACGGCCAGTCACCACGGTACCACGACCAGAGATGGAGAATACGTCTTCCACCGGCATAATGAATGCGCCGTCGATTGCGCGTTCCGGGGTGGGGATGTAGGAGTCGAGTGCGTCAGCCAGACGGAAGATGGCGGCTTCGCCCAGGTCGCCTTGGTCGCCTTCAACAGCCTTCAGTGCGGAACCCTTGATGATGGGGATGTCGTCGCCCGGGAAGTCGTACTTGGAGAGCAGTTCGCGCACTTCCATTTCGACCAGTTCCAGCAGTTCTTCGTCGTCAACCATGTCGCATTTGTTCAGGAAGACGATGATGTAGGGCACGCCCACTTGGCGGGCCAACAGGATGTGTTCGCGGGTTTGCGGCATGGGGCCGTCAGCTGCGGACACAACCAGAATCGCGCCGTCCATCTGCGCAGCGCCGGTAATCATGTTCTTAACGTAGTCGGCGTGGCCCGGGCAGTCAACGTGTGCGTAGTGACGGGTCGCGGTTTCGTATTCAACGTGAGCGGTGTTAATGGTAATGCCGCGCGCCTTTTCTTCCGGCGCTGCGTCGATTTGGTCGTAGGCCTTGGCTTCGCCGCCGAATTTCTTGGACAGAACGGTGGTGATCGCCGCGGTCAGCGTGGTCTTGCCATGGTCAACGTGACCAATCGTTCCTACGTTTACGTGCGGTTTCGTACGCTCAAATTTGCTCTTTGCCATGACTTTTCCTCAAATCGAACCAAATTAACGAAAGAACCCCAAAAAACTGGTGCCCATGGGCAGGATTGAACTGCCGACCTCTCCCTTACCAAGGGAGTGCTCTGCCACTGAGCTACATGGGCCTACATACTGGAGCGGGTGAAGGGAATCGAACCCTCGTCGTAAGCTTGGAAGGCTTCTGCTCTACCATTGAGCTACACCCGCACGCCTCTCGACAAAACCAATATCAACTCCGAGACACCGGCCCAGTCAAACTAAAACTTGGTGGAGGGGGAAGGATTCGAACCTTCGAAGGCAGAGCCGTCAGATTTACAGTCTGATCCCTTTGACCGCTCGGGAACCCCTCCAAAAGAGCGCGCAATTATCCGGTCATTCTCGACATTTGTCAAAGGGGTTTTGCGTTTTATTGCAAAAAACGCGCTACACCGATGAAAATATCTTATGAACGGCGGTAGAGCGCGGACTGAGCGTGCGCTTGCAAGCCTTCGCCGAAGGCCAGTTCAGCCGCAATTCCACCCAAAAGTTGCGCCCCCTGCGCAGAAACCTGAATCAGACTGCTGCGCTTTTGGAAGTCATACACCCCCAGCGGCGAGGAAAAGCGCGCTGTACCGGAAGTCGGCAACACGTGGTTCGGCCCGGCACAATAGTCACCGAGCGACTCAGAGGTGTAGCGTCCCATAAAAATCGCCCCGGCGTGTTTCAGTTTCGGCAACCACGCAGCCGGATCTTCTACCGACAACTCCAAGTGCTCCGGCGCTATCCGGTTGCTAATCACGCAAGCCTCTTCCATATCGGCAACATGGATCAAAGCCCCGCGATTCTCCAGCGCTGTACGAATAATGTCGCGACGCGGCATTTGCTCCAGCAGACGGTCGGCACTTTGTGCCACGGCTTCAATGAAAGCCGCGTCCGGCGAAACCAGAATCGCCTGCGCCAATTCGTCGTGCTCGGCCTGCGAGAACAAGTCCATTGCCACCCAGTCCGGGTTGGTGCCGCCGTCGCACACCACCAGAATTTCCGACGGCCCCGCCACCATGTCGATACCGACTACGCCGAACACGCGACGCTTGGCCGACGCCACGTAGGCATTGCCGGGGCCGACAATCTTATCCACGCGCGGAATGGTCGCCGTACCATAGGCCAGCGCCGCCACGGCCTGCGCACCGCCGACAGTAAAGACGCGATCCACGCCGCACAGATAAGCTGCCGCCAGAACCAGCGGATTTTTTACACCGTCCGGGGTAGGCACCACCATAATCAGTTCCGCCACACCCGCCACCTTGGCGGGCAGTGCATTCATCAGCACGGACGAAGGATAAGCCGCCTTGCCTCCCGGCACATAAAGCCCGACGCGATCCAGCGGCGTCACCTGCTGACCAAGCATAGTGCCATCCGCCTCGGTATAGTTCCAAGACTCCATGCGCTGCTTTTCGTGGTAAGCATTCACTCGCTGCGCTGCCTCCTTTAAGGCTTCGCGCTGCGCATCCGGCAAGCCGTCGAATGCCTCACGCAACACGCTTTGGGGCAACTCCAGTCCCGCCGCATCCTGCACATTCAGCCGATCGAAACGCTGTGTGTATTCCAGCACGGCCGCGTCACCGCGCGCTTTGACATCCGCCAAAATCGCAGCGACTGTCGACTCGAGCTTTTCATCGGCAGTCGCCTCGAATGCCAGCAATTGATCAAGTTGCGCCGCAAAATCCGCTTGCGCGGTCGAGAGTCGTTGTATCTTCATGCTTGCACCGCCTGTTTGAATGCATCCAGCATTGGCTGAATGTCTGCACGTTTAAGTTTGAGTGATGCCTGATTCACCACCAGACGCGACGAAATCTGACTGATTTCTTCCACTGCACGCAAGTTGTTAGCCTTCAGCGTGCCCCCGCTACTGACCAGATCGACAATCGCATCGGACAATCCGACCAGAGGCGCCAACTCCATTGAGCCGTACAATTTAATCAAATCGACATGCACGCCTTTTGAGGCGAAATGCTCGCGCGCGGCTTGCACGTATTTGGTCGCCACGCGCAAACGCGCACCTTGCCGCACCGCCGACTCATAGTCGAAATCACTGCGCACCGCCACCATCATGCGGCATTTCGCGATATTCAGGTCCAGCGGCTGGTACAAACCAGCACCGCCGTGCTCGTTCAACACATCTTTACCCGCCACGCCTATATCGGCCGCACCGTATTGCACATAGGTCGGCACATCGGTCGCACGCACGATAATCAGGCGCACATCGTCGCGGTTGGTCGGCAAAATCAGTTTGCGCGAAGACTCCGGCGCTTCCAGCGGGGTAATACCCGCTGCCTGCAACAGCGGCAAGGTTTCTTCAAAAATACGCCCTTTGGATAAGGCTATGGTAATCATATTGTTGTATTCCACTTAGCGGATGCGACGTATCTGCGCACCCAGTTTACCCAATTTCGTTTCAATGTGTTCATAGCCGCGATCCAGATGATAAATCCGGTCGATCACCGTCTCACCCTGCGCCATCAGCCCGGCAATCACCAGACAAGCGGAGGCTCGCAAGTCGGTTGCCATCACATCCGCACCTTCCAGATGGCCCACACCGCGCACCACCGCCGTATTGCCCTCGACATCGATTTGCGCGCCGAGTCGGCGCAGCTCCTGCACATGCATAAAGCGGTTCTCGAAAATCGTTTCCACCACCATCGCACTGCCCTCTGCCACCGTATTCAGCGCCATGAATTGCGCCTGCATGTCGGTCGGAAAGGCAGGGTGCGGCGCGGTACGCACATTGACTGCTTTCGGCCGACCGTACATCGCCAGATGAATACTGTCACCCTCGACCCGGATTTGCGCTCCGGCTTCGCTCAGTTTTTCCAGCACCGTTTCCAGAATATCTGCGCGCGTCTCGCGCAGCGTGATACTGCCGCCGGTTGCCGCAGCCGCCACCAGAAAGGTGCCGCTCTCGATGCGGTCCGGCATGATGCGATGGCTTGCGCCGTGCAGCGATGCGACCCCGTTAATCGTAATGGTATCGGTACCGTCGCCTTCTATTTGCGCGCCCATCGCGCGTAAACAATTCGCCAGATCGACCACCTCGGGTTCGCGAGCGGCATTTTCCAGTACTGTCACCCCGTCGGCGAGCGCCGCGGCCATCATCAGATTCTCCGTCCCGGTTACGCTAACCAGATCGAAGAAAATTCGTGCGCCTTTCAATCGCCCGGCTTTGGCATGAATATAACCATGTTCAATGGCGATTTCCGCCCCCATTGCCTGCAAGCCTTTGATATGCAAATCGACCGGACGCGAACCGATTGCGCAACCGCCCGGCAGCGAAACGCGCGCCTCGCCGAAGCGCGCCACCAGCGGCCCCAGCACCAGTACGGATGCTCGCATGGTTTTCACCATGTCGTACGGCGCTTCCCACTTCGTTATCTGCGCACCGTCCAGCGACATCACGCCGTCGCCCAGATCAACGCCTACCCCCATTTGCTCCAGCAACTTACGCATGGTCTGCACATCGTGCAAATCCGGCATATTGCTCAATTTGAGCGTTTCTGCGGTCAGCAATCCCGCACACATAATCGGCAATGCCGCGTTCTTGGCACCAGAAATTCGCACCTCGCCGCGCAACGGAATCCCGCCCTGTATGGCTAATTTTTGCATGACTTAACTCGTTTGCCCTTGCCACTCTTGCGGCGTAAATGTTTTGATCGATAGCGCATGAATAACTTCATCGCGCATGCTATCTCCCAGCGCCTGAAAAACGCGCTGATGACGCAGCACCCGGCTCATACCGCTGAACTCTTCGCTGACCACGACTGCTTCGAAATGCCGCCCGTCGCCCTCTACCGCAACATGCTGCGTCTGCATGCCGCGCATAATATCTTGCCGGATACTTTCAACAGCCACCACAGTTTCACCTCACCCGACTGAAAATCCCGCAACAATAATGCGTCGCCGCAACAGATTCAAGCCCGCTTTTCCCGGCACACGCATTTCTAAAGACGTTATTTTACCCTGAAAACAAAAGGGCACCCGTCGGGTGCCCTGCAAATTTTAATCAGACTAGCTTAATTGACCGTTGCTTCCACCAGCGGCAACATCGCATCCACCCCATACATCTCCGCCAAACTCGACAAATTCTGGGGCACATGCTCGAAGCGCAATGTATATTTTTTTCGGCTGGCCTCGCGCAACCAAGCCAGCATTAAGCCGATCCCGGCCGAATCGACCGCCTTGACGGCTTGCATGTCGATCACGTATTCCGGCGCACCATCCAGCACAAATTCTCTGCGCAAACGTGCCACGGTTTCCATGGTCAAATCGCCGGCCAGCGTAATCCTTTCGGCCATGGTTACTTGCTTTCCGCTTTGCGTGCCGGCGATTTAGCCTGAGACGCATTCTTTTCCGACAAGGCTTTAATCAGCCCGTCGATTCCCGATTGCTCGATCTGTTCGCCAAACGAACTGCGGTAAGTCGTCACCAGACTCACGCCGTTCACCGCCAAATCGAACACTTTCCAATCATCGTTTGCCTTCTCCAGCGTGTAATCCACTGGAATCGGCTGCGCACCCGGCTTGTTGATGGTGGTTTTCACCGTCACCTCCGTCGCCCCGTCAACCACTTTGACCGGTTTCACGTCCACGGTCTGATCGCGGTACGCAGTAAATGCGCCGGTGTAAGTACGCACCAACATATTGCGGAACTGCATCACCAGCGCCTGCTTCTGGTCGGGCGTCGCCTTACGCCAGTATTTACCCACCGCCAATTGCGTCATGCGGGTAAAGTCGAAATGCGGCAACACTTTCTCATCGACCAGATCGGTAATTTTCTTCTGGTCTCCGGCACGAATATCCTTATCCTGACGCACCACTTCCAATACATCGCGCACAGTATCTTTAATCAGCGCATCGGGCGCCTTCATCTCGGCGTGCGCCGACATCGCTGCGCCCGCCAGCACCATACCGGACAATATCGAAAAGATCTTACTCATGCGGTTCCTCATCATTCCTGCTTACCGCTTTCAGCCTTGTTGTAGAGGAATTTACCGATCATATCCTCCAGCACCACGGCCGACTGCGTCTGTTTAATTTCATCTCCGTTCGCCAGCATCTTCTCGTCGCCGCCCGGTGCGAAACCAATGTATTGCTCACCCAGCAAGCCCGAGGTCAGGATATTGGCAAACGTATCCTTGGGAAACTGGTAGCGCTTATCGATACTCATCGTTACTTTCGCTTCATAACGCTCGGTATCGAGGCGAATATCCGTCACCCGACCCACCAGCACACCCGCACTCTTAATCGAAGCCTTTGGCTTCAGGCCCCCGATATTGGAAAAGTAGGCATGCAACTGGTATGTCTCCGACATATTGTAGGTGCTCAAGTTCCCGACCTTCATCGCCAACACCACCAACGCAGCCAATCCGGCCGCAACGAATGCGCCCACCCATAGATCCAATGTTGTCCGTTCCATTACTCAATCCCCTCGAAACATAAATGCGGTCAAAATGACGTCCAGCAGCAAAATTGCCAGCGACGATTGCACCACCGTGCGAGTCGTCGCGCCGGATACACCTTCCGCCGTCGGCGGCGCATCGTAACCCTCGAACAGCGCAATGGCCGTCACCGCCAAACCGAACACAAAACTCTTCAGCACCCCATTCAGCACGTCATGCTGAAAATCCACGGCGGCTTGCATCTGCGACCAGAACAAACCTTCATCCACGCCGATCATCACCACACCGACGGCATAGCCACCGAACACACCCATTGCGGAAAACAGCGCCGCCAGCAACGGCATGGAAATCACCCCAGCCCAGAAGCGCGGCGCAACCACACGCGCAATCGGATTGACTGCCATCAACTCCATCGCGGCAATTTGCTCGGTGGCCTTCATCAGACCAATTTCCGCCGTCATCGCCGACCCGGCACGACTCGCGAATAGCAACGCCGCCAGCACCGGCCCCAGCTCACGCACCAAACTCAGCGCAACCAGCGAACCAAGCGCCGATTCCGAGCCGTAGCGTTTGAGCGTTTCGTAACCCTGCATCCCCAGCACAATGCCGACAAACAACCCCGCCACCAGAATAATAATCAGCGACATCACGCCGCTGGAAAACAGCTCTTTGACTGTCAGCCGAAAACGGCGGAAGCTGGTACCGGAATAGCGCAGGGTCGCCAGAAAGAAGCGCGTCGCAAAGCCAAGCCGCCAGATCGCATTGATGGTGGCATGCCCGAGAGAGCGCAGATTTTTCACTATAGGCATCGTCAGGCTCGCAGATTCAAGTCTTGTTGGTAATCGCCGCCCGGATAATGGAACGGAATTGGGCCGTCTATTTCGCCATACACGAACTGGCGCACGAAAGGCTTATCGGAGGCACGGATCTCATCTGCCGTACCTTCGGCAATGATTGCGCCATCGGAAATAAAATAGACGTAGTCGACGATTTTCAGCGATTCCTGCACGTCGTGCGTCACCACAATCGAGGTCGCACCCAATGCATTGTTCAGGCGGCGAATCAGATTCCCCACCACCGACAGCGAAATCGGGTCGAGACCGGCGAACGGCTCATCGTACATAATCAGCATAGGGTCGAGCGCAATAGTACGCGCCAGCGCCACACGGCGCGCCATGCCGCCGGAAAGCTCGGCAGGCATCAAGTGATGCGTGCCGCGCAATCCCACAGCATGCAGCTTCATCAACACCAAATCGTGAATAATCTCTTCCGGCAGATCGGTATGCTCGCGCATCTGAAAGGCGACGTTGTCGTACACCGACATATCGGTAAACAACGCGCCGAACTGGAACAGCATCCCCATCTTCCGGCGCATGTCGTACAGCGCATCCTGATCCAATTCGTGGATCACTTTTCCATCGACCTTCACATACCCCTTGGTCGGTTTCAGCACGCCGCCGATATGGCGCAACAAGGTCGTTTTGCCGCAGCCGCTCAACCCCATCACCGCCACGACCCGCCCGCGATGAAAATCCATATTGATCCCTTTCAGGATCATGCGGTTGTCGTAAGCGAAATTCAGGTCGCGAATTTCGACAAGCTTTGAGTCAGTCACGTGAACGCCTTGTTCGAACGGAGAACGCGCATTCTAACCATGCTTTCACGGTGTCACAAGGCGACACGCAATCTACTAAAAAGTTTCCAGCATTTTTTGCAAGCGCCTCACCGACACAATCACCGGCGTTTTCAGCTCTTGCGCGAACAAGGAAACACGCAATTCCTGCAACATCCAGCCGAAATCCGCCAAGCGCTCATCCTCGCGCCCGACCTCGCTGGACAGCCGGCGCTGCCAGGCCTGCTGCAGCGGCAGCAGCTGGGCATATTGGCGCGCATCGCGCGCCGGATCGGCCCGCAACTTCTCCAAGCGCAAATTGATCGCCTTCAGATAGCGCGGATAATGTTGCAATCGCTCATAGGGAGTGCGCGCAATAAAGTCCTTGCCCAGCAACGCCTCGCATTGCGCACGCATGTCCTGCACCGCCTGCCCGTGCGCCTTCGCCGCCTGCAAGCCCTTCTGAATTTGCTGATATTCGGTCAGGATAACCGCAACCAAGCGCACGATTTCCTGTGCCACCAGCGACACCCGGCTCTTGGCATCCTTACAGCGCGCCGCAAACATTTTCTCCGAAGTCGGCCACGGATCGTTCAGACAACTGCGGTCGAAAGCCACAGCGAAAATCTGTCGTTGCAAATCCTGTGCATTGCCAAAGGGCATGAATTGCATCGCCAGTGCCTGCATACCCGGCAGGCTTTTTTCCAGATATTTAACCTGCTCTTTCAACGCCAGCATGAACAAACGCCGCAACCCGGCACGATGCACCATTCTGGCTTCATCGGCGGTTTCGAAGCTGCGCAATGCCACGGCATCGCCCTCATCGACCAGCGCATTGAATACCGTCACGGTTTGCCCGGCACGCTGCACCGTCGCAGTTTCGGAAAATTCGCCGAAATCCCATGCAGTATGCCGCTTCCCCGACGAATCGGCAGGTTGGTCGGCCGCTGCCTTGGTTGATTTAGCCGGTGCATCGACAGGCCGCCCCTTCGGTGCCAGCTCGGCGCGCAACTGGGCAAAATTCCGCCCTGCCCCCAACTGACGCCCGTGCTCATCCACCACCCGGAAATGCATCTGCAAATGCGACGGCAACTGCTCCGCGCGAAAGGCATCCAACGGCACCTCCAGCTGTTTCTGCTGGCGGATATACTTTGCCAAAGCTTGCAGCAGCGACGTATCGGATGCAGGCATTTCGCGAGCGAACGCCGCAGCGAATTCCGGCACCGGAACCACATGGCGACGCAAGCGCTGCGGCAACGTTTTCAGTAATTGCGCAACCTTCTCTGCCAGCAAACCGGGCACCAACCAATCGCAACGTGCGGCCGAAACTTGATTGATAAATGCCAGCGGCACGGTCAGCGTCACGCCGTCGTCCGGCTTGCCGGGCGAGAACTGATAGCCCAACGCATAGCTGATACCGTTCATCGCCAACTGCGGCGGAAACTGTTCAGTGGTAATACCTGCCGCCTCATGGCGCATCAAATCGTCGCGCCTTAAATAGAGCAGCTTCGGTTCGCTACGCTCGGCTTCTTTACGCCATACCTCGAACGCCGCCCCGTTATGAATACCGGCAGGAATGCGGCTATCGTAAAAGGCAAAAATCAGCTCGTCGTCTACCAGCACATCCGGACGGCGCGATTTATGTTCCAGCGCCTCGATGTCGCGGATCAATTTTTTGTTGTGCGCAAAGAACGGCGCTTGCGTATTGAACTCCCCGTCCACCAAGGCTTGCCGGATGAATACCGCACGCGACTCTTCCGGGTTCATCGGGCCATAATGCACGCGCTTCTTGGGGTTGAGTACCAAGCCATACAACGTGCTGCGCTCGAATGCCGCCACCTGCGCCGCTTTCTTTTCCCAGTGCGGATCGTAGTAATGCCGCTTAATGACGTGAGCGCCCACTTCCCCCAGCCACTCCGGTTCTATGCGGGCAACGCAGCGCGCATAGAGTTTCGTGGTCTCAGTCAGTTCGCCGGCGACCACCCACTTTCCGCCCTTCTTCGCCAGTACCGAATTCGGCGCGATCCAGAACTTAATACTCCGCGCACCGAGGTAATACACATCTTCCATACTGCGATTGCCGATATTGCCGAGCAAGCCGCACAGCAGTGCCTTGTGAATTTCCTCGTATTTGGCCGGCGTCTCGTTCGGACGCAAACCCATTTCGCTAACCTGCGCCTGCAACTGCTGATGCAACTCGAACCACTCACGCAGACGCAATGGCGACAAAAACTGGCTATGACACTGCGTCGCCAGCTGCTTATTCGACTTCTTGTGTTTCACCGCCTCTTGAAACCACTGCCAGATTTTCAGATACGCCAGAAAATCCGAGCGCTCATCATTGAAACGCTGGTGCGCAGCATCGGCTGCTTCGCGCCGCTCCAACGGCCGTTCGCGTGGGTCTTGCACCGACAGCGCACTGGCGATGATCAGAATTTCGTGCAAACAGTGATACTGCCGCCCCGCCAGCAACAAGCGGGCGACCTTCGGATCCAGCGGCAATTTAGCCAATTCACGCCCGAGCGGCGTCAACTGCTTGGCTTCGTCCAGCGCATTCAACTCGGCCAAAAGCTGATAACCGTCGGCGATTGAACGCGAGCCGGGCGCTTCCAGAAACGGGAAGTCCTGCACCTCACCCAACCCCAGCGACGCCATGCGCAAAATCACCGTCGCCAATGAAACGCGGAAGATTTCCGCGTCAGTAAATTCCGGGCGCGCCAGAAAGTCGGCTTCGTCGTACAACCGCACGCAAACCCCGTTCATCACGCGACCGCAACGCCCGGCGCGCTGATTGGCTGCAGCACGGGAAATTTTCTCAATGCGCAGCTGCTCCACCTTCTGGCGCACACTGTAACGATTGATGCGCGCCAACCCGGTATCGATCACATAACCAATATTCGGCACAGTCAGCGAGGTTTCTGCCACGTTGGTCGCCAACACCACCCGGCGCACGCCGGAAGCGGGCTTGAATACCCGATCCTGCTCAGCGGCAGACAATCGGGAAAATAGCGGCAAAATTTCGACGCCCCTGGGATGATGCTTGCGCAGCGCCTCGGCAGTATCTCGAATCTCGCGCTCGCCCGGCAAGAACACCAACACATCGCCGCGCAACCCACCGATACTCAGTTCATCCATAGCAGCACAGACCGCCTCGGGCATCTCCTGCAAGCCCTCATCGGTTTCCTGCAAGGGACGATAGCGCACCTCCACCGGATAGCTGCGCCCGGAAACCATTAAAACAGGGGCTTGATTAAAATGCTTAGAAAAACGTTCGGCATCAATCGTCGCCGAAGTAATGATGAGCTTCAAGTCAGGGCGCTTGGGCAGTAACTGCTTAAAATAACCCAACAAGAAGTCGATGTTCAGGCTGCGCTCGTGCGCCTCGTCGATAATCAGCGTGTCGTAATGACGCAACAGCGGGTCGCTTTGAATTTCGGCCAGCAAGATCCCGTCGGTCATCAGCTTGATGCAGGTATCCGGCGCAACCTTATCGTGAAAACGTACCTTATAGCCGACCAAACCGCCCAATTCGGTCTTCAGTTCGTGGGCAATCCGACTCGCAACTGAGCGCGCCGCCACCCGGCGCGGCTGCGTATGACCGATCGCCCCCTGCACACCGCGGCCGATCGACAAACAAATTTTTGGAAGCTGTGTGGTCTTACCCGACCCAGTTTCGCCGCAAACAATCACCACCTGATGGCGGAGTACCGCCTCGGCGATTTCTGCGCGCCTGCCCACCACAGGCAAATCTGCGGGATATTCAATAGAAGGTAGAGCCGAGATGCGAGTTGCGCGACGTTGCGCAACAGAAGATAGTGCTTGTGTCATGAGACAGGATTCTACCCGAAGCCCCAGCACAAAAAAACAAAGGGAGGCCGAAGCCTCCCTTTGATCCTTACTAAGCTGACAGAGTCAGATTAGAACAGGGTTTCCAGCAACAGGGTAGTTGCGTTCTTGCCAACCAAACCCACGCCGTTCCATGCGGAACCGGATTGGGTGGTGTAGTGCAAGGACACTTCCATGTTCATGGACAGTTCGTAGGTTGCAGCAACCATCAACGCATTGTCCTTCAGGCCGCCACCAGTCTTAGCATTACGGTAAGCAGCTTGCACAGTTGCCTTGCCCGGAATCACGCCCAGTTCACCAGCGACGTTGAAGGAGCTAGCACTGTTCGCCACGCCTGCATTGAAGCCATTCACGCTCGCTGCGGTAGAAGCCGGAGCGCTACCGTAGGAAGCGTACACACCCAGCGGCATGCCGCCAACTTGGCCTTGCATTTGACCGTCAAATACGGTTGCCTTGTAGGTGTTAGGCATAGCAATAACTGCCAACGGCATGTTGCTGGTACCGCTAAAGCTTTGCACACCGAAGCCAACATCCCAACCAGCCAGATCCAGAGTCGCTGCAACGCGAGCATAGGTCAGCGGCAACGCCTGAGCAATGGCAGTACCAGGGCCAGCAGCTTCCCACTTACCGATGTTCACAAAGCCCAGATTGGGGTTCACAGCAACCAAGCTCAGACCGGTTGCGTTGGTCTTGGTACCCAGCCACTGAGCAGCGGAAGTTGCGTTAACGTGCTGGTTAGCCGGACCGGTGTTACCCATCAGCTTATGCACGCCAGCTGCGCCGGTGTTCAGGTTTTCGAAGCTGTATGCAGCGCCTTGACCGCCGGTGTAAGCCACCAAGCCGATGCGGTTATCGCCCACTTCGAACAGAATCGGCATCTTAGCTGCGCCGGTAGCGGCTGCGCCAGCTGCGCCAGCTGCGCCCAGTTCGGACAAGAAGCCTGCGAAGTCGTTGATGCGACCGCCGTAGAACAGAGACAGTTCGCCGCCGCTGCCGGGCACGCCCCACTTACCAGCACCTGCCGGGAAAGCTGCGTTGCCGGATTGGGTTTGGTAGTAAGCAGTAGCCAACACGCCCATGTTCAGGGTGGAGGGGATGGACAGGTGTTCGCCTTCAACCTTGGTTTGTGCGCCCATCAGGGTGAAGCCGCTGGCCTTGAATGCGCGGCCGAAACCGTTCAGCAGCGGGAAATGCTGGAAGTGGCAAGCGTTACATGCCATGCCGGTTTGACGGGCAAACACGGGCACTGCGGATGCTTCCGGTGCGAAAGCAGCAGCGGCCAGAATACCAGCCAAAGAAAGGGCTACTTTTTTCATTTTTTCTCCTCGAGGAAAAATTTCAGTTAAAAAACTTCACTAGCTAATAGCTGCCAGACCCCCTTGCAGCTATGGCTGCGCAAGATACCGAGTTCAATCGGCCGCTGTCAAAACAAATTGCTGAATGTGTCGCTTTTTTGCAACACCAATTTCTGGATCGCGCTAATCGCCCTGATGCAATCTTCTTTCGGCAAGACTAAGTGCTTGCGGCTGCCCGAACAAAATCAGCACGTCGCCAGCCTTCAGCACCATATCTTCCGCAGGCTGTCCGCCCCGCACATTGTGGCGCCGCAATGCATTCACCTCGACCTCCAGCGCCGCCAATTCCATTTCTCCCAGCGCTCGCCCGACCGCCGCATCGCGCTCACCCAGCATCACGCTTCTAAAGCGCGGCTGCAAGCTATCTTCCACTTCGTCCGTGGCATCTGCCACCGTACGGAAATACCCCCTGAATGCGCTATATCTGAGCGCACGGTTTTCCTGAATCCGGCGGATCACGCGATTAAACGGCACGCCAGACATCAGCAAGGCCTGCGAAGCCAGCATCACGCTACCTTCCAGCACTTCGGCCACCACTTCGGCCGCGCCCGCCTGTTTAAGCTGCTCGATACCCGCCTCGTCCGTAGTACGCACAACGACCGGCAGATCCGGGCGCAGCTCCTGCGACAGGCGCAAAATCTTCAAAGCCGAATGCTTATCGTTATAGGTCACTACCAAGGCTTTCGCACGCATTAGCCCTGCCGCAAGCAACACCTCGCGCTTCGCCGCATCGCCGTACACCACCTCCTCGCCCGCCTCCGATGCCTCGCGCACGCGGCGCGAATCCATATCCAGCGCGATGAAATTCAACCCTTCCTGCCGCAAAAAAGCCGCCAGCGCCTGTCCGCTGCGCCCATAACCGCACACGATGACATGACTATTGGTCGCCATCGTCCGCACGGCGATCTGGTGCAACTGCATCGCGCGGTTCATCCACTCGTCCGGGGAAATGCGCCGCACGATCTGCTCCGCGTATTGCATCAAAAAAGGTGCTGCCAGCATCGACAACAGCATCGCCGCCAACACGACTTGCATGACATGGTCCGCTAGCAGATGCACCTCTCCGGCCTGCGTCAGCAACACAAACCCGAATTCACCGGCCTGCGCGACCCCGATACCGCTGCGTAGCGCCCCGCCCCAATCACCCTCGATCCAGCGTCCCAGCAACGAAACCGCCACAGCCTTAAACAACAACAAAGCGACCAGCACGCCCAATACCCAGCCGATATTCGCCCACATCAGGCGCAAATCGAGCAGCATGCCGATCGTCACAAAGAACAGACCGAGCAACACATCCCGGAACGGCTTGATATCCTCTTCCACCTGATAGCGATACTCAGTTTCTGCGATCAGGATACCCGCCACGAATGCACCCAGCGCCAGCGACAACCCCGCCTGCTCCGTCACATACGCCAAGCCGAGCGTAATTAGCAGCACATTCAGCATGAATAGCTCAGAAGACTTCTGTCGGGCAACCAGGTGAAACCACGGGCGCATCAGCTTCTGGCCGAAGACCAGTAACGCCAGCAACACCAGCGCAGCCTTCAGCAAAGCAAGCATCAGGGTAGACGCCAGACCGCCCGGCGGGCTCGCCAACGCCGGAATAACCGTCAGCAGCGGCACCACCGCCAAATCCTGAAACAACAGAATCCCCATCATCTGCAAACCGTGCGGCGCATTCAGTTCCGCCCGCTCTACCAACATCTTGCTGACGATCGCCGTCGAAGACATCGCCAGCACCCCGCCCAAAGCCAACCCGGCCCGCCAATCCATACCGAGCGCTAGCGCGCACACCATCACGCCGAGCAAGGTCACGGCCACCTGCGCTCCGCCAAGGGCAAATACCGTACGGCGCATCGCGCGCAAGCGCGCCAGACTAAATTCCAGGCCGATGCTGAACATCAAGAAGACCACACCGAATTCGGCAAGGTAGCGGGTTTGCTCGGTATCCGGGATCCACCCGAGGGCGTGCGGCCCAATCAAAATACCGACCGACAGATACCCCAGCATCACCGGCAATCGCAACACACGGCACAGCACCACCACCAGCACGGCGACGGCAAGTAAAATCAGAACGAATTGAAGACTGGTATGCATGCCCCGATAATGCCCGAACTCTGCGCTTCTTTCAAAGTTTCACCGCATTCCGCCAGATTGCTATAATCGCACCCCATGAATAATCCACATACCGCCGCCTCACCGCACGCGCTTAACTTGGCGCGCGAAGTACTCCAGATCGAAGCCGCCGCCGTGCAAGCGCTCTGCGCCCGGCTGGACGGCAGCTTTTTGCGCGCACTCGACTTGATCCTGACCTGCAAAGGCCGCGTGATCGTCAGCGGCATGGGCAAATCCGGCCATATCGCGCGCAAAATCGCTGCGACCATGGCCAGCACCGGCACGCCTGCCTACTTTGTGCATCCGGCCGAAGCCAGCCACGGCGATCTCGGCATGATTACCGCCGACGATGTTTTTATCGGCTTATCGAATTCTGGCGAAAGCGAAGAGTTGCTGACTATCGTGCCCGTCATTAAAAGACAAGGCGCAAAATTAATCAGCCTGACCGGCAATCCGGACTCCCGGCTGGCGCGCGCCGCCGATGCCCACCTCAACGCTTCGGTCGACAAAGAAGCCTGTCCGCTCGGTCTCGCACCAACTGCCAGCACCACTGCTGCACTTGCGCTTGGCGATGCGCTGGCAGTGGCCCTACTGGACGCCAAAGGCTTCGGTAAAGAAGATTTCGCCCGCTCCCATCCCGGCGGCAGCCTCGGGCGCCGGCTACTGACGCACGTGCGCGACATCATGCATACCGGCAATGCCATTCCGTCCGTTCCGTTCGATGCCACACTGTCCGATGCCATTCTGGAAATCTCCCGCAAGGGACTCGGTATGACGGCCATTGTGGACGCGTCCGACCACGTGCAAGGTATTTATACCGACGGCGACTTGCGCCGCACGCTGGAGAAACGGCTCGATTTCGCTGCCACGCCGGTCAGTACCGTAATGTCGCGCACGCCGCGCAGCATCGGCCCGGACGCGCTGGCCACCGAAGCAGTCAAGCTGATGGACGAACATAAAATCAGTCAAATGCTGGTAGTCGATGCGGAAAACCGCTTGGTCGGCGCCCTGAATATGCACGATCTGCTGCGTGCCAAGGTGATTTAATGAGTCTTGCCCTAGCCCAGAACATCCGCCTGATTGCCTTTGATATTGATGGCATCATGACCGACGGCGGCTTATATCTCTCCGACTCCGGCGAAGAATTCAAGCGTTTCAATTCGCTGGACGGGCACGGTCTCAAAATGCTGAAAGCATCCGGTGTCGAATTAGCCATCATTACCGGGCGAACTTCACGCTGCGTAGAGCTGCGCGCCAAAAATCTCGGCATCGTCCATGTTTTTCAAGGGGTTGAAGATAAACTCGATGCCATGCAGATGCTACTGAAGAAGCTGGGGCTGAAGACGGATCAAGCCGCCTATATGGGCGACGACGTAGTCGACCTGCCGGTCATGCGCCGTGTCGCGCTCGCCATCAGCGTTCCGCAGGCGCCGCAAATCGTGCGCGACCACGCCTACTATGTCACCCAGCGGCAAGGCGGCCACGGCGCGGTACGTGAAGCCTGCGAATGGTTAATGTCGGCGCAGGGCACGCTGGACAACCAACTTGCCCGCTATCTGGCATGAACCTCCCCCTGAAAGAACGTGCCCGCAACTGGCTGCCGCTATTGCCGCTCCTATTGCTGCTGGCCGCCACTTACTGGCTGAACCAGCAGGTGCGCCCCCTCGCCACCGTGCCGGACAGCAAGCTGCGCCACGACCCGGACTATACGGTCGGCAGCTTCACCGCCACGACGCTTAGCGAGCAAGGACGCCCGCGTTTTGTTTTGCATGCAAAAGATATGACGCATTACCCGGACGACGATTCGACCCTGCTCGGGCAACCGCATTTACTCAGCCTGATGCCCGGCGCACCCAATGTGCGCGTGACTGCGGACACCGGCACGGTCGCCAGTCAGGGCGATGAGATTTTCCTGCACCGGAACGTCAGAATTGTCCGCGCCGCCTTCGGCGAACAAAGCGAACGGGTTCTCACCACCGATTATCTGCATTTCTTGCCCGAGCGGGATTTTGCCGATACCGATCATCCGGTTGTCATGACCGACGCGCTGAACACCATTCATGCCGTTGGCATGGAAATGGACAACAAAGCGCGCACCCTGAAACTCCTCGGACAGGTGAATAGTCAGCATGAACGCACCCGCTAAACTCGCCTTATTTGCATTGGTCGGCGGATTCGCATTCGCGGGCCATGCACTAGCCGAAAAATCTGACCGCGACAAACCGCTGCACATCCAAGCGGATCTGGCGAGCGTAGACGATGCCAATCAGACCAGCGTCTTTACCGGCAACGTCATTATGACGCAGGGCACGCTAATCATCCGGGGCGACAAAATCGTCGTCACCCAAGACAAGGACGGCTTCAAACACGGCACGGCGACCGGGAAACAAGCCAATTTCCGCCAAAAACGCGAAGGACTGGACGAATATGTCGAAGGCTATGGCGATCGTATCGAATACGACACTCGCACCGAGACGCTCGACCTGTACGGCAAAGCCCGCATGAAACGCGAACAAGACGAAGCCAACGGCGAACATATCGCCTACGATTCGAAAACAGAAGTTTTCCGCGTGGTCGGCAGCGCCAGTCGCAATGCCCCGCTGCAAGGCCGCGCACATGCGATTCTGCAACCGCGCAGCAAAGATGCCGCGCCTGCGCCGAAATCCGAACCCGTACCGCTCAAGCCGGCCGACAACCTTTCCGGAGACGCATCCGCACCATGAGTGAACTGCGCACTGCCTCACTGCAAAAACGCTATCGTTCCCGCACGGTAGTACAAGACGTCACGCTCTCGGTGCGCAGCGGAGAAGTCATTGGCTTGCTCGGCCCGAACGGCGCGGGCAAAACCACCAGTTTCTATATGATCGTCGGGCTAGTCGCTGCCGACGGCGGTGACATTTATATAGACGACCAAAAGATCACGCACCTGCCGATACACCGCCGTGCCCGTCTGGGACTCGGCTACCTGCCGCAGGAAGCCTCCATTTTCCGCCGCATGACAGTGGCGGAAAACATTATGGCAGTGCTCGAATTACAGGACATGACGCCGGATGCGCGGGAAGCGCGTCTGGAAGAGTTGTTGAACGACCTGCATATCGCCCATATCCGCGACAATCAGGCCGCCAGCCTCTCTGGCGGGGAACGCCGGCGGACCGAAATCGCCCGCACGCTGGCGACCGATCCGCGCTTCATTCTGCTGGACGAACCGTTCGCCGGGGTTGACCCGATCGCCGTGCTGGATATTCAGAAAATCATTCGTTTCTTAAAAGAGCGCGACATCGGCGTACTGATTACCGATCACAATGTCCGCGAAACGCTGGGCATTTGCGACCGCGCCTACATTATTAATGCCGGTGCCGTCATGACCGAAGGCAAGCCGGAAGAAATCATCTATAATGAGGGCGTGAGAAAAGTATATCTCGGCGAGAACTTCAAGCTATAGCGCCGGACGCAGCACCGTGAAATGAAAGCCACCCTACAACTCAGGCATGCCCAGCAACTGACGCTCACGCCGCAGTTGCAGCAGTCTATTCGCCTGCTGCAACTCTCGACGCAAGAGATTCATCAGGAAATCAGCCGCCTGCTGGACGAAAATCCCTTTCTGGAACGCGAAGAGAGCGACGCATTCGAAGCCGCTCCGGCTGCCACGCCGTCAAGCAGCACCGAACGCGAATCCGAACCGGACGATGCACAATATTCCAGCAACGAACCGGAAGAAGAAAGCTGGGGGGCGCACGAACCTGCGGCAAGCTCACGCCCGGACGACGACAACGACGATTTCATGGAAAGCGCAGCCAATGCGCCGACGTTACGCGAACATCTGAACGAAACGCTGTGTCTCAGCATGCTCGACACGCGCGACCAGAAATTGATCGGGCTTCTGATCGACGCGCTGGACGAAAACGGTTATCTCAGCCAGCCGCTGGAGGAGATATTCGAACTACTACCTGCCGAGCTGGATATTACGCTGGACGATCTGGAAACCGCACTAGTACAACTGCAACATCTGGATGAACCCGGGCTCGGCGCACGCTCGCTAAGCGAATGCCTGAGTCTGCAGCTTCAGGCGCTGCCGGTCGAAACGGAAGGGCGGAATCTCGCCATACGCATTGCAGAACGCTATCTCGACCTGCTGGCCAGCCGCGATTACGCAAAACTGAAAAAATTGCTGCACTGCAATGACGATGCGCTGCGCACCGCGCAAACGCTGATTACTCACCTGAATCCGCGCCCCGGCGCAGAATACAGCACGCAGGCCGCAGACTATGTAGTACCGGACGTAATTGTCGACCGTCACAAAGGACAGTGGCGCGTACGGCTGAACCAAGCGGCCATGCCGCGCCTGAACATCAACCAAATCTATGCCAACGCTCTGCAGCGGCGCAGCGAGGGTTCCCAGCAACTTTCCGGTCAACTACAGGAAGCCCGCTGGTTCATTAAAAATCTACAGCAGCGCGCCGAAACGATTTTGCGCGTTTCGCAAGCCATCGTCGAGCGTCAGCGCCATTTTCTGGAACACGGTGAAATCGCGATGCGCCCCTTGGTGCTGCGCGAAATCGCCGATCAGCTCGAATTGCACGAATCGACCATCTCCCGTGTGACCACGCAAAAGTATATGATGACGCCACGGGGGATTTATGAATTGAAATATTTCTTCGGCAGCGGGGTCTCAACCGACAGCGGAGGCGCATGTTCGGCAACCGCGATCCGCGCGCTGATTAAGCAACTGGTCGGAGAGGAGGATGCACAGCAGCCACTCACCGACAGTCGCCTGACGGAAATCCTGGCACAGCAGGGCATACAAGTCGCCCGCCGTACCGTGGCAAAATACCGGGAATCTCTGAATATCCCCCCGGTTAATCTTCGTAAATCACTTTAAACAAGGAGCAGGCCATGAACCTCAACCTCAGCGGACACCATCTGGAGATCACTCCCGCCATTCGCGAACACGTCGTCAGCAAGCTCGGCAAGATCAAACGCCACTTCGACAACGTGATCGATGTCAACGTGATCCTGTCTGTGGACAAGCTGACCCAGAAGGCCGAGGCCAGTGTTCACCTGAGCGGCAAAACGATTTTCGTCGAATGCGAAAATGCGAACCTGTATGTCGCCATTGACGAACTGATCGAAAAACTGGATCGCCAAGTGCTGAAGCACAAGGAAAAGTTCGAAGCTCGCCGTCACGACGACAGCGTCAAACAGGCTGCAACCGAATAATCCTAAAGGGGCAATCGTTCGATTGCCCCTTTTTTCTGGAATGCCGGAATGTCATGAACCAGATCAGTAAACTTCTGCCGATTGAGAATATTCTGCTGGATGCGGAATCCACCAGCAAAAAACGGGTATTCGAACGCGTCGGCATTTTATTCGAAAATTCGCAGCAAATCGCCCGCAGTCAGGTTTTCGACAGCTTATTTGCCCGCGAAAAACTCGGCTCAACCGGCCTCGGCCAAGGTATCGCCATCCCGCACGGACGCGTCAAAGGACTGCGCGATGCGGTGACTGCTTTTGTTAAAACCAGCCATCCGATTCCCTTCGATTCGCCCGACGGTCAGCCGGTCGATCTGATTTTCGTTTTGCTGGTACCCGAACGCGCCACCGACCTACATCTGCAATTGCTCAGCGAATTGGCACAAATGTTCAGCGAACCGCAGTTTCGCGAACGGCTTCGCGCCACCGATGCTCCGGCGACGCTGCATCAACTCTTCGCAGACTGGAAAGGTCACTGATGGCCCACGTCAATATCCGGCAGCTGTTCGAAGACAAACAAGAGCGCCTCGGCCTGCACTGGGTGGCAGGTTCGGACGGTGCCGACCGGGTATTGGACAGCGAATTGGTAAATGCCTCGAACAAGGGGCTGATCGGACACTTAAACCTGATTCACCCCAACTGGGTGCAGGTGCTAAGCGATACCGAACTGGATTATTTGCGCAACCTGCCGCAAGAAGAGTTTCAAGCTGCGCTCAATCAATTGGAGCGCAGCGGTACCACCTGTATGATCGTTGCCGGCAGCACCGACATTTTTCAGGAGCTGATCGACTTCGCCGACCGGACGCGCATCCCGCTATTCCGCTCGCCGCAAGGCAGTGTGCATCTGATGTGGTTGGTACGCCACTACATCGTCAAGGGCCTGGCGGAATCGACCACCCGGCATGGCGTATTTCTCGATGTGCTCGGCGTCGGTGTCCTCATCACTGGCGACAGCGGCGTAGGCAAAAGCGAATTGGGGCTGGAACTCATTACCCGCGGCAACGGCTTGGTAGCCGACGACATTACAGAGCTATATCGCATCTCCCCGGAAACACTGGAAGGACGTTGCCCGGAATTACTGCGCGACTTTCTCGAAGTACGCGGTCTGGGCATGCTGAATATCCGCACCATGTTCGGGGAAACGGCAGTGCGCCGCAAAAAAAGCCTGAAATTGATCGTGCATTTGCACCGCCCGCCCGGAGGCGATGTCTCGCAACTGGAGCGTTTGCCGATCAATGCCAGCTATCAGGAAATCCTTGGCGTAAAGATCAGCACTGTCAGCATTCCCGTGGTAGCCGGTCGCAACCTCGCGGTACTGGTGGAAGCCGCCGCGCGTAATTTCGTGTTGCAGCAGCGCGGCATCGATACCATGCAGGAATTCATCTCCCGTCACGATCAATATTTGCTGAAGGACCAGTAGATGCAACTGTTTCTGCTCAGCGGTCTTTCCGGCTCCGGCAAGAGCGTAGCGCTCAAGATGCTGGAAGACAGCGGCTACTTCTGCGTAGACAACCTGCCCTCGGAATTACTGCCGGCGCTAATCGACCACTTGCACCAGAACGGCTACCGCCGCGCCGCCATCAGCATCGACGTACGCAGCGGCAGCAGCGTACAGCAACTGCCGCAATATATCGCGCAACTGCGCGCCCGTCAGATGGACATCCATCTGTTATTTCTCGACGCGCAAACTGAAACGCTGGTCAAACGCTACTCGGAAACGCGTCGCCGCCATCCGCTCAGCGACGACAAACTGACCTTACCGGAATGCGTACAGCTGGAACGCGAGTTGCTGGCCGATATCGCCAGCATCGGCCACCATATCGACACCACCGAACTCAGCCCGAACGCTTTGCGCGCCTGGGTCAAACAGTTCATGCAACTCGATCAGGCGCGGCTGACGCTACTGTTTCAGTCTTTCGGTTTCAAGCACGGCGTTCCGCTCGACGCCGATATGGTGTTCGACGTCCGCTGCCTGCCCAACCCGTTCTACGATCCAGCGCTACGCCCGCTGACCGGCTGCGATGCGCAGGTCGCCGCATTTCTGGAAAAGACGCCCGCCGTGCAAAAAATGTATGACGACATTCGCCAATTCATCGAAAACTGGCTACCCGCCTTCATTGCCGACAACCGCAGCTATCTGACCGTCGCCATCGGCTGTACCGGCGGCCAGCACCGTTCGGTTTATCTGACCGAACGTCTGCGCAAGCACTTCGAGGCACAGCAACAAGTGTTGGTGCGCCACCGCTCACTCTCCGGCTAAAAGCGCGATGTCCGTCTTGCCCGCCCCGCTCAAACCCGGCGATGCACTCATCTTTTTGGTGGGCGCGCTTTCGACCGTTTGGCTCGCACTCAGCCTGTGGCAAAGCGGACTGGCCGACAAGGCCGTCATCCGCAGCGGCGGAAAAATCTTCCGCGAAGTTCCGCTTACTCGCAATCAGATCATCGAAGTTCCCGGCCCGCTCGGCATCAGCCGCATTGCCATCCGCGACCGGCAGGCACGCATCGATTCCGACCCCAGCCCGCGCCAATATTGCGTCCGCCAAGGCTGGCTGAAACAAGCGGGCGAAGCCGCCATCTGCCTGCCGAATCAAGTCAGCATCGAACTGACCGGGCGCAATAAGCCGTATGACAGCCTCAACTATTAAGCTGCACGCCACGCGCGAAGATCATCATGTCGCGCGCATGGCGGCAGCGGCGCTCGGGCTGACCGTACTAGAGGCAGCGATCCCTTCGCCCCTGCCCGGCGTCAAACCCGGCCTAGCGAATATCGTCACACTGATCGTACTGAACCGCTATGGCTGGCGCAACGCAGTTTGGGTTTCGCTGCTGCGGGTGGTTGGCGGCAGTCTGCTACTAGGCAATTTTCTGGCCCCGGGCTTCTTTCTCAGTCTGTCCGGCGCGTTGTGCAGCTTAATCGTTCTGGGCGCATCCCAGCATTTGCCGGCGCGCTGGTTCGGCCCGGTCACGCACAGCATTCTGGCCGCTTACGCCCACATTGCCGGTCAGCTCGGTATAGTCTATCTGTGGTTAATTCCGCACACCGGCCTTGCCTATCTGATCCCGATCTTCGCCCTTGCCGCGCTGCTGTTCGGCACAGTCAACGGCTGGATTGCCGCCGCTTACCTCGACCGTACCGCGCACACCGAAACGGAGTCTCTATGAAAACCATCACCCTCGCCTTCACCGGCGCATCCGGCCTGCCCTACGGCATGCGCTTGTTGGAATGCCTGCTCAGAACCGGCCAAACGGTGCAACTGGTCTATTCGCAAGCCGCGCAAATCGTTGCCGCGCAAGAAATGCAGTTCACCCTGCCGAGCCAGCCAGCCCAAGCCGAAGCCGCGCTACGCGAACGCTTCGGCGCTTTTCCCGGCACACTGCGCGTATACGGACGGGAAGACTGGTTCGCCCCGATGGCTTCCGGCTCGAACCCCGGAGATGCCATGGTGATTTGCCCTTGCACGGTCGGCACACTGGCCGCCGTAGCCGCCGGCCTCAGCGATGATCTGATCGCCCGTGCTGCCGACGTCATGCTCAAAGAAAAGCGTCCGCTGATTATTGTGCCCCGCGAAACGCCGTTTTCCGCTATTCATCTGGAGAACATGCTGAAGCTGACACATGCCGGCGCCGTGATTTTGCCGCCGAATCCCGGCTTCTATCACCACCCCCAGTCGGTACAAGACCTGATCGATTTCGTGGTCGCCCGCATTCTCGACCACCTCGGCATCGCCCATCAACTCCTCCGCCCGTGGGGGAAAAACGATTGATTCCCAAGCCGCGCAAATCGCGGCTTTTTTCCCTGTAATTTATTGTACGGCATGGCGGAATATTCATTAAAATAGCCGCGCCATGACCGAACACAACCAAGAACCCCAGCACACCGACGATGTGCAAGCGCACCTGAAACAGGTGCAGGCGTTGCTGCATAAACAGCAACTGGTGGAGATCGTGGCTCAAAAACAAGAAATGGCACGGGAAGAGCGCCATCAACTGGTTGGCACACTGCTGCACAAGCAGCATTTAAGCGAACTCCAGCAAAAACTCGACACTCTGCACCCGGCCGACATCGCCTATATTCTGGAGGCTCTGCCGATCGAGCAGCGCCTGATCGTCTGGGACTTGGTCAAGGCTGAACGTGACGGCGAAATCCTGATCGAAGTTTCCGATGCAGTGCGCGAATCGCTGATCGCCACCATGGATCGCGACGAACTGCGCGCAGCCGCAGAACAGCTCGACGCCGACGAAATCGCCGATCTGGCGCCCGACCTGCCGCAATCGGTGATGCGCGACGTGTTCAAGTCGCTTTCCATCGAAGAGCGCGAGCAACTGCGCGCCGCGATGTCCTACCCGGAAGACTCGGTCGGCGCGCTGATGGACTTCGACATGGTCACCATCCGAGAAGACGTCACGCTGGAAGTGGTCAGCCGCTATTTGCGCCGTTTCGACGAATTGCCCGACCATACCGACCAGTTGTTCGTAGTCGACCGCGACGACCACTTTAAAGGCGTACTGCCGATCAACCTGCTGCTGGTCAACGAGCCGGAGACCGAAGTTTCCGCACTTAAATCGCAAGGCACCATCGTACTGCATCCCGACGACAAGGCCGAGCAAGCTGCGCAAGCGTTCGAACGCTACGATCTGGTTTCCGCGCCGGTCGTGGATGAGGACGGCCTGCTGGTCGGCCGCGTCACGGTGAACACCGTGGTGGACTACATTCGCTCCGAAACGGAAAGCGAACTGCTCAGTCAGGCCGGTTTGCGCGAGGAAGAAGATATTTTCGCCTCGGTCTGGAAGAGCGCACAGAACCGCTGGCTTTGGCTGGCACTCAATTTGTGCACTGCCTTCTTCGCCTCGCGCGTAATCGGCAGTTTCGAAGGCACCATTGAGAAGTACGTCGCACTGGCGACTCTGATGCCAATCGTCGCGGGCATTGCCGGCAACTCGGCCAACCAAACCACCACCATTATCATCCGCTCGCTGGCGCTGGGGCAGATCAGTCCGGGCAACGCCCGCCATTTGCTCGCCAAGGAACTGGCCATCAGCGGCCTGAACGGTTTGGTTTGGGGCGGCGTCGCCGGACTATTCGCTTACTTCTTATATAAGAGCATTCCATTGGGACTGGTGATGACCAGCGCCATGGTACTCAATCTGCTGCTGGGTGCGATCGTCGGCATGCTGATCCCGCTCGGTATGCAGCGTTTCGGCCGCGACCCGGCGATCGGCTCCAGCGTCATGCTGACTGCCATCACCGACAGCGGCGGCTTCTTTATTTTCCTCGGTCTGGCAACCATTTTCCTCATTCACTAGAGAGCGCCGCTATGCCTTTGTTCGAACATCACGACACCTTGATCGACATCGGCAGCAATCTGACACTCGGCGAAAAGATCAAACTATTGCACGCAGAAATCAACCAACGCGTGCCTGCCATTAGCCGGGTCGCGGCCGCCCTGTACGACCCGAAAACCGATCTGGTCAAAACTTTTCTGCACAGCAGCCACGAAAACGACCCGCTTGTCCATTACGAAGCAAAACTGAACGAAACCCCGTCTCTAAGAGAAATCGTCGAGCGCCGCCGCCCGCGTATCGTCAACGATCTGTCGCTATTCGACCAAGGACATCGCAAACACACTCAGCATATTCGTTCGCAAGGCTTCGCTTCCAGCTACACCATGCCGATGTATGTACGCGGCAACCTGTTCGGTTTTTTATTTTTCAATTCAGAAGTACGCGCCACCTTCACTACAAGCGTACTCCATCAACTTGCACCGCTAGGTCATTTAATTGCGCTAACGATTATCAACGACCTTGCCGGTACGCAAGCCCTGCTTTCCACAGTTAAAGCCGCGCGCGACATGGCGCATTTGCGCGACGACGAAACCGGCAGCCATCAGGATCGCATGTCGCGCTATGCCCGCCTGATCGCCCGGAAAATCGCAGCAAAACACCAACTGAGCGACGAATACATCGAGAATATTTTTGCCTTCTCGGTTCTGCACGACATCGGCAAAATGGGTGTGCCAGATAACATCCTGTTTAAACCCGGCCGACTGGACAATGCAGAGCTGGAAATCATGCGCCAGCACACCGTCAAAGGCCGGCAACTGATCGACAAGCTGTTGGAAGATTTTGAATTAAGCGGCATGCACCGTATCGACATGCTGCGTAATATCGCCGAGTTGCACCACGAAACCCTGAACGGCAGTGGCTACCCCCACGGCCTAAAAGGCACAGACATCCCAATAGAAGCACGCATCACCGCCGTCGCCGACATTTTCGATGCGCTCACCAGCCACCGCCCTTACAAACAAGCCTGGAGCAACCGCGAAGCCCTCGACATGCTGGAAAGTCTGAAACACGACAAACTCGACCCGGACTGCGTCGATGCACTAATCGCCAGTCTAAAAGAAATCGAGGAAATTCAAAGACAATTCAGCGAAAACAGCTACGAATAAGCTGCAGGAACGTTCCTTGCTTCGTGCGCTATAACTCCCAGGAATAATCTTATGCCTGAATGAGACTTGAAGAGGGAGTGGAATTAGCGCGATAATCGCGGCTTCGTTAAAAAGGCGGCAATGAAAGAATATTTGCTCATATTGATCAGCACGGTGTTTGTGAACAACATCGTGATGGTGAAAATCCTCGGACTGTGTCCGTTCATGGGGGTTTCCAAAAAACTGGAAGCCGCTGTCGGCATGGGCGCCGCCACGACTTTCGTACTGACGCTCGGCTCCGGTGCCAGCTACCTGATTAGTGAGTACTTGCTCGGTCCCGATCTTGCATACCTGACCACACTATCTTTTATTATTGTGATTGCCGGCATCGTGCAATTCACCGAAATGGTTGTCCGCAAAACCAGCCCCTCGCTGTACCAAGTACTCGGCATTTACCTGCCGCTGATTACCACCAACTGCGCCGTGCTGGGCATTCCGCTGCTCAATGTGCAAGCGAAACATAATTTCATCGAATCTCTGCTATTCGGCTTCGGCGGCGCACTTGGTTTTACCATCGTCATGGTGCTGTTTGCCGGCATCCGCGAACGACTCGAAGGCGCAGATATTCCAGGCATTTTCAAAGGTTCAGCTATCGCCATGATTACCGCAGGCCTGATGAGCCTGTCGTTCATGGGCTTCTCGGGACTGGTGAAATAATATGTTCACCGCTCTGCTGGTCATGTCCGCAATTGCCATTGCACTCGGCACGGTGCTGGGCTTTTCCGCCATAAAATTCAAAGTCGAGGGTAATCCGCTGATCGACCAAGTCGACGCCGTGTTGCCGCAAACGCAATGCGGCCAGTGCGGTTTCCCCGGTTGCCGCCCCTATGCCACCGCCATCGCGGAAGGACAGGCCGACATCAATCTCTGCCCGCCCGGCGGCGAAGACGGCATCCGCAAGTTAGCAGAGCTGCTCGGCAAGGAATTCAAGCCCTTCGGCGAGGGCGCGCAACCCAAGCCGAAATCGGTCGCCCTCATCGACGAGAACACCTGCATCGGCTGCACACTTTGCTTGCAAGCCTGCCCGGTCGATGCCATTTGCGGTGCCGCCAAACAGATGCACACGATCATTGCAGCAGAATGCACCGGCTGCGAACTGTGTCTGGCGCCTTGCCCGGTGGACTGCATCAGCATGATCCCGATTCAAACGAACACGCAAACCTGGAAGTGGGAATATCCTGTTTTCCCGATCGCCGCGCAATGAGAACTCTGTTTAAATTCCACGGCGGCGTCCACCCGCCGACCAACAAAACGCAGTCGACCCGGACGCCGATTGCGCAAGCTGCGATTCCGTCGAAACTGGTAGTTGCGCTGCACCAACATGTCGGCAACATCGCCAAGCCTATTGTAGAAGTCGGCCAGCGTGTACTAAAAGGACAAATGATCGGACGCCCGGATGGGCGCGTCTCCAGCGCAGTACACGCCCCCACCTCAGGCATCGTAACGGCAATCGACATGCAATTGATTGCCCATGCTTCCGGCTTGCCGGATTTGTGCATCACTATCGAGCCGGATGGCAAAGATGAGTGGATCGCGCGGGAAACGCGCGATTTCCGCACGGTTTCGCATACCGACCTGCGCCACTTATTGCGCGATGCAGGGGTAGTCGGGCTGGGCGGCGCAGTCTTCCCCAGCGACCTCAAGCTGTATGCCAAACAAAAACTGAAGACGCTGGTTATCAACGGCGCGGAGTGCGAACCCTACATCACTTGCGACGATATGCTAATGCGCGAGCGTCCGGCGGACATTCTGAAAGGCATCTCTATTCTGCGCGAGCTGTTGCACGCCGAAACAGTCGCCATCGGCATCGAAGATAACAAGCCGGAAGCCGTAGAGTCGATGCGCAAAGCCGTGCAGGATGGCGGTTACGAAGGGGTCGATGTTGCCGCTGTGCCGACAGTTTATCCTGGTGGCGGCGCCAAGCAGCTAATCCGCGTACTGACCGGCGTCGAGGTACCCGCCGGTGTCCGTTCGACCGATCTGGGCGTACAGTGCTTCAACGTCGCGACAGCCTATAGTGCGTGGCGCGCCGTCGAATTGGGCGAACCGTTGATTTCCCGCATCGTCACTATCACCGGCAATGTCGAACGCCCGCAAAACTTCGAAACACTGATCGGCACCCCGGTTAATGAGTTGGTCGCACAGGCCGGCTTACTGCCGGATACCAATGGTTATATCATGGGCGGTCCCATGATGGGCTTGCACTTGCCCTCTGACAAGGTCGGCATTACCAAAGCCGCCAACTGCATCATTGTTTCTTCGGAAAAGATATTCCCGCCCGCACCGCCCGCCTTGCCGTGCATACGCTGCACGCGCTGTGCCGATGCCTGCCCGGCGGAATTGCAGCCGCAAGATTTATACTGGTTCGCCCGATCGAAAAATTTCGGTAAAGCGCAGGAATTCCACCTGTTCGACTGCATCGAATGCGGTGCCTGCGGTTATGTCTGCCCCAGCCATATTCCGCTGGTACAATATTTCCGCTACTCGAAGAGCGAAATCTGGATGCGCGAACGCGAATCGCAAGCCGCGACCGCCGCGCGCGAACGGCACGAATTCCAGCAATACCGCATTGAGCGCGAAAAACAGGAAAAAGCCGAGCGTCTGGCGCAAAAAGAACGCGAAGCCGCCGCAGCCAAAGCGGCTGCCGCCATGACCGCCACGCCCGTAGCGACAGAGGCAACCGGCGACGACACGCTGCAAATCCGCATCAATGCCGCCGTCGAGCGCGCCAAAGAACAGGCTGCGCAATCTGCCTCCACCGCAACCGAGCCACCCAAGGAATAAGCCATGTGGTACTCACCGTTCATCACCCAGCCCGTCAGCGTGAGCCAGATCATGCTGCGGGTCATGCTGGCCCTCATTCCGGGCATCGCTCTTTATGTCTGGTATTTCGGCCCGGCCATTCTGATTTCGCTGACACTGGCCAGCGTCACGGCGCTCGCCACGGAAGCCGCCATGCTGAAGTTGCGCCAGCGCCCCTTGAAGATGTTTTTGTCCGACAACAGTGCCTTGCTCACCGCTTGGCTGTTGGCGCTCTCCATTCCGGCGCTCGCGCCGTGGTGGATGGTCGTGGTCGGCACCGCCTTCGCCATTGCGGTTTCCAAGCATCTGTACGGCGGATTGGGCAGCAACCCGTTCAACCCGGCGATGATCGGCTATGCCATCCTGATTATTTCCTTCCCGGTGCACATGACGCACTGGATTTCGCCGCATGCGCTGGGCGGCATAGAACTCAGCTTCGGACAACAACTCGCCTATATCTTCAGCGGCCAGCTCCCCCCCGGACTGACGCTGGATGCCGTCACGATGGCCACCCCGCTGGACACGTTGAAAACCCAGTTGCACCTCGGTCACACCGTCGGCGAAATCCGCGACATGCCGATTTACGGTCGTCTGGCCGGCAAGGGTAGCGAGATGGTGGCAGCGGGCTTCGCCCTTGGCGGCCTCTACCTGATTGCCACCCGCATTATCTCGTGGCATTTGCCTTTTGCATTTTTGGGCACCCTGTTTGCAACAGCGGGAATTTTCCACCTGATCGATCCGGCGCATTATGTGACGCCGCTGTTCCACTGGTTTTCCGGCGCAGCCATGCTGGGCGCATTCTTTATCCTGACCGATCCGGTAACCAGCCCGACCACGCACAAGGGCAAGCTGATTTTCGCCGCTGGCGCAGGCTTCCTTACCTATGTCATTCGCGCGTTCGGCGGTTTCCCGGACGGCATGGCCTTCGCCACCTTGCTGATGAATATTTGCGTGCCGCTGATCGACGCCTACACGCAGCCGAAAATTTTCGGCCACCACCAAGAAGGGAAAGGCAAATGAAGCAAACCGCCAAAGCTGCCTCCCTGTCGGCGATCAACTTGCTGTTCTTTGCGCTGATAGGCACCGCCGTGCTGGCTTCGACTTACAGCCTGACCCACGAACGTATTCATCAGACCGAGGAAGCCGAAAAACTCAAACTGATTACGCAAGTCCTGCCGCCCACCCTGTTCGATAACAACATCATTCAGGATACGCTGCCGATCCCGGCCGACAAGCAACTCGGCACCACCGATGTTACTACGGCCTACCGCGCCCGCCTGAAAGGCGAGCCTTCTGCCGTAGTACTGGAATCGATTGCGCCGGATGGCTACAGCGGCAATATCTATCTGATTATCGGCATTCTTGCCAACGGCGAGGTTGCCGGCGTGCGCGTGGTCTCGCACAAGGAAACCCCGGGTCTTGGCGATTATATCGATCTGCCTAAAAGCCCGTGGATTAAAGGCTTCGATGGCAAGTCGCGTGCGATATATACCGATGCCGACTGGCATGTACGAAAAGACGGCGGCAAATTCGACTACATGGCCGGAGCCACCATCACCCCGCGCGCTGTCGTCAAAGCTGTGAACAAAACCTTGCAGTACTATGCCGAAAACCGCGAACAACTATTCGCCGCAGCCCCGCCTCAACCGCCCGCAGGAGGAAAGCAATGAGCGCGCAAGAGTTCAAGGATATTCTGTATAACGGCGTCTGGAAGCAAAATCCCGGCGTTGTGCAACTGCTCGGCATGTGCCCGCTGCTGGCCGTCAGCAGCTCGGTGGTTAATGGCGTGAGCCTCGGATTGGCTACAGCCATCGTAATGGCATTAAGCGGCGCAAGCATTTCTCCGATTCGGCGCTATGTACCGAACGAAATCCGCATCCCGGTTTACATCCTCATCATTGCGGTACTGGTAACCGTCGTGCAGTATCTGATGAACGCCTACATGTACGGTTTGTACGTCGTACTCGGCATCTTCATTCCGCTGATCGTCACCAACTGTATCGTGCTGGCACGCGTCGAGGCCTTCGCCTCCAAGAATGCTGTTCTTCCCTCTGCGCTGGACGGATTCGCAATGGGCCTTGGTCTGACTGCCGTACTGGGCGTGCTGGGCGCAATCCGCGAACTGATCGGTCGCGGTACCCTGCTGTCCGGCATCGATCTGGCGCTTGGCGACGTCGCCAAAGATTGGGTGCTGCACATCATCCCGCACTATAACGGCTTTCTGATCGCCATTCTGCCGCCGGGCGCATTCATCGGACTGGGATTGCTGATTGCCGGCAAGAACTGGCTGAATCTGCGTGCCGAACAAAAGAAAATGCAAGGACAGCCAGTCGCAGTTACCCCGGTAGAGGGCGGTTGCGCGCCTGCCTCCCACTAAACCGGAGTATGCCGGGTGAACGCCGCTAAGCGTCGTGAAATTTTCCTGCGCCTGCAAGCGCAAAACCCGCATCCCACTACCGAACTGGAATATCGCACCCCGTTCGAATTGCTGGTCGCGGTTATCCTGTCCGCACAAGCCACCGATGTCAGCGTGAATGCAGCAACCCGCCAGCTATATCCGGTCGCCAGCACCCCTCAGGCTCTCCTCGATCTCGGCGAAGAAGGACTGAGAGAATATATCCAGCGCATCGGCCTTTACCAAACTAAGGCCAAGCACGTTATCCAGACTTGTCGCATTCTGCTGGAACGGCACAGCGGCGAGGTACCGCAAACGCGCGAAGCGCTGGAGGCCCTGCCCGGTGTCGGCCGCAAAACGGCCAATGTAGTGTTGAATACAGCCTTCGGCCAACCGACCATCGCAGTCGATACACACATCTTTCGCGTTGCCAACCGAACCGGGCTAGCACCGGGAAAAAATGTGCTGGAAGTCGAACATAAACTACTGAAAGTCGTACCGAACGAATTCATGCAAGACGCCCATCACTGGCTGATTCTGCATGGTCGTTACATCTGCCAGGCACGCAAACCTAAATGCAGCGTCTGCCCGATTACCGACTTATGCGAGTATCGCGACAAAGTATTAGCCTGATACAATCCGCGCCGAATGCGCTTGCCGCCGAAGGCAGGCCCCGATACACCCGATAGAGATTCCTAACATGTTCAATCCCACCCGCGACGAAGCCCGCCGCTTTTTATTCGAATCCTGGCGCAAACGCCGCGAAGGCAGCCTGCTCACCCCGCTGGAAGACCTCACCGCGCAACTGATCGAAAAACACCCGGAATACCACGAGCTGCTCTCCGACCCGGAACGCAATCAGGACAAGGATTACATCCTGGGACACGGCGACATGAACCCCTTCCTGCACCTGATGATGCACCTGACCATCGAAGAGCAAATCTCCATCGATCAGCCCCCCGGCATCCGCACACATTTCGAGCGCCTGACTCAGCGCTACCATTCGGAACACGAAGCGCAGCACTGCATGATGGAATGTCTGGGTGAAATGCTCTGGCGTGCCCAGCGCGACAATACCGCCCCTGACGCCGAGATTTACCTATCCTGCCTGGAAACGACGTCCCCCCATCTTGAGTAGCACCTGAGATTAGAGTCCAATCGCAACCACAAAGGAGATTGGATATGAAGAAGCGATTCACGGAAGAACAGATCATCGGATTCCTTCGGGAGGCGGACAGCGGT
>JBFLXR010000020.1:0-35097 GCA_040757065.1 Pseudomonadota bacterium
GAGCGACCGAAGAGATCGCTGGGGGGCCTGACGCCCTCGGCGTACGCAGCACAACTGGCAGGAAAATCGGTTATATTACCCACGGACTCTAAAGCCCCGTGCTACTGAAAAACGGGGGGACGTCGGACGTACAGGATACCCAGCACAAACTGGCTGCGCTAAAAACACTCGGCGTGCACTTGTCCATCGACGATTTCGGGACGGGTTACTCTTCGCTGGCTTATCTCAGCCGCTTCGAGATCGACAAGCTGAAAATCGACCAAAGCTTTATCTCGGGCATTCCGCGCGACCCGACCAACCGCGAAATCGCCGCCACCATCATCGGGCTGGCGCGCAATCTCAATGTGCAATCGGTTGCAGAAGGCGTAGAAACAAGAGAACAGCTCGACTTCCTGACGCAGAACGGCTGCGATTTGTATCAAGGCTACTTGTACAGCAAGCCTGTCCCCGCCGCCGTCATTACCGAATTACTCGGCAAGCACAGACAAGACCCAGCGCACTGGAACTACACGATCTGACCCGCAAATAACAATGGCCGGTTTCCCGGCCATTGTCGCTTCAGCAGATGAAACTCACCATTGATAGGTCACGCCGATCGATGCGACCGGGTAATAACGGAAGTTTTTCATCGAGTCGTTCAGCTTGGTTTGCTCGGCTGCCGCACTGGCTTGCACCTGCGCGCAAACCGCCGGTGCGACGCCGACTCCGCACGTCGCCGTCAACGCGGTCTTGGGGGAACCCTGGAACAAAATACCTATGTCGCTGGTGACGCCCCAGCCCTTGCCGGACGCAACCGGATTGCCGAAACCGATCCCCAGATAGGGCGCAACCGAGTTGAAGGTTGTCGTACCATTCACTCCACCGATCTGTGTGGCGTTATATACCACGCCACCCAGCGTGTAGGTACCGCCTGTCGGGGTGCCGGTAAAGCTGGCCTTATTGTTGTTGTACACCAGACCGCCGGATACGCGGAAACCGGCGTCGCTCGACGGATACCAGTCCGCCAGCGCCGTAACCGTCTGCAATTGCAGTTTGGCGTTGTAGTTCACCGTGTTGCGCATGCCGTTGAAGCTGTAATTGAATGCGTTGAATCCCAAGCGGCCAACCACACCCTCGTGCGGCGTTTGAACCGCGATATCCGCTCCCAGACCGAGCGTACCGACCTTGGCCGTCACCGCAGTGCCTTCCGCAAAAGCTGCGGACTGCATCAGCGCCAGCAAAACGGCACCGCCTGCCAACTTATTGATCTGTTGCATAAAGCCTCCCAGTAAATTATTCGGACTCCAAGTTTTCAGCTTGGCAACACAATCTAACTGGAAGCCCCTTCCGAGACAATGGGAAAATACCCTAAAAGCATAAGGGATTCAGCGCAAACATAAAGAAAAACGGCCCGCAATCATGCGAGCCGTTTTTAAATTGGTCGGGGTGAGAGGATTCGAACCTCCGACTCCTGCGTCCCGAATGGGAAATAATATCTTGTATAAATAATACATTAGAGTAATATTTTGTCTCATTGGGACAATTTTGGGACAGTACAAATATGGCAACAATTATCCAGCGCGGCGACAAATGGCAAGCCAAAATTCGGAGGCACGGCTATCCAACAAAAAGCAAAACATTTCTAAAACAAAGGGATGCTGAGGCATGGGCACGCATTCAAGAAGCGGAGATGGATAGAGGGGTATGGCGTGATCGCTCAAGCGCAGATGCCACGACTTTTTATGCTTTACTTGACCGATATATTAAAGATGTTGTCCCGACAAAACGAGGCAAAGAAGTCGAGACGCTACGCATAAAAACATTAATGAAGGATGATATTGCAAAGCATAAGTTATCGTCCCTTACTCCGTTAGTGCTTGCCGAATGGCGAGATAGCCGCCTTTCCGCTGGCTGCGTCGGTGCGACCGTGCGCCGTGAACTGGACATTGTAAGCGCCGTTTTCAATTGGGCGCGGCGTGAATTAATGATTGCCGTCGAAAATCCGGTTTCATCTATTCGTCGCCCGCCCCCTTCACAATGGAGAGACCGTCGCCTTGAAGAAGGTGAAGAAGAAAAGCTGATGCGAGCACTCGAAGATCATCCGGTTGAAGGAGAAAAAAAGTATAGGGTAGGCACTCGTAACAAATGGCTTAAGCCGTTGGTTCAGTTTGCACTAGAAACTGCCATGCGTAGAGGGGAAATATTATCGCTCACATGGGACAATGTTGACCTTGAAAAACAAATTATATTTTTGCCTCTTACAAAGAACGGCTCTTCGCGCACTGTCCCGCTTTCAAAAAGAGCGGTAGAAATTCTGGCTGACATTAAGCCTACTAGCACTATGATTGATGATGAAAGCACCGGGCGAGTCTTTCCTGTAAGCGTTGACTCATTAAAAAAGGCGTGGGAAAGGGCTGTTGCTCGCGCTGAACTAACGGATTTAAGGTTTCACGACTTGCGCCATGAGGCCGCAAGCCGTATGGCAGAGAAACTGCCGAATGTCATCGAATTGGCTTCAGTAACGGGGCATCGCGATGTGCGAATGCTCTCGAGGTATTACCATCCGAAGGCGGAAGATTTGGCGAAGAAGCTGGGATAAGAAACGCCCCAGAATTTATGGATTGGATGATTAATTTTGGATTCTAGCACGCCATCAACTTTATTATAAATTTGTTGCTAAATGGCAACATCTCCTGATTCTTATTTGATTTACTTGCAACATTGGCATACTGTTTCAAACGTAGTACGTTGAACTTAACAATCATGAAGGGGGAAAAAAATGAAAACGAAATTTGCTTCCTTAGTGGGCATGGCTTTACTGTCCACAACCGTTTATGCAGAAAACATGTATGTTGCTGTGGATGCAGGGCAATCTAAAGCCGCGGATGCATGCACCGGCATTCCCGCTGGTGTAAGCTGTAAAAACACAGGAACGGCTGCAAGAATAGCGGGGGGTTATAACTTCAACACAAACTTTGGTCTGGAAGCCAGTTATACAGATTATGGCAAAGGCTCAATGAGCGGGACAGTGTTAGGCTTTCCTGTAACTGGCTCTTTTAGCACCACGGCCGTCCAATTGGCAGGGGTTGGCATGCTTCCGTTGAACGATAGCTTCTCACTTACCGCAAAACTGGGGTGGGCCTCTGCAAGTGTGAAAGCTAGCGCTGCCGTTGGACCAGTGGCTGCCAGCGCGACATCTACAAATAATAATGCCGTATGGGGAATTGGTGCCCAGTACAACCTAACACCGACAATCGGCTTGCGTTTGAATTATGAAGATTTGGGCAAAGTGGGCAACGCTCAAACAGGCAAATCCAAGCTAACTGCTGTGACTGGTGGGGTGGTTGTAAAATTCTAATCAGCGAACAATCAAAATCCTAGGGGGTGGGGGCTGGCATTTCAGCCCCTTTTTATGAACACATTAATCCACATTCGCAGGATTACCCCGCCCGATGATGCCCGGATTTATTCTGGTACATCATCTTATCCGCCTTATAAACCAGCTCATCTACTGTTTCGACATGATCCGGGTAAGTAGCCCAACCGACAGAAACCCCGACATTCAACTGCCGATCCATAGCAAGTACGGGTTTTAGCACCTCTTCCTGCAAGCGATTGCAAAGCAGGGAAATATCTTCGGGTTCATTCAGATTCGGGCAGACAATAGAAAACTCGTCCCCGCCTATGCGAAATACGGTGTCCGAATTCCGTGCCGCTTTCTGGAGTCTTTTACTCGTTTCTTGCAAAACCATATCCCCGGCAGCATGCCCATAACTATCGTTGACCAGCTTGAATCCATCTAGGTCAACTGAAATCAAGGTGAACGATCCACCATAGCGATTCACCCGTGCCATCTCGCTCTCAAGAAGTTCATGGAATTTTCTTCTGTTAGCTAAGCCGGTCAACTCGTCTACCAAAGCCTGAGATCGAAATTTCTCTCCGATGCTGGCAAATTCGACCAGATGCAATCGCAGCATTCTGAAGATAATGAAGAAGTTAATTAACGCCAATATAAATGCGGCAATCTGAATGATGCGCAACATTTTGGTTTCTTCCTCGGCGGACTGATAAATTTCGACAGACAATTCTTCGAGGAGGGTTAACAGCTTCATGTGGCTGTCGAAAAACAATTCAGGTTCTGGGTTACGCTTCCCTGCCTCAGCGATCACTTCCTGATAAATTGGCTGCCAGAGCAGTTTGGCCTGCTGAACCTGTATTTGCGTTTTGCTGCCAGCAGACAATAAATCCAACTTGCCCACCATCCCCCAACCTTCAAAATCGCCTTCCGACAGGTCGGTCAAGTGGCGGTCAAATTGTTCAGCCAGCGTTTTAATCCGGCTCTGCCTTAATGCAGTTGAACACCCCGCCTTCGGATAATCAGCAATAGCGGCATGTAATTCGTGGAGGATGATTTTGTCGCGGCTAATCAGGTTCAGCGCGACTGCGTGTTCTTGAATATTTTTTGAGATAAAAAGATTGATCGCTAATACCACGCCATCCAGCAGGATAAAAAAAGCGACTGGCAGAATCAGTAAACGAGAGAGCTTTTTTAATCTGGTATTCATACGTCCATTCTCTACAGCTTATGTCGTTCACTGTGCAAGATCGGTAGACGTTTGTCAATTGAAAGGAGTTTCCGCCGCGAGTTATATAAAATTGCGCTTCTCATCTTTATAGAATTCCGCTTCGCCTTTGCTAAACAAATTGCGCTTCGCAACTCCAGATTTCAATGCTTCGCATCTTTATAATTGCGCTTCGTAAAAAAACCCTACTGGTACACAGCCGCGTAAGCGGCGACCGCCCCCCGGAGGGGGCAAGGTCAAGTTTTTGCGAAGCAAAACTTAGCCCTTGCTTCTTGTTGTCCTTTCCATTTGGTTCATCTGTATTCTTGCGTCATGAGGATTGTCTGTAGGGACGAATGTGCGCTTCGCATTTTTCCGGAATTTTGATCTCCTTTCAGAGAATTCCGCTTCACTTATTCCGATAGACTGTGCTTCGCATATTTTGGAAATGCGCTTCCCATTTTGCGCCCTTGTTGGGGCGCGTTGGCAATGTTCTTTCGGATTGTTAATTCAGCCGCCCCGCCCAGCGAGGCGGGAAAAGCGGCGTTATGGGTGAGGGTTTTTTAGACCTGCCGAAGCGGTCAAGTTGAGGCGCTGGCGATGGTGCGGCCACCGCGCAGCGAAGCGAGCAGTGCCACGGTCGCCAAGGCTCGAACTTGATGGCGGCGGTGGGTCGTTAAGCTTTTGCAGAGGGGGTGGGGTTGGGGTTGGTTTTTTGACCCCGCCCCCCTGCCTCCCCGGCGAGGGGGAAAGGTTTTGATGTTCGGTTTTTGAGGTTTTGGGTTGCGGTTTAGGGGGTTGGTTTTTCCTTGAGTAAGTATCAATAACTTCCCCAACATCATGTTTATATTGAATGTTCGAAATATTCACAATAGAGTTTGGACTATCTTTTTCTTGTTCAATGTCCGATTTTTGGATAATCCAACCTTTGTTTATGTAATCAAACTTCTCTGTGGGTTCCCCTTCTTCGATTAATTGCCAAGTTTGGATTTTGTATTTTGTTTCGTCGTCTTTTTCGTCAGGAAAGTAGTCCCTGCTTTTTGATTCTTGCAAAAAGAAAGGCCGCGCTTTTCTGCTTGCACCCAAGCCGCCACACAATTCTATCCATCTAGCCGCCGCATCAATTCCGTTAATTTTTTCTTTCGGGTTTTTTGCACAATATACAGCTTCCCGGAAGTCATTCCATTTCTCAGTTTGTGGAATATCTGATAACTCAATTTTTCGCATTGCTTGCCACCATGCACGCGCGGGCATGCCTGCTGGCTGATATCCACGCATGCCAATCGCGCTGCGATAACATTCGTTTCTTTCGAATGTGTCCCCTGCACTCTTTTCTGATGTAAAGCCAACTGCATACTTGAGCAAGTAACTTGTGAATGATTGCGCGCCTTCTCCGGTTTTTTTGTTAAGTTCGATAAGTGTCCGGCTGGGTGTGTTCAGCTCTTTCTCCAGTTTTAATATTTGTAGTTTGGTTTCGTGTCCGATATTTGCAGAGTCGATCTTGAAGTTTGCGTTTGGAAAGACTTCAAAAACAGAATCTATAAATGCAAGCAGTTGTTCGGCAGGAATCGCGAATGCTATGTGAAGGTGAGGTGTTCCGTCCTCTTGCGCTTCTCCTCCTCTCCAATAAGACCATTCAAAACCCTGATTTTCTTTTTTCTTGGCAACTTTCTTCCAGAGCCTGTTTAGTTCCACAAGTGCCTCGTCCCCGAACTTGCCGTTCCAATTGTGATTTTTGGATTTATATTTTGGGGTGGGATGCCACTCGCCGCGCAGTGTTAAGGTAAGCATACCTAGCGCGAACCCATTATTTTTTGCAAATTCAGTCCAGCCTTTTATGAGCGCGATGGTTTCGTTATTTCTCGCTTCTTTACTGGACTCGATTACATCGGTTAGCGGAAAGGTTTCTGACCTAATAACTTTACCAGTTGCCGGATCTTCTACGATGTGTTTTATCTCCTGCTTGCTAGACCATGCTGCTTGCATTGCAAGATCTGCTTTACGAAACTTGAGCATCCCGTCTGTGACAATGCTCATCCCTTGCGAACCTATTGCGTGGGTGGCTTGCCCGAGTCGGAATCGCCCAAGCTGAATTTTTCGTTTTAGGTATCTCCGCTCCGCCAATTCCGATCGGTCTGTTATCCCGAGTTCTATGCGCTGCCGTGCTCGTTCTCTAATATCAGATATATTCGTGTTCTGCATTCTGATTGCGGAAAGAACGGTTTCATCTTGCGCAATTCTTTCTATCCTGCTCAGCCCGTCTTTTTCGTTAAGCAGAGTATGGATAACACTCTTTTTAATTGTGTGGTCTGATATTCGACTAACGAAGCTTGCAAATATTTTTTTCACACGCTTTGCATATGAAAGCTCTCTTCTTAAATTTTCGGATGCATCTCTGCTATAGCAGTACCCGTCCCCTGCCCATTGGTCTTTGATGTCTTCGAGGATGGCATCCGCGCCGATTTGCCCTATCACCGACTTGTAGGCGGAGTGAATCTCTCGAAGAGTCGAAAAATACTCTTCGCGAGTTAGCCTTTGTGTTGGCGAATGCTGCATCGTTTATTCCAAATGGAATAAAGCGAGCACTTATTATCCGCTTATGTTATGTTGAGCTTGAGTGTGTGCGGAGCCATTTGGGATAACAAGTGCTCCGCTTTTTTATTCAGCTTTGACTTTGCGAGGACGCCCGCGCCTGTGTTTCTGCGGTTCTGGCTGGTCAGCCGCAGGGGGCGCGCCCAAGCTCTCCACGAATTTGTGAATGTCGGCAACGCGAACCAACCGCTTCCCGCCAATTAAAAAACTTGGTAAAGGAAACTTACCTGTAGATAGCCAGTTTCTTGAGGTTTTCGGAGAAATGCCGATCATTACGGCGGCATCGGTTACTGGAACCAGCAGGGGATTTACATTTTGAGCAAGCATGACAACTCCTAGCTCAGCTTCGTGACCGTGGCACGGTGAGTTTCAAGGGTTGTTTATGCATGCTGATTTGCTTTAGCCGCTTACCATTTTTTTTATGGGCTGACTATCTGCTCTAAAGCTGGTACCGATCCGGGGGCTTGGTGATCTACAGTCTCTATGCGCCACGGCGCTCACTGCATTCAGTCTTCCAAACCTTGTTCGTCAAGGCTCTTTCCTCCTGCCTTCACTGTTCAGCTACTTGTTTCAGCGTACAGAGCTAACGAGAAGTCCGGCGTGGTTAATACCCATCCCCCACACCGTTGGCATAGCTTTAATGGCCTGCCTGGGAAATCGTTTTCGATTATCCATATTTCTTTTTTTTCGTCAACAGACTTTTAAGCCGGTGATGGATTGCTTGTCTTGGGACAATTTGGGACAGTTATGGGACAAACATTGAGGGACAACGCGGGACAATTTGGGACAATTTGGGGACAGTGACTGTCCCGAATGGGCAAAAATAAAGCCGCGCATCGCTGCCGGCTTATTTTTAACTTGCTGATTTTATTCAGAAATTTGGTCGGGGTGAGAGGATTCGAACCTCCGACTCCTGCGTCCCGAACGCAGTACTCTACCAGGCTGAGCTACACCCCGAATTGCCGCTAAAATTGCCTTGTAGCTGCAAAGTCCGCTAATTGTAGCAGACTTTGCTTGTAATTCGAAGGGGGCAGGAAAGAAATAGCCGCGCAGGCGGCCTCCGCTTCGCGCATTGCCTGTTGCCGCGTATGCTCCAGCGCACCGGTTTGCTTCACGATTTCAAGCACTTCAGCGAAACGGGAAACATCGCCGTTTTCGATCGCGTGACGCACCACCGCCGCCTGTTCCGGCGTGCCGTGCTGCATGGCGTAGATCAGCGGCAAGGTCGGCTTGCCTTCAGCAAGGTCGTCGCCGAGGTGCTTGCCGGTTTCCGCTTCGTCGGCGGAATAATCCAGCACGTCATCCACCAACTGGAACGCCGTACCGAGATGCATGCCGTAGCGTGCGGCGGCCTCTTCGCTGGCCAGATCGGCACCGGACAGAATCGCCCCCAACCGCATCGCGGCCTCGAACAGCTTGGCGGTTTTGTAATGAATCACGCGCAGATAACTATCCACACCCACGTCGGCATCGTTGCAATTCAGCAATTGCAGCACTTCGCCTTCGGCGATCACGTTGGTAGCGTCGGCCAATACGCGCATCACGCGCATGTCCTCCACATCCACCATCATCTGAAACGCGCGCGAATACAGAAAATCGCCGACCAGCACGCTAGCCGCGTTGCCGAACAGGGCGTTGGCGGTTTCGCGCCCGCGACGCAGCGCCGACTCGTCCACCACATCGTCGTGCAGCAAGGTCGCGGTATGAATGAATTCGACTACGGCTGCCAGATCGTAATGATGCTTGCCGGCATAGCCGAACGCCTGCGCGGAGAGCACGACCAGTGCAGGGCGCAACCGCTTGCCGCCGCTGTTGATAATATATTCGGCGACTTGGCTGACCAAGGCCACTTCGGAATGCAGGCGCGCGCGAATGACGCCGTCCACGGCGACCATATCCGGCGCAAGCAACTGCTTGATGGTTTCAAACGACACAACGATCTCCGATACAACCCGCATACCGCGGTTTATCGCAACAGCTGAGCCGTTGCGCCTTTCTTCTCCCCGCCGGAACACGCGTTTTATTATGCTTATTTCAAAGCGAAACGCTTTTTATAATTTCATTATTCTCTCATAATTTACCCGATTCGATTACCCCATGTGCTTAAAACAATGAATAAAGTACGCTCCTCCCTGCTCTGGATCGTCGTCGCTGCGCTCGGCGCTTCCGCCCTCGGCGGCATTGCCCTGAACCGCGGCGAGTCCGTCAACGCCCTGTGGTTCATCACTGCCGCGGTGTGCGTGCATGCGCTGGCCTACCGTTTCTACGCTGCATGGATCGCCGCAAAGGTGCTGGCCTGCGACCCCTCGCGCGCCACCCCGGCAGAGCGTTTGAACAATGGCCGCGACTACCTGCCGACCAACCGTTGGATCGTGTTCGGCCACCATTTCGCAGCCATCGCCGGCCCCGGCCCCTTGGTCGGCCCCACACTGGCGGCACAATTCGGCTACCTGCCGGGAACCCTGTGGATACTGATCGGCGCGGTGCTGGGCGGCTGCGTACAGGACATGGTGACGCTCTTCCTTTCCACTCGCCGTAACGGCCGCAGCCTCGGCCAGATGGCACGCGACGAGCTGGGAGCGATCGGCGGCATCGCCGCGCTCACCGCCACCCTGCTGATTATGCTGATTCTGATTGCCGTGCTGGGTCTGGTGGTGGTCAACGCCATGAAAAACAGCCCGTGGGCCACCTCCACGGTCGCCGCTACCATTCCGATTGCGATGATCGTCGGCCTGTATATGCGCAATCTCCGCCCCGGACGCGTACTGGAAGGCTCACTGCTGGGTCTCGCCTTGCTGCTGCTGGCCGTCGTCGGCGGCGGCTGGGTCGATCACCAGCCCGGCCTGCGCGAATGGTTCAACCACCCCGGCCTGCCGCTGGCCTGGGCGGTTATCGCCTACGGCTTTGCTGCTGCCATTTTGCCGGTATGGCTGCTGCTCGCTCCGCGCGACTACCTGTCCACCTTTATGAAGCTGGGCGTGGTCGTCCTGCTGGCTCTGAGCCTGCTCTGGCTGCAACCCAGCGTGAAGATGCCCGCACTGACGCAATTCATCGACGGCAGCGGCCCCATCTTCGGCGGCAAACTCTTCCCGTTCGTCTTCATCACCATTGCCTGCGGAGCAATCTCCGGCTTCCACGCGCTGATTGCCTCCGGCACCACGCCTAAACTACTGTCGAACGAACGCGATATCCGCATGATCGGCTACGGCGGCATGGCACTGGAATCGATGGTTGCCATCATGGCGATGATCGCCGCCACCGTGCTCGATCCCGGCGTGTATTTCGCCATCAACGCCCCGGCCGGCGTGGTCGGCAAAGCCGCCGCCGATGCGGTAGCCAAGATTTCCGGCTGGGGATTCCCCGTCACCGTCGAACAAATGAGCCTGCTGGCGCAGCAAATGGGCGAAGCCACGCTGTTCGCCCGAACCGGCGGCGCACCTTCGCTGGCGGTAGGCATGGCCAGCATTTTCGGCAGCGCCTTCGGGCAAAGCCTGCTCGCCATGTGGTATCACTTCGCCATCATGTTCGAGGCCATCTTCATCCTTACCACACTGGATGCCGGCACCCGGGTCGGACGCTTCATGCTGCAAGACCTGCTCGGCAACCTCTGGCCCAAACTGGGCGAAACCTCATGGTATCCCTCGGTGCTGCTATCCAGCGGACTGGTCGTCGCCGGCTGGGGCTATTTTCTGTATATCGGCGTGATCGACCCCAACGGCGGGGTGAATATTCTCTGGCCCCTGTTCGGCATTTCCAACCAGATTCTCGCCGGCATCGCCCTCACAGTCGCCACCGGCATACTGATCAAATCCGGCAAACTCAGGCACATCTGGATCACCGCCCTGCCGCTGGCCTGGCTGCTTACCATCACCACCAGCGCCGTGTGGGAAAAACTGACCAGCCCGGACGTACGCATCGGCTTCATCGCCGCCGCCAACGATCTCGCCAACAAATTGGCCGCAGGCAGCCTGCCGCCGGAAAAAGCTGCCGTTGCCCCGCAACTCATCTTCAACCAGCAACTCGACGCCGTGCTGGCAATCTTCTTCGCGGGCATGCTCTGGGTCATCGTCCTCGACATGCTGCGCATTGCCTTCCGTCACCTGAACGGCAAGCCGGTGCCGCCGCTCACCGAAGCGCCCCATGAACGCACCCGACTGGAGGAAGCCGCATGGGCGCGCGATTGATGACCCGACTGCGCGCGTTCTGGCGCGCCGTCCGCCGTCTGAGCGGGGACGACGCCTATGAGCGCTATCTCGCCCACCACGCTGCCAGCCACCCCGGCACAGCTCCGCTTTCGCGCAAGGATTGGTTTGCCCGGCGCGAACGGGAAAAATGGGAGGGAGTACGGCGCTGCTGCTAAGCAGCCTCGCGCATCCATCCCTGATTGACGCCCGCCACGGCTTGCCCTAATCTCCCGGCACGGCACATACTCGGGGAGCGTTATCGTGAAACTGGGGATCGTCATCTATTCCAATGACCCGGAAACCGTCTGGAACGCATTCCGGCTGGGGACTTTCTCGCTCAAACAGGGCGATACGGTTTCCGTTTTCCTGCTCGGAAAAGGCGTCGAAGCCGCATCGCTCGAACATCCCGGCTTCGACGTAACCGGCCAGATGGAAAATTTCAGTCAAGCGGGCGGCAGCATTCAGGCCTGCGGCACTTGCCTGAAACTGCGGCACAGTGAGCATGCAGAACACTGCGCCTTATCCACCATGCAAGATTTGCACGCAATCATCCGCGACGCGGATCGCATCGTAACCTTTTAGGAGCGCCCGATGGATCGTAAACAACACTGGGAACGCGTCTACACCACCAAATCCGCCGAACAGGTGAGCTGGTTTCAGGAACATGCCGCGCACTCCATGCAGCTTATCCGCCAGACCGGCGTTGACCGCCACGCAGCCATCATCGATGTCGGCGGCGGCGCTTCGACGCTCGCCGACGATCTGCTGAATGCCGGTCACACCGGCCTCACCGTACTCGACCTCTCCGCCGCCGCGCTGGAAACCGCCCGCCAACGTTTAGGCGAACGCGCCGGGCAAGTTTGCTGGCTGACCGGCGACATTACCCGCGCCGAGCTGCCCCGTCATGCGTTCGATCTGTGGCACGACCGCGCCGTGTTTCACTTTCTCACCGACCCGGCCGACCGCGCAGCCTATGTCCGTCAGGTATTGCGCGCCGTTCGTCCCGGCGGACACGTAATCGTCGCCACCTTCGCCGAAGACGGCCCGCTGCAATGCAGCGGACTGCCGGTGATGCGCTACCGCCCGGAAGGCCTGCACGCCGAATTCGGCGATGCCTTCACCCTGCTGAAACATAACAAGGAAGCCCATCACACCCCCTTCGGCAGCGTGCAGCAATTCGTCTACTGCTACTGCCGGAAGGAAAGCGCGGACTGAATGCGAAAGACGGTTTAAAACATCGTGTTGCACAGGCGAATCTTTTCAGGGATAATGCCCGCCCTTATATGCGCGTACACGCCGCGCCCGAATTTTTAAAGGAAAAATCATGAAAGCCGACATTCATCCGCAATATGAAGAAATCACCGTGAACTGCAGCTGCGGTCACACATTCAAGACCAAGTCCACGCTGGGCAAGGCGCTGCACGTTGAAGTGTGCTCCGAATGCCACCCGTTCTACACCGGCACACAGAAGATTGTGGACACCGCCGGTCGCGTTGAAAAGTTCCGTCAGAAATACGGCAAGGGCGCAAAGGCTGCCTAAGGAACTTAGCCGCAGGCATACCGACAAAGGGCAGCGCAGGCTGCCTTTTGTTTTTATACTGCCCCCATGGAGCGTGCGATGAAAAATTTTGTATTGGCTTGCCTGACTGCGCTGACCGTCGCCGGCTGCGCACAAAATCCGGTCACCGGCAGTACCGATTTCGTGATGATGTCCGAGCAGGATGAAATCAACCTCGGCAGGCAGGCCGATTTGCAGGTACGCAAACAGTACAAAATCTACCCGGACAAAGCGCTACAAGCGTATGTGAACGAGGTGGGGCAGAAGCTGGCGGAAAAGAGCCACCGCAATAATCTGACTTTCCGTTTCGCGGTACTGGATTCCACCGAAATCAACGCTTTTTCACTGCCCGGCGGCTATGTGTACATCACGCGGGGCATTTTGGCCTACCTGAATTCCGAAGCAGAGATGGCGGCGGTGCTGGGACATGAAATCGGCCACGTCACGGCACGCCACGGGGTGCGGCAGCAAAGCGCGGCGCAAGCCGCCAATATCGGGCTGACCGTGGCTTCGATTTTCGTGCCGCAAGTCGCATCCATAGCCGGACAAAACATCAGCAACATCGTCGGCACTGCGATTCTTTCCGGCTACGGACGCGACCATGAGCTGGAGTCCGACCGTTTGGGCGCGGAATATCTGGCGCGCAGCGGTTACGACCCGCAAGCAATGATCCGCGTGGTAGGCGTGCTGAAAGATCAGGAACTCTACGACATCGAGCGCGCGAAAATCGAAGGCCGCGAACCGAAACGCTACCACGGCGTATTCGCCAGCCACCCGGATGCCGATACCCGTCTGAAGCAAGTGGTGGGCGAAGCCGGCAAGTATGCCGTTGCCGCGCCGCGCGACGGCCGCGACGAGTATCTGAAACAAATCGCAGGCATGGATTTCGGCGAGAATGCCGAAGAAGGCATCGTCCGCAACAACCAGTTCCTGCACAGCGATTTGAAAATCGCCATTCAATACCCTGCCGACTGGATCGTGCATAACATGCCGGATAAACTGGTCGCGCTCAGTCCCGGCGGCGACGCCTCCATTCTGCTGAAAATGGACCCCAAACCCAGCGGCACGCCCGCCGACTATGCCCGCCGTCAGGCCGGCTTCATGTCCAACGACAGCGTCGAATCGCTGGAAATCAACAAGCTGCCCGGCGCCATCGCCACCTACGAACAGGGCATGCTTGGGGTGATTTACCTCAATAAGCGCGCCTATCTGCTGCAAGCGACCGCCAAATCGCGCGACGTGTTCAACGCCCGGCGCAAAGCCATCCGCGAATCCATACTCAGCTTCCATGCGCTGACGGAAGAAGAACGCAAGCAAGCGCAGCCGTTGCATGTACGCATCATGGCCGCCCGCGAAGGCGAAACTTATGCGAAACTGGCACAGCATTCGCCGCTGGGTAAACAAGCGCCCAGCCTGCTGCGACTGATGAATGCGCAGTATCCGAACGGCGAACCGCAAGCGGGACAAAAACTCAAAATCATCGAGTAGCCCGCCCCCGACAACTCAGAATAAGCATATTGGATGTACTACTACCCCGCGACCCTGCGAGATCACCCGATCACCCCGGCTAAGGCCGGGTTGCTCGCGTTGCTGTGCGCAATCTGGGTACTGACCGGGCTGGTAGGGCACGATCCCTGGAAACCGGACGAAGCCTATAGCTTCGGCATCGTTTATCACATCCTGCAAAGCGGCGACTGGCTGGTACCCACGCTGGCGGGCGAGCCCTATGTGGACAAGCCGCCGCTCTACTACCTCACCGCCGCGCTGTTCGCCAAACTATTCTCCGCGTGGTTGCCGCTGCACGACGGCGCACGACTGGCGAGCGGCTTTTACACCGGCTTAACTTTACTGTTCACCGGCTATGCCGGACGCGAACTATTCGGCGAGAATCGCGGCTGGCCGGCAGCGATCATCCTGATCGGCTGCATGGGCATGCTGGTGCGCGCGCACCTGATGATTACCGACCTCGCGCTGCTGGCTGGCTGCGCGATGATGCTATACGGCTACGCGCTGGCCTTACGCCGCCCGATCGGCGGCGGCCTGCTGCTCGGCACCGGCGTTGGCATCGGCTTCATGTCCAAGGGCTTTATCGCCCCCATGCTGTTCGTATCGATTGGCCTCGCGTTACTGCTATTCCGCGACTGGCGCAACCGCAACCACGCCCTCGCCACGCTGGCTGCACTGATCGCCGCATTGCCTTGGCTGACCCTGTGGCCCTTCCTGCTCTATCTGCAATCGCCCGACCTGTTTTTCGAATGGGCTTGGACGCTGAACATCGGCCGCTGGTTCGACTACGCCAAAGGCGGCGAGTACCGCGAAGCCTTCTACTACGTCAAAAGCCTGCCCTGGCTGGCATGGCCCGCCCTGCCATTGGCCGGATGGGCTGTGTGGGAAGCGCGCCACCGCCTCGGCCAATCGGCAGAATTCCAGTTACTGATTACCGCCTTTCTGGTCATGCTGGTCACGCTCAGCTTCGTGCCCAACATCAAAGAAGTGTTTGCCCTGCCGATGCTGCTGCCCATCGCCCTGCTCGCTACCGGCTCACTCTCTACACTGAGACGCGGCGCAGCCGCCGCGCTGGACTGGTTCGGCATCATGACCTTCGGCTTCCTTGCCATCCTGCTGTGGTGGGGCTGGGCGGGCCTGCTGCTGGACAACCACGCCAAAATCACCCAATGGCTGAAAGATTACCAGCCCGGTTTCACCCCGCAATTCCACAGCACACCGTTCTGGATCGCCGCCGCATTCAGCCTGCTCTGGATCGCTTTCGTCTGGCGCACCGGCCGCTCGATCCGCCGCGCCGTCATCAACTGGGCAGCCGGCATCACCCTGATTTGGATGCTGTCCATGACCCTATGGCTGCCGTGGCTCGATACCGGCAAAAGCTACCGCGGCATGGTCACCGACCTGAAACAACACATCCCGGTAAAACACAACTGCATCACCGGCGCTTACATCGGCGACAGCCAGCGCGCCATGCTGCAATACTTCGGCGACATCACCCCCCTGCCGGAAAGCCGACGCGCCTGCGACCTCGTTCTGATTCAGGGCGACCGTCTCGACCGTCCGCCCGGCAAAGCTCGCCAATGGAAAAAGATCTGGGAAGGCGGCCGCACCGGCGACAAAAACGAACGCTTCCGGCTGTATCAGCGCGTGAAGTAACTCACCCTTGAATACCAATATTGCCAAAGAATCCCTCAAAAAAGCTAGTTACAGATCTTCGACGCTTTGAATATCGAGCCACCTCGAAGGTAAATACCACCTTAGACAACCCTGTTTTATGCAAATACAACCTGTAAAATTCATTTAAAATTTCTTTCCCATGAAATTCTTCGCGTCTACGGCGATCTACCGCCAACTGCCGCACTATCTGTTCAGCAAACCTCTGCGCCTCATCAATAGCCTGCGGAGAGTAACGGGTCCCAACTTCTTGCACATAGGCGACGGACTCAGGGAGTATATTTGACAAAGTGGCAGGTGGATAAAAATGTGACGCCCCCAACTTCAATGCGGCTCTTCTCCCAATCTCCTTGTCCGCATACAAATTGACAACTTCATCAAGTGCAGACTCAATATCATCCACAGTCGAAAAGCCTGTTCGCTCTATCACACTTTGTATCGCCTCCCATATTGAGTTAGCGTCCAATAAAAAATTCTCAATCATTGAAACCGGAAGCAACTTAATCAATTCTTCATCAGAACCATCATCAACATCCCTATCCAACAATGCCACCGCTTTTAATTGATTAGAATAATCTGAGAACGCTGCGTTTATAGACCTTAATAACGCCTTACACTCACTTTTCCCACCCCCGGGAATAATTGTGACCTTATCAAAACTTGAGTGCAGCGCCCGATATAATTTCCTATCTGGCAACACCTTTGAAGCATCCTTCTCTGCTACACCCTCTACAACAACAATGGGCTGGAGCGCTGTTAGATTTGTAGTCGCTCCAAATACATTTCGAATAAATTGCAATCTTTCATCGTCAGTTGCAATTTGAATTAATTGATTCTGCTCAGCCGGTACCAACTCAACTGGGCGCAAAAGGAAAAGCTCTTCAAACGTGGCATACTCGACCATCGTAGGGGAATGTGTCGCAAGAATCACTTGTGTCCCGGTACCGCTAGTTAATACGCGCAAATAATCAAAAACTTTAAGTTGAAGATTTGGATGCAAGTGCAATTCAGGTTCGTCAATCAATAGACACAGCTCTGGGCGCACAGCAGCCCCTCCTGCCTCGCCCATTGATTGAATCATCGCCTTAATGTCTCTTTCAATTAATGGATAAAACATCTGAATAACTGACTTCTCGCCAGAACTCAGGTCATCTATATCAACCTCCCCATTCATTCCATGTACCCGCCATAACACCCGCACATGGTCGCGGCTTGAAGCATCAATCCGTTCAAACGTCAGGTGCGGTAATAAACTGTGAGTCAGCTCACGTAACGGCATCCATGGATCAGCAAGTTCCCCCGGTCTAATATAGCCATCACGATCAACTTTAGCGGTGATGGCTTGCTGCCTATCAATTTCTATTTGACACAAAGCATGTTTTAGATAACTCGCAGAATCATCTTGCCCCCACGGATCTCGTGCTGAATCCGATATTCGAACCCCCTCTACCCCAGGTAAGTTAGGGATTGCGAGCAAAGACTCCATAGAAATTGGAGAAGTTAGCAAATGGCGCTGCTGAACATGTTGGCGTCGCATTGCACGATGGGGGCCAACATACATAATGTTTGCATAACCATATTGAGTGCGAATTGCATTAAGCAAAGTAGATTTTCCCGCGCCATTCGGCCCAGCGACGACCATCAATGGCGGCACATTGTCACATGATGCGACTCGAATACTCCGTTGACCAACAACAGAAAAATTACTAATTTTCATCTTTAGCTCCCGCATCCATCTAAAAGTTTAAATCCGGGAGCAGCATATCAAGGAAAACTGTCAAAGCCAGCTAGTAAAACTAGTAGGTTCAAACAAAAAAGCCGCTCCATGAGCGGCTTTTTCAATTCCCCACAGTCAGCTTAACGCAGCTTCGGGGTGGTGCAGACCACATCGGCATTTTGGCCGCGATGACGCAGCGCATGATCGGTCAGCACCAGCGCAAGCATCGCTTCGGCGATGGGCGTTGCGCGAATGCCGACGCAGGGATCGTGACGGCCGTGGGTTTCCACCAGAATCGGCTCGCCCGCTTTATCGATCGAATGGCGCGGGATGCGGATGCTGGAGGTGGGTTTAATCGCCATGTGCGCGACGATGTGCTGCCCGGTGGAGATGCCGCCGAGTATGCCGCCCGAGTGATTGGTGGCGAAGCCTTGCGGGGTCAGCTCGTCGCCATGCTCGCTGCCTTTTTGGCTGACGCAGGCGAATCCGTCGCCGATTTCCACGCCCTTCACGGCGTTAATCCCCATCAGCGCATGCGCGATGTCGGCATCGAGCCGGTCGAAGATCGGTTCGCCCAAGCCCACCGGCACGTTTTCCGCCACAACGGTCAGCTTCGCCCCGACCGAATCGCCCGATTTGCGCAGCGCATCCATGTAGGCTTCCAGTTCCGGCACAACGCTGTCGTCGGCCACGAAGAAGGGATTTTGGTTGACTGCTTCCCAGCTTTTGAATGGCACAACGATTTCGCCCAGTTGCGCCAGATAGCCGCGGATGGTCACGCCATAGCGCTGTTGCAGCCACTTTTTGGCAATCGCCCCCGCCGCCACGCGGGCAGCCGTTTCGCGCGCCGAAGAACGTCCGCCCCCGCGATAATCGCGGATGCCGTATTTCTGCCAGTAGGTGTAGTCGGCATGACCGGGACGGAAAGTCTCGGCGATATTGCCGTAATCCTTGCTGCGCTGGTCTTCGTTGCGAATCAGCAAGGCAATCGGCGTGCCGGTCGTTTTGCCTTCGAAGACGCCGGACAAAATTTCCACGCGGTCTTCTTCGCGGCGCTGCGTTACATGACGCGAAGTACCCGGCTTGCGACGATCCAAATCGGGCTGAATGTCCGCCTCGCTGAGCTCCAGCCCGGGCGGGCAACCGTCCACCACGCAGCCGATCGCCGCGCCGTGCGATTCGCCGAAAGAAGTCACCGTAAACAGAGTACCGAAAGTATTTCCAGACATTGCAGCAGTCTCGTCAAAATAATGCGCGAAGTTTAACATAGCGCGCATCGACCTTAGACGGGAGTAGCCATGAAAGCCATCCAGATGACTGCCGCAGGCGCAGCCGAGGTATTGCAACTGCGCGAAATCGCCGTACCCGAGCTGCCTTCGCCGCGCCATGTGCGGGTCAGACTGCATGCCGCCGGCGTCAATCCGGTGGATACCAAAATCCGCGCCAAGCCGGCCTACTACCCGGACAAGCTGCCCGCCGTGCTGGGCTGCGATGGCGCGGGGGTAGTGGAATCGGTCGGCAGCGAAGCCAGCCGCTTTAAGGTCGGCGACGCGGTATATTTCTGCAACGGCGGATTGGGCGATGCGCAAGGCAACTACGCCGAATACACCGTAGTGCATGAAGACCATTGCGCTGCCAAGCCGGAATGCCTGAGCTTCGAAGAAGCGGCCGCCCTGCCTCTGGTGCTGATTACCGCATGGGAAGCGCTGATCGAACGCGCCCAATTACTGAGCCATCAAACTGTGCTGATCCATGCCGGGGCGGGCGGCGTCGGCCACATCGCCATCCAGCTCGCCCGCCGCCTCGGCGCGGGCATCGCCACCACCGTCAGCGACGACGCCAAAACCGGATTCGTCCGCGCACTCGGCGCGGAACGCATCATCCGCTACCGCGAAAGCGACTTCGTGCAAAGCACGCTCGACTGGACCAACCAGCGCGGAGCCGACGTGGTGTTCGACACGGTGGGCGGCGAAACTTTCCTGCGCTCACTGCACGCTGCCCGTGTCTATGGCAAAGTGGTCAGCTTACTCTCCACCCCGCTCGGCGCAGCCGATGTGCAAACCGCCCGGCTGCGCAACCTGACGCTCGGCTACGACCTGATGCTCACCCCGCAACTGCACGACCTGCACAACGAACGCCTGCGCCAGCGCGTCATCCTCGAAGAAGGCGCACGACTGGCCGCTGCCGGACAACTCAAACCGCACATCAGCCATGTGCTGCCGCTGGAACAAGCCGCCGAAGCGCATCGGCTGATCGAGCGCGGCGGCGTCACCGGCAAGATTGTGTTGCACACCCTATGAATTTCACCGACACCCACTGCCATCTGGATGCTGCGGAATTCGGCGGCAATCACGCCGGGCTGGTCGCCGCAGCGACGGCAGCGGGCGTCACGCGCATTGTCATTCCTGCGGTGGAGCGGGCGAATTTCGCTACGGTGCAAAACCTCTGCCGCGCGCACCCCGGTTGCGCGCCGGCACTGGGCATACACCCGATGTACACTCCTCAGGCGCAGCCCGACGACCTTGAGGCTTTGCGAGCTTTGGTCGCTGCAGAGAAACCGCTTGCCATCGGCGAAATCGGGTTGGATTTTTTTATCGACGCCTACGATCAGCCAACCCAGGAATTGTATTTCCGCGAGCAACTAAAGCTGGCGCGCGATTTCGATTTGCCGGTGTTGCTGCATATCCGCCGGGCGCAAGACAGCGTGCTGAAACACCTGCGCCAGATCGGCGTGCGCGGCGGCATTGCCCATGCTTTTAACGGCAGCCGCCAGCAGGCAGAAGCCTTTATTCAGCTCGGCTTCAAGCTCGGCTTCGGCGGTGCGATGACGTATCCGCGCGCAACCCGCCTGCGCGAACTGGCCGCTACGCTGCCGCTCGACTGCCTCGTGCTGGAAACCGATGCGCCGGACATTTCCCCGGCATTCCTGCAAGCGGGCGAGCCGAACAAACCGGAGTACCTGCCCCGCATCGCCCAAACGCTGGCCGAGCTGCGCGGTTTGTCGCTGGCAGACGTCGCACTCGCCACCACGGAGAATGCCTGTGAGGTACTGCCGGGGTTGGCACGCTATAATGCGTCCCTTTCGCATTAACCTGCTGGAACGGATATGGAAATCGCACCGCAATTTACCCGCACGCACATTTTGCTCGGCGACGAAGGACTGCAATGCCTGCAAAGTAAGCATGTATTTGTCGCCGGCTTAGGCGGCGTCGGCTCGTATTGCGCCGAAGCGCTGGCGCGCGCAGGCGTCGGCCGGCTCACCCTGCTCGACCATGATTCGGTAGTGGCCAGCAATATCAACCGCCAGCTGCCCGCCCTGCTTTCCACCGTGGGACAATCCAAGGCCGAGCTGATGCGCGCCCGCATTGCCGACATCAACCCGAATTGTCAGGTTACCGTGCTGCGCATCTTCCTGACCACGGAAAACGTCAACGAACTGGTACCCGCCGACTGCGATTATGTGATGGACTGCATCGACTCGCTGGCCTGCAAAGTAGCACTGGTTGCGGAGAGCCACAAACGCGGCCTGAAAGTTGCCTCCAGCATGGGCGCAGGCAATCGCCTCGACCCCAGCCGCATCAAGGTCGCCGACATCAGCAAAACCGAGATGTGCCCGCTGGCGCGCAAAATGCGTAAACGCCTGCAAAAACAAGGCATCCGCAAAGGCATCCTCACCGTATTTTCCGACGAACACCCGCGCGACCCGCTGCCGCCGCAGCCGGTCGACGGCCCCGGTCGCCCCCGCGCCGTCAACGGCACCATCAGCTACATGCCGCCGCTGTTCGGCTACACCTTGGCCGGGGCGGTACTAAAACGGTTGTTGGAAGGAAAATAAGCCTCCGTTTGGCCGCATTTCTGCCCGTTGCATTCGTTGCACGCTGCGCTACAATAGCTAAAAAAGAACGGATCGACCGAGTTCATGCCGAGAGCGCAAAGCATACGCAAAGAATTTATCCGCATCATGCGGGAGGACGGGCACGCCCAAGTGGTGGTGGTCCGCAACCTCGGCTTTGCTCTGCTGGCGCCGATTGCGCTGATTCCGCTGCTGGCGTGGCTGACCGGTTCGCTGTGGTTAGGGCTGCTAGGCTATCTGGCCGGGGCAACTACTGGCTTTGCGTACTTCTACGCCTTTGGCGATCTGCACGAGAATATTGCCAAGTATCCCGGTTTCGTAACATTTTGCTCGTTCCTGAGCAAAACGGAAATTAAAGAGCTTTTCGAATTTTTAGAGCAGCGCGCCGGCGGAGGCGTAGCCCGCTACGACGATGTGCTGGAATTCATCGGCCGCTTGCCCGACGAACAGCACTAAGCCTTATTTCAGCCACCCCATGCGGTGGAATACCCAGAACGGCACGGCAACCGATACCGCCATGAGCCCAAGCGCAAACGGATAGCCCCACACCCACTCCAGCTCCGGCATCACTTTGAAGTTCATCCCGTAGATCGAGGCAATCAGCGTCGGCGGCAGCAGCGCGACCGAAGCGACCGAGAACAGGCGCACTATCTTGTTCTGGTTGATGGAGATAAAACCGACCACGCTATCCATCAGGAAGTTGATTTTGTCGAACAGGAAGGCGGTATGCCCGTCCAGCGAGTCGATATCCTGCATGGTCTGGCGCACTTCCTCCAACTGATCGGGCGTCAGCAGCTTGCCGCGCATCAGGAAAGAAATCGCCCGGCGGGTATCCATCAAGTTGCGGCGGATGCGGCTGTTCACATGCTCGGCATGGGCAATGCGCTCCAGTAGCTGGCCGGACTCGCGCACACCGAGGCGGGTTTTCAGCACACGGCGGCTGATTGTGCCCAGTTCGGCATACACCTCTTCCAGCGCATCGGCGGAAAACTCCACATCGAACCCGTACAGATCGATCAGCACATCGCGCCCGTCTTCGACCAGACCGGGATGCACATGCCCGAGCTGACGGCATTGCACAAACACCGGCAAATCGACTTTATGCACGCTGAACAACGTGCGGTCAGATAAAACGAAGGCCACCGCCACGCTGTGCGAACCGCTTTCCTTGCCCAGCAGAAAATCCGAGCGCAAGTGCAATCTGCCGCCTTCTTCATAGAAGCGGGCGCTCGCTTCGATGTCGCGCAAATGGGTCGGACTGAAGAGTTTCAGATGGTAATGCTGCTCGACCCACGCCAACTCTTCCGGGGTCGGATCGACCAGATCGATCCAGACCGGGTGCGGACGGTGTCCGTCTGCTTCGGTATCGAGTTCGATCGGCACCAGTCGTCCGTTGGCAAGGGCGAAAGCGTTCAGCATAAATTCACCGGCAAAATTCAGATACGCATTAGCTTAGCAGAAAAGACCGCGCCCAATCAGTCTTGCGTCACGACTTCCCAAGGCTCAATGCCGCCGGGCACAACCGCAAATGCGGGGTGCCCCGCGACTTGCGCCTGCCCCATCAGGCGGGCATAGGCCGCAGGATCGCGCACCATGAGCTTGGCTTCCAGATGCATCCGCTCGTAGGCGAGCTGCCCCTCCGTAACCGGCATGGGCGGCACCGCCCCGCGCAACGCCAGCTTACTGGCATCGAAACGGTAGCCGCGCCGTGCCGCCTCTTGCTGCACCACCTGCAAATAAGCGGCAACCGACGCCACAGGGTCGGGCTGCTGTTTAAAGCGATGCAGTTGCGGATGATTGCGGTAACCGCGGGTATTGCCCTGTAAAACTTTCTGCGCCAGCAGCCCTTCGCGCCAGAGCGCGACCAGTCCTTTGGCATCGAGATGTTGCGGGTGCAACGACCATAAACGCATATTTATCCTTTCAATGGAAAGCGCGCCAATACTTCGTAATGCGCGCCGTTTTCATCCGGGGACGACAGCACCAGCACAAATTCGCGCACCTGCCAGTCAACCGGCGGCAGCGCTGGCAAGGGATCATCCGTCCAGCGGGCATTGCGCAGCAAGGTAATGTGCGGCTTGTACGGACGACGCTCGAAGCGAAAACGATGCTGCGTCGCACGCTGCTCCAGCGCCGCCGCCAGATCGCGCAATGCTTCCGGCACTGCAGACGGTGCCGCATAGGCGATGTGGTTATGCCCCCAGTAGCGCGCCAGGTCGAAGCGCAACGCGAACGGCTGACCGGCAACTTCTTCCGCCGCCAGCTTCAAAGCTTCCAGCCGATCGGCCGGGATTTCGCCGAGAAACAGTAAAGTCACATGCAGCGTGTCGCTGCGCATCGCCCGCCCGCCGCACAAGTCTTTCAACGGCGCTTGCCAGCGTGCCATAGCCCGTCGCTCTGCCGCGCTCGGCCACAGCGCAAAAAATACCCGCGCTTTCGCTTCCGACGGATGGCTAGGTTTCGGTTCGGTCATGCTGCTTTAATCCATAAAAAACTTGGGGTCGAGCATTGCCGGGCAATCGGGTAAAATGCGCGCTTTGCGGGACAAGCCTTACCCATGACAGCCAGACTGCGCGAAATACCCTACAACTATACCTCGTTCTCCGACCGCGAGATCGTGATCCGTTTGCTCGGCCACGAAGCGTGGGACATCATCAACGGCCTGCGCGAAGAACGCAAGACCGGACGTTCCGCCCGCATGCTCTATGAAGTGCTCGGCGACATCTGGGTAGTCACGCGCAATCCCTATCTGCAAGACGACCTGCTCGGCAATGCCGACCGGCGCGAGGCGCTGATCGGCGCGCTGCGCCACCGGCTGCATGCCATCGAAGCGCGCCGCCAGAACAACGAAGCGGTGAAGCGCTTGCTGGAACTGGCGCATATTGCCGTTGACGGCTTCGCCGCCGATTTCGATAAAACGCTGCAACTGCGCCGCCGCGCGCTGCGCGTATTGTCGCGCCACACCCGCCGCGACAACATCGCTTTCGACGGTCTGGCACGTGTTACACACGTTACCGATGCAACCGACTGGCGCGTGGAATACCCCTTCGTGGTACTCACGCCGGATACCGAAGAGGAAGTCGCACCGCTGGTGCGCGCCTGCATCGAGTTAGGACTCACTCTCATCCCGCGTGGCGGCGGTACGGGCTACACCGGCGGCGCAGTCCCGCTGGATAAATATTCCGCGGTCATCAACACCGAAAAGCTGGATGCCCTTTCCGCGATCGAGCCCCTGCAACTGCCGGGACTGGATCAGCCGACCACGACCATCCACTGCGGCGCCGGGGTAGTCACCCGCCGCGTCATGGAAGCGGCCGAAGCGAACGGGCAGGTATTCGCGGTTGACCCGACCTCGGCTGACGCTTCTTGCATCGGCGGCAACGTGGCGATGAACGCCGGCGGCAAAAAAGCGGTGCTGTGGGGCACGGCGCTGGACAATCTGGCCTCGTGGAAAATGGTCACGCCGGACGGACTGTGGATGACGGTGGAGCGTCTCGATCACAATCTCGGCAAGATTCACGACATCGAAGCAGCCCGCTTCCGCATCACCCGCCACGAAGCCGACGGCAAAACCCTGCACGGCGTACCGGAAATTCTAGACATTCCCGGCAGCGCCTTCCGCAAGAGCGGGCTGGGCAAAGACGTCACCGATAAATTCCTCTCCGGACTGCCGGGCATTCAGAAAGAGGGCTGCGACGGTATTATTACCTCGGCGCGCTTCATTCTGCACCGTGCGCATGCGCATACCCGCACCGTTTGTCTGGAGTTTTTCGGGCAAGTGCGCGAAGCCGTACCGGCCATCGTCGAAATTACCGGTTTCCTCGGCAACCATCCGAGCGCGCAACTCGCCGGGCTGGAACATCTCGACGAGCGCTATCTGAAAGCGGTCGGCTACGCCACCAAATCCAAGCGCGGAACCCGTCCCAAGATGGTGCTGATCGCCGACGTAGTGAGCGACGATGAACGCGCTGCCGGCGAAGCCGCTTCCGAAATTGTGCGCATGGCCAACCTGCGCCACGGCGAAGGCTTTATTGCCGTTTCCGCCGAAGCGCGCAAGAAGTTCTGGCTCGACCGCGCCCGCACCGCCGCCATCGCCAAGCACACCAACGCCTTCAAGATCAATGAAGACGTGGTGATTCCGCTGCCGCGCATGGGCGATTATTGCGACGGCGTCGAACGCATCAACATCGAACTGTCGCTCTCGAACAAGCTCAAGCTGCTGGATGCGCTGGAGGGCTTTTTCGCGGGCGAATTGCCGCTGTACTATCAGGACGACGAACAACTGGGCGACGCCGAACTGCTGGGCAACCGCCCGCAACAAGCGCGCGAATTGCTTGCCGCCGTGCGCACCCGCTGGCAATGGCTGCTCGACAACCTCGATGCGCCGGTCGCGGGCTGCCCCTATGCGCCGCAAGACCTGCAAGATGCCGTCACCGTATTCGACGCCGTTCAGCGCCACCTGATTCGTGCCTCGTGGAAGCGTGAAGTGCGCGAAGCCTTGCGCCAGATTTTCAGCGGCCGCACCTACCAGACCATTTTGGAGCAATGCAACACCCTGCACCAGAGTGTGCTGAAAAGCCGCGTGTTCGTCGCGCTGCACATGCACGCCGGCGACGGCAACGTGCACACCAACATCCCGGTGAACTCCGACGACTACGCCATGCTGCAACAAGCCAACCATGCGGTGGATCGCATCATGGCGCTGGCAAAAGCACTCGGCGGGGTGATCTCCGGCGAACACGGCATCGGCATCACCAAATTCGACTTCCTCGAAGAAAGCGAAATCGCCCCCTTCGTGGAATACAAGCGCAAAGTCGACCCGGAAGGCCGCTTCAACCGCGGCAAACTGCTGCCGGGCAGCAACCTCGAACGCGCCTACACCCCCAGCTTTAACCTGATGGAGCTGGAAAGCCTGATTCTGGAAAAGAGCGAACTGGGCGAAATCGCCGATTCGATTAAAGACTGCCTGCGCTGCGGCAAGTGCAAACCGGTGTGCAACACCCACATTCCGCGCGCCAATTTGCTGTATTCGCCGCGCAACAAGATTCTCGGCACCTCGCTGCTGATCGAAGCCTTCCTGTACGAAGAGCAAACCCGCCGCGGCATTTCCATCGCCCACTTCGACGAATTCAACGACGTGGCCGACCACTGCACCGTCTGCCACAAGTGCGTCAACCCCTGCCCTGTAGACATCGACTTCGGCGATGTCTCCATCGCCATGCGCAACTTCCTGCGCAAGCAAGGCAAGAAACAATTCAACCCCGGCAGCGCCGCCTCGATGTTCTTTTTGAACGCCACCGACCCGGCCACCATCAAACTGCTGCGCAAAGGCATGATCGAATGGGGCTACAAGGCGCAACGCGCCGCCTACCAATTCGCCAAGCGCTTCGGCCTGCCCGGACTGCAAACCAAACACCCTCCGGCCACGCTGGGACGCGCCCCGCTCAAAGCGCAGGTGATCCACTTCATCAACAAACCCATGCCGGGCAACCTGCCGACCAAAACCTCGCGCGCCCTGCTGGACATCGAAGACCACGCCACCGTGCCGGTGATTCGCAACCCGCATAAGGTGAACGAAGACTCCGAAGCCGTGTTTTACTTCCCCGGCTGCGGCTCCGAGCGCCTGTTCTCGCAGGTCGGCCTCGCCACCCAAGCCATGCTGTACGAAACCGGCGCAATCACCGTACTACCGCCCGGCTACCTGTGCTGCGGCTACCCGCAAACCGCCTCGGGACAAGAAGACAAAGGCAACCGCATCACCACCGACAACCGCGTGCTGTTCCACCGTGTCGCCAACACCCTGAACTACCTCGATATCAAAACCGTGGTGGTCTCCTGCGGCACCTGCATGGACCAGCTCCAGCAATACCAGTTCGACAAAATCTTCCCCGGCTGCCGCCTGCTCGACATCCACGAATACCTGCTCGAAAAAGGCGTCAAACTCGAAGGCGTGCAAGGGACCCGTTACATGTACCACGACCCCTGCCACTCCCCGATGAAGACCTACCAGCCGACCAAGGTCGTCAACGAACTGATGGGCGTCAACGTCCCCCTCAACGAACGCTGCTGCGGCGAATCCGGCACACTGGCCGTCTCACGCCCCGACATCTCCACCCAGATCCGCTTCCGCAAAGAAGAAGAAATGCGTAAAGGCGCAGACACCCTGCGCAGCGACGGCTACCAAGGCGAAATCAAAATCCTCACCGCCTGCCCCTCCTGCCAGCAAGGCCTCTCCCGCTACGCCGACGACGCCGGCACCACCGCCGACTACATCGTCGTCGAAATGGCCAAACACCTCCTCGGCGAAAACTGGCTGGAAGACTACGTCAAAAAAGCCAACCACGGCGGAATAGAACGGGTATTGCTGTAAATCGGCCTGATTGAAACCAAGCAGAACGGGCGCTTAATGCGCCCGTTTTGCTCTAAGTCCAGCTACCCTTACCGCCCCTCCCCCACAACATGAATATTGCACAAAAAACGCAACACTATTAGTATAGCAAAATCAAGAAAACACTTTCACCAACCATAGTTGATTCAAAGGAGGCATAGTGTTAACTCGCACACTAACCAACGAAGAAGCACGCAGCCTTATTCTCAGTCCTGAAAGTCATTTCCTCGATAAAAAATCAGCAAGAGTCTCTGGTGCTGCACTACAAAAAATTGTCACAGCCTTAGCCAATGCTGATGGGGGAGATGTTTACATTGGCATTGAAGACGATAAAACAGCCCCATCACCCGAGCAGAGGTGGAAAGGCTTTGAGTCAATAGAGAGTTGTAATGGCCTATTACAAGCCCTTCACGAAGTCAGCCCCCAACCGCCAATATCAATGGAGTTCCTTGTCTCAAAGGGCATGTTTGGTTATATCCTAGCAATTAATATTGACAAGAGCCCACATTTGCACCAGACCTCAGCAAAAGAAGTTTATCTTCGAAAGGGGGCTCAATCGTTACCAATTAAGGATCCCGAGCATCTGGTCGCATTAAAATTCGCTAAAGGCCTTGCTTCTTTTGAAGACACATCCGTTCCAAATATTCCAGCAGAGCTTATCGTAGATTCACAAGAACTACTTTCATTTCTAAGCAACATTTCCCCAAAAATCGAAGCTCTAAATTTCTCAATAAACGAAAACTTGATCGATCTTAAAACATGGGATCCAAAGGTATGTGGCTTAGTATTATTCGCCCCCAATCCTTCGGCCGTAATTCCAACGCGAGCCGGTGTCAAAATTGTTCGCTACGAAACAAAAGAAGAAGACCCAGAAAGAGATCACCTTGCGACCACCATATCCTTGACAGGCCCCGCAAACGAATTAATTAAAAACACTGTTAATAAAATTTCGGAAATCATGTCCGAAATTAGCATTTGGACATTGGATGGTTTAAAAAAAGTCAGCTACCCCCCAGAGGCAATATGGGAAATTGTCGTGAACGCCATTATCCATCGTGATTTTTCCATATCTGATGATGTTCAGGTTAGAATCTTTGACAATCGGATCGAGGTACAGAGCCCCGGCCGGCTGCCGGGTTTTGTAACAGTGCAAAATATTCTTGACGTAAGATATTCCAGAAACAAACAAATTGTTCGAACACTCGCAAGATACAAAACCCCACCTAATAAAGACATGGGGGAGGGGCTTAATACTGTTTTTCAAAAAATGGAGGAATGGAAACTAAAAGACCCATTCATTGAGGAGATTGATAACTCTGTAGTTGTTACAATTCCCCACACTCCATTGGCCAAGCCTGAAGAATTAGTAGTGGAATTTCTGCAAAAGAATGGCACCATAACCAACAAACAGGGGAGAGAACTTACAGGCATCAAGTCTGAAAATGCAATGAAGCAAGTTTTTTACTCTCTTAGAGATGAAAACATCATTGTAATGATTCCTAAAGGCAATAAAACCGAGTGGAAGCTGGTCAATCCCACATAACCACGATTACAACCAGACGGGGAGGAGTACACTCGGACGCGCCCATTAGCTTCGTTTTCAGCTAAGATGGGCAATCCATTGCGCCCCACTCCGCTAGCGCCAGTTCGTAACGGTGCGTGAAACGCACCCTACTCTGCTTCCTGCAAGCTGCGCCCTTCCCCTTGTTTGCGGCCGAGGCCCGGCGCATGCCGACGAAACAGGGCGAGCACTGTCCGAGCGCGCAAAGCGGGCGAGTTGCGCAGCCCCGCCGGGATGTAAACGGGTCGAGGGTATCCCGCAGGAACGGCAAACCGGGGTCGCTTTTTTGCTTACTTTTTTGGCGAAGCAAAAAAGTGAGCGGCGGGCGGGGCCGCTCCCCGCAGGCTTTTCAACGAGACAGGAACAAACACCAGGCAGGACGCACAAGCTGCGCCCGGCATCGCTAAGCCAATACGCTGCGCTTTATTTCGCGGCGACGCGCCGCTGTTCGGGGAAGACAAGGCTGAAGGTGCTGCCTTGCCCTTCTTCGCTGACGATTTCGAGTTGTGCCTGATGGCGGTTGGCGATGTGTTTGACGATGGCTAAGCCCAGACCGGTGCCGCCGGTTTCGCGTGAGCGGCTGCGGTCGACGCGGTAGAAACGTTCGGTAAGGCGGGGAATGTGTTGCGGGGCAATGCCGATGCCGCTGTCTTGCACGCTGAACACGGGCTGGCCTTCGCGCACTTGCCAGCAGAGGGTGATGTTGCCGCCGTCGGGGGTGTAGCGGATGGCGTTGCTGACGAGGTTGCCGAAGGCGCTGCGCAGTTCGTCTTTGCTGCCGTGCAGGCCGTCGCGGCTTTGCAGGTCGAGCCTGAGTTTGTGCTTGCCGTTGCTGAGAGTTTCGCCTTCGCGCAGCAGGGCATGCAAGAGCGCGGGGACGTCTACGTCGTCTTCCTGCGGCTGGTTGTGGGCGTTTTCCAGCTTAGAGAGGGTGAGCAGGTCGTCCACCAGCCGGGTCATGCGCAGGGTTTGTTCGCCCATCATGCCGAGGGCGCGCTGTGCCATGCCGCGCTCTTGGTCGAGGCTGGGCAGGTCGGCCAGTGTTTCGACGAAGCCGCTCACCACGGTCAGCGGGGTGCGCAGTTCGTGCGAGACGTTGGCAACGAAATCGCGCCGCATGGTTTCGATGCGTTCGAGGTGGGTGATGTCCTGACTGATCATCAGGCGCTTGTTGTCGCCGTAGCGAATTAGCTTGATCGAGAGTACAAGGCCATCTTGCCGCAGGCCGCGCAGAACCAGCGGCTCATCGAACTGCCGCATGGCGAGATAGTGTACGAATTCGGGCTGACGGGCGAGATAGGCAATCTGCTGGCCGATGTCGTGCTTAGGGTCGAGGCCGAAGTGTTGCTGCGCGAGGGGATTACACCATTCGATGCGGTCGGCTTCGTCCAGAATCACCACGCCTTCGGGCAGAGCAGAGGTAGCTTGCTGCATGTGCAGCAATTCTTCTTCCATTTGCTGCTGACGTTTGCGCTGGGCGCGCACATATTGATTCAGATGAGAGAACAGGTCTTCCCACAGGCCGCGTCCTTCCGGCACCGGAGCGGTTTCGGCCACTTGCAGCCATTGCGAAAGCGCAATGAACTGGCGGACGTTGTAGGCCATCCATGCCAGCAGCAACAAAGAAAAAATCACGGCGGCGGGCAATGCCCCCCACAGCGGCCACACCAGCAGGGCAACCAACAACAAGCCGCCCACCGGCAGCCATGTGCGCCACCAGAATTCGAACACGTAAAACCTCCCCTTTTATGCGTGCGGCGTCATTATAGCCGCAAGCAGCGCGCTGCGTTATGCCGTGACGCTAAAGCGGTAGCCTGCGCCGCGCACGGTTTGTACATAGTTGTCGCAGCCGGAAGGTTCCAGCGCATGGCGCAGACGGCGGATATGCACGTCCACGGTACGCTCTCCCACAAACACGTGGTTGCCCCACACATGGTCGAGCAGCTGCGAGCGGCTGTAAACGCGCTCGGGGTGGGTGATGAAGAAATGCAGTATGCGGAATTCAGTCGGCCCCAGATCGAGCGGCGCGCCCTTGGCGCTGACGCGGTGGGTGGTGGGGCTGAGCTCCAGCGCACCGGCACGCACGGTATCGTCGGCCATTTGCGGCACGCGGCGACGCAACACGGCGCGGATGCGCGCCATCAGTTCGCGCGGCGAGAACGGCTTGGTAATATAATCGTCGGCACCGGATTCCAGTCCGAGAATTTTGTCGCGTTCATCGGTGCGCGCAGTCAGCATGATGATCGGCACGTTGCGGGTGCGGGCATCGGCGCGCAGACGGCGGGCGATTTCCACGCCGCTGACGCTGGGCAGCATCCAGTCCAGCAAAATCAGGTCGGGCAGCGCACGGCTGATATAAGCAAACGCCGCATTGGCATCGCTGGCGCGGATGGCGCGGTAGCCGCATTGCTCGACGTTGAACGCCAGCAATTCCTGAATCGCGGGTTCGTCTTCCACCAGCAGAATGGTGGGTGGGGTTGCGGACATTTCTTTCATCCTTATCGTGTCGGTATAGAGCCGATAATATGAAAGTATTGTGACATTATGATGACACTAATCAGGCGTCGTGCTTGCGGTGAGCAGGCAACTCGTGCGCCAGCAACTCATGGTGCTCGTGATGCCCGTCGTGCGCCGTATGCCCTTCGTGCCCATGATGGGCAGCGGTATGTCCGTGCGGGTGATGCGCCGCATGATGCGCATGCACGCCGCCGCGCAGATTCGGCAGCAGCGAGCCGACGATCATGCCGCCGATACTCATCAGCAGGCCGACCAGTTGCGGCGGCCAGATGTCGGTGATGGATTCCGGCGCAAGGGTTTCCATCAATATCCACGACGACAAGCCCATCACAATCGCCGCCAGTGCGCCCTGATTGTTCGCCCGCTTCCAGTACAGCCCGAACGCCAGCGGGGTAAAGGCCGCCACCAGCGTCACCTTATAGGCATTCTCCACCATCTTGAAAATGCTGGCGTTGGAGTTCAGCGCAAAGGCCAGCACCACTGCACCGAAGCCGAGCACCACCAGCCGCATGGCGCGCAAGAACTGATGGTCGGTCATATTTTTAAACACAAAGTGCTTCAAGATGTTTTCGGTGAATGCCACCGAAGGCGCCAGCAGCGTTGCCGAGGAACAGCTCATAATCGCCGACAGCAGCGCGCCGAAAAACACCACCTGCATGAAGGCAGGGGTGTAATGCAGAATCAGCGTCGGCAACACCAGTTGCGAGTCTTTTTCCAGCAAATCGCCGAACACCGCCGGGTCGATCATGGTGGCGGAATAAGCCAAAAACATCGGCACGAAGGCGAACAGGAAATACAGCGAACCGCCCAGCACCGAGCCGCGCACGGCAATCTTCTCGGTCTTGGCCGAGGTGATGCGCTGAAACACGTCTTGCTGCGGAATCGAGCCGAGCATCATCGTCACCCACGCCCCGATGAACGGCACCCACTGCGTATAATCGCCGCGCGGAAAGAAGTCGAGCTTGCCGGTTGATTGCGCATGCGCCACCACCGCGCCGAAGCCCCCGGTTTTTGCACTGATGAACACGGCAATCAGCGCCATACCGACCATAATCACGGTCATTTGCACAAAATCGAGCAGCGCCACCGACCACATCCCGCCGAACATGGTGTAGGTCAGCACAATCGCCGCACCGATCAGCATGCCCGCCTGCTGGGTCACCATGTCGTCGGACACCACATGAAACACCAGCCCCAGCGCTTTGATTTGCGCCGACACCCAGCCGAGGTAGGAAAGCACGATACAAACAGTGGTAATCAATTCCACCGCGCGGCTGTAGCGCAGGCGGTAGTAGTCGCCGATGGTGAGCAGATTCATGCGGTACAGCTTATTGGCGAAAAACAGTCCGGCCAGAATCAGGCACAAGCTCGCACCGAACGGGTCGGCGACTACGCCATGCAAGCCCTCTTTCACGAAGGTAGCCGAAATGCCCAGCACCGTCTCCGCGCCGAACCACGTGGCGAACACGGTCGCCGTCACGATATGCAAGGGCAGATGCCGCCCGGCTACCGCGAAGTCCTTCGCGTTATGCACGCGGGTGGAAGCGTACAGCCCGATGCCGATAGACAGCAGCAAATACAAAATGACGAACCAGATCAGCATGGCGCGACTCGGAAGCAATTTTGAGGATAGGGGGATTGTACCAGCCCCGCGCAACAAAAAGGCCGCCCGAAGGCGGCCTTTTTGCGTCAGGCGCGAAGGATTACAGTTCGCCTGCGTGCGAAGCCAGATACTTGGCCACGCCCTCGGGAGAGGCATCCATGCCGGCCTTGCCCTTGTTCCAGCCTGCCGGGCACACTTCGCCGTGTTCTTCGGTGAATTGCAGCGCGTCGACCATGCGCAGCATTTCGTCGATGTTGCGGCCCAGCGGCAGGTCGTTCACCACTTGGTGACGCACCACGCCGGCGCGGTCGATCAGGAAGGAGCCACGGAATGCCACGCCGCCTTCGGCTTCCACATCGTAAGCCTTGCAGATTTCATGCTTGATGTCGGCCACCAGCGGGTAACGCACCTGACCGATACCGCCGTTGTTCACCGGAGTGTTTTTCCACGCCAAGTGGGTGAAGTGCGAGTCGATGGACACGCCAATCACTTCCACATTGCGCTTCTTGAATTCGTCCAGACGGTGATCGAAAGCGATGATTTCGGACGGACACACGAAAGTGAAGTCCAGCGGGTAGAAGAACAGCACGGCATACTTACCGTCGATGTGCTTCTTCAGGTTGAAAGTTTCGTTGATGTCGTTGTTACCCATCACGGTAACGGCGTTGAAATCGGGCGCTGCCTTGCCTACCAGTACGGCCATGCTGATTCTCCTTATATGTTGACTGAAATGCTAGGGTATAAAATTTACCCACCTGCACCCCTGATGTCAATGGGGGAATAGAAGAATACGCCGAAATGATTACAACATCTCGGACGCAGCGATCATCAGCCAGTAATCCAGCACGCCGAACAGCGCATAGGCTGCGCCCCAGACCGTCGCATGCTTCAGCACCGTGACACGCCCCTTGTGCGGAATTTCAATATGATTTTGCCGGTACGCCCCGGCCACCAACACCACCGTCAACGCGGGCAACACGGCCCACACAATCCACTGACTCATCGCCTGCTTTCAACTTTCTTGTTCATCGTGACACACAGCACCCGCACGGACACCTCCGCCGGACCTCAGAGGGCTGAAGTATCGCGGATTTTTTCAAATGCCGGTATCGGCGAATTTCTTACACAAAGCGGGAATTCCTTACACAAAGAGAAACACCCCCGCAAGAGGGGCGGCAAAGCGCACAGGAGGAGAAAATGCACTCTGCCGCTAGCCTGCCGGGAGGAGACCGGACAGGCTTGCACCGGCACACGCCGGTAGAACTACTGAACGGCTCCCCCCGCCCCAGCCAGTTGAGCCATCTCCTCGACGGAGAGGACGTGACCGACATCGAGCAGGATGACGAACTTGTCGGCAACCTTGCCCATGCCGCGGATGAAGTCGGCGCGGATGTGGGCGCCGA
>JBFLXR010000021.1:0-34221 GCA_040757065.1 Pseudomonadota bacterium
ATAGCCTTTAGTGAGTCCTACCTAATGACCCGCGCTGAACTCATCGAGCAGCTTGCCATGAGGCAATCTGCCCTAATGCTCAAGGATGTTGAGCTATCAGTTCGTCTTATTCTTGATGAGCTGTTTTCTGCGCTCTGCAAAGGTAACAGAGTCGAAATCAAGGGATTCGGAAGCTTTGGTATCAATCATCGCTCCACCCGCAGGAGGCGAAACGCCAAATCTGACATTTGACGAAGCGACCGCACTTGTCAGATTGGGCCGATGATCAGGCTATAGTGAATTTGGTAACGCTAATGAGTTTTCGACCAACGGATAAAAAGTCCGTTGGTCGAAAGAATTTACCAGTGATACCACCCTACCTTGTTGATTTTATTATTTTTTACAAAGTTCGATCATGAAGGAAAATTCATAGAGCCGGGGAAAAAAATGTAGTCCACCTGTAGTCCACCACTCAAAAAGCATAAAAAAAAGGACTTGCGATGTTCCGCAAGTCCTTGATTTTGTTGGTGGGCCGTGAAAGATTCGAACTTTCGACCAACGGATTAAGAGTCCACTGCTCTACCAGCTGAGCTAACGACCCGAGAGGCGCGCATTTTAGGCGATCGCGGAAATTTGTCAAGATTTTTTGCTGGTTTTGTGGCGCTGCAGCGCCCATGCGACGTGCTCTTGCACAATTTCGGCGGGGTCGTTTTCTCTGGCGCGCAGTGCCGCGAGTACTTCTGCACTGGTCGGTGCATTGCCCAGTGCCACAGCGATGTTGCGCAGCCATTGTTCGTAGCCGATGCGGTAGATCGCGCTGCCCTGTAGGTTGGCCTGAAAGGTTGCGGCATCCCAAGCGAATAACTCGATCAGGCTGCAATCATCCAAGCGGTGGCGAATGGCAAAATCGGCCTCGCCGGTCGGCTGGGCAAAGCGGTTCCACGGGCAATAGAGCTGGCAATCGTCGCAGCCATAGATGCGGTTGCCGATTAAAGGGCGCAAAGGTTCGGGAATGCTGCCGCGCAGTTCAATAGTGAGGTAGGAGATGCAGCGGCGCGCGTCTAGCGTGTAAGGGGCGACAATCGCTTGGGTCGGGCAAACCGTTATGCATTGCCTGCATGTGCCGCAGTGCGCTTCGTCAGGTTGATCTGCCGGAAGCGGCAGGTCGATAAATATTTCCCCCAAGAAAAACCATGAGCCATGACGGGTAAGCAGCAGGCTGTGCTTGCCGCGCCAGCCGAGACGGGCTTGCTGGGCAAGCTGGACTTCCATCACTGGCGCACTGTCGGTAAAGACGCGGCAGTGACATTCAGGAATTTCTTCGCGAATGCGCTGCGCCAACTGTTCGAGACGTTTGCGCAGCACTTTGTGGTAATCGCGGCCCAGTGCATAGCGCGAGATGAATGCGCGCTCGCCGGATTGCAGTACAGTTTCAGCATCGGCAGCGTGGCTGGGGTAATAATCCATGCGAACCGAGATAATTCGCTGCGTGCCGGGCAGTAATTCGGCAGGACGGGCGCGTTTTACGCCGTGTTTTGCCATATAATCCATCTCGCCGTGATAGCCCTGCGCCAGCCAGTCCAGCAGTCTGTTTTCGGCTTCGCCGAGTTGGACATCGCTGATGCCGACCTTCTGAAAACCCAGCGCCTTGCCCCAGGCCTTAATGCGGGCAGCCAATTGATGGAGTGTGTTTTCGCTTTGCATAATGCCGATAATAGCCGAATCAGCCTGATGCTGGCGGATGAATCCGCCACGCAGGCGTTCGCCGCGCGTTTGGCGCCTTGCCTTAAGCCGGGTCTGGCGATTTATCTGCACGGCGATCTGGGCGCTGGCAAGACTACGCTGGTACGCGCCTTGCTGCGTGCGCTGGGTTATGACGGTCGCGTTAAAAGCCCGACCTATACGCTGGTTGAGGAATACCGAACCGCTGGATTAAACTTGCGCCACTTCGATTTGTACCGGTTCCGCGATGCGGAAGAATGGGAAAGCGCCGGTTTCCGCGACGAATTCAACGGCGAAAACGTTTGTCTGATCGAATGGCCGGAGAAAGCCGACGGCCTGTTGCCACAAGCGGATATCGAAGTCGATTTTGAAATTATGCCGGATAGCCGCCGCATCGAATTAACTGCCAACACCTCCAATGGATTGCAATGCGTAAATTGTTTGTCGCTCTAGCCGCTCTGGTCTGCCTGCTGTGGGTCGGCAGCGCAACAGCGCTGGAGATTCGGTTCGCCCGCATTTGGCCTGCGGCGGAATACACGCGCCTGACGCTGGAATCTAAACAGCCGATCAAACACAATTTGTTCAGCGTCAAAAATCCGGAACGCTTGGTAATCGACTTGGAAGAAGTCGAAATCAATAAGGTGTTGAACGATCTGCCGGGCAAGGTGGGCGAGCAGGACCCGTATATCAAAAGCGTGCGCATCGGGCGGTTCAAACCGGGTGTGGTGCGGTTGGTTTTCGATCTCAAAACCGAGGTTAAACCCCAGTTGTTTAACTTAGCGCCGGTTGCCGAGTACGGCCATCGTTTGGTGCTGGATATCTATCCCGCCAAACCGTCCGACCCGATGTTGGCTTTACTGGAGCCGGAAACAAAGAAATCGCCAGACGCTGCCAAAGAAGCCTCGAAAGCGGAAGAAAAGCCGGCCGAGAAACCCGCACTGGCTGTGATTACCCCGCCGGTCTCCGACACACCCGCGCCGGTTATTAAGCCGGAAATCGCCGTCGCACCGGAGAAACCCGCACCGCGCAGCCGCACCGAACTCAGCATGCGTACCCTAATCATTGCCATCGATGCCGGACACGGCGGCGAAGACCCAGGTGCGCACGGCCAAGACGGCACGCTGGAAAAAAATGTGACCCTTGCCATCGCCCGTAAACTGAAAGAGTTAGTAGATAGTCAGGAAGGCATGCGCGGTGTGTTAATTCGCGATGGCGATTATTTTATTCCGCTCGGCGGTCGCGTTACCAAGGCGCGGAATGCGCATGCCGACTTGTTCGTTTCTATCCATGCCGATGCCTTTATCCGCCCGGATGCGCGCGGCTCGTCGGTATTCGCACTTTCGGAACATGGCGCAACCAGTGCCGCCGCCCGCTGGCTGGCGAAGAAAGAAAACGAAGCCGACCTGATCGGCGGGGTCAATATCGCCGTGAAAGACCCCTTTCTTGCCCGTACGCTGCTCGATCTCTCGCAAACCGCCACCATCAACGACAGCCTGAAACTCGCTAAGTACGTGCTGGGCGAGTTGGGCAACATCAATACCCTGCACCGCGGTTTTGTCGAACAGGCCGGGTTTGCTGTATTAAAATCGCCGGATATTCCTTCGATCTTGGTAGAAACGGCTTTCATCAGCAATCCGGTAGAAGAAAAACGCCTAAGCGACAACCAGTATCAAGAGAAACTCGCCCGCTCGATTTTGAACGGCATCAAACACTATTTCTCCCACAACCCGCCGCTAGCCAAACCGAAATTGGCACGGAACAGCTAGAACCCAGCTTCGATCCTGACTCTAGGGGAAACCCCTGCGGCGAAATGTCGCAGGCAACACCGCAAGCCTCTGTGTAGAATGGAAAAATAACATCAGGGAGAACAATATGCACCGCACTGCCAAACTGGCCGCCGCACTCGGCCTGACCTTCTATTCCTTCGCAGCCCATGCCGCCTGCGGCAGCACTGCTTGTTCGTCCAATACCAATTGGGATGAACACACGCCGCAGCAGGAAGGCTTAAGCGCGGATTTTCGCTTCAGTTACAGCAAGGCCGATACGTTGCGTTCCGGCAGCAAGAAAATCACGGTTAATCCAACCGACCCTGCATTCGCCCCCGGTCAGGAAGTAGAAAACAAATACACTACCAACAAAATCCTGTCCGCCACCTTCGATTACACGTATAACGAAAACTGGGGTTCAACCATCCAGATTCCGTTCATTACCCGCGATCACGTACACTCGCTGGCAAACACCAACCCGGCACTGGTTACGACCGACAGCTTCCATGCCAATTCGATCGGCGATATTAAAATCGGCGGGCGATATCGCTGGACGCTGGACGAAGCCACCCACACCGGCATGGGGCTAAAGTTCGGCCTGAAGTTGAATACGGGCAAGCGCAACTTTCTGCTTGCCAGCGGCACATTGCCGAATGAAATGACTTTGCAGCCCGGCAACGGTAGTACCGACTTAATTCTGGGCATCTTCTGGCAGCAAGCGGTGCCAGGCAGCGATTGGTCGTGGTTTGCGCAAGGTATCGCACAATCGGCGGTGAAATCGTCGCCGAACTTCCGCCCCGGCAATCAATTCAATCTGGATGCAGGCGGCCGCTACGCTTTCACTGCAGATTTCAGCGGCATGCTCCAAGTGAACGTGCAATATAACAATGCCGATTCCGGCGCAGGCGCTGCCCTTACCCCAGCCGGAGCGGTCAGCAGCGGCGGACGGATGGTTTCCCTCACCCCCGGACTGAATTATGCTTTGGGCAAAGACTCGCAGTTGTATGCACTGGTACAGATTCCGGTCTACCAATACATGAACGGCGAGCAGTTAACCGCGAATTATTCGACCACCTTTGGCCTGCGTCACCACTTCTAAGCGGGGAAAACACCCGTAGAAAGATAGCGGTCACCACGGTCGCAGACAATAAAAACGACTGTGGCATTGCGTACGGTTTGCGCCGTGCGCAATGCCACCGCCAAGGCACCGCCAGAAGAAATGCCGCAGAAAATACCCTCTTCGCACGCCAATCGGCGGGTCATTTCCTCCGCCTCCTCTTGCGAAACATATTCCAAACGATCCACATTGGCGGGGCTATAAATTTTTGGCAGATATTCTTGCGGCCATTTGCGTATACCGGGAATCTGCGCCCCCTCTTCCGGCTGCACACCGATGACCTGAATAGCCGGGCTTTGCTCTTTGAAAAATCGCGCGCACCCCATAATCGTACCCGTCGTGCCCATACTGCTTACGAAATGCGTAATACCGCCCTGAGTATCGCGCCAAATTTCCGGAGCAGTACCCTCGTAATGCGCCAGCGGATTATCTGGATTGGAGAACTGATCCAGCACATGACCGCGCCCTTCCGCACGCAACCGCTCGGCAGTATCGCGCGCCAGCTCCATACCGCCCTCTCTCGCCGTCAGCACCAGCTCCGCGCCGAAGGCTCGCATAGACTGACGACGCTCGACACTCTGGTTCTCTGGCATAACCAACACCATGCGGTAGCCACGCATCGCCGCCGCCATAGCCAAAGCAATGCCGGTATTGCCGCTAGTCGCTTCGATCAACGTATCGCCGGGCTTGATCTCTCCGCGCGCTTCGGCACGCGTAATCATGGACAATGCGGGTCGGTCTTTCACCGAGCCAGCCGGATTATTGCCTTCCAGCTTGGCCAGTAGCGTATTGCCGGTTTCCGCGCCGATACGTTTTAGCCGCACCAGCGGCGTATTGCCGACGAATTGTTCGATGGTTTTGTACATGAGTATCCTTTGCGGGCGCTATCTTACACCATTCCCACACAAGCAATAACCCTGCCTGAACAATGTCGCATCATCCGCATTCCAATAAAAAAGCCCCGTGAATACGGGGCCTTTTTGTCAAATCCGGCAATTACCACTGTTCTTGCTTTGCGCCAGCTTGACCCTTCTTGGCAGGTTTATCGGCCTTTGCGGGCTTATCTGCCTTAGCGGCAGGTTTCTCGGCTGCGCCGCCGCTAACAGTCAGGTCACCGCGCAGCTTCGCTACGGTTTTATCGCCAAACCCATGCACATTGTTCAAATCGTCCACGCTTTTGAACGATCCGTTCTTTTTGCGGTATTCGACAATCGCCGCAGCCTTTTTCGGCCCAATACCCTTTACGCTAGTCAGCTCTTCTTTGCTTGCCGTATTCAAATCCACCGCCGCCATCGCCAGACTGCTGAACAACATGGTCAATGCCAGCAACATTCCGCGCAAAAACATGCAAATCTCCTTAGCAATACGGGCACACCGCCCGAGCTAGGAAATTACACTTATTTAGCTTGCGACGCAATTAATTGTTGAATATAGCGCCCAACACCCTGTTCCACAGTCAAAAACTCATCGACATACCCAATCGAGCGCAACTTCTCCATATCGGCTTGCGTATAGCTTTGGTATTTACCGACCAATTGCTCCGGGAAGGGAATATAGCGTATCAAGCCTTGCGAAAGCATTTCGTCCAGCGACAAAACCGTTTCGCCCTGGTCGGCGCGTAGCGTATTAATCGCAGCCACCGCCACATCGTTGAAGCTTTGCGCGCGACCGGTACCCAGATTGAAAATGCCCGATTTCTCCGGATGGTCGAGGAAAAACATATTCACTTTCGCCACATCTTCCACCGAAACGAAATCGCGCAACTGCCCCCCGTTCTGGTAGCCATCACAGCCTTCGAACAGCTTCACGAAGCCCTCGGCGCGATACTGGTTGAAGAAATGCCACGCAACTGAGGCCATGCGTCCCTTATGCGTTTCGCGCGGGCCGTAGACGTTGAAATAGCGCAACCCGACGATTTGCGCGGTACGGCGGCTCCAGCGACGCCGCACAATCTGGTCGAACAAAAATTTAGAATAAGCATACACATTCAGTGGCGACTCGTTCTCGCGCGCTTCTTTGAATACCGGACCGGATCCGTATACCGAAGCCGACGAGGCGTACAGATAGGGAATTTCTTCGCGCTGACAGTAATCCAGCAGATCGAGCGAATAACGGTAATTATTCTCCATCATGTAGCGTCCGTCGGTTTCCATCGTGTCCGAACACGCACCCTGATGCAGCACCGCCTCCACCACGCCGTCGAAATACCCCTCGCCAAGCCGGGCGATGAACTCATCCTTGTCCAGATAATCGGCGATTTCACAGTCGGTCAGATTGCGAAATTTGTCGGCGCGCGACAGATTGTCCACGGCGATAATGTCGGTTACGCCACGAGCATTGAGCGCTTTCACCAGATTGGAACCGATAAAGCCCGCTGCACCTGTCACTATGTAATACATACTCAACCTTCCATGTCCTTAACGATTTCTTCCCGGCTGACGACTGCCGTACCCAGCTTGCCGACCACGATCCCGGCTGCGCGATTCGCCACCTGCATCGCGTGCGGCAAATCGGCTCCGCTCGCCAGCATCACCGCCAGCGCGGCAATTACAGTATCGCCCGCCCCGCTCACATCGAAGACCTCACGTGCTTGCGCCGGTTCGTGCACCACACCGTCTGCGCGGAATAAACTCATCCCTTCTTCACTACGCGTCACCAGCAGCGCATCCAATTCAAGCTCGGCACGCAAGCGCCCGGCACGCTCAACCAAATCGGCCTCATCGCGCCAGTTGCCCGCCACCTGACGAAATTCGCTGCGATTCGGCGTCAGCAGCGTCGCACCGCGATAACGGGCATAATCATCGCCCTTGGGATCGACCAACACCGGCTTTCCCGCTGCCCTCGCCAGGCGGATCATCTCGGCAATGTGCGTCAGCCCGCCCTTCCCGTAATCGGACAGCACCACCACATCGGCCTCCGGCAGCTTAGCGCGAAAATCCGCAAGCTTCGCCGTCAGCACTTCATGGCTGGGCCAAGTTTCGAAATCGATGCGCAACAACTGCTGCTGCCGCGCAATCGCACGGAGCTTAATAGTGGTAGAAATCGTCGCATCGCGGTGCAGCAATGCCTGTAAATTCGGTTGTTGCTCCAGCAGACCTTTCAGGCAATCCCCTGCTTCGTCCGCACCGACCACGGACAGCAGCATGCACTCCGCCCCCAACGCCGCAATATTGCGTGCCACATTGGCCGCCCCACCCGGCCGCTCTTCAACCCGCGCCACTTTCAGCACCGGCACCGGCGCTTCCGGCGAAATGCGATCCACATCGCCGAACCAGTAGCGATCCAGCATCACATCGCCAACTACCAATACCTTTGCCCGGTCGAATTGCGGCAGAAATGCAGTCATGCCAGCCCCCCGATTTCAGCGCTGATCGCTTGCAAAGCCGCCAAGGGATCCGCCGCCTTAGTAATCGGCCTACCGATTACCAGATAGCTCGATCCATTTTCCAGCGCGGCACGCGGCGTCATCACGCGCACCTGATCGTCGGCTCCGGCCGCTGCAGGGCGTATACCGGGTGTCACCAAACAAAATTGCTCACCGCATTGCTGGCGCAGCATGGTCGCTTCTTGCGCCGAGCACACCACACCGTCCAGCCCGCAATTCTGTGCCAGCATGGCCAGCCGCTCAACCAGTTGCGCAGGCGCGGCATCGATACCGAGTTCGGCCAAATCCTCTGCCCCCATGCTGGTCAGCACTGTCACGGCAATCAACTTCGGTGCTTGCGTCGCGCTCGCCACGGCTTCGCGTGCCGCCTCCATCATGCGTCGACCACCTTGCGCATGCACATTTACCATCCATACCCCCAGACTAGCCGCTGCCTTGCAGGCTTGCGCAGTGGTATTGGGAATATCGTGAAATTTCAAGTCGAGAAACACTTCGAAGCCGCGATGCTGCAAGGCCTCCACCAACTGCGGTCCTGCAGCAGTGAACAACTCCTTGCCCACTTTCAAGCGGCACAATTTCGGGTCGAGTTGCCCTGCCAAATGCAGAGCCGGTTCTGCGCCGGGATAATCCAGCGCCACGATAATTTTCGGGTCGGTCATACTATCATTCCAGTTTCTTCAATTCTGCGCGGCAGGTAGGTTTCCCATCCATGGCAGGCCGGGCAATGCCAATAGTAGTGGCGTGCTTTAAAACCGCAATTCGAGCATCGGTACATTGCCAGTGAGCGTGTACGCTGGTGAATCAGATTTTTCACCATCTCCACGTCTGCGCGGCGTTCCATCGGCACTTCCAGCAAACGCGCTTCAAGCAGCTTATCCAGCCCGAGCAAAGTGGGATGACGCTGCAATTCGTCGCGCACCAATCGATAAGCCGGTTCGGCGCCCTCTTTCTTCATCACAGCATCGAACAAGATATTGGTCAGGTCGAGCGAGGGATATTTCAGCAAAAAGCCCTTCAGCCTCTCAATACCCTCCGCTTCGTTCCCTGCCGCCCGGTAGGCCTGCAACAAACGCTCGGCAACTAAGGGCAAGTATTGCGCATCCTGATGCTCGATATTCTTCCAAATTTCGATTGCATAGGCGATATGCCCGTCCGCCATTTCCAGGTCGCCCAGCATCATACTGGCACGCACGGCATGCGGATAACTATCCAATGCCTGTTCCAAATGCACTCGAGCCGCTTCGGCTTGCTTACGCTTAAGCTCATCTTCGGCCAGCTCGCAATAAAAGAAAGCTGCCTCCTTGGCATGCGATTGCCCGGTTAGTATCGCCAGCTTGTTCGTAACATCGATTGCTTTCAGCCAATCCTTTTCTTTCTGGTAAATTTCCAATAAGAAATCGAGTGATTGCTTGGCATAAGGCGAACTCTGCAACTGCAGGAAACCTGCCTCGGCACGATCCAGTATCCCTGCCTTCAAATAATCCTGTGCAAGCTCGAACAAGGCCTGCTGCTTGCGATCCTCGTCCAGATCGCCGCGCTCGTATAAATTCAGGTGCATGCGAATCGCGCGATCCACCTCGCCCCTACGACGAAATAAACTGCCCAGCGAGAAATGTAGCTCGACCGTTTCCCGGTCGACTTTCACCACCTCGATGAACGCCTCGACAGCCTGATCCTGCTGTTCATTCAGCAAAAAATTCAGCCCCTGAAAGTACGAGTGCGGCAAGGTACTCGACTCGGACAGAAGCTGTTTGATATCCAGACGCGCCGCCAACCATCCCATCCCGAAAAACAGCGGGAAGATCAACAGCATCCACGGTTCGAATTCCATACAATAAGATTGCTACATCAAGAAGGTTGCACCGGTTGCGCGTCGTCGGCTTCGGACAGCCGGTTTTTCATGCGCAACTCGCGCTTCAAAGCAGACAGCTCTCGGCGCTGCTTCAACAAATTTAACGAAAGTGTCAGCAACCCGACCGCTACGCCCAGCACGAAAAACACCAGCAGGATAATTACCAGCGAAGTGTTCCACTCGTAACCGAAGAAATAGCGCAGCGTCACCGGCTGATCGTTCTTCACTGCAAATCCCAGCAGCAGAACGAAAATCGCCGCCCGCAATAACCAGACCAGATAGCGCATCATGCACCCAAGTAATCGCAAGCCTGAACGATAGCACGAACAGGCAAAAAATTGGCGGCTCTGTCTTATGACAGGCCGCCAATTCGCACCTTAACTGATCGTCACGCAGCCGATTGCTGGTCTACGCGCTCACGCAACTCCTTGCCAGCCTTAAAGTGCGGTACGTACTTCGCCGGTACCTGCACTTTTTCGCCGGACTTGGGGTTACGACCCAAACGGGGCGGACGATAGTTCAATGCAAAGCTGCCGAAACCGCGAATCTCGATGCGGTCACCCCGCGTCATCGCTTCGGACATTGCATCCAACACCACCTTTACCGCCAGCTCAGCATCCTTCGCCAACAACTGCGGATGGCGCTCTGCCAGCTTGGCAATCAGTTCAGAACGTGTCATTGCAACACCTGCGATTAAGCGTCGGCCTTGCTGGTATCCAGCTTAGCCTTGAGCAATGCGCCCAGGTTGGTCGTACCAGCGTTCGAGGCGTTCTCGGCGCTGAATTTCTGCATTGCAGCAGCTTCTTCAGCCTTGTCCAGAGCCTTGACCGACAGGTTGATGCCGCGGTTCTTGCGATCCACGTTAATCACCACAGCCTTCACGGTGTCGCCCTCCTTCAGGTGGTTGCGGATGTCTTCCACGCGGTCTGCGGACACTTCGGAAGCCTTCAGATAGCCTTCCACCTCGCCGTCCAGAGTCACAGTTGCACCCTTAGCGTCGATTGCCTTCACCACGCCTTCGACTACGCTACCCTTGTCGTGGGAAGCGATGTAGTTGCTGAAGGGATCGCCATCCAGTTGCTTGATACCCAAGGAGATGCGTTCGCGTTCCACATCGATCGCCAACACAACAGCAGTGACTTCGTCACCCTTCTTGTAGTTGCGAACGGCTTCTTCGCCAGCCACGTTCCAAGACAGGTCGGACAAGTGCACCAGACCGTCGATACCGCCTTCCAGACCGATAAAGATACCGAAGTCAGTAATGGACTTGATCTGACCTGTTACCTTGTCGCCCTTCTTGTGATTGATTGCGAAATCATCCCAAGGATTGGCTTGGCACTGCTTCATGCCCAAGGAAATACGGCGGCGTTGTTCGTCGATTTCCAGAATCATCACTTCGACTTCGTCGCCCAGTTGGACAACCTTGGAAGGATGAACGTTCTTGTTGGTCCAATCCATTTCGGAAACGTGCACCAAGCCTTCGATACCTTGCTCGATTTCCACGAATGCACCGTAGTCGGTCAGGTTGGTCACCTTGCCGAACAGGCGTGTGCCTTGCGGGTAGCGACGTGCCAAGCCATTCCACGGGTCGTCGCCCATTTGCTTGATACCCAGAGAAACGCGGTTCTTCTCTTGGTCGAACTTCAGCACCTTGGCTTCTACTTCGTCGCCCACAGCCAGCACTTCGGACGGATGCTTCACACGACGCCATGCCAAGTCGGTGATATGCAGCAGACCGTCGATACCGCCCAGATCCACGAACGCACCGTAGTCAGTGATGTTCTTGACGATACCCTTGACGATTGCGCCTTCCTTCAGGGTTTCCATCAATGCTTCGCGGTCTGCGCCCATGGTTTCTTCCAGCACTGCGCGGCGGGAAACCACTACGTTGTTACGCTTGCGATCCAGCTTGATGACCTTGAATTCCATGGCCTTGTTTTCGTAAGGCGTGGTGTCCTTGACCGGGCGGATATCCACCAGCGAGCCGGGCAGGAAGGCACGAATGCCGTTCACCATGGCGGTCAGACCGCCCTTAACCTTGCCGCTCACGAAGCCTTGAACGATCTTGCCTTCTTCCATGGCCACTTCCAGATCGTGCCATGCAGCCAGACGCTTAGCCTTTTCACGGGACAGCTTGGTTTCGCCGAAACCGTTTTCCAACGATTCGATTGCTACAGTCACGAAGTCGCCGGCATTGACTTCCAAAGTGCCAGCGTCATCGAGGAATTCTTCAACAGGGATCAGGCTTTCGGACTTCAGGCCTGCGTTCACCACCACAACGTTTTGATCCACGCGCACAACTTGCGCGGTAATCAATTCGCCAGCACGCATTTCCTTGCGTGTCAGGCTTTCTTCAAAGAGGGCGGCAAAACTTTCCATAGTGGATGCGTTCATTAAAAAACCTTAAAAATGTGATATCCGCTTACGCGGGGTTCGTTAAACAACCTGAGCGATTGGGTCGTTCAGGGCCTTGCGGCACGGTATTGTGCCAGTACTGCCTGCGTTGCCTGCTCGATGTTCAGACTGGAGGTATCCAGTAAACTCGCGCCCGGCGCCTGCTGCAACGGAGCCACGCTGCGCTGACTATCCCGCTCGTCGCGCGCCCGTATATCCTGCAAAAGGGACGACATGTTAGCACCCATCCCTTTTTCTATCAACTGGTTATACCGACGTTCGGCGCGCACCTCGGCGCGCGCCGTCAGAAACACCTTGGTTTCCGCATCAGGAAATACTACCGACCCCATATCGCGACCATCGGTCACCAACCCGGGAGCGCGCCGGAACGCGCGCTGTTTGTCCAGCAGCGCCTCACGTACAGCGGGCAGCGACGCCACTTTTGATGCGGCGGCCGCACACTCTTCCGAGCGTATCGCATCGCCGACTTGCACACCGTCCAGCCACACCTCGCCGGATTGAAAACGGATGTCCGAACGCAATGCCAGCGCAGCCAAACCACTCTCGTCGTCCAATGCCACCCCTGCACGCATGGCGGCCAATCCCAGCAAACGGTACAGCGCGCCGCTGTCCAGATAATGGAAACCAAGCGCCTCGGCCACACGCATCGCTACGGTTCCCTTCCCTGACGCTGAAGGTCCGTCAATTGCAATCACCGGCACAGCTTGCGTGACTGCAGCAAAACGCTCGAAATAATCCGGGAAAGTTTTCGCAACGCATTTCGGATCGTTGATCCGCATGCCCGCCGCACCGAACGCCGCCAGCGAAAAACACATCGCCATGCGATGGTCGTCGTAAGTATCGATTGCAGCATGGCGAATTTCGGCTGGCGGGGTAATCCGAATATAGTCCGCCCCCTCTTCCACCATCGCCCCGACCTTACGCAACTCGGTGGCCATCGCCGCAATGCGGTCGGTTTCTTTCACCCGCCAGCTTGCAATATTACGCAGGGTAGTCGCTCCCTCTGCAAACAGTGCCGCTACCGCGAGCGTCATCGCTGCATCGGGAATATGGTTGCAGTCCAAATCGATAGCGCGCAGCTTGCCGCTTTCCGGCGCACGCGCTTCCATCCAGTTCGGCCCCATCACGATTTGCGCACCCATTTGTTGCAGCGCTTCCGCGAACCGCACGTCGCCCTGTACGCTCTCACTGCCGACACCCTCGACACGCACCGGCCCGCCGCCGATCGCACCGGCCGCGAGGAAGTAAGAAGCAGACGAAGCATCTCCTTCAACGTAAATCGTCCCCGGACTACGATAGGACTGCCCTGCCGGCACAGTGAAACGCTGCCAGCCTTCGCGCTGCACATGCACACCGAAACGCGCCATCATCGCCAAGGTAATCTCGATGTACGGTTTGGAAATCAATTCACCGACCACTTCAACCGTAACCGTACGCCCGAGCAACGGCAAAGCCATCAGCAAACCGGTCAGAAACTGACTCGACACATCGCCGCGCACTTTGACCGCATCACCCGCCAGCTTACCCGGCAAGATATGCAGTGGTGGAAAACCGGCGTTGCCCAGATACTCAACCTGTGCGCCCAGTTCGCGCAAACCCTCCACCAAATCGCCGATGGGCCGTTCGTGCATGCGCGGCACGCCAGAAAGCTCGTAGTCGCCTCCAGCCAGCGCCAACGCAGCCGTCAGCGGACGGAACGCCGTACCCGCATTGCCTAAAAACAATTTCGCCTGCTTAACAGGGAACCGACCGGCACAGCCCTGCACCCGGTAAGCCTGCTCGCCCAACGATTCGATTTTTACCCCGAGTGTTTGCAAACCTTCCAACATGCGGTCGGTGTCGTCCGATTGGAGCAAATCGCGCACTTCGGTTGTACCTTCCGCCAGCGCGGCCAGTAGCAACACGCGATTGGAAATGCTCTTCGAACCGGGCAGCCGCACTGTGCCGTGCGCACTCAACAAAGGGGATAATTCGAGAAATTCTTGGGTCGTCATGGTTGTTTCTGTCTGTTCGACGCAACGCGCTGCTTACTGCGGCGTCCAGCCGCTGCGAAGATTGCGCGCTTCGCTGAAAATGGTTTCCAGTTGCGCGCCATCTCCGGCGTTCAGCGCATTTTGCAGTTGAGTTAATTCTTGTTGATAGCGCGCCAACTCGCTCAACAAAGCCGCGCGATTAGCCAAAGCGATATCACGCCACATTTCCGGAGAGCTTGCCGCAATACGCGTAAAGTCACGAAATCCACTGGCGGCAAAGCTGAGCAGCAGATCGCGATCGGCGCGCTGCGCAATGTCGTGCACCAAAGCGAATGAAAGCAAATGCGGCAAATGGCTGACTGCGGCAAACACACCATCGTGCTGTTCTGGCGTCAGTTCGCTCACCACCGCACCGCATGATTCCCACGCCTGCCGCACAATCGAAACCCAAACCGGCGCATTTTCCGGCAGAGGTGTGAGCACGACACGCTTATTCTGATACAAGTCGGCACGTGCCGCAGACGGGCCACTTTGCTCCGCTCCGGCAATCGGATGCGCCGGAATAAACTGCCCAACGCGGGCGCCCATCCGGGCACGGGCATAACCGACCACGTTGCATTTAGTACTCCCGCCGTCGGTTACCAACGTATTCGGGCCCAGATGCGGTGCGATGCGCGTCATCAAATCCGCCATCTGCCCGACCGGACTGGCAAGCAGCACCAAATCGGCATCGCCGACTTCGGCTGCCACGCCAACGCCGATACGATCGACTATTCCAAGTTGCTTGGCTTGCTCGAGTGTTGCTGCACTCCGCCCGAAGCCGACGACTTCGCCAACCGCCCCAGCCTTCTTAAGTGCCAGCGCAAACGAACCGCCGATCAGACCGACGCCGAAAATGACGACTTTTCTGAAAAGCGGCCCGGTCATGTCTTACAGCGTACGCCCGATTGCGCCCGCAATAACGCCCAGCGTTCCCATCAGTTTTTTCAACTCTGCGGGAGTCAGCGCCTGATCGGCATCGCACCATGCCTCGCACGGATTCGGGTGCATTTCCACCAGCAAACCGTCCGCACCTGCGGCAATCGCGGCTTGCGACAGAGAGGCCACCATCCATGCCTTGCCGCCTGCGTGCGACGGATCGACGATCACCGGCAGGTGAGTTTCCTTCTTCAGCACCGGGATCGCCGTCACGTCGAGCACGTTGCGGTAGTAGGTTTCGAAGGTACGGATGCCGCGCTCGCAGAAAATAATATTGTGATTGCCGCCAGCGGCGATGTATTCCGCCGCCATCAGCCACTCGCTGATGGTTGCCGACATGCCGCGCTTCAAGATCACCGGCTTGTTGATACGCCCGACCTCTTTCAGCAAATCGAAATTTTGCATATTGCGGGTACCGATCTGGATCACGTCCACATCGTATTCAAGGAAGGTATCCAACTGCCGCGCATCCATCAGCTCGGTGACGATAGGCAACTTGTGCTTACCGGCCGCCTTGCGGAAAATTTCCAACCCTTCCACACCTTTACCTTGGAATGTATAGGGGCTGGTGCGAGGCTTGAACGCCCCGCCGCGCATCAGACGACAACCGGCCTCATGCACATATTGCGCCGACAAATCCATCTGATCCTGCGTTTCGACCGAACACGGCCCGGCAATAATCTGGATTTGCTGCCCACCCAGCGGCACACCAGCGATGTCGATCACGGTGTTTTCCGGATGCGATTCGCGCGACACTATCTTGTATTGCTTGACCACATGCATTGCCGACTCAACGCCGGGCAGCGGGGTAAACATTTCCGCATCCAGTTGGCGTTCGTCGCCGATCGCGCCGATCACTGTACGCTCCGTACCGCGCGAAATGTTGGCCTCCAGCCCGGCATCTTTCAACTTTTTCACCACCGCATCGATTTGTGCGTCGGTGACATCTCGGTTCATGATGATAATCACGCTACTTCCCCCATCGCCTGCTGTAGTGCAGACAAAAATTTCTCGTTTTCTTCCGGCAAACCGATACTGACCCGCAGCCAGTCTGCCATGTCGTAATTGGCAATCGGCCTTACGATTACACCCAACTCCAGCAAGCGACGGAACATACGCCCCGCACCCGCGATGCGGAAGCTGACGAAATTGCCGTAGGATTCGATGTATTCGAGCCCAAGCTTACGCAAGCCATCCTTAATTTGCGCCATACCAGCCTGATTGAGCGCAAAGGTCTCCTGCACGAACGCGGTATCGGCTAATGCGGCAGTAGCCGCGGCCAGCGCCACGCTATTCACGTTAAACGGCTGGCGCACACGGTTCAGCATATCCGCCACTTGCGAATGCATCAGCGCATACCCCACGCGCAGCCCCGCCAAACCATAGGCTTTGGAGAAGGTGCGCGACACGATCAGGTTCGGAAACTCCTTCAGCCAGCTGACACTGTCGTAGCGCAGCGCTTCCGGTAAATACTCGTTATATGCTTCATCCAACACCACCAGAATATTGGCTGGCAATGCCCGCATAAAGCTCAACAAGGCTGCGCCACTCAGGAAGGTTCCGGTCGGGTTGTTCGGGTTAGCGATAAACACCATCCTCGCCTGTTCGCGTACTGCTGTTTCGCGCATTGCCTCTAGGTCGTGTCCGAACGCTTGCGCAGGTACGGTGATGCCTGTTGCGCCGACTGCCTGCGTCGCCAAGGCATAAACCGCAAATGCATGTGCGGAGTACACCGTTTTATCGCCCTGCTTTAAGAAAGCGCGCGCAGCCAACTCCAGCAAATCGTTAGAACCGTTGCCCAGCACGATTTGCGCATGCTCGACAGCATAACGTTTCGCCAAAGCATCTTTCAAATCGAAACCGTTACCATCCGGATACAGCGCAATGGTTTTCAGCGCCTCTTGCATTGCCGCAACAGCGGCCTTGCTGGCACCCAGCGGGTTCTCGTTGGAAGCCAGTTTAACGATGCCGGTAATACCCAGCTCGCGTTCCAACTCGGAAATCGGCTTACCCGGTTGATACGGTGCAATCGCACGTATCCATTCCGGCGCCAAATCGCAGTAATTGATACTCATACTTACACTATCCGTCGATTATTTTGCAGGCTTGCGCAGCAACCAATAGGTTTCGCCCGGCCAACCGGGAAATTTGCCGCCGAACCACAAATTAAAGCGCAGCCACCACTGGTAGTTTTCCAGAAAGAAGCCTTTTTTGCGCATCATGAATGCGCCGCTGAGGAACTCGACTTCGAGGCCGCAACCAGTCGCCATTTCGCGTACCCGTTCGGGCGAAAACACGCTGACGTGCCCATACTTACGGGCGCCGGGACGAATCTTCTCTTCGCGCGCTTCGGCAAACGCTTGCGGCGTCGAAGGAAAACCGCCGATTACGATACCGCCCGGCTTCAGATTATGCATCAGCTTGGCCATCAACTCTTCCGGCTTAAACAAATGCTCCAAAACGTGCAACAGTATCATCGCGTCGTACTGCTTCTCGCCGAGAGCGAATTCCGGGCTTTCCAAATCGACTTCGTAGAAGTTGCGGTAGCCTACCCGTTCCAAAATCTCGCGGCGCACCAACGCATCGACTGCATCCCAAGTAGCGAAATCAATCATCTGACCGCCGTGTTCCGCGGCTGCATGCATAAAACCGAGCATTTGCCCGACATCCACGCCGATTTCGCAAACCTCCAGCGGACGCCCTTGCTTGGCGGTTTCTTCGCGCAGGAAATGGTACATAAACCAATAGCGAACTAGGCGAATCGGATAATTGATGCGCTTTAGTTCGGCCGGGATACCGTAATTTTCATCTTTAAGGGTGGGGTTATCCTTTAAGAAATCCGCATCCCATTTCAACTGGGGTAAAGCCATGTTTGCTCCTTACAGCACGCTTAAACAGCGGCCGGATACGATCCTAAAATTTTGACGAAGGATGCAGCTTGACGCAATTCCTCCAGCGCCGCCGCGACCGCAGCATCCTGCTGGTGCCCTTCGATGTCGATGTAAAACACATACTCCCACAATCCGGCGCGCGCGGGTCGCGATTCCAGTTTGGTCATGGATACGCCGTGCCGCGTCAGCGGCGTCAGCAAATCATGTACTGCGCCCGGACGATTCGGGGCGGACAATACCAACGAGGTTTTATCGTGACCAGATGGCGCCACTTCCTGATCGCCGACCACCAGAAACCGGGTGGTATTGCGCGGATCATCCTCAATATTTTCTGCCCGCAACGGCACACCGTAATGCTCAGCCGCCTGTTTGCCAGCAATTGCCGCACTGTCGGCCTGTTCCGCAGCCAGACGCGCCGCTTCGGAATTGCTGGAAACCGTCACGCGTTCAGCTTGCGGCAAATTCGCGTTCAGCCAGCTTTGGCATTGTCCCAGCGACTGCGGATGCGAGTATACCCGGCTAATGCCGCCCAGTTCCTGCTGTTGCGACATCAGGCACTGATGCACTGCCAGCGGCACTTCGCCGCATACCTTTAGCGGCGTTTGCAATAGCAAATCCAAAGTACGTCCGACCGCCCCCTCGGTCGAGTTCTCGACCGGCACGACGCCGTAACTGGCCTCGCCACTTTCCACCTTACGAAACACCTCATCAATGGACGCACAGGGTACGTTCAGCAGCGCATGTCCGAAACGCTTGAAAGCCGCCAACTCGGAAAACGAACCGGCGGGCCCCAGATACGCGACCGACAGCGGCGCTTCCAATGCCCGACAATGCGACATGACCTCGGTGAACAATTGTGCAATACTCCCGGACGGCAAAGGGCCAGGATTCGCCCCGGTCAGCCGCGCCAGCACTTGCGCTTCGCGTTCGGGGCGCAATACTGCCCCTCCCTGCTTCAAATGGCCGATTTCCTGCGCCAACGCCGCGCGCGCGTTGAACAACCGAAGCAACTCATCGTCGATGCGGTCGATCTGTTCGCGGCAGCGTTTTAATTCCTCACTCATTTCTACTCTCGATCAGGCTTCAAGCAGCAAATCGCGCACGGTCAGCACACCGGGAATAGCCGCTATCTGCGCCAGTACGTCGCTCGGTGCCGGACTATCCACGTCCACCAGCGTATAGGCCATTTCGCCGCGCGATTTGTTCATCATATTGTGAATATTGATTCCCGCCGCCGCCAGCGCCCCGGAAATTTGCCCCAACATGTTCGGCACGTTGGCATTGGCAATCGCCAGTCGGTAAACCGACTCACGCGGCATCGATAAATTCGGGAAATTGACCGTATTTACGATGTTGCCGTGCTCCAAATAATCGCGCAATTGATCAACCACCATCACAGCGCAATTATCTTCGGCCTCCTGCGTCGAAGCTCCCAAATGCGGCAATGCCACCACCCCGGAATTGCCTGCCACCTTTTGTGTCGGAAAATCGCAGACATAACAACGCAATTTCTTCTCGGCCAGAGACACCAGCACCGCTGCCTCATCCACAATCGCATCACGCGCAAAATTCAGCAGCACCGCACCGTGCTTCATATTTTGCAGCCGCTCGGCATTGATCAGTCCGCGCGTAGCCGGCAACAACGGCACATGCAGCGTAACGAAATCGCTGTGCTTCAACAATTCCTCGACGCTATTCGCCTTTTTGACTTGCGACGGCAAACTCCAGGCTGCCTCGACGGTGATTTCCGGATCGAAGCCGATGACCTGCATACCGAGACCGATCGCGGCATCCGCTACCAGACGACCAATTGCGCCTAGCCCGACAATACCAAGCGTGCGTCCGCGCAACTCGATACCGGCATAGTTCTTTTTTCCATCCTCAACCAATTTATGCAGGGTCGCGTCGTCGCCGGACAAACCGGAGACAAACTGCATGGCCGGAACAATATTGCGCGCCGCCAGCAGCATACCCGTCAGCACCAATTCCTTTACGGCATTGGCATTCGCCCCCGGCGCATTGAAGACCGGTATGCCGCGCGCACTCATCTTGGCTACCGGCACATTATTGGTTCCTGCCCCCGCCCGTGCAATCGCCTTCACGCTGGATGGAATCTCCATTTCCAGCATGTTGTGCGAACGCACCAAAATCGCGTCCGGCTCAGCCAGCTCGTTGCCGATGCGATAACGCTCCGAAGGCAAACGATGCAAGCCGACGGCAGCAATCTTGTTCAGCGTAAGGATGGAATAAGTTTTAGCCATGGCGTTTGGCAAACTGATTCATGAATTCAACCAAGGCTTGCACGCCGGACAAGGGCATCGCGTTGTAAATCGACGCGCGCATCCCACCCACCGAGCGATGCCCTTTCAATTGCAGCAATCCGTGTTGTTCCGCCTGCTTCAAAAATTCACTGTCCAAGCTGGCGTCCTTCAACGTGAACGGCACGTTCATGCGCGAACGATCGGACAGCGCTACCGGGCAATTATAAAAACCGTTACTGGAATCGATCGCATCGTACAGCGCCTTCGCCTTGGCAATATTGGTTTGCTCCATTGCACCGATGCCGCCGTTGCGCTTCAGCCACTGAAACACCAGACCGGCGATGTAAATGCCGTAAGTCGGTGGTGTGTTGTACATCGAGTCGTTGTCGGCATGCGTCTTGTAGTCGAACATGGTCGGCGTACCCGGCACGGTTTGACCGATCAAATCTTCACGCACGATCACGATGGTCAGCCCGGCCGGGCCGATGTTCTTTTGCGCGCCGGCATAAATCAAACCGAATTTCGACACATCCAAGGGACGCGACAGAATGTTCGACGACATATCGGCCACCAACGGCACATCACCGCTTTCCGGGATCCAGCCGAATTCGACGCCGCCGATGGTTTCGTTCGGCGTGTAGTGCAGATACGCGGCATTGGGATTACGCTGCCAGGTTTCGAACGCGGGAACATAGGAAAAATTCTTGTCCGCACCGCTGGCGACCACATTCACTTCGCCATATTTTTTGGCTTCGCCAATGGCTTTTTTCGACCATTCACCGGTATTTACATAGTCAGCCGATGCCTTACCGCGCAACAAGTTCATCGGGATCATGGCGAATTGGCTGCTGGCTCCGCCTTGCAGGAACAGCACCTTGTAGTTGGCAGGGATATTCATCAACTCACGCAAATCGGCTTCCGCTTGCGCAGCAATGCCCATGAACTCTTTGCCGCGGTGACTCATTTCCATGACGGACATGCCGCTACCATTCCAATCGAGCATTTCGTCGCGCGCTTGCTGCAACACTTCCTGCGGCAATACCGCAGGTCCTGCACTGAAGTTATAAATTGCCATGATGCCTGTCGATCCCTTTAAAAGTTACGCGTTAGTTTCACTTTCACTGCCATCTTCAAATTCACCGGACTCCTCGCCCTCTTCCTCTTCCGACTCGGCAATCCGGCTCAAACCGGCCAATTTATCGCCCGCATCCAGATTCATCAGCGTAACGCCCTGCGTCGCACGGCTCATTTCACGCACCTCGCTAATGCGAGTTCGAATCAGTACGCCATTGGTGCCGATCAGCATGATTTCGTCTTCCGGCTTCACCAGCGTGGCCGCCACTACCTTACCGTTGCGTTCGCTGGTCTGAATCGCGATCATGCCCTGCGTACCGCGCCCATGACGGGTGTATTCCGCAATCGGAGTGCGTTTGCCATAACCGTTCTCTGTAGCAGTCAGCACGCTTTGCGACTCATCCTCGGCCACCAGCAGAGAAATGACTTTCTGCCCTTCCGCCAGTTTCATGCCGCGCACGCCACGGGTGTCGCGCCCCATCGGACGCACATCATCCTCATCGAAACGTACTGCTTTTCCGCCGTCGGAGAACAGCATGACATCGTGCTTGCCGTCGGTAATCGCCACGCCCACCAGATAATCGCCCTCGTCCAGCGCAATGGCAATAATGCCGGCCTTACGCGGATTGCCGAATTGCGACAAGGCCGTTTTCTTCACCGTACCGTTCACGGTTGCGAAGAAAATATACTGGTCGTCGCTGAATTCCTTCACCGGCAGAATCGCATTGATCTTCTCGCCTTCTTCCAGCGGCAGCAAATTGACAATCGGCTTACCGCGGCTCGCGCGCCCACCCTGCGGCACCTCGTAGACTTTCATCCAGTACACGCGACCACGGTTGGAGAAGCACAGAATGTAATCGTGCGTATTGGCGACGAACAAGTTATCGATGAAATCGTCTTCCTTAGTCGCGGCCGCCTGCTTACCGCGTCCGCCGCGTTTTTGTGCACGGTATTCGCCGAGCGGTTGCGATTTGATATAACCACCATGCGACAGGGTCACCATCACATCCTCCGGCGCAATCAAGTCTTCCATGCTGATGTCATGCACGTGGGTAATGATCTCGCTGCGGCGCTTATCGCCGAACTGCGTTTTCAACGCAGTCAATTCATCGCCAACGATTGCCGTCACACGCTCGGGGCGGGCCAGAATATCCAGCAGATCGGTGATCTTATCCATCACTTCGCGGTACTCGCCCACAATCTTGTCCTGCTCCAGACCGGTCAGGCGTTGCAAACGCAACTCCAGAATCGCCTGTGCCTGTGCATCGGACAACTTATAGCCGCGCGCATCGCCATTGCCAATCAACCCGAATTCATCGGATAAACCTTCCGGGCGGGATGCGTTGCTGACGCGGCTCAGCATATCTTCCACCAAAGCGGATCGCCATGTACGCGACATCAACTCACGCTTCGCATCGGGCGGAGTCGGCGCCGCCTTAATCAGCGCAATGATTTCGTCGACGTTGGACAAAGCCACCGCCAAGCCTTCCAGAATATGGCCGCGCTCGCGCGCTTTACGCAACTCGAATACTGTACGGCGGGTCACCACTTCACGGCGATGACGCAGGAATGCAGAAATAATTTCCTTCAGATTCAGCAATCTGGGCTGACCATCGACCAGCGCCACCATGTTCATGCCGAAGCTATCCTGCATCTGCGTCTCTTTATAGAGCTGATTCAGAATCACTTCCGGCATTTCGCCGCGCTTAAGTTCGATCACCGCACGCATGCCGGATTTATCCGATTCGTCACGGATTTCGGAAATCCCTTCCAGACGCTTCTCGCGTACCAACTCACCGATTTTCGACAGCAAGTTGGCCTTGTTCACCTGATAGGGCAATTCGTCGATGATGATCGCCTGACGGCCATTCTTATCCACTTCTTCGAAGTGGCAGCGGGCACGCATCAGCACCCGACCGCGACCAGTACGATAGCCCTCTTTAATGCCTGCGGTACCGTAGATCAGCGCTGCGGTCGGGAAGTCCGGCGCAGGAATCAATTCGATCAGTTGCTCGATATCCAATTCAGGATTTGCCAGCAACGCCAGACAGCCATCCACCACTTCGGTCAAGTTGTGAGGCGGAATGTTGGTCGCCATCCCCACCGCAATACCGGACGAACCATTCACCAACAAATTCGGTACACGGGTCGGAAAAACCAGCGGTTCTTTTTCCGAACCGTCATAGTTCGGCCCGAAATCGACGGTTTCCTTATCCAGATCGGCCAGCAACTCATGCGCAATGCGCGCCATACGGATTTCGGTGTAACGCATTGCCGCCGCATTGTCGCCGTCCACCGAACCGAAGTTACCCTGACCGTCCACCAGCGGGTAACGCAGCGAAAAATCCTGCGCCATACGCACGATGGTGTCATACACCGCCGTATCGCCGTGCGGGTGATACTTACCGATCACGTCGCCGACGATACGCGCCGACTTCTTATAGGCGCGGTTCCAATCGTTAGACAGCTCGTGCATCGCGTACAACGCACGACGATGTACCGGCTTCAGACCGTCGCGCACATCCGGCAGCGCTCGCCCTACGATCACGCTCATCGCATAGTCCAAATAGGACTTGCGCATTTCCTCTTCCAGGCTGACCGTCAGCGTCTCTTTAGCGAATTGTTCCATCGATCTCCGGCACCGTAAATATACTTACAAAACAGCCCGCGAGTTTACCACGCACGCCCACTCACCGCCAAAGCAAAATTTGTCACATTCGTGCAACACTCGTGCGTTACAGTTTACAAGGTATAGCACTGTCTATAACATCATGATCTGCGTCTCGTGACCCAAAACACCAACAAGGAACAAGCCGATGAAAATTCAAATGAATACCGCCAAATTACTGCTGGCCTCGATTCTCTCCGCTAGCGCGATGACAGCTGTCGCTCACCCGAACAGCGTAGGCTATGCTTATGACAGTCAAGGAAAAATCGTCCGCGACAGCAGCGGCAAGTGCGTGCGCACCGCCGAATGGGCACTCGAAAACGCCGTAGCAGAATGCGACCCCGTGAAGACCGAACCGGCTCCTGCTCCGGCTCCTGTCATTCTGCCGCCGCCGGTTCCGGCTCCTGTGCCGGCCCCTGCTCCCGCACCGAAGCCTGTCCCCAAGAAGGTTGACCTGAACGCCGACGAACTGTTCTCGACAGGCAAGGCCGATCTGAAGGGCGGCAGCAATCCCTCGCTGGACAAACTGGCAGCCGATCTGAACGGCGTGACTTACGACAAGATCACCGTCACCGGCCATGCAGACCGCACCGGTTCCAAGGCAGGCAACCAAAAACTGTCCGAAAAACGCGCCGTAACCGTGAAAAACTATCTGGTTGGCAAAGGCATTCCGGCCGACAAGATCGCAACTGCCGGCAAGGGCAGCAGCGAACCTGTTACCAAGCCCACCGACTGCAAGAAACTAAAGAGTGCCAAGCTGCAAGCTTGCCTGGCCCCGGACCGTCGCGTGACCGTGACTGTTTCCGGCACGAAGTAAGCCAAGCTGCAACAACGAAAGCCCCGCATACGCGGGGCTTTTTTATTGCCCGCCGTTTTGTTACATTCCACCCATTGCAGTCAACCGATACCAACGCCATGTCCAACGCAGACCAAATCGAACTCGACAAATTCGGCCAAGTCGCCCACCGCTGGTGGGATCCCAACAGCGAATTCCGCCCGCTACACGAAATCAACCCCGTACGCCTCGGCTATATCGACCGCCTTGCCCCGCTAAACGGCGCAAGCGTGCTGGATGTCGGCTGCGGTGGCGGCATACTTTCCGAAAGCATGGCCGGACTCGGTGCGCAAGTTACCGGCATCGACCTCGGCGATAAGGCGCTGCAAGTCGCCAAACTGCATCTGCTGGAAAGCGGCAAGAAAGTCGCCTACCGCAAAGTAGCGGTTGAAGAACTCGCCGCCGAACAACCGGGACAATACGACACGGTTACTTGCATGGAAATGCTGGAGCATGTACCGGACCCGCAAAGCGTGGTGCGCGCCTGTGCCCAGCTTGTCAAACCGGGCGGCAAAGTTTTCTTCTCCACCATCAACCGCAACCCCAAAGCCTATCTGGTCGCGGTACTGGGCGCAGAATACCTGTTCAACGTCATACCGCGCGGCACGCACGACTACGCCAAATTTATCAAACCCTCGGAACTGGCCGGCTTCTGCCGCAACGCCGGACTGAACATCCTCGACATTACCGGCATGCATTACAGCCTTTCGACCAAATCCTATCAACTCGGACGCGACACCGACGTCAACTACCTGATGTGCTGCCAGCGTGATTAAGGCTGTTTTTTTCGATCTGGACGGCACATTCGCAGATACTGCGCCCGACCTCGGCGCAGCGCTCAACCACGTGCGCGGCCTGCACGACCTGCCGCCGTTGCCGCTGGAAACCATTCGACCGCAAGCTTCTCATGGCGCACGCGGCCTGCTCGGCCTCGGTTTTGGCATTAGCCCGGAAGACGCACGCTTTACCCCGCTGCGCGAAGCCTTTCTGGATTACTATGCCGCACACATCTGCGACCACACCCGCCTCTTTCCCGGTATGGCGCAACTGGTCGAATCCATCGAGCGCAAAGGCCTGCCGTGGGGCATCGTCACCAACAAACCCCACCGCTTCACCCTCCCGCTGATGCAAGCCCTCGGCTACGCCGAGCAAGCCGTCTGCCTCGTCAGCGGCGACACCTGCGCACATGCCAAGCCCCACCCCCTCCCCCTGCTCCATGCGGCCGAACTCGCCAGCACCCAACCGGCGCACAGCCTCTTTCTCGGCGACGACCTGCGCGACGTGCAAGCCGGACGGGCAGCCGGCATGCAAACCGCCATTGCCCGCTATGGCTACATCGACCCGCATGCCGACCTGACCGACTGGCAAGCCGACACCATTATCGACAACCCCGCGGAACTAATCTCACGACTCCCCGCCTAATACGGTACAATCTGCACCGACTTGCAGAACCGAACCGGGGGCGACCTGGCTTCGACGTGGGTTGCAAAGCAGCGTAGGGCATACCGAGGACCCGCCACCTCGTAAATAAGCTGGAAAACAAATAGTCGCAAACGACGAAACTTACGCTCTGGCCGCCTAAAGGCTAGACCTCACACCCCGCTGTCCGTGGAGGGGCTCAAAGCCGCAAGGCTGCGATGAGTGAGGTCATTTACACGGAATCGTGCAGCGCAGGGTTACTTTGCGCGGCATTAAACTCAAGGTGACTCGTTCGTCAGCAGCCTGTCGGTTGGCGTCTGCCGGACTAAATTAAACAACCAGACTAAGTATGTAGAACTGCCTGTAGAGGGCTCGCGGACGGGGGTTCAATTCCCCCCGCCTCCACCAATAATAAGGACTCAGACACTCTCTGAGTCCTTTTTCTTTTCTCAGAATCCCGCACACAGCGGCTTTATTTTCAATAAGTTGCGGACTTCGCATCTCACCACAGCCCTCATGATCCGCAGCAATTCGCTCTCTCCGCGCCGTTATTCTCCGCCGACTCCCCATCCATGCCCAAGCCGAAGTCCGCAATAGCGCAAAATTTCATCCTTTAATTTCATTGAATTACACGCGGACTTGGATGAACGGTTTGACGGTGGAATTGCTATCCAGTCAACTTGTTTGCCACTCCATGCGGTACATGGCCGGTGGCGACATGCAGGCGCGCCGACTCACACTGCTTCTGCTGGTCGTAAAAGATGTCCGCGCCGAACGCCTTGAGAAACGCGCCCTAGTCCATCCCCCCAGAAACAACATCAGCGACATTTCCCAATGCGCAGCGACTACTCAATTTCTCGGCTAATTGTTTCCAATCGTTGCCTGAAGGTATTCACCATACGATTGGTCATGTCCGCTAGAAGCTGAATGGTTTGTTTCCGGTCATCACCCGACTTCAATGTGCTGTATGAAATATCTGCCGGACCAATGTAAATTTTGTCTCCATTACGCTCCCAAATTAGCGGGGCACCAAAACTCCTTTCGATATCCTCTTTCTGGGACAAGAGCCGCTGGTAGTAGTCCTCAATCTTGTCAAATCCTTTGAAGAAGGTAAGAAAGACTCCCGCCTTGCCTCTGCTTTGGGCGATATATGCGCTTATCCAAGCAGATCCGCCTCCCGGTGGCATGCCAAAAAACATATTCGTTGACTTGGCCGGTTTGGGGATGGGTTGGCGCATATCATCCAGTTTCAGAGCCTCCAAATACTCGGCCCAAAATGTCTGAAACCAAGGTGCATCAGAATTCTTTGGCGAGTCTGCATCTTGTTGGTCGACTATTTGGTCAGGCTGAACGTCTCCATTGGCTCCGAGGAAAATTGTGCGCCGAATATTTTCGGTCTTTGCCAAAATGCGAGGTTGCAACAACAGATCCCCATCTGGCATCTTGAACGAGGCGACCTCAATTAAGCCCAAAGTGAAATGAAGATTCCCGTGCACTTCCAGAAAACCAACCAGAGACTCCACGCCATAACGGATACCATCACCCACTATGAGCAATAGAAAGTCCCCCCTTTTCAAACTTCGATTAATTCCATCTACAAACGCGGTCTCATCACCTCCAATTTCCTTCACACACGACAGCGGGTGTGCTGGCCCCCTCTTTGATGCTTCGCCAACCCGCTTGGCCAGTTCCTCATAAGTCCAGGATGAGAGTTCCTTTGCGTAATCCAGTATCTGCGCGACGACAGTTCGTCTCGCCTCGGAATTTCTCCAGAGCTTGGTTTCCACAAGAACAATTTGCCCGGTTGGCGTGACATACAGGATGTCTGCTGGCCCCGCATCGGTTACGATCTCCGTACAAATAGGAATCAATGAGCCTATGTGTGGATCGATATCCCTGACTGGCAGGCACTGTGGGTTTGCAAACAATATGTCTTGTAACCACTTTTCTGAAAATGCATCACCGTCATTTGAACTAAGAGCAATGCGCTCCAGAACGGTTGATTGCGTTTTATTCTGTATCAGAATCGGACTTGTAAAAGCACTCACAAATGATCTCTCCCTTAATTTTTAAACACACACTCGGCGATATCGACATATACCCCATTATGATCAGAAAGGTACGCGCCATCCTCGGCGAAATGATCCCAAGCTCCGACATCGCCAATTTCAAACACATTCTCGGTCACACAAATGTGATCGATATTGTTTCTTGCCCGATCTATTCGTTGGTCTACTTTCAACTTCCCCGTATCACCAAAATTCTCTGTCGTCAGGCAAACCAACCCACTTCTTGCGAGTTGCTCTGTCAACAAGCCCCGACCATGAGCCGTGCCATAAGTACGCGAAGAGCCATCGCGGGTTTGATTGAAGTCTCCTGCCACGATCATCGGCAGCGCAGCTTGAGCACGCAAACGCGCCCAGTCATTGCCCTGAACACCGATGGCTTTGTAGTGTTCCGCCCATGCAGGTGACTTTTGATCCGGCCCTTTATCACCGTGGTAGGTAATGATCGTGCCATAAACCAACACATCTCCCAGCGAGGAAGCGATCTGCGCACAGACAGTCAACTCCGGATCGCTCGTTTCATGCTGATGCACAATCGGAAATCTTGACCAGATCGCCGCATAGTATTTTTTATATTCATTTGGCTGGGTATATTGCACGCTATAACCGTATGGCGACAAGTCGACCTGTGCACAGGTTTCCGTCAGCACCAGTATGTCCGGAGCCATTCTCATGATGGCTTCGATCTGCCGTTGTATAGGCCGTTTACTATTTGAAGCGTGATCCAGATTCCAGGTGGCTATGCGCAACGTCTGTCTCTCCATCTTATTTCCTGCGTTCTATCAGTCAGGCTGTACAACTTCGGTTTTAGCGATTGCCTGCACGGTATCGCCAAACCCGCGCAACCACCAATCTAGCCTTGTCGAATCAACCACGGTCGCTGTGATTTCGTAAAATCCATCGAACTCTGTGACCTGCTGATCTTGTGATAATGGCGACTCCAGCAAGTGCAGACCTGCATCCTTCTTGATGCGGAAGGTCAACCGGATGTGCTTCCCCTCGCCAAAACTGAAGCGACCATCGTTGTCGTATTTCTCCAAATCAAAATCCTTAGGTCGCTGGAATGGTTGCGTCGTCGCTTCGGCAGCCACAATCCGATGCAGCGCTAAACTACGCTCGTTGTCGAAATCCTTGAAGCGGCACACCAAGTAGAAACGTGGGCCTTGCTGCGCCAACCCCAAGGGCATCACTTCGGCCTGCGTGCGCTTACCCGATGCGTTCTCATAATCCACCTTCAGCCAGTGATTTGCGTATAGCGCATTACTGACCTGCTCAAAAACGCCCGGTTTGATCTTGGGTGGCAGCAGCGGCTGTGTGGTACTAACCACACGCACTTTTTTCAGCCACTCACGCTCGCGCTGCGCATTGGAATATGGCGCAAGATTGCTGCGCGCCTGATCAAAAAAACCTTCCATGGATTTCAGCAAACTGGCGGGCAGCAGGCTGCGCAGGTGTTGCTCCGCCAAGGTCAGCAGCAATGATTCCTGCTCGGTAAGTGTCGGCAGCGCCATCCCTCGTGATTTTTCTTTCCAGCGGTAACCGTAGGGTTTACTACGCTCATCACGCTCGATGTCGAAGTGGCTGCTGAGCATTTCCAACTGGCGCTGGATGGTGCGCAGGTCGCGCCCGACCTCGCTGTCGGCGAGTTGTTCATACAGTTCTCTAGCTGTAACGTATCGCCCGCGAGGAATGCGACGCATCAGTTCGAGGGCGAGCAATACGGTTTCTTTGGTATCAGGTCGCTTGGACATATAGATTTTCGAATTTAAATTCATGACGACCTGACAGGAATTGCCACAGCCGCACCATGGCGAAGGTGTCTAGTCCACAGTATGCCAACAGTTGCTTTTCGAGGGTTTTCTTCTTGCACAGTCCAGTATAGGGGCAAGTAGCTTCCTGATAGGCTTCCATTGCCATACCGCCATTCTGTACACCTTCGAGTTTCTCATAGCTCAAGTCTGGAGCGATCGCAGGCAAGACCGCCTTGATGCTCCAACTTCCGCGTTGGGTCGGGTTGTAATAATGTGTGCGCGTGATGGGAAGCAAATCGACGAGCCGATCCTTGATCGCAAGCAAAGCGTCAGACAAATCTGCGAAGCGATCAGCCAGTTCCCGGATTCGACCACCTTCAAATCCCGCGTTGTATACGAAGATCGGTCCGTTACCGCAGCAGGCAGTAACCAGCGCCTCCGAAAAAGGACGCGAGGGATCATCCCGACTAAGATCGAGGAATGCCTGCGATGTCAGCTTGCCGTGAACATCCAAGATGTGCAGGCTGAACTGAAAAGGGATTTGCTGGTAAGGACGGGTGCCTCCCCATACAGGAATTGCGCGCTGGATCGTTTCAAAATCCAGAAATAACGCGGGCAATGAATATTTCGCCAACTCTGCGGCAGCGCCATCCGCATCGAAATATACCGTACCGTTCAGAGTGTGGGTTTTGACACGTCGCTGCAAATCGCTGAGCAGACCGTCAGGGACATCGCGCAAATCAAGACCGGGATGCTCATCGACATATCCCCGGAATTCAGGAGACTGGTTGTATGGCAACCAGTGAACCGGAAATTCTGGCTGCGTCTCTTGGGATGAACAGTATTCGTGAAATCCGCAGGAGAATGGAGTGCTGCAATGCGTCCCGGTAGATATGGATGGTTCCGAAGCCATCGCCGCAGTAACCTGTGCAGCGGAAATCCAACCCCGCACTTCGTCATCACGGGAAAACGTCGCCTCAGTCAGATCGCATTCCTTGAGCAGCCCCCGATAGTCATCCTGTCCGGGATAAACGAAACTGTTGTCGATATGCGCCAGCGCAATAGACTGGAGTGGTACACCGGCATGGCGTGCAACATAGGCCTGGATAGCCACATCGTCACGGTGATACTCCTTCACCCCAGTCGAAGATTTGACCTCGATCATGCGCCACATGCGCTGCCCGTTCTGAACTACAGGCAGCATCACATCTGCAAACGCATATGCCCCTTCAGTCGAGTAACCGACTTCGAATAAGGGAAGATCAGAATTCAACAGTTCCTTGCTACGGCGAAAAGCTGCAGGAAATCCGTCACGATTGGCATTGAACAGCACACCTTTTTGCTCAGGATCATAAAGATAGCGGGCAATGTCACCAACGGTATGACCGACATCAAAACTGGCAAGTGTATCGGGCGTATCCTTGCGCAATTTCGGTTTATACATTTCCAGCCACATGCGTTTCGGGCATTGGCGGTGGGCGATCAGTCTGGTTTTGGACAATTGCTTCATGTGGACTCCGTATATCTCAATAAAGTTACATCATCCACAGCCATACGACAAACTGCGTCGTATGAATTTAACTGTCCGCAGCATCCCACACCAACGGCGGATCAACCGCCATGTCGAACATGGATCGCATCATCCGGCAGTGTGTCATCCAGAATCGCCGCGATGGAAGTACCATGTGATTACGATAATTGCAAAGCCACCATTCAGCATTTCTTTGCATATTTTCGGATAACTCTAAGAATTTCACTCTCTCGTAAATGCAACCTTTTCTGGAAATCTTCGCGAGACGCTGTTAATGAATTTCCCAAGCGCAAGCTCTTATACCGATCATGTAACTCATTAGCTATCCTGTCCACGATCTCAGACAAGCCAGCCTCTATGGATCTACATCCGTCTTCATCAGGCTCAAGCGCATAGGGGCATGTCTCACCACTACCACCAGAATAAAATCCTTCAAGCGGTCTTCCTAATTTGATGGAAAAATCTAGATAATCATCTAACCATTCACGTTCATAGGCCACAGCAATAAACGAGTGAATATTCTCGAGAAGGTTGTCTATATCCGTATAGGTCATCTCCCGATAAATACGGCAATTTCGCTTTGACTGACTTTGAGTGGCTTCAATTTGCTCTGAAATGCGCAAGGCTGAATATTGTGCTTCTGGCAAATTAACAATTTGTCTCAGCTTCTTACAACCCAATACGCCAACTCTTTGGAGCGAAGCGCATTGCCTGATCGAGAAATAATCAAGCGAAGAAGACTTATGCACATCAATTTCCTCAAGAGATGGAGCATTTTCTATTTCTAACCAATAGAGCCCGCCTTCCACCACAACTGAGCGAAGACTGGGTAGGTTCCTGCAAATCAGCCAACGCAGTGCAGAGGGGCTAGAGGCAATCCTAACAATCTCACCATTTTTTGTAACAAGCTTTGAGTTAGGCGATTTTTTTACTACTATGGAAGTAAGGTTCGGAAGATTCTCAACAGTAATATATTCAAGGCGAGGTTCATTAGATGGAATAACCAAATGAGTTACTTGATTGTTATTTGAAATTGCCAAATTTGGCTTAGGTAATCGACCTGACTTCGCGGCTGTCTTGTACTCATTCGGCATATGTAAATATACCTGAGTATCAATATCCCTATTTCTTAAATCCAGTACGCCCTTTAAAAGTGGCAGATCAAGAAGCTCAGATGTTCTTTTGAGAACCCTTAATTTGTTTGCTTTAGCATTCATATCACTCACCCAATAATCTCGCTACTCGCTGATTCCTTACTTCTTCATCTGAATATATAGTTGCATAATCTAAAATGCATTTGCAAAATTCAGTGGCCGTGATCATAAATAAGTGCTTTATCAGATTACCACCATAACCAACAAGTAGCTCACGTGATGAGCCACTCCTGTGAAAAAATCCCAACCTACTAACCACGCAAAATAAACTATGAGTGCAACCATTCTCGCAGCATGTCTAATCATCGGGATTTCAGACGGTGACACTCTTACCGCCATGTGCAACCAAAATGAGCAGATAAAAATCCGCTTGGCTGAAATCGATGCTCCGGAAAAAATCCAGCCTTTCGGTCAGCGCTCCAAGCAATCATTGGCGGAGATGTGTTTCAAGAAGCCTGCGGAGATTCAGGTACAAGCTACCGACCGCTATCATCGTTCGGTGGCGCGGGTTACCTGCAATGGAGTAGATGCTAATGCCGAGCAGATCCGCCGTGGCATGGCTTGGGTGTATGACAAATACAACAAAGACCGATCATTCTATGAACTCCAGAACACTGCTCGAAATGAACAGCGTGGACTTTGGGCTGATCAGTCGCCAATTCCCCCTTGGGAATGGCGGCATTCACGAAAACCCTAGCCGACAAGCGGCTCCCACACCAACGGCGGATCAACCGCCATATCGAACAAAATGGCATCACCCGGCAGCGAGTCATCCAGAATCGCCGCGATGGTCCATGGCGGCAGCAGCGTCAGGTTGACCATCCGGCTCACGTAGCTGTTGTCCACGCCCTCGCGGGCCGCAAGTTCACGCATGGTTTTCACCTCACCGGATTCCAGCATGGCCAGCCAACGGTGTCCGCGCGCCAGCGCCAGTTGCATGGCCGTCGGTTTTTTCGGCGAGTTTGCTATCCCCTCTTCACCGTTGGGCAGGGTGATTTTCTTGCACCCGCCCCGTCGCTTGATCTTGATCGGGATATTGAGCGTCAGGCTGCCGTTGCTGAACGGTACGGCCTCGGCGTGGCCTTCGATTTTGATGGAGCTCATACCATGGTCTCCTCGGTTGCCGCCGCTGGCTGCATCTCCCTGATGATCTGACCGATGCCGTTGGCGTGCAGGCGCAGTTCAATGTTGGTCGGCGATACCACCACTTTTTCCACCAGCAACCTGACGATGCGCGACTGCTCTGCCGGGAACAACTGATCCCAGACCAGATCCAGCCGGGTCATGATCACCGTAACCTGTGCCTCGTCGATGTCGGCATCGAGATTTTTCACCTGCGGCACGATTTCGCCGATCATCGAGGGATTGCGCATGATGCCGCGCA
>JBFLXR010000022.1:0-33986 GCA_040757065.1 Pseudomonadota bacterium
ATTATCTCAACAACCAACGCGCTCTTACGCTTGGCCGTCCACCGTTTGATTTCCTCTTCCATTACCGTGCTCACGTTGTCTCCTTTCGAGTTTATCACCTGAGCAGGTTTTCACTGGGTCAATACACAACACTTGCCGATGAACTTCCACCGCAAGATTCTCCGTAATTCACACGCCCGTTGATTGTGCATTTATAAACATCTGCATTGGATAACGCCGGAACGAATAGCAGAACGAGAAAATACTTGTACATGACAGCCTTCCAGAACTGAAGTCTGAAAGACTATATTCATTCAGGAAAATGCGAACCTAACAACTTTATCAGTTGACATGCATCAAGATTTAGAGCTGTAGAAGGCTAGGCACAACGTATCACGGTAGCGCTGTATTTCGTTCGGAGAAAGCAAACGAAAGTCATACAGCGCTTCGAAATAAGCCGTTCCGCGTATAAAGTAGTCCCGCGCAGATTCTGGACGTTCACGCATTGATGCGATGAATGCAGCAAGACGATCATTAAGCAGTTTTTGCCGAGAAAAGTAATTCCCGCCCATAGTTAAACACCAGTCTGCAATGAGTGGTCAGGAGACAGGCCAGAGGACACAGGCGGGGAGCGCACAGCATCGCCGCTATGCGCCGATGTGCTAGGGGCGGGACGACCGCCCCTCCCCTCATCGTTTGGCACTTCGTATGGATTGAATAAACCGCCTTGCTCTACAAGCTGACGACAACGCGCCTCTTCGATGTCATGGAGCCGGGTTCCCTGTTGCGAATAGCAACTACAGCGCGTAGCAGACTGAATACAGGCATGCGGCCAAGGCATAGCGGAGACTTTTCGAAGTTCGTCATAAGCGGGAGCCGTCTCAGGCCGACCGGGAACGACGGGCTTCCAGCGGTCAAGTTCCGATTCCATGTCGTGCGGAATGGAAGCAGGAGCAGAAGGAACGGAGGCAGAAGCATGTTTTACGGAAACAGGAACTTCACCGCCGGTTTGCGCCTGTTGTTCCGGGTGAATTCGGGCATTCACGCCGGAATAAACCTTGTACACGATCAGCGGAAGAAGGATAGCGGCAGCAACAAAGACAAAAGCGGCTTTCGGCAGACGGAAGCTGTGCTTAGTGTGAATCGTCGCGGATTTATACTTGCCGAAGGCGTTTTTAGGCGGCTTGTAATTACGTTTTGCGGCAGTAGAACGCGATGCTTTGGAATCAGGATCATTGCACTCCGTCCACTCTAGAAGCTGGCCGCCGAAGGCATGCCGGCGCACATGAATGTGCTTACCGACGAGCCTGCGGATATTCGCATCAATCAAGTTCGGATGCTGTGTAATCAGGATGAAATCGAGGCCTTTATGCCGGTGCTTTTCGAAGGCAGCGATATAGTCGGGAACCTTAGAGCCAGTAGCGCGAGGCCTGAAAAAATCCTGACATTCGTCAATGATAATCAAGGCACCATCCGGTGCCCATTGCGGCCACTCGTGCGGATTCGGTAGAGGCTCGTGAGGAAGGGTTAAATCAGTGACATTACAGAAAACCGTGCGATTTTTATAATCGGCCTCGGTATCCAGTAGATTAACGACATAAGACGTTTTGCCGCAACCTGGAGCGCCTGTAACGATAACGATCATGCGGTCATCACGCCAATTTGCGCAGCCTTTTGTACAGTTGCGATGCGCGATTGTTTTTCGCTTATGAATGAGAGTGCAGGATATGCAGCAGCAAGGTACTCGCCAGCTTTAAGGAGAGCATCAAAGGGTATAACGCGATCAACACTTTTAAACTCGACTTCGTAGCGAACCCACTCGGATGAAGAATCGCCTAGCTGTTTTCCCTTTTCGTAACCGCGAAAATACTTGCCGTTTTGTCGGTTTCCGACATAGAAGGAGCGGCCTTTGCCGTTCGGACGCTTCCAGTCACCGCGCATTTCACAAGATGGATTACGGCCACCGCAGTTAAATTCGCCGCGATCAAATGCACGGGACAGGTCGGAAACGCCATAAGAGCCGGTGTAGTTATCATGCGCAAGATCGAGGCGCGTGATTTTCGGGTTTGTGGCTTTTTTGGTCAGGAATTCGTACAAGCGAAGTTCCCACCCCGGCAGTGCAGCAGCAAGGCCATCGCCATAAATCGAGACAAGGACGGTTCGACGCTGGCCGCCATGACAAAGCATTCCGAAGGAATCACCGAGGATGTAGGAATCACGGTAGAAGTTCGCGCCAGTATCACGTTTTGCGACGACACCGAAGCCGAAGATTTTTTCAAGGACGTAAGAGGCTTCGATTACGACTTGACGATCATCAATAGGAATTTGCCTAGATGAATCAAAAGCAAAGAAAGTTTCTTCATGGCAGGTGAAATTAACCCAATCGACGAAAGCAGCATCACCGCCATAACCGCGACGAGCAGGAATAATTTTGACCTCGCCATTTTCCAGCACCAACCTTTCCCCAATTTGCGCGCTTTCGGACTTTCCCCCCTGTTAGTAGTGGGGGGAAGCTGCTGCGCGCCATCCGCCGCGCATGTGTGCGCGTCGTTTTGCGCGCGCGCTTCCAGTTCCAACAATTCGGCGTGGGTCAGCCGCGCAGCCTCAATCTGCTGTAAGGTGGCCGTCTCTGGCTTGGTCTTTTTTGGCATCCCTACTCCCGTTATTGACTTGTAGCGCGTTTTGGCGCAATCTTCGCCTATCAATTTTGATAGCAATCAAAAAGGATTGCTAGGACGCATTAGAAAGCAATCGTTTTCGATTGTCAATAGGAGGGAACATGAATATCTCAGAAATTATCGAAAAAGCAGCCGATAAAGTTGGCGGTCAAAAGAAACTAGCCGAAATGCTAGAGATTCACCCAAACAACCTAACGAACGTAAAAAGAGGCGAGCGCGGCCTTCCCGCACACGCTTGCGCTAAGCTGGCGGAAATCACAGGTTACAGCTTTGTTGAAGTAGTAGCCGCCTCGGAACTGGCGACCGAAAAGAAGGAAGAACGCCGGAAATACTGGGAGAGCCTTCTAAAGCAAACAACTACTGCAACTCTAGCAACGGTATTCCTGACTTCCCTGCTAACCTTCGGCGCACCGAATACGGCGAGAGCCGCGCAAGTTGTTGATTCTCAAGTGTGCATTATGTCAAATTACTGATTAATTGGGCTTGGCATAATCGACTTCAGAGTTGTTCCATTTCATATATATCAGCGGTATAGTTCTAAAATGACGCTTCAATAACAATAGGTGAAAAATTTTGCCAACCGTTGCCAATGTCACCGTTCTAATTGTTGATGACAATCCTAATAATCTCAAGGTGTTGGAAAGCATTCTGACCACTGCTGGTTATAAGGTGCGCGCAGCATTAAACGGTGATACGGCTCTGCGCGCAGCAAAACTGTCCCCTCCCGACTTGGTGCTGCTCGATATTCGTATGCCGTCTATGGATGGTTTCGAGGTCTGCCGCAGATTGAAATCCGATGCTGAAACTGCGCATGTGCCTGTTATATTTATCAGTGCGTTGCAGGAAATGGATGACAAGGTTCACGCATTCCAGGCCGGTGGCGTCGATTACATTGTCAAACCCTTTCAGGCAGAGGAAGTGTTGACCCGTGCCAGAACGCATATTGAGCTTGCGCAAGCGCGCAATGCGCTGGCGCACAGCAATGAAACGCTGGAGCTTCTGGTTGCGGAACGGACCCGGAAGCTTGAGGCAACTATGCGTCAAGAGCATGCTTTACGTGAGTTGCTGACGCTCTCGCATAACCACTTTGCAGATACCGACTACCCAGTAAAAGCCTTAAACACTATTGCTGAAAGTTTGGGTTGGCAGCCTCCTTCGATTTGCGGTGTGATTCTTTTGACGCATCCTCGCCGCAATACGCTGGAAATTGCTGCGCATCTGGGTGTCGATATTTCGCGTGCGCACAGTTTGGAGACAATGGCGTTAACGACATCTGGGCAACCCGACGTGGGCGGTAGGAATGTTGTTTTGCAGTCCAACGATGAGCAAATCGATTTATTAACCTTATTCGGTTTTGCCGACTCCTACGCGTTAGCCAGTCATTCGATCGTATCCGGTGAAAAAATTCTGGGTTTGTTCGTGTTGTTTATCGATCGCGAGCATAGCGCCGATTTCGATTTGGCAGGCTTCCCTCAACAAGTTGCCGATGTTTTGGGGATGGGTTTGGCGCGACGCGAGGCAGATGAAACACTGGCCTGGCATGCTTACCATGATGAGTTAACCGGTTTGCCGAATCGCAGATTGCTGGAAGAAGATTTGTTGCGCGAGATGAAGGCATCGGATAACCGCAATAATTTGTGCGGCATTCTGTTAATCGATATCGATCATTTCAAACTGCTGAATGACACGCTCGGTCATGGTACCGCCGACTTGTTCCTGAAGGAAATTTCTCAGCGTTTAAAGAGCACCATTCGCGCTTCCGACCTGCCCTACCGTTGGGGCGGAGATGAATTCATTGTTTTACTTCCCGGCGTCGGCAATAACGAGGACGAGGCAGTTACGCATGCGCGCAGTGCTGCTCAAAAGATTGCCGAAAAACTGTCTGAATCTATCCAAATAGGCACAGAGAATGTGCATTTCAGCGCCAGCATGGGTATTGCGCTGTATCCGAGCGACGGATCTTCGACGGAGGAGTTGCTTAAACATGTCGATTTGGCCATGCATAAAGCCAAGGAAGCCGGACGGAACACGGTTCACTTCTTTAAACCGGATATGCAAAGCGACGCCGAGCGTCGGCTGTTGGTGGAAAAAGAGCTGCGCACAGCTTTAATTGACAAACAGTTTCTGCTGTATTACCAGCCCCAAGTTGGCGTAGGTGGGGAGCTGCTTGGCGCGGAAGCCTTGATACGCTGGCAGCATCCGGAGCGCGGGCTAGTTCCCCCCAACGAGTTCATCCCAGTTGCCGAGGAAAACGGTTTTATTCAGCAAATTGGCGACTGGGTGCTGGAAGAAGGTTGCCGTCAGTTGCGCGCCTGGGAGGGAAGTAATAAATTGCAGCGACGACGAACACTGGCCATGAACGTCAGTATGCGACAGTTTCACCAACCGGATTTCGTTGAGCGAGTGCATGCCATTCTGGAGAAAAGCGGTGCCGATCCGGCATGTGTGGAATTGGAGGTGACAGAAAGCCTTCTTCTGGCGGATGTCGATGGTGCTGTTCGAAAAATGGATGCATTGCGGGCAATGGGAATTCGTTTCTCCGTGGACGATTTCGGTACGGGTTATTCTTCCCTCGCCTACCTTAAACGCTTGCCGGTCGACTTGCTGAAAATCGACCAATCCTTTGTGCGAGATGTACACAAAGATAATCGTAATGCGTCCATTGTGCGGACGATTATTTCTTTGGCGCATAACCTTGGTCTGAAGACTATTGCTGAAGGCGTTGAACAAATAGAGGAATTCAATTTCCTGTCCGGTGCCGGATGCGATGAATTTCAAGGTTATTATTTTAGTAAGCCATTGCCGCTCGGCGATTTTACTCAGCGCTGGAAGTGGGATTAGCAGGCGTGAAATAAGTGTTAACATGCGCTAAAACGGTCAAGCTAACAGGAGTGCGATGTGTGTGACCGAATTCGTCAGTACATTTTGTTGTCCTTGCTCGGGTTGATTGCAATCACACTTGTCGGCTGTCAGAAAGAAGCCAGTCAGTTGCGTGTCGGCACCAACCTGTGGATCGGATACGAGCCGCTTTATCTGGCGCGCGAACTCGGCTATTACCGCGACACCTCCATTAAACTGCTCGAGATGAACAATGCTACCGAAGTTTCGAGTGCATTGCGCGCGGGCTTGCTGGACGTTGCGGCACTGACTCTCGATGAGGCACTGACTGTCAAGCAGGATGTGCCGGACTTGCAGGTGGTGCTGGTGATGGACAGTTCCGCCGGAGCGGATATTCTGCTCGGGCAACCCGAGATTGCCGACCTCACGGATTTGCGCGGAAAGCGTGTGGGTGTCGAAACAACGGCCGTGGGCGCAATTTTGTTGCAAGCGGCTTTGGAAAAAGCCAGGTTGAGCGTGCAGGATGTTGAAATCGTATCGCTGCCTGTAGACGAACATTTGGAAGCCTTCGAGGCTAAGCGAATAGATGCCGTTGTAACTTTTGATCCTGTTCGCTCCCGTCTTTTGCAGCTCGGCGCGCGCCCCTTGTTCGATAGTCGCGCCACCCCGAACCGCATTATCGATGTGCTGGTAATTCATCAATCGACGGCTGAGCAGCACGGTAAGCAATTACGCAAGCTCATCGAGGGGCATTTCGCAGCGCTCGCATACCTTGCGCAACATCCTGAGGATGCAAAAAAAAGCATGGCCAACCGCATCAAAATTACGCCCGCACAGATCGCCGATATGTTGGGCGGTATTCACATTCAGGATCGCAGCGAAAACGTTACTTTGCTGAGTGGTACGCCCTCCCCGCTTAATCGTCTCGCCGAGCAAATAGCAGATGTGATGACAAAAAATAAAATGCTGAGTAAGACTGTCGAGTTGCATAATTTATCCGACCCGCGCTGGGTAAAACAGCCTTAGCTATGAAAACCTGGGGACTCAAGACAACTCTGATTGCAGCGATGGTGCTGCTGCTCGGGTTCTTCTTGCTGCTCGACAGAGTCTATGAACACGGCATTTTGGAAAGCCGACAGTCCGAGCAGCATGCCATCGCCGATGTGCGTGAAACCTTGTATACCCTTACCCTTTCCCTGAATACGCCGACGATGGATAGCGTGCACCGGGAATTTAGTTCGCGCGCCATTCAGGATGAGATGGAGTTATTACTTCTGACCGACGAAACCGGGAAAATTTTGCATGCAACGCAGTCGGACATGATCGGCAAACACATCGGCACGATTCCGCTCCGTCACGAATTCAAGCGTACGCTGTTTGACAAAGCTTTGGAAGGCAAACAGATTCAAACCGTCATCAGTGAAGATCGGCGATCTGTCATCGGTTACGCACCGATAACACTCCCGGCCCAAAAGGGCGAAATCCGCTCTTTGCATACGGGAGTAATTTACCTGCATTACGACTTATCCGACCTGAAGTCGCGCGGATGGCGTCGGCTCGGCGAAACCAGCAATTTAATCCTGTGGCTCAGCGAATTCCTTCTGCTATCGCTGCTGCTGTATGCATTGCTGGAGCGTTTGGTTTTTCGGCCGCTCAAACATCTGGAAGAAATTACCCAGCGGTTCGGACGCGGTGAATGGTCTGCGCAATCCGAATTAACCGGACGAGGCGAGTTGGCAAAACTCGGTCAGGCATTCAATACGATGCGCGGCGAGATTATCGAAGACCGCAGCATGCTTCTGCAAAACCAGCAGCGCTGGCAGTCGCTAATCGAGAACCTGCAAGTCGGTGTTGTGATACACGGTGCCGACAGTAAAATCGTCACTAGCAATCAAATGGCCGGTCAACTGCTCAGGCTGGATCGCGCGAATATGCTCGGACGCGACCGGCGAGACATCGTTTGGCATTTCTTGCGGAACGACGGTAGCAAAATGCCCTTTGAAGAGTATCCGATCTCCCGCGTACTCGCCAACGGTGAGACTTTGCGCGATTTAACGCTGGGCATACATTTCGAGTCCTCGGGCGAAACCACTTGGGTGCAAGTGAATGCAATGCCTCTGTTCGACGAGAATGGCACAATTCAGCAAGTCATTGTGGCATTCATGGACATTACAGCGCGCAAGCTGGCCGAGTCGGAACTGGAACAGCACCGCCTGCATCTGCAAGAACTCGTGACGCAACGCACGGCTGAGCTCGACAGTCTGTTTCTGGCCCTGCCCGACTTGTATTTCAGAATGAACCGTGAAGGTACGATTCTGGATTACCGCAGCGGCAGCAGGCAAGACCTGTATGTACCTCCGGAAGTTTTCCTGAGGAAGCGTATGCAAGACGTAGTGCCGCAGGATGTCGGCATGCGGATACTCGATCAGATTCAACATGCGATCGACCAGAAGAAAATGTTTTCTCTGGAATATGCATTGAATCTGGACAACCGCGAACAGTATTTCGAGGCGCGCATTCAATACCTGCGCGATGACGAAGTTGTGGCCGTGATTCGTAACATCTCGGAACGGAAACAAACCGAACACGAACTGATTTCCGCCAAAGAAAGCGCGGAAAGCGCTAACCGCGCCAAGAGCGTGTTTCTGGCGAATATGAGTCATGAATTGCGCACGCCGCTGAACGCCATTCTGGGCTTTGCGCAACTGATGGCGCGAGACAAACGGATTCCATCCGATCAAATGGCAAATTTGCAAACGATTAATCGTAGTGGTCAGCATCTGCTTTCTCTGATTAACGACGTGCTGGAAATCGCCAAAATCGAGTCGGGGCGGCTGACGCAGGTCTTGCAAGACTTCAACTTGCCCGATTTACTGGAATCCTTGGTCGAGGTCATCGAATTGCGCGCCCGCAACAAAGGCTTGCTGGTGAGTATGGAGCGCGATCCGTCATTGCCGGTGCATGTACGTACAGATTTGGGGAAGTTCCGTCAGATTTTGTTGAATTTGCTTTCCAATGCCGTGAAATATACCGAACACGGCGAGATTGTATTAACGGTAAGGCTGGCGTCTCAAGAGGGAACTTACGCTAAGCTTGTTTTCGAAATACGCGACACCGGAGTCGGCATTACCCCCCAGGATCAGGAAAAGCTATTCCAGCCGTTCTACCAGACCGAATACGGTATAAAACTGGGCGAAGGGACGGGGCTGGGATTGGCGATTTGCCGTCAATATACCGAATTGCTCGGCGGCACTATTTCGCTGGAAAGCAAGGTCGGACAAGGTTCTGTCTTTACTGTCACGCTGCCTGTCGAAGTGCTGCCCGGCATGGCGCCCGCCTCGCATGCCACGCACGTTCAGCATATAGCCGGAGGCCAACCCGCATTCCGTATTTTAGTTGCGGAAGACAAACCCGATAATCAGCGTCTGATTTCCGAATTGTTGGAACGCGTCGGTTTCGAGGTGCGAATCGCACAAAACGGCGAACAAGCGGTCAAAATGTTTCAGAGTTGGCATCCGGACTTTATCTGGATGGATATGCGCATGCCGGTCATGAGCGGTTATGAAGCCGCCAAAACTATCCGGGGACTGCCCGGTGGGCTGGACATTCCCATGGTCGCGTTGACCGCTTCGGCATTCGAAGAAGACCGGGCGAATATTCTGGAAGCGGGATGCAACGACTGGTTGCGCAAACCCGTCGACGCCGATCGCCTATTCGAGATGATGGCGCAATATCTGAAGCTAACCTATGACTATGCGAAGGAAGTACCTGAGTCCGAGAAAGATAATGGGACGGTAAGTGCAATGGAAAGCGAAACTTTGCTATCCGACTTGCCGGATCGGATTAAAGACGAACTGAGGCAGGCAGCGATGTTGCTGGATGCGGAGGCAATTCGGAATATCGCCTTGCAAATTGCGGCTGACCACCCTGCTGCTGCGGATTCCTTGCGCAATGCAGCGGAACAATACAATTTCGAGCAATTACAGCAAAGGTTGAAGTAATGGTTACATTAAACCGACTCGGCTTTATTCGGCACATGAGTTTAACAGTATGTGTCGCATTGTTATTTGCGCTGACCGGTTGTGACCAAAAAAACGAGGCCGGCAAGCCGCAATATGAGACTACTGCTGCCAAATCGGCAAAGCCGATTTATTATTTTGCGGTTCATCCACTGCATAATCCGTCTAAATTGCACGAAGCCTATCAGCCGATGATCGATTATTTGAATGCGACCATCGGTAGTGTGCATTTCGAACTGGAAGCGTCCCGCGACTATCAGGCATACGAGGCCAAATTTCGCAAACGCACCCCAGAATTTTTGCTGCCGAATCCCTGGCAAACGCTGGAAGCGCAAAAAGTGGGCTATCGAGTGATAGCAATGGCTGGCGATCAGGCCGATTTCAAAGGCATTATTATCGTTCGCAAAGATGCCAAAATTGCGCAGCCGCGCGATTTAATCGGCAAGGTTGTTACCTATCCCTCCCCTACAGCACTGGCGGCGTGCATCATGCCCCAGTATTTTCTGCATAAAAATGGGATCCGTGTTGTCCAGGATTTGCAGAATCGCTATGTCGGTTCGCAAGAATCTTCCATTATGAACGTCTATCTCGGCGAATCGGCTGCCGGGGCGACATGGCCGCCGCCTTGGCGTGCATTTCAGAAAGATCACCCCGTCGAAGCTTCACAGCTAAAGGTCATGTGGGAAACCGAATCCCTGATGAATAACTCGGTCATGGTGCGGAATGACATACCGCCGGAATTGGGAGAGCAAGTTCGCAAGGCATTGTTTAAACTTCCCGAATCACCCGATGGGAAAAAAGTTCTCGATGCGATGCAGACTGCGCGGTTTTATAGCGCAAATGATGCGGATTACAATGTGGTGCATCAGTACATTGCGCGTTTCGAGATGGAAGTTCGCCCCGTGGAGACGAAATAGTGGGAGGCCGTTTTCACAGGCAGATGTTCGGCACCGTGCGCCGTCAGTTGGTATGGGGGGTGTCGTTATTTCTGTCTGTCGCTATGATGTTATTTATTTGGGACACAACCCGCCGACAACAAGCCTTGCTGCTCGAACAGCGAACCAGTCAGGCGGTCGCTATGGCGCAAAGCGTGGCGATTTCTTCGGGAGGATGGCTGGAGGCGCGTGATTTCTATGGGCTGCAAGAGATCGTCGATGCGCAGCGCAGTTCTTCCGATTTGATCTACGCCATGATTCTCGATCACGAAGGTCAGGTTGTGGCGCATACGGAGCGGGAGCGTCTCGGCTTATACGTGCGCGATCTACCCGATCTGCCGGCTTTGCGTGTATTCGGCGAGAACAGCCCGGTTATGGAGGTGATTATGCCGGTCTTGCAGGCCGGACATCATGCTGGCTGGGTGCGACTCGCAATGAGCCAGCACTCTGTTCTGGGTAAAGTCGCTGAAATTCGAAACAAAGGCTTTCTGTATGCCTTGTTTACCGTTCTGATCGGTGCGTTTCTGGCGAATTTCGTGGGCGCCCGCCTGACCAAACGGTTGGATGCGATTCAGTCAGTTGCCGACGATGTGCAATCCGGAAAAAACAATATGCGCGTTCGTCTATCCGGCGATGATGAAGCCGCAAAGTTGGCGCGTCAATTCAATACCATGCTAGATAAACTCGAAGAAGAACGCATGGAATTGATAGAAAGCGAGGAGCGTTTCCGTACGCTGGTCGAAACTTCTCCGCTCCCGATGCTGATTGTCACCCACCCGCCGGAAAGCCGGGTCAAACTGATGAACCGTCGGTTCTGCGAACTTTTCGGCTACACCGCTGACGAAATCACCGATGTCGCTGCATGGTGGCCGCTCGCCTACCCTGACGAAACATATCGCGAACAAATTAAACAATCCTGGAATCAGGCTGTTGATGAGATGTTGAGTGCGAACCAGAATGCTACGAAGCCCATTATCGCCGACATCCGCTGCAAGAGCGGCGAGATTCGGATAACTGAAGTTCGCATGGCACTTACGCAAGATCGTGCACTGGTAGTTTTCGAAGACATTTCGGAATTGGTGCATCATCGCGAACAGCTTGAAAAACTGGTCGCAACGCGCACTGAGCAATTGGAGCGCGCCAAGGAAGCCGCGGAAGCGGCCAACCGAGCGAAAAGCATTTTTCTGGCGAACATGAGCCATGAGTTGCGAACACCTCTTAATGCAATCTTGGGATTCTCGCAACTGATGGAGCGCGACGAGCGCTTTCCGGGCGATCAACGCGCTAATCTGCAAACCATCAACCGCAGCGGCCAACATTTGCTTTCGCTGATTAACGATGTGCTGGAAATATCCAAAATCGAAGCAGGTCGGCTAGTGCTTTCGCCGCAAGATTTCGATCTGCCGGAATTGCTCGGTACACTGACGGAATTTCTCGCTTTGCGGGCACGCAGCAAAGGTTTAGCACTGCGATTGGAGCAAACTGAGGATTTGCCGCTATATGTTCATGGCGACATCAGTAAATTGCGTCAGATTCTATTGAATCTGCTATCGAACGCAGTGAAATATACCGAACACGGCGAAGTGGTACTTGCTGTGCGGGCGCAGCCGGAAGGCGAACGTATCCGCTTGGATTTCGAGGTGCGCGACACCGGAGTCGGTATATCGGCGGAAGATCAGGAACGTCTGTTCCAACCGTTTTACCAGACGGAATATGGAATGAAACTCGGGGAAGGAACCGGCTTGGGCTTGGCTATTTGCCGGCAGTATGCCGACTTGATGGGCGGGCATGTTTTCGTGGAGAGTCAGCCGGGGGTCGGGTCGGTGTTCCATTTCACCGTGTCTATGGAACTCGCCAAATCGGCTGAAATATCGAAGCCGGTCAAATCGGTCAGACATCTGAAAAAAGGACTGCCCCGTTTTAAAGTCTTGGTGGCGGAAGATAAACCCGATAATCAGTTGCTGATTTCCGAGATGCTGGGGCGGGTGGGCTTCGATGTGGCAATTGCCGAAAATGGCAAACAGGCCTTCGAACTGTTTCAAAGCTGGCACCCGGATTTTATCTGGATGGATATGCGGATGCCGGTGATGAATGGATACGAGGCTACCCGCGCGATTCGCGCCTTGCCGGACAGCAGACCGATTCCGATTATTGCGCTTACCGCATCGGCTTTCGAGGAGGATCGCGCGGAAATACTGGCAGCCGGCTGCAACGACTGGCTGAAAAAGCCGATTGATGCTGCATTGCTGTTCGCGATGCTGGCGAAACATTTGAATGTCGAGTACGACTACGAAAATGAAACGCCTGCGGCGGTCTCATCGGTGCCGACACCCGAGCACGAACCGGATATATCGCATCTACCGGCCGAGGTGCGTGCGCAATTGAAAGAAGCGGCCCAAATACTGGATGCGGAAACCGTGCGAGGCATCGTCAAAGAGATAGCCGAGGATCAGCCGATTGCCGCGCGGTATTTGCTCGCACTGGCCGACAACTACGACTTCGATACCTTGCTACGAAAAGTCGGCGGAAACGACAAGTGATAAAAAGCCCGCGCACAGCGGGCTCTTCGTCCGGCTATTATTTAGCCATTTGTTTTTCGCGAATCTCTTCCAGCGTTTTACAGTCGATGCAAAGCGTGGCGGTCGGACGCGCTTCCAGTCGGCTGAGGCCGATCTCGATGCCGCACTTTTCGCAGAAACCGTAATCGCCGCTTTCGATTTTGGACAGCATTTCGTCGATCTTCTTAATCAGCTTGCGTTCGCGGTCTCGGCTGCGCAATTCCAGACTCATGTCCGATTCCTGGCTGGCGCGATCGTTCGGGTCGGCGAAAACCGTCGCTTCGTCCTGCATGGTATGCACAGTGCGATCGATATCTTCGCTCAACTCGATTTTCAGTCCTTGCAGAATGGCGCGGAAGTGGTCGAGCTGAGCCGGATTCATGTACTCTTCGCCCTTCTTCGGCTTATACGGCGTGATGGGTGTGGATGGTTGTATAGGCATCGCGTCTTTCTCCGCAAACAGTACAAAAAAGTCAAACCTGACTTATTACCAAAAATATCAAGTTGCTGCAACTGATTTATAGTTGCAGCAACCTTCTCTTTTACCGCGAAATGGGCTTGTAACGCACGCGCTTCGGCTTAGCGCCCTCTTCGCCTAGACGCTTGCGTTTGTCTTCTTCGTATTCCTGATAGTTGCCGCTGAAGAAGCTCCAGTGCGAATCGCCTTCGCAGGCCAGAATGTGCGTGGCGATCCGGTCGAGGAACCAACGGTCGTGCGAAATAACCAGCACGCAACCGGCGAATTCCAGCAACGCATCTTCCAGCGCACGCAAGGTTTCGATGTCCAGATCGTTGGAGGGTTCGTCGAGCAGCAGCACGTTGCCGCCAGCGATCAAAGTCTTAGCCAGATGCAAACGCCCGCGTTCGCCGCCGGAAAGATTCCCTACGATCTTTTGCTGATCGCCGCCCTTGAAGTTGAAGCGGCCGATGTAGGCGCGCGACGGCATTTCGAATTTTCCGACACTCAGAATGTCCCGGCCTTCGGAAATTTCGTCGAACACAGTTTTGTTTGCCGCCAAGGCATCGCGCGACTGATCGACATACGCCACTTTGACGGTTTGACCGATTTCGATTTCGCCACTGTCCGGCTGCTCTTTGCCGGTCAGCATGCGGAACAAGGTCGATTTGCCGGCACCGTTCGGACCGATAATCCCCACGATAGCGCCGGGGGGGATGCTGAAGCTCAGGTCGTCGATCAGCAGGCGGTCGCCGTAGCCCTTGCTTACATTCTTGAATTCGACGACCTTGTCGCCCAAGCGTTCGCCGGGCGGAATAAAGATTTCCTGCGTTTCGTTGCGCTTCTGATATTCGTAGCTGGACAGCTCTTCAAAGCGGTTCAAACGCGCCTTGCTCTTGGCCTGACGTGCTTTCGGGTTCTGACGCACCCATTCCAATTCTTGCTTCATGGTCTTGATGCGGGCAGCTTCTTGTTTGGCTTCTTGCTCCAAACGTGCCTCTTTTTGTTCCAGCCACGAAGAGTAATTGCCTTTCCAGGGAATGCCGTGGCCGCGGTCGAGTTCCAGAATCCACTCAGCGGCATTGTCCAGGAAGTAACGATCATGGGTCACAGCGACCACGGTGCCGGGGAAACGGGTCAGAAATTGCTCCAGCCATTCTACCGACTCGGCATCGAGGTGGTTGGTCGGTTCGTCGAGCAACAGCATGTCAGGTTTGGACAGCAACAGCTTGCACAGCGCCACGCGGCGCTTTTCGCCGCCGGACAAATGACCGATCACGGCGTCCCATGTCGGCAAACGCAGAGCGTCGGCAGCCACTTCCATCTGGTGCTCGGCATCGGTACCGGAGGTGGCGATAATGGCTTCTAAGCGTGCCTGTTCTTCGGCCAGCTTATCGAAATCGGCATCGGGATCGGCATACGCCGCATAAACTTCTTCCAGTTTTTGCTTGGCCTGCATGACTTCGCCCAAGCCCTCTTCCACTTCCTGACGTACAGTTTTTTCCGGGTCGAGTTGCGGCTCTTGCGGTAGATAGCCGATCTTGATATTCGGCATCGGAATGGCTTCGCCCTCGATGTCCTTGTCTACACCCGCCATAATTTTGAGCAGGGTCGATTTACCAGAACCGTTCAGTCCAAGGACGCCGATCTTGGCACCCGGGAAAAACGACAGAGAAATATCCTTCAGAATCTGGCGCTTGGGCGGGACGATCTTGCCCACGCGATTCATTGTAAATACGTATTGAGCCATAACTTTCTGTTTCAGAGTTTGCAGTTTGCAAAGAGCGTAAGGTTACCGCAGCCAAGCAGTTTTGTGGAGATTTATCAGCAAATACGCGGTAACGGATCGCCGTTCAGCCAATCGACCAAACGTTGTCCGCCCATTCTAGTTTGGAGCTGTATAAATCTGTGCCTGTCATCTATGACTCGACCAATTATTGCGGCCTGCTTTCCAAGGGGGTGAGATTGCATAATTCGTAAGGCGGTTGCCGCATGTTCTGGAGCGCAAATCACGACCATTTTGCCCTCGTTGGCGATGTATAAGGGATCAAGCCCCATAAATTCGCACGCGGCTGCCACGGCTGGCTGTATCGGAATGGATGCTTCGTCCAGCAGGATACCGACGCCCGACTGCCGGGCGATTTCGTTCAGCGTAGTTGCAAGACCGCCTCGGGTCGGGTCGCGCAGCACATGCAGGTCGATTCCGGCTGTTTGCAATTCGGCGACCAAGCCGTTGAGTGCCGCTGTGTCGGATTGGATGGGCGTATCGAATTGCAGCCCTTCGCGCTGCGTCAGAATTGCTATCCCATGATCCCCCAAAGTCCCCGAAATCAGAATGGCATCACCGGGTTGCGCGCGATCACCGGCGGGCGCACTGGTCGATTCTGCCAACTGACCCACACCGGTCATAGCAATATACAACCCATCGCCTTTGCCGCGCTCGACTACCTTGGTGTCGCCGCAAACGATCGCGACGCCAGCCGATCGCGCGGCCTGAGACATAGAGTGAACAATATCCCTCAACTCATTCAGCAACAAGCCTTCTTCCAGAATAAATCCAGCGCTTAGCCAGAGCGGTTGCGCGCCCATCATGACCACGTCGTTGACCGTGCCATGTACTGCCAGACAGCCGATATCGCCGCCAGGAAAGAACAGCGGCGAGACAACGTGGGCATCGGTTGTCATTACCAGACGATGGCCGGGGGCTGGCGGTGGCAAGACCGTTCCGTCATTTCCCTGCCCCAGCCACGCATTATTGAAAGCGGGGATAAAGAGTTCCTCGATTAACTGTGCCGAGGCGCGTCCGCCGCTGCCGTGGCGCATTTCCACGCAACCGTTTTGCCAATCGAACGCCGATCCCAGACTATGCGGCATCATGACTCCGCCAAAGTAAATCGATCGTATGCGTAGCTGGCGGCACAAGCCCCTTCTGCCGATACCATGCATGCTCCGAGCGGATGTTCGGGCGTGCAGGCTTTGCCGAAAAGTTTGCACTGCTGCGGCATCTTCTCGCCGCGCAGAATAGCCGCGCATTCACATCCTTTTTGATCGGGTTGTGCGCAATAAGCAATATCCGGGTAGCGCTGTTCGGCGTCAAATGCCGCATAAGCGGCACGAAGCCGCAAACCGGAAGCCGGCAACAGTCCCAAGCCGCGCCATTCGAAATCTGCACGGGTCTCGAATACCTGCGCCACGAGTGACTGCGCTTTTCGATTGCCTTCCGGCAAAACAGCACGGGTAAATTCGTTTTCCACCTCGGCCATGCCGCGGTTGATCTGCCGCACCAGCATCCAAATCGCTTGCAGCAGGTCGAGCGGTTCGAAGCCGGCAATGACGATGGGTTTGCCATAGCGTTGTGCAACCGGCTGGTAGATTGCGCTACCGGTAATGGTCGACACATGGGCCGGTCCGACCAAGCCGTCTAGTTGTACATTTTGCGGCTGATCGAGAATGGCTTGCATGGCCGGGATCGTCAGCACGTGATGACAAAGCACGGAGAAATTGGCAAGCCGCTCGCTTTCTGCCTGCAAAATTGCACTGGCGGTCGGCGGGGTGGTGGTTTCGAAACCGATAGCGAGAAAGACCACGGCACGTTCCGGGTGCATCCGCGCTAGTTGCAATGCATCGAGCGGCGAGTACACCATGCGGATATCTGCCCCCTGCGCTTTAGCCTTCAACAGCGTCATTCCTTTGCTGGCGGGTACGCGCATACAGTCGCCGTAGCAGCAAAGCGTAATCGGATATTGCAAAGCCATTTGGATGGCTTGATCGATACGCCCGGTCGGCAAGACACAAACCGGGCAGCCGGGGCCGTGTATCATCTTTATCGCTTGAGGTAACAGCCCTGGCAGGCCGTAGCGTGCCAAAGCGTGCGTGTGCCCCCCGCAGAATTCCATCAGACGATAGCTGCGACCCGCTTCGACTTCGCCGTCGATACGGGTCAGTAACCGGCGCGCCAGTTCGGGATCGCGAAATTCGTCGATGTACTTCATGGCGCGTTTTCTGACCGAAGTTCATCAAACATTGCAAGTGTGCAGGCTGCCTCTTCGCGGTCGAGTTTCTGCAATGCATAGCCAACATGAACAATAACAAAATCATCTACAGCCGCCGCTTCGATCAGCGATACCGATACGATTTTCCGCACTCCCTCCAGCTCGACAACAGCCATGTTGTCTGCAAGCAGTTCAATAATCCGAGCAGGAATTGCCAAGCACATTAATGCTCCTCCCGAGCGAGCCGGTGCGCGGCAACCCAAGCTTGCCCTAAAGCGATCGCTGCATCGCCGGGCGGTAGCCGTTCCGCCTGAAAAACGGTGAAATTTTCGTCCGTCAGATTTTGTTGCAAGCGGTCAGCAAGTAAGCTATTGGCAAAGCAACCGCCGCCAAAAACGATGCGTGAAATGCCGGTTGTGCGATGCGCCTCGATGACCCACTGGGTTAATGCCGCCGCCAGTGCCGCATGAAAATAGGCTGCTCCGCGTTGCGGCACGGTTTCTTCTAACAAAACAGAAAACAGCGGCAGCAGGTTAAGCTGACGGTCGCTGCCGAGCTGCCAATGTTCCGCCTTCGCTTCCGGCCAACCGTGGGCATGAATGTATTGCGTTGCAGCACGTTCTAGGAGTATCGGCGCTTGCGCATCGTATTCCATGCGAGTGCAAATGCCTAAAACCGCTGCTGCAGCATCGAATAAGCGCCCTGCTCCGCTGCTGGCTGGAACATGGATTCCACGTTCCAGCATGCGGCTAACTGTAATTGCCGCCGGCTCGCGGGAAAAACGTAGCTCAATATCCGCATTGCGGCCTAACAGGTGCATCACCCCTGCTGCCATGCGCCACGGTTCGCGTGCGGCATGATCTCCGCCTGCGAGGGGAATAGGGATAAAATGGCCTAAACGTTCGAAGTCGTTCCGCTCAACGCGCAAGAGCTCACCGCCCCACGCTGTATGATCCGCCCCAAGCCCCACGCCGTCGAGCGCCAACCCCAAAACGGGTTCGTTTATTCCGTGTTCGGCGCATACCGCAGCAATGTGTGCATGGTGATGCTGCACAGCAACCGAGGGAATATCCATCCTCTTGGCGAGCTGCAAAGCGTGGCGGGTAGAATAGAAATCGGGGTGCAGGTCGTGCGCAACGGCGGCTACCGGGCTGGACGTGGCGCTTTTTTGCAAAAATTCGTTCACGGCGGTTTCATGGGCAATGCATGCCTCGGCATTGTTCAGATCGCCCAGGCAAGGCGATAGCTGTGCCTGCGCTTTCTGAATGAGGCAAACAGTATTTTTGAGCCATGCGCCGACGGCCAGCACGCTAGGCAACGGCTCCGCCAGAGGAACGACCAGCGTCGATGTGCTCATATACAACTCGATTTCTGTTGCCTTTCGCGCATCAGCCAAGCTAGCCAGTGCTCCATGCCGGTACCCTGTACGGCAGAAAGCCGAATAATTTCTATGTGCGGATTTACCTGTCGGGCAAACGCCTCGGCGCGCTCGGCGTCGAACTGCACATATGGCAGCAAATCGCATTTATTCAGCAGCATCAGGCGGGCCGCGCGAAACATATCAGGATATTTCAGGGGTTTGTCTTCCCCTTCCGTTACCGACAGCACTACCACTTTAGCGGCTTCACCCAAGTCAAATGAGGCCGGGCAAACCAGATTGCCGACATTTTCGATGAACAGTACGGCTCCATCGGGCAAATCGAGCGACTGGGCAGCCTTGCCGACCATGCCGGCATCGAGGTGACAGCCTTTGCCGGTATTGATCTGAATAGCCTCGACTCCTGTTGCACGAATGCGTTCGGCATCGTAATCGGTTTGTTGATCGCCTTCGATGACCGCTACCGGACAAGCACCATCCAGCGCCTTGATGGTCTCTACCAGCAAAGTCGTTTTGCCGGAACCCGGACTGGAAACCAGATTCAGCGCCAATATGCCCCGTAACGTGAATTCCGAGCGGTTCGCAGCCGCCAGCGCATCGTTTTCCGCCAGCAAATCTTGCTCGACCCGCACACGGCGCGTTTCGGTATCCGTTTCCTGACGGTTGCGATATTGCCTGACTGTGCCGACAGATGACGCATTGCGTTTGCCGGGTTTAATATTGACGCTACAGCCGCAGGTTCCGCACACGATTCCCCCTATTTTCCCGCTATTTCCAATACACGCATCCGGTCGCCGCCGGTTAAATGTATGTGCGCACCGCCGCACTGCGGGCACAGCAAATGGCGATCTTTCAGCCATATAGTTCGGTTGCAATCGCTGCAACGCCCTTCCCCGGCCTTGGTCACGATACGCAACTGTGCACCTTCTGCAACTGTACCCAATACCACTGAGCCGAAGCAGAATTGCAGAGCCTCAGGTTCGACCGCAGCCAATTCACCGATTTCCAGCACGACTTCTTGGACTGAAATCAGCGACTCACGTTTTGCAGTCGTTTCGACGATATGCAAAACGCTTTCAGCCAGTGCCAATTCATGCACGATGCAGGCCTCTCCGATGCCTGAGCCAGAGCCAGCCCAGCGAATACACCATCAGCGGCATCAGTATAATCAGGCCGCCCAGAACCGGTGCAGCATAGCCGATCTTGGCCGCGGTTTCGGGATAACACAGACGCAACGCGCCTAGGGTTGCAACGAGCAGACTTAATATTGCTACCATGCCGCCCATCATACGCGAAAGCGCGGCGGCATCCCGGTCAGCCTGCAGCATCAGGTAAGCGGACCACCAGCCGTTCAGCGTATCGGTCAGCAACATGCCGAGCGTAAAAGATGCGCCGAGCGCAAGCGCATACAGTGTATTCGAGTCGGTGCGATAGGCTGCGGCAAATAGGGTGGCTTGCGATAATGTATCGAAAGATAACGCGAACAGTGCGCCGGTCAGTGCAATCGCCATCGGGTGACTTACTCGGAAACGGCCTGCGAGGCGGGCATTTATTCCGGCGATTGGCCACCTTTGTCGCGCCGGTGCATACAAGAGCGCTGTTCCGTTCAGAATGCCGAGTGCAAGCAAGAACAAAATGGAAATCCACGCGCCGAGCGTTTCAAAATAGTCGGGAACTTGCCATGCGTCGCGAACACTTGCGGCCACTGCAGCAACCATCGTTACAACGGTTCCATGTCCCAAGGCAAACCATAAACCGGAACGTCGCGCCAACCGGGAATTTTTTTCCAGATTTTGTCGCGCCATGCCATCGATCATCGCCAAATGGTCGGGATCAAGACCGTGCTGCATTCCGAGCAGCAACGCAAACCAGACAGCCAGCAATAAATTTCCGTCCATAAAGAGAATTATCTTTCAATTCTGAACTGTTTTATTTTACGATTGCAAGAACGCATCCACCCTCACTTGCGACATGGCTCAATCTGGTGTCTCATCGGCTGACTTATTGCGCTCGATATTTGTACGCTTCCAGCCTGCACCGCACAATTTATTGCAAATACTACACGCTGTTCAAGCGTGTTTCGGCTATTTGCCGGAGGATGCGCTCGACGCACTCGGCGAACATTTGAAAATGTCGCGTGCTCAAATTTCATCGGTTGCCGAATTCTACGCCTTTTTTCATTTGAAACCGCACGGCAAATACCGTGTTTTGTTTTCCAACAACATCACTGACCGCATGCAAGGCAGTGCAGTGCTTCGCGATGAGTTGTGCCACGCGCTTTGGGTGGAACAGGACAAAGTTTCGGAAGACGGCTTGGTCAGCGTCGGACTGACCTCATGCATCGGCATGAGCGATCAAGGTCCGGCCATGCTTGTCAACGGACTGCCCATTACGCGCCTCGAATCGGCGCGTATCGATACGATTGCCGAGCGTATTCGCAATCGCGATCCGATGGAAAACTGGCCGCACGAATGGTTCAGAGTCGATAACAAGATTTATCGGCGCGACTGGTTGTTGAATACGCCGCTCCCGCCCGGCGCTGCACTCTCGACGCTGCTGACGCGAGGCGAAGATGCCAGTTTGATCGAGCTGAAGACTTCCGGTCTGCGCGGACGCGGTGGCGCTGGATTTCCGACTGCGGATAAATGGAGCGCTTGCCGTTCCGCCAGCGGCGAAGCGCATTATGTGGTTTGCAATGCCGACGAAGGCGAACCGGGTACTTTCAAAGACCGTGTATTGCTGACCGATCATGCCGACCTGATATTCGAAGGGATGACGGCTTGCGCGCGCTTGATCGGCGCACAGCGCGGTTTCCTTTACTTGCGCGCCGAGTACCGGTATCTGCTGGACTCCCTGGATGCGGTATTGCAGCGACGCCGAGAATCCAACTTGCTCGGAACCGGCATTTTGGGACATGCCAGGTTCGATTTCGATATTGAAATTCATCTGGGTGCGGGAGCGTATGTCTGCGGAGAGGAGTCAGCATTGCTGGAGTCGCTGGAAGGCAAGCGCGGAATTCCACGCATCCGCCCTCCCTTTCCGGTGCAGCGCGGCTACCTCGGGCAACCTACGGTCGTGAATAACGTCGAGACTTTTGCCGCCGCAGGTAAAATTATGCTGGAAGGTTCGGGGACATTTTCCGCGCTGGGTACCCCCCAGTCTCGCGGCACGAAACTGCTTTCCGTTTCGGGCGATTGCGCGTATCCCGGCTTATACGAATATCCGTTCGGAACATCGATCAGGCAGATTCTGCATGATTGTGGCGCAAGCGACACGCAAGCTGTGCAAATCGGCGGTGCAGCCGGTCTGTGTTTATCGAGCCATGAATTCGATAGGTGTCTGGGCTATGAAGATGCGCCGTCGGCGGGTGCATTTATGATTTTTAACCGCAACCGGGATATGTTTGAGATGGCACGAAATTTTGCCCATTTCTTCGCGCACGAAAGCTGCGGTTTCTGTACGCCCTGTCGGGTCGGTACGACACTGCTGCGCGATTTGATGGACAAAATTCATGCCGGGCGCGGCTCTCCTACCGATTTGGCTCAAATCGAACAAATCGAAGCGATTCTGAAGAATACGAGCCATTGCGGTTTGGGACAGTCAGCTTATCATCCGATATCGGATACGCTGACGAAATTCCGGTCGGCCTACGACACCAAACTAGTGCATACGAATTTTTCGCCTGCATTCGATCTGGATGCCGCTCTTGCAACCGCACGTCAAATGACTGGCCGCGACGACATCCATGCGCATTTAAAGGAGCCGACATGAGCAGCCGCAGTTTTATGCTGGATGGTCGTGCCGTCCCTTATACAGATGGACAAACCGTTATGCAGGCCGCCAGGGCGGCCAGAATTTATATTCCGCACCTGTGCTATTACCCCGAATTCCGCCCACAAGGATCGTGCAAGCTCTGCACCGTCAAGGCAAACGGGCGTCAGGTTTCGGCCTGTACTTTTCCGGCAGCTGATAAGCTCGTAGTGGAAAGCAACACCGCCGAATTGAATCAGGCCCGCAGAATCTTGCTGCAAATGCTGTTCGTCGAAGGTAACCATTTCTGCCCTTCCTGCGAAAAAAGCGGGGACTGCCTGCTGCAAGCGACAGCCTACGAACTGGAAATGCTGACGCCTGAGTTCCCTCAGTTTTTTCCCAACCGTGAACTGGATGCTTCTCATCCAGATATGTTGCTGGATTTAAACCGCTGCATACTTTGCGGACTGTGCGTCGAGGCCAGCAAAACCGCCGACCGGAAAAATGTGTTTGCCATTTCTGGGCGCGGCATGCACAACCACGTTATCGTTAATTCGCCGTCCGGACGTCTCGGAGATAGCGCCTTTTCGGCAGCGGACAGGGCCGCCGATGTTTGTCCGGTCGGTGCTATTCTGCATAAGCGCCGCGGTTTCTGTACACCGATAGGCTGCAGGCAATACGATCATCAAACCGTTTCAGAACAAGTTAATGAAAACGAAAGCGAATGAGGTCATGACAAGCGATTCCGGAAAAATTCGCATGGCGACCGTTTCGCTGGCAGGGTGCTTCGGCTGCCACATGTCGTTACTGGACATCGATACCCTACTCTTTCCGTTACTGGACAAGGTTGAGCTGGATCGTAGTCCGCTGACCGATCTGAAGTCAGTCGGCCCTTGCGACGTGGGATGGGTAGAGGGTGGCGTGTGCAATGCTGAAAACGTGGAAGTGTTGCAAGCCTTTCGACGTCAATGCAAGGTGTTGATTGCCGTCGGTGCATGCGCGATCAACGGCGGGTTGCCTGCCCAGCGCAACATGCTTGCGTTGCCGGAAATTCTGGAAGAGGTCTACCACACTAGTCCGGGGCTGGTGCGGGGGCGTATTCCAAACGATCCGGAACTTCCGTTGCCGCTCGACAAAGTATATCCGTTGCATGAGATTGTGCAGATAGACTACTCTATTCCCGGCTGTCCCCCGTCCGCAGAAATCATCTGGTCGGTCGTTTCCGACCTGCTTGCAGGAAAAACCCCGCATCCCGAGAAACACTTGCTGCGCTATGACTGAATCCTCTAACCGAAATCTGGAAACCGCATCTGACGCAGACAAGTTGCGTCGCGTGGCAATCGACCCGGTCTCCCGCGTGGAAGGTCATGGCAAAGTTACCCTATTGCTGGATGAAAATAATCGCGTGCATCAGGCGCGTCTGCACATAGTCGAGTTCCGCGGATTCGAGCGGTTTATTCAAGGTCGCCCGTATTGGGAAGTGCCCGTCATGGTGCAGCGCTTATGCGGCATTTGTCCGGTTTCTCACCACTTGGCGGCATCCAAGGCGCTGGACGGCGTGGCGGGAGCCGGAACGATCCCGCCGACTGCCGAAAAATTGCGCCGACTGATGCATTACGGTCAGATACTGCAATCGCATGCATTGCACTTTTTCCATTTGAGTTCGCCGGATTTATTGTTCGGTTTCGATTCCGAAACCACCCGGCGCAATATTGCCGGACTGGCGTCAGCGCACCCCGAACTTGCCAAGCAAGGGGTGTTGCTACGCCGTTTCGGTCAGGAAGTGATACGCGTGACCTCCGGCAAGCGCATACACGGCACCGGTGCTATCCCGGGCGGGATGAACAAAGCGCTCAGCATGGACGAACGGGAGAGTTTGCTGTCCGAACTGCCGCAAATTTTGGCATGGAGCCGCAACGCGGTTGACCTGATTCGCAAATTGCACGAATCCGATCCGGCGTTGTACGACCACTTCGGTCTGTTTCGCTCAGGTATGCTGTCTCTGGTCGGGGCGCAGGGCGAACTCGATTTGTACGACGGGACACTGCGCGCCCGCGATGCGGACGGACGAATTTTGCTGGATGGCATCCTGCCGGAGCACTACGGTACCCACATTCTGGAAGAGGTGCGTCCCTGGAGTTACATGAAGTTCCCTTTCCTTAAACAGTTCGGCCCCGAATCGGGTTGGTACAAAGTCGGTCCCTTGGCACGCATTCAGAACTGCGACTTTATTTCGACACCGCTCGCCGAGCAGGCCCGCATGGAATTTATGGCTTACCGCAATGGCGCGATCCGGCATGAGCCGTTGGCATACCATTGGGCGCGTATGATCGAACTGCTGCATGCGGTCGAAGTTATTCAGCAGTTGCTTTCGGGCGATGACATTCTCGGCACCGACCTCATCGCACACGGCGTGCGTCAGCGCGAGGGGGTCGGTATTATCGAAGCGCCGCGCGGCACTTTGATTCATCATTATCGTGTAGATGACAACGACCTGATTTCTATGTGCAACCTGATCGTTTCCACGACTCACAACAATCAAGCGATGAACGAAGCCATTCGCCGCGTAGCGCTCGACTATCTGGACGGAAGAGAAATCACCGAGGGCTTACTGAATCGGATCGAAGTCGCCATCCGGGCCTTCGACCCCTGCCTCTCCTGTGCGACCCATGCGCTCGGCAAAATGCCGCTGGAAGTCGAACTGGTCGATGTGGAAGGCAGACAAGTATCCAGTCTTTACCGCGATGCCGAATTTGCATGACGCTGTGACCGAAGGCAGCAAGCTGACAGCCCCGATTCTGGTGATCGGCATTGGCAACGAGTCGCGCGGCGACGATGCGCTCGGCCCGTTCTTGCTGCGTCGGTTGGCCGCTATGGATTGGCGCGATTGCGAATTTCTGGAGGTTTACCAGTTGCAAATCGAACACGCGCTCGATTTACAGGGACGGAACTTGGTACTGTTTTTGGATGCCGGAATACAAACCTCTGCCCCATTTTCTTGCGAAACCATACTGCCCGATTCTTCAGATTCCCCGTTTTCCCATGCCCTGACTCCTCAAGCCTTGCTCGGTGTCTGCAAACGATTAGGGTTTTCGCTTCCGGAAGCCCAAGTTATCTGTGTTCGAGGAGCGCAATTCGAACTCGGTGCCCCGCTTTCTGGCGCCGCAGAGACGGCGCTGGAGGACGCCTGTTTATATGCTGTGAGCATACTTAAGATACGGCAAAACCTGCTGGCTTAACGGATCAATAATTGGTTGATCTGGATAACAATCGGTACTATGATCGTTAAACAAAGCGGTAACTTATTCTGTTAATGCAGCGCAGACTGCACAGCACGGGGGGAAGATGTTAAAACGCGGCATCTTGTTGGCAGCTTTGCTCTGGCTGCCATCGGCTTATGCTCTAGACTGGAGCAGCACGCAACTCGAATGGTTGCATGGCACGGCATACCATGAACCATTCAATCCTCAGGCAGTTACAAAAGACATCCTCACCTTTCAGCATGCAGACGGCCACAGTTATGGTCGCAACTTTCTGTTCGTCGACTTTCTCCAGTCCGATCGGACGGATCGGCATGCAACCGAAATCTACGGCGAGGGATACTCCAGCCTGAGCCTGAATAAACTCGGCCTCGCCGGTTTTTCATCCGGTGCAATTCGCGACATCAATTTGACTGTCGGCTTGAACTACGGCCACAAAACTTACCCGACGCATACCGTAAATCCACGCGTATTGCTTCCAGGTGTAACAGTGGATTTCAATGTGCCCGGCTTTAATTTTCTATCAGTCGATTTTCTGGCATATATCGATCGCGGGTTATTTGCCGGACAAAATAACGGTTGTCACACCACTGGTTGGCAAGTGACCCCGGCTTGGGAGCGTCCTTTTGTCATCGGCAGCGAAAATTTTGTTTTCGAAGGCTTTGTGGATGTAATCGGACGGCATGGGGCATGTAGCGCGCAAGTGTTAAGTCAGCCTCGGCTTCGTTGGGATATCGGACGTCATTTTGGCGCGCCGAATCACCTGTATATCGGCATGGAGTTTCAGTACTGGCGGAACAAATACGGCATTCAGCAAGCAAACGAACGGGTATTCCAATCGATGGCAATGTGGAAATTTTGATGCTAAGCGAACACAAATACGGTTGGCACAGCCTGCGAACCCGGATGGTACTCAGCTTACTGGCCGTTTTTGTGTTGGTACTCACGATTTCCCTGTTTGCATTCAGCCTGACGGCCGGTCGCATCAATCTGGAGCTGGGCAACAGTCTGGCGAGCAGTCATGCCATTACGATCCGCGCCCAGATGATGGAGGCACTGACGCGTGAGCTGGCGTTGGCCAGACAAATGACGGCCTCTCCTCTGCTACGCCGCTGGGCTGCTGATGAAAGCGATCCCAGATTAAAACAAAATGCATTGGATGAGCTGGAAAGCTTCAGGCAACAGTTTACCAGCCATAGCTGGTTTTTCGTCGTCGACCGTAGCTTGCACTATTACTACAACGACGCAAACAACAAATATGCCGGCAAAGAAATCGCGTACACGCTGGAACGATCCGCACAAAAAGACAGTTGGTATTTCTCCACACTGGAAAAGGTGTCCGAATACGCCTTAAACGTCGATTATGATGTTGCTGTGGGTGTGTTCAACTTGTGGATCAACATTCCCATGCGAGATTTGGATGGCAGCCCGCTCGGTGTGGCCGGCACCGGCGTCGATATGAGCGGCTTTATTCATCGGTATATCGAGCAATCGGAAAGCGGTTTCGACAATATGTTGATTGACCGCCACTTTTCGATTCAAGCATACCGCGATAAAACGTTGATTGACCGCCAAAGTATCAGCAAGCGTACTGAGCATTCGACTTTGCTGAAACTGGTCAATCCTGATGAAACCGCACAACTCGAATCGGCGCTCAAGGTATTGGACGGTGGCAAAGAGCATTCCGCGACGCTTTTGCTGCACGTTAACGGCAAGGAGAAAATCGTTGGCATTGTGCCGATGCAGGAATTGAAGTTCTATGTGGTCTCCATGCTGGATGTCGGCAGCATTTCGCAGATACATTCATTTATACCGCTCTTGCTTGCCGTACTCGCATCTCTACTACTCATCGTTCTGGCAGTCTGGTGGCTGGTCGATCACTGGATTTTGAGGCGCCTGAATACTTTATCTGCAGCAACGGAAAAGTTACAGCGCGGGGACGCCGTTTTACCTATTAAAACGAGAGAGCAGGATGAGTTGGGTGGATTAGTAACAGCTTTTAACCGGATGTCGGCCATTCTGCAAAATTACACAGCGGATTTGGAAAAAAAGGTCCGAGAACGCACGCTACAGCTCGAGAATGCCAGGTCGATCGCTGAACAGGCTAATCGCACAAAATCCGATTTCTTGGCAAACATGTCCCATGAAATTCGTACACCGATGAACGCGATCATCGGTCTGACACAACTGACGCTGGAAACCAGCCTGAATGCCGAACAACGCGATAATTTGTCGAAGGTGGGGACATCGTCGCGCTTATTGCTGAACATCCTGAACGACATTCTCGATTTTTCGAAGATTGAGGCAGGTCGTTTGCGCATCGAACATACTTCATTCGATTTGCGTGAAATACTTGGCAGCGTCATCGAGTTGTACGCTGCATCGGCCCACGATAAGGGGCTCAATCTTCAAATCGAGTATTTGGAACCTGTTTCCTCTAGGCTGATCGGCGATCCTTACCGTTTAAGCCAGATTCTAGGCAATTTGCTCAGCAATGCAATCAAATTTACCCAACAAGGCGAGGTGCGCATCCGCGTCGAGCAAGCCGAACGATCCGGCGATACTTGTTTACTGCGCTTTGCGGTAAGGGACACGGGTATCGGCATCCCCCGAGAACAGGTAGATAGTCTGTTCGAGCCATTTATGCAAGCCGACACATCGATCACGCGAAAATTCGGCGGAACCGGACTGGGGCTGGCGATCAGTAAGCAATTGGTTGAATTGATGGGTGGAACGATCACGGTATCGAGTGCGCCTGGGCAAGGCAGCACATTCTGTTTTACCGCGCGCTTTGTAATCAACTCTGAAGATGCTGAGGTAAGTAGCAAGCCGAGTACGCCCTCTCCGCTGGTCGCCGAGGCACTCCGTGGCCTCAGAATCCTGTTAGTTGAGGATAACCGCCTGAACCAGCAGGTCGCTATGGCTTTCCTGAAAAAACTGGGTACAGAGATTACCTTGGCTTACCATGGCGGCGAAGCCGTTGAGTTGGTAAAAAATAGAGCTTTCGATGTTGTGCTGATGGACTTGCAAATGCCCGAGATGGATGGCTTCGAGGCCACGCGCTTAATTCGTGCAATGCCGCAAGGCAGAAATTTGCCGATTATTGCAATGACAGCCGCTGCCATGCAGCACGACCGTGAAGCTTGTCTCAAGGCCGGGATGAACGACCATATTGCCAAGCCGATTGAGCCGGAAGCACTCATGCGTGCGCTTTTTAAGTGGGGAGTAAAAAAAGAATTGCTGACAGACATACCCATGCAACCGATCCCGCTTACTCATGCCGACTTGCAAGAAGCGCTGCCCGGCTTTGAATTGGATACGATTCTCGTGCTGTTGAACGGGGACACCGCTCAACTGGTAGGCTTGTTGCAAACATTCCGCACGGATGCGCAAAGCGATGCAGAAGAAATTCAAACCCTGATTCAGCGCAACGATATACCAGCCGCCGAACGTGTTCTGCACAGATTGAAAGGTGTGGCAGGCAATCTCGGAGCAAAAGCTCTCTTCGATGCCTGTGCGACTTTGGATGCTCAAATGAAGAAAGGCTATTACGAATCCGGTGCGTTCTTAGCTTGGAAAACAGAGCTTGAGAAAGCTGCTCGGTCAATCGATGATTTGCCCCTGCAAATTCCGACCTAACGAATAGCGGCTAAGGCTCCTATGGAACAACCTTGCCGTAAGTTCCTTTCAACGCGGCACCGGCAACAAAGCCGCCTGCGTGGCAGCGGATCGTCGTATCGCTTCGGGTTTCGTTCTTCTTGTAATAGCTGACGATATCTACAACCGCATTTGCCCCGTGCCGTTTGGCTACTTTCTGCAAATCCTGCAATGTCGTCAGAATAACCCAGCGACAAGCGGCTGTATCGTCTTCCTTGGCAACAGCTTCAGTCTTGTGATTGGAAAGCGCATCAACAAAACAATATTTAGCCTGCAGGTGTAATTCGCCGCTATCCACATCAAAAATCAGACACCTGGACGGCAATATACGATTAATCCTATTGATCCATGAAGAAATAGCCGGGTTAAGTGGCATATCGAGCACACACCCCTCTGCGAAGAAATCGAAGCAAGCCAGCGCCGGTCGTTCTTCTATTCTGCACCGGCACAGAATACCGCTGTCGTCATCCTGAAGTTCCGAAACGGAAGTAACCTTCTCCTCATCGACCAGCGGCGCAATAATTTGAGAATGCCGCATCTGCCAGGCCAGCAAACTGCAAGTCAGGCGAAACTCCGTCCGGCTACCTGCCATGTGGCGCGTATCGAGCAACGGCGTAAACTCAGCTGTGAGTGCCCGCTCAAGCAAAAACGAAGCACCCTCATCTTCTCCAGCGCCACACCCCGATTTCTCATCTGCTCTCGCTCGATACCACTCAATTCATCACTCCTTTCATCACGCCGATTCGACGTTACCCTGGACAACCTCCCTCACCAAGCCAGCACATGCTTGTATATGTACACATCATCAAGTAAACTGTACACACATCTTATCCAGGAGCCAACCATGCCCACCCTCACGGCTACCCGCTTGCGCGCCGAGCTTTTCAGCACACTCGATCACGTTCTGGCCACCGGCGAAAGCATCGAGGTCAAACGCCCCGCAGGCTCGGTGCGCATCGTTCGCGAAAACACCCGCCAACGCCTGGCCGCGCTCACGCCCCATCCCGGCATCATCAACGGTGATCCCGACACGCTGCCCAGCCAATCCTGGGCTGCCGAGTGGAAGCCGGTGCTGTGAAGCGGCTCTATCTCGACACGCATGTGCTCGTCTGGCTGTATCAGGATGGCGCGACACGCCTCAACCCGCAGGGTATCTATGCCATCGAAACAGCGGAACAGTTGCTCATTTCGCCCATGGTCGAGCTGGAACTGACTTACCTGCATGAGATCTCCCGCATCAATTGCCCTGCCGCCGTCATACTGGACAGCCTGCGCCGCGACATCGGGCTGGGAACCTGCCCGCAGCCCTTTGCCGCCGTGGTCGGCGCGGCGCTCAACCTCGACTGGACACGCGACCCGTTCGACCGCCTCATCGTCGCCCAAGCCGCCCATCGCAACGCCCCCCTGCTCACCGCCGACCAGAACATCGCACGGCATTACACTAACGCGATTTGGTGATCTATCCGATGCTCCAGTAAAACAAACTAAAACCCAAGCACGCGCGGGGCGGCTGCGCCGCCCATCCCCGCATTCCCCGGCAAGCCGGTTGAAATCTCTGCCTCGGCACCTTACCTGCCGAGTAAAGGGGTAAAGGCATCCCCGCAAGGGGGACGCCGGTGGGTCCCGGCGGCTTTGCCGCCACCCTTCCGCAGGGGGTAAGCTCCCTACCGTTACGCTACGCTCCACTCACGGGAGCGTTCTGGCAAGACGGAATCCTTGACGGGCATACCGCTGTCCGCCTCCCGCAAAAATCCGATGATCTGTTCTTCCGTGAATCGCTTCTTCATGTCCAATCTCCTTTGTGGTTGCGATTGGACTCTAATCTCAGGTGCTACTCAAGATGGGGGGACGTCGATTCCAACCCACAATGAGATTAATATCTCCGTAGTTTCCTTATATGAACTCATCATTAATGCCCCCTTCAAGGTCGTAATATCCAATCTTCCCCACCACTTCCTTCGGCTTCAATTTTTTATAAACCAAATATTCGTCCAGATTAAAAAGTTTAATACATTCAGAAATTGGTACCCTATTATCTCAATTCACAAAATTTGGGCTGCGCTCTGAACTATGAATTTTCATCGTAGTCCACCTGCCCAGCCTATGGAAATAGCAAAACGTGCCACACAGGCAAGCGCCTCAGTGGTAGTGAACAATGTTGTCGTGGAAAATGAAGCTGCAACTATCAGTGGTAGTTATGCTGCACTTGCCGAAACTCTGAGTCAGATGAAAAGTGGTAAAGAATCAGTGCCCACTTTTAACCCAGAGTGGCGTCCCCAGGGGGATTCGAACCCCCGTTACCGCCGTGAAAGGGCGATGTCCTAGGCCTCTAGACGATGGGGACAGCAATAAATGGTGCACCTTAGTGCTTAACCACAATTTCCTCTAGGAAAGAGTGGCGTGCCGTAGGTGATGAAACCTGGTACATGCGCATTATAATCAATACGTCTTGCAGACGCAAATTGTCAGCAATATTTACCTGAACCATGCTTGTTATTGCCGCAGAAAAAAACGCCCCTCCAATAAAGGGGGGCGCAAAAAAACCAGATGGAAAAAGGGTAAAAAAACCATCTGGCAAAAATTGGCGACTATCTAGACTTTTGGCGCACCTCTCGTCTGACAAAAACCAAAAAGCTCCCCCGCAAATCGTAAATATTCTTCAAATTTTTCACTGCTCAATGGGCGCGCGAAAAAGTATCCCTGACCGAAATCACACCCCATCCCTGCCAAAATATCTTTTTGTTCAACCGTCTCTACCCCCTCCGCAATAACCTTGATGCCAAGCTTATGTGCCATCACTATCACTGCCTCAACAATGGACTTATTTGCTTCATTAATTTCTAAATCACAAACAAATGCGCGATCAATCTTTATATATTCAATTTCAAATTTTTTGAGATATGACAAAGATGAATAGCCAGTACCAAAATCATCCAAAGCCAGCTCAATCCCATTTGAGTTGAAATAGGCGAGTTTTTCAGCAACTATTGGTTGGGTCTGCAAAAGCAAACCCTCTGTAATTTCCAGCACAATCGCATCACCAGACAGGCCAATCTTCTGCATAAACTCCATTTGAGCTTTGTATAGGAAATCGTCTCTTAAAAACTGTATCGGAGACTTATTTACAGTAATCTGAAAATCAGAATAACCTGAGTCACGTAGTTTTTTTGCTTGATTGGCCGCTTCTTTAAAAACTTGATCTCCGATTTCGAGAATCAAACCATTATCTTCTGCAAGCGAAATAAACTCGCTCGGCAGCAACAACCCTCTAAATGGGTGAGCCCATCGAACCAATCCCTCCGCTTTGTAAATGCGATTTGAACTTAATTCGACAATCGGCTGATACTCAACGAAGAATTGCTGCTTCGACAAGGCTTCACGCATCTCATGACTTAACCTGATTCGATGAATTAATGAAGTTTGCAAGTCTGGCGTAAAGTAAGCCAACTGATTGCGACCAGCGTTTTTTGCAGAATACATGGCTTGATCCGCATTTTTTAGTAGTGTAGCCAAATCATTTGCATCAACCGAGTACATGCTGACACCGATACTGGCAGAGATATACATCTTCTCATCATGCTCATAAAATGGCTTCGCCAGCGATTTAATAATGTCATTGGCGATACGTTCAATCACCAACTCTTCCGATACTTCGGGCAGGATAACCGTAAATTCATCTCCTCCAAGTCGCGCTACCATATCCGACTCTCGGGTACATTCCTGAATTCGACTCGCAGCCTCTTTCAGCAACGAATCCCCATAGTCATGCCCTAAGCTGTCATTAACCTCTTTAAAGTTATCTAAATCAATAAATAGCAAAGTGAATGGCGTATGGGTACGGTTTGATTTCTTGATTTCAAGAGCCAACCTGTCGTACAGCATATTCCTATTTGGCAAACCTGTTAGCTGGTCATAATTTGCCTGATGCCAAATCATTAATTACCGTACAGATGCCCTGTGCATTGAGGCCGTAAACACCCTCACCAAGATTTTGAAGCAATACATGCCGCTCCAAATATCGCCCGGCATCATAAGAAATTCTACGATTTTCTTCCTCCAGCTTGGTTTTCACCTTATATGCCACATGGATAAATGCAAGACCTAAAATCAGAATTACAAGATGCCCATAAATCAAGCGATCCAAGTGGTCTACCGCAACACCTGAAACACGATCTAGTGGTAACGAAAAGCTTATCCCACCCCTTACATCACCTACTTTATAACCTTGCTTTCCATGGCATTTTAAACATGGCGTTTCTACCAGCATTGCCCCAATATACCGCAAATAGGGTCTGCCATTGATTTGCTCTACAGAGCTAAACTCACGAAGCCCACTTTCAAATTGTTTTAGAGCGCCCTCTGTATTGACCCAGTGAAAACCTGCTCAGGTGATAAACTCGAAAGGAGACAACGTGAGCACGGTAATGGAAGAGGAAATCAAACGGTGGACGGCCAAGCGTAAGAGCGCGTTGGTTGTTGAGATAA
>JBFLXR010000023.1:0-29341 GCA_040757065.1 Pseudomonadota bacterium
TTGGTTACCATAGCTTTGCCAAGACAGCCTATTTCGGGATCGGCGGCTCATACTGATCTAGAAGGCCGGGTTGCGATCGCAACCCGGCTTATAGTTTAACTCTTCCTCACCCAGGATGAACTACAATTTTTTGCATTGAATGATGTGCAGTTTATAGGTTGTAGCTCCCTCTCTCACCCCGGATGAACTACAATTTGCGCCGTAGGCTTGGCGAGGGTCTTTCGGTTGTAGCTCCCTCTCTCACCCCGGATGAACTACAATTATGTGTTTCCATCGAGCGCGCTACGGCTGGTTGTAGCTCCCTCTCTCACCCCGGATGAACTACAATACAGAATCGAAGGTAGTCTTGGTCTCGTCTGTTGTAGCTCCCTCTCTCACCCCGGATGAACTACAATCGGCACCACAGAACCGGCGGCCAGCGTCAGGTTGTAGCTCCCTCTCTCACCCCGGATGAACTACAATCCGCAACCAGTGACATTTATAGGTAAAGATGTTGTAGCTCCCTCTCTCACCCCGGATGAACTACAATGAGCAGACGCGGGATTTGCGACGTTACCGGGTTGTAGCTCCCTCTCTCACCCCGGATGAACTACAATAGCCTTCGTGGAAACGCCCGCCCAGCCTAGTCTGGACGGGCGTTTTGCGTTGGGAAAATGGGTTAGAACAGCAGCATTTGATTGGTTTTGATGGCTTTTTCCTGAAAAAGCGGCAGGCCGACCAGCAGTTTCATGCTGGCAAATTGTTTTTCGGTGACGCTTAGGCAGCGCACGGAACCTTCTGGCGGCAGATTGTCGATCAGGCGTTTGTAGTGTTTTTCCAATGCGTCGCTGCCATTCAAAATGCGTCCGTATACGGAAAACTGGATCATGTCGTAACCATCGTTGATTAAAAACCGGCGAAACAAGGTGTAGGCACGCCGTTCAGCTTTGGTGGCAACCGGCAAATCGAAGAAGACAAGTAATCGCATAAATCGTCTGGTCTCCTTGCTCATGGCTTCAGCATTCCAACCGATGCTGTTCCAGTCCGATCAGGTTGGGAAGTTCCAGCAATGTTTCACTGCCGCCGTCATAAATACGCGCCAGACTTTCGATGCTATGCTCAATGGCAGAAAGTACCGACATCTTGCCGCGCGGCATGCCGACATCCACGTTCAGTAGCCCGACTAGCGCAGCTTTATCGGTGGGGCGCAATTCGTCGGTTTCCGGGATGGACGAGGTCGCGACATAAAGATCGATAACCGGACGAAAGGGTTCGATGATGTCGTCGGCAAGGTTAAAAGCATTCTGCTCACTGGCATGGAAGATACCGATGGAGGGCATTAATCCGTGTGCAACCAAGCCTCGCGCAATGGTTCCGCGCAGCACGGCATAACCGTAATCCAGTGCGGCATTGATGAATTGCTCCTGTTTGCGATAGAAATCTTTGCCGAATAGTCGCGAGAAATAAAACGCGGCGGCTTGCCCCTCCAAGTTATCCGGATCGCCGGAACGAACGCGTCTGGCATAGGATTCGAGCCGGTCTGCACCGTCTCGACCGGCAAAGCGCAAGCATGCCGCTTGGTTTGCGATCTTTTTGCGTACGATGCTTGCCCATGTCTGCTTGGCAACGGGGCGAGGTAAATCGAGTTGCAGACGCAGCCAACGTGTGGCGCGCGAATGCGGTAAAAAAGGAAGAAACACCCCGCTGGGGTGGTGCGTGTCGCCGGTGGCGAATAAGCTAATCCCGTATTCGCCGCAAGCGGAAAGCACCGGGTGAGTTAGCGTGATTTCCCGGTGATTGAGCACGATGACGGCAATGTCTTCAAACGGCACGAAGGCGGTTTGCTCTTGCTCGATGGCAAGCGAGTAATGCTCTCGCTTGAGCTTGGCCGGACGGGAGATGACCACGCTACGCCAGCTCACGGCGCGTCTCCGGTGGAGCGGGGTAGAGGTTGCCGAGGGCATCGACATTGAATTTTTCGATATTGAGTGCAGTCTTGACACCAATGCCACGTATCAAACCATCCTTACCCACCTGCTGGTTACGATCATGTGACCATACAGCCAAATTGCCAGTAGCACGATCACAGCCCGAGTAGTAGCCAATAATTTGCTCTTTCCCCTTCTGGCTTATTCTCAATAAGTCATTTGGATATAACGAAAATTGGAACGTGAAACTTTCATTGATTACTGTCCAATCAACTTCGTCCTTTGCCTGCACGATCGCCCTGTTCGGCAGCCCGGTCACCCGGTGATGCACATACACCGGCACAAGATGGAACTTGCCTGCCTTGGTGAACACGTCCACGCGCAACATGGTGTCGTTCTTGGCAATGCCGCCCCGAATCGGAATGCCTGAAAGTTTGTCGATCACCATCGTTACGGTCCGCACAATCGGGCCGGTGGGATTGCCGTCGCGGTCGGGTTTGCGCAGGGGGTTATCGGATGTAAAAGCTTTGTCGCCTTTGCCGCCGTATGCATCCAATCGCGCACGAATGGCGGCATAAAGCTTTTCGTTTCGGTGCGGGTCGATGAGTTTGCAGTCTACCCATTCGCCGTCGATTTTTTCTCCCAAGTCTTTCAAGGTCAGGCTGGAGAGCGATGCCTTCTGAGTGACGCCGCCTTGTGATTCCAGGCGTTTCGGTTGGGCGTAGACCGTATCTTTATGCGCGGCACCGCCATTGCGCCGCTGCGGCGCACGTGAGACGAATAGCGGACGCAGTTCCTCCAGCGCCTCTTGCGGATAGCTGCCCAGCTGTTCCATTTCCGCGCGCAGCAAAGCGGGGTCGTCAATTTTCAAGCGGGATTCGAGTTCGTTGCGGAAATGCGGCCAGGGGGTAGGGAAGTGCAATTCCAGTTTGTCGAACATGGCGGGGTTCATGATTTCGCCGGTTTCGGCATCAACAAAACCTTCGCGTACTTTCTCCAATTCTTTTCGGCGCGAATAGTCGGACAGGCGCTTAACCATGCTGTGGTTGGCCGCCGCAACTACGGTTGCATCCAGCGCGTGGTGGCGGTCAGAGTCGCTGCGTACTTTGAGCAACCCCCAACGAGCGCGCAGGAAGGCGGTCATTTGTCCGCTCAACACCACGCAGCGCTTGGCGCTGCTTTCTTCGTGCAATTTGAGGTGGCGTTCGACGTAGTTCTTGAAGAATTTGCAGATGTAGCGGGTGTCGTTAAGGTTGCGGTCGCGGAAGGAAGCGGCTTCATTCTCTCCAAAATCACGCTTGAGCAGCCGGTTGCGCTTGGCTTGGCGGTAGGTTTTGGTTGAGTTAACGAAGCCGACGAAGTTTTGCCAGCGCGGGCTGTTTTCTGCGCCTCCCAGATATTCGTAGGGCGTTTGGTTTCCCTTGTTACGGTTCTCGCGCGCCAGCACCAGTACCCGGTTGTTCTTGCTGTCGTCGAAGCTGCGGGAATAGGGAAGGGCGTGATCTATCTCGACGTAGCCCTGTTCGAACAGTCGATGGATGTCCATGGCTTCCAGTGAGTAGGCGCATTTGCCTTGCTGTTCGCGGTAAAGCTGATATTTCTCGAAATCCTTGCCCTTTACCGCCCCAACGATGCCGAACTCGCTGGCGAATGCGGCTTTATCCTTGTCGTTGCGGTCGCGGAATTCGTCTTGAGCCTTTTTGATATCGCGGCGTTCATCGAAATTGCGCGATAAATCCCGCGCCATTTCGATATTGACCGTATGCGGAGGGCCGTATTTCCGGATCAGTGCATTAACAACCTTGCGCGCTTGGTTGAGTGCGCGCAATACGACCGGATTGCGAGGAATGTCCATTTCCTCGTTGAATTTCATGCGGCCGTCTTTGTCGCGCCCGGAATAGAACGGCGGCAGATAAGTGTATTCGCCGCTGCCAGCCGGATGCAATTGGCTGTGATGGTAGCCCGCTTTGATGCAGGCTTCGTCATAACGCAGTCCGGATTCCATGTGCGGCAAGATGTTGTACAGGGCCTTAAGAGAAAGGTTACTGAACTTGTCGAAGCGGATATTGAGCAGTGTTTCAATTAGCTTGTCGGGGTTCGGTAAGTTCAGTTTGCGCAATTCGGCTTCGGCTTCCGCATCTTCTTTGTATACGGAAAGCACTTCGGCGATTTTGTCCAATAATTGCGGTTTGCCGCCGAGTGCATCGGTTGAAAGCTGGCTCCATTCATTTTCAAGTTGGGCGTCTTTCAGCAGTTTGCGCAGTGTTTGCCAAGCAGGAAGTTTGACGAGTTTTTCATCTTCCGGGTTTTTGGCTTTTTCTTCGTTTTTCTGTCTTTCGCTGGGGTAGGCAAGTCCCGCAAATTTGAATTCATCGGACAGGCCGGCTTTAACGAGGGCATTGCGAAGTTGCTTATAACTGAAATCGCTAGCTTGCTGATAAGGCAGCGGTAACGCGATTTTCCGTTCTGCTTCAGTAAGCGATCGAATCTTGCCATCTACTACGATACGCAGGTTATTCAAGCGCGTCAGCCAGACATGGCGCTCGGCGGTGAAGCTGGATTTGGGCGCGCGGTATTCTGTCTTTTCGAAAGTGCAGTATCCAAGCATTTTTAGCAAATCTTTGCCGGACAGTGCTGGTTTCTGCGCCCAGAACAGTCCGCTTTTTTTGTCGCCGTTCCCGAGGATGGCGGTTTCGAGTTGTTCGCTCGTATGGGCATTGCCGAGTGCGCGTTGTTGCTGGAATAGCATCTTCAATTCATCGGCTAGCAATGCGCGAGAAAGTGCTTGGCTGTAGTCGCCTTGCTTATTGCGCTGGGCATCGGGAAATTCGCCCATAACCATTTCTGCGGCTGAGCGATAGTTTTTCTCCTGCATTCTTTTTTTGGTGCCGGACAAGCCTTTTTTAACTTTGCCGCCTTCGCCCTTGCTATCGCCTTCGGCTGCTTTTTCTTCCGCGCGGCTAATCCAATGGAAACCTCGGTGTTTGCATAGATGGTAGATGACGCGCGCCCATTCTTCGCTGTCGAGCTTGCGGTCGAGTGCTTCCACGCGGAGTTGCCACAGGTTGGGGGTCTTAAAGCCCTTGGCTGGCGGCTGCTTGAGAACGTTTACATCGGAAATCAATCCATTGCGTTTGAGTAGTCGGGCAAGCTTGGTGAGCCGCCATGCGCGACGGCGCAGTCGTCGGCGCATAAGTCGTGCGGTACGACGAGCCAGATTGAGTGATTCACCCTCTTTGGCAGTTTCCGCTTTGTCGAAACATCTTACTCCTAGATCGATAATGCGATTTTCGCCGAGTACCGCCCAGCCAACCGAGGCGATCCCGATGTCCAATCCAAAAGTTAGCGGGCCGATATTCTGCTTGCCAGTCATTTTTTTCTCCCTGATAATACGTGCGTTGTAGCTCATCCGGGGTGAGAGCCGTTGCTACAATAAAGAATCGAAAGATTCTGTATCCAGCCCGACAGCGACCCTGTCGGGCTTCCCTTTTTTGCTCAACAAGAATAATGCGAATAAGTTGTTTAGGCAACTTTGTTGATGCCGGGCAATTGACTGTAAATATGCGTTCGCCGGCAGTTAGAATGGCTGCATTGTAAGGGGCGTCTTAGGTAGATTAAGCACTGTCCAATAAAGAAGAAGAGGCATACAATGCCCTCAGGCAGCTGTAGCAGAACAAATAATAAAAGGGGTGTTCTGGGTATGCATGTCCTGATTACCGGCGGTGCAGGTTTTATCGGCTCGAATCTGGCCGAGTTCCATTTGGGACGCGGTGATAAGGTTCATGTTGTCGACGATTTGTCCACCGGCTCGTTGCAGAATATCGCTTCTTTTCTTCCTCATTCCGCATTTCGTTTCGATCAGGCCGACATTCTGACCTGGGCTGGGCTGGCGCAGGCTGTCGAATGGGCGGATCGCATTTATCACATGGCGGCGGTGGTCGGTGTGCGGCGGGTGCTGGCCGACCCGGTGAAGGTGATGTCTACCAACATGGCGGGCACCGAGCGGGTGCTGCGCGCGGTACATAGCGGCGGTTGGAATCCTCAAGTCTTGGTCGCTTCCAGTTCCGAAGTCTATGCCTTCAATCCCAAGGCGGTATTCGCCGAGACCGACGATGTGGTGCTGCGTTCGGGCGGCCGGTTGCGCTGGTCGTATGCGGTGACGAAGCTGGCCGATGAGTTTCTGGCGTTTTCGTATGCCCGTCATTATGGGCTGGATATCAAGATCGTCCGGCTGTTCAATACGACAGGCCCGCACCAGACCGGCGCCTACGGCATGGTCGTGCCGAATTTCATCCGGCAGGCGGTGCGCGGCGAAGCGGTGACAGTGTTCGGCGACGGTCGGCAAACCCGTTCGTTTTGCGATGTGCGCGATACGGTAGCGATGCTGGATGCCTTGTGCGAACGGCCGGAGGCTTCCGGAGAGATTGTCAATGTCGGCAACGATCAAGAAATTCCGATCGGTGAGCTGGCGCGGTTGATTATTGCGCGCGCGGGCAGCACGTCGAAGATTTTGACTGTGCCCTATCGCGAGGCTTATGGTGAGGAATTTGAGGATGTGACGCATCGCCGTCCGGACTTGACTAAGTTGCGCGTCCTGACGGGCTTTACGCCGCAGTGGACGCTGGAGAGTACCATCGATGACCTGATACGCCGCGAGCGCATGCACGTCTCCGATTAACCGCACCATTACGCAGAGGGTAACATGGCAACGTTTCCTTACTTTGCACTGAGTCCGAATGCCATCCTAAGTATCGTGGGGCTGCTGCACGGCCCGGACGATACCGTGCCGACCCCGCCGGAAGATTGGCGGCAGGCCACGGTGGATGTGGTGATTCCCGCGCTGAACGAAGAAAGCAATATCGCGTTGTGTCTGGCTTCGCTGGCGCGGCAGACCATGAAGCCGAAACGCATCATCCTGATCGACGATGGCAGCAGCGACCATACCATCGAATATGCGCAGACCTTCTGTCAGTTGAGCGGAATGGAGCTGGTGGCAATCCACCGCCAGGCACCGATCGGCAAGACGCCGACGCTCAAACGTCAGTCGCGCGAGTTTGATTCCAACGTGGAATTCATTCTCGATGCAGACACGGTACTGGAATCGGAAAACTATATCGCCCGTACTGTGGAGGAGCTTTATAAAGGGGTGGGCATTGCCAGTGCGTGCGGCACCATTTTACCGCTACGCGACCGCGACCGTCGCGCCTTGCTGGAAACCGAGGCTTTGCAGAAGTTTTTGTCCGCCAAACCGGAAGCCAGTATTTATCCTAAGGTCGGCTGGCTGCGGCATTTGCAGCGCGGGCTGAGCGATCTCTACCGCGATGTGCTGTATATGTTCTTGCAGCGCTTCGTTTATCACGGCCAGATGGTGTTTTTCGGCAGCATTCTCAATCCGGTCGGCTGTGCGGTGGCCTATCGGCGCGAAGTGCTGAAGAACATGGTGTTCGACCGCTACGAGCCGATACTCGGCGACGATCTGACCAATTCGGAAGATATTTTTATCGGTTTCGCCTTCACCGATAACGGCTACCGCAATATTCAGCTCATGGATGTCTATGCCCGTTCGCAAGAGCCGGAAGCCCGGCGGATTCCGCATCAGGTGTATCTGTGGTCGTCCTCGTTTCTGCAAAGCTGTTTTTATTTCGACGAACTAATGCGCAGCCCCTTCAAAGCGCCCAAGCGCTATTTGCACCACCGGCGCGAGCAACGCGAAATCGGTCAGGAGATTGCCCAGAAACGGAAAATTAAAGAGCAGTACCGGCAAGCCTTCGGAGTCGACTATACCCTGAAATACGGACGCCCCATCGGTTGGGTACTGTTCATGTCCGCCGTGGAGAAAATCGCCTTCCCGACCGTTTTGGTGATGATGGCAATAATGCAATTGTGGTGGGCCATCGGTTATACCGTGCTGCTGGAAACCGTGCTGTCGTTGGCCGTGCTGTTCGCCGTGGCCAAGGGACACCGTTTTCAGTATTTGCTGAAGGGCATCGCCGTGGTGCCGATGCGATATATGGTGATTCTGTTCGACTTGGTAACGATGTTCCGCTTCGCGGCGGATCTGTGGATTTTCGGAAACAGACGGTGGCGCAAATGAACAAAATGCTGAGTTTGAGTGTGGGCGCGATGCTGTTGGTTGCACCGCTGGCAGTGCTGGCGGCGGAAATCGTGCCGGACGCTGGTATTCGTGCAGAGATGGCTGGGCAATGGGATGAGGCAGTCGGTGTATACCGAAAGTCGCTCGATAACAACCCTGCCCAAGCGCATCTCTGGGTGCGTATTGCCAATATACGGGCGCGACAAAAGAATTTCACCGCAGCAAGAGATGCCCTGAACGAAGCTATCCGGTATACACCCAGAGACCCGGTTCCGTATGCCAAATTATCGGAAGTGCATGCTGTGCTGAACGAACCGCAACAGGCACTGGCAGCCATTAATCGTGCCGTCGAGCTGGAGCCGAAAAATATTCAATTCTTAAAAGTGCGCGGTGTGCAGGGCGCGTGGAATAAAGATTATCAGACGACTTCGGACAGCTTCAGCCGCGTGTTGGCGCTGGCCCCGAAAGATTCCGAAGCTAAGCTTGGGCTGGCGCGGGCAACCGTACAGCTAGGCAACAAAGATCGTGGTGTTAAAGAATACCAAGCGTATCTTGCCGGCAATCCGCAGGATCGGGTTGCGTTGATGGAATATATCGAGCTGGAAGCGGCACGCGCTAACCTGCCGGCCGTTCGGCAATATGGCAAGCTGTACCGGGAGCGCTTCGGTGAAGATATGAATTACTGGTTACGCATGGCTGATAACTATGCGCTTGCCGGCGACGACCGTGCATCTGCCGATGCCATTCAACAGGCTACCCGCCTTGCGCCGAACGATCACGCCTTGTTTTACCGGCTGGCTCAATCCTATCCTTCGGTTGAGGATGTGCGTCCTGCAATGGCAGCGATAGAACGTGCGGTTGCGTTGGAGCCGAAGAATATCGAGTATTTGCGCGCCCGAGCCGATTTGGCGGCATGGGGGGGCAATTACGCCACGGCAATCGACAGCAATAAGCGGATTCTGCAGATTGCGCCGGAGGATCCCGGTGCGCTGCTGGGGATTGCGCGAGTGCCGTCCTGGCAGGGTGAGACCGACGCTTCGGCTGAACACTATCAAGCCTATCTGGCGAAATATCCGCAAGTGCAAGCGGCTTGGATTGAATACATCAAGGTCGAAACCGAACGTGGCGATTATGCCTTGGCTATGGAGTTGCTGGAGCACTATCGCGGGCAATTTGGGGAGAACGCCGCCTACCTGAAACAAAAGGCGCGTATTCTGGCACAGGCCGAACGCCCCTCTCCGTCGCTGTCGATCGTTTCTGCGCTGGATCCCGTTATGCCCAACGACTATGAACTGGGCTATACCCGTACTATTGCATTGGCGGCCGCACACCGCCCGCGCGAAGCGCTAGACAGTCTGGCCGAGCTGGAAAAGCAAGACCCGAAGAGTAAAGAAACCGCAGATTTAAGGCGCTATATCCGTACCCCGTTGCGTTCTAATTTGGCTGTGTCGCTTGGGTATCAGCGTAGCTCCGACAATATCAGAGTCCGCCGGGCGGGTACCGAAGGCGAGTATGTCATCAATCCCGAAACCCGGTTATTCGGCGGGGTCGATAAGCTTTGGCTGAGCACGATACCCGGCTCCGCTTTTACGAAGCTGAACGGAACGTCTAATCTGGGATACCGGCGCATCTGGGGCGGTATCCGTCATCGTGTGTCGTCGCAAGTGTCGCTGGATGCCCAGATCGGGCAGGGTAACGCAGACGGTAAGAGCAACGCCATCTACGAGGTGGGTGCCGATCTGCAACCTGCGGATGAGTTCAATATGCGTTTATCCCGGCGGCAAGACCTTTTTGCCGTATCGCCGCGTGCGGCCGATTTGGGTATTCAGCGCCGTGCCAATACGTTGGCGTGGAGCTGGCAGCCGAACCTGCGTTACACCGTCGACGGGCAGTTTTCGTTCGATAGCTTTTCCGATGGCAATACGCGCTGGGAGGCCGATCTTGCCCCGCGTCGGGCATTTGTCCGCAGCCAGCGCTGGAATCTCGATCTGGGCGTGGGCTTGCGTACTTTCGGATTCAGCAAAGACCCGGGGAATGGCTACTACGCACCGCGTATGTATGAGCGTTACTCACTGAATGCCTACGCCTACCGGAAGATCGACGACGACAATGGCATCAGCATCTCAGCCAGCGTCGGGCCCTGGAAAGATAACACGATGACCACTTATCGCCTTGGCGACGATCTGGCAATCGAGGGGTATTTCGGCTTGTACCGCGACTGGATGCTGAATGTGCGCGCCGTATTTTCGCATTACGGCGGAGAGGCGGCGGGCGGCTACCGCTCTTCGGCGTATAGCGCGGTACTGACAAAGCGGTTCTGATTCGGGTCGGCGAGATGAAAAGCGGCTGGGGGCGTTTTCTGGCGGGATGCGTCGGCGTACTGGTCTGGGTTGCCCCTTTGCTGGCCGCCGAGATGACGATTTTGCCGCCACAGAGGATGATCGCAGTGACTTTCGACGATCTGCCGTTTGTCGTCGGCGGTAGACGCGACGCCGAATTGCGCCCGCTTTCGACCAAGCTGCTGCACCAGATTACGTCAAATGGAATCCCTGCTGTAGGGTTTGTGAACGAAAAAAAGTTATACCCGTCAGGTGAGCCGAGTGCGCAGGGCGTTGCCATCTTGGAAGACTGGCTGACGGCAGGGCTGGAGCTCGGCAATCATACCTACTCGCATGCATCGCTGAACCGGATCCCGCTGGCCGATTACATACAGGACGTTGTGCGCGGGGAGGCCGTTACGGGACCGCTGATGGCGAAACACGGGATGACGTTGCGCTATTTTCGCCACCCGTTTCTGCAAGTGGGCAAAGATGCACAGACCCGTGCCGAGTTCGAGCAATTCTTGGCCGGGCACGGTTATATCGTTGCGCCGGTCACAGTCAACTCGTCGGAGTGGATATTCGCGGCTGCCTATGACAAGGCCATGCAGCAAGGCGATGCTGCGGCCATGCAGCAGGTGGCGGATGCTTATGTCCCATACATGGAGCTAACGCTGGCAGAAGCAGAAAGGCAGTCGATGGAATTGTTCGGCTATGAAATCCGGCAAATTCTGTTGCTGCACGCCAACGCACTTAATGCGGCACATCTAGGTGAGCTGGCAAAGATGCTGAAAAAGCGCGGCTATCGTTTTATTCCGCTGGACGAGGCGTTGCAGGACCGGGCGTATTCCTCACCGAATCGCTATACCGGGTGGGAGGGCGAGTCTTGGCTTAACCAATGGGCGCAAACCGTTGGATTGCGACCGCGACGTGTGATTCAGGTGCCGGCTTTTGTGCGCGCTCTGGCGGGGCGTGCCGATTACACGGGCGATTAGAGCGTATGCGTTGCGGGATAGCAGGTTTGTTACTGTGTCTGTCGGCCGGGCTTGGAATGGCGCAAACGGAACCGGCGGCTATTCCGGGAAAAAGTTTGCGTGCAGCGGCGCAGATGCGGGGGCTGACGATCGGTGCCAGCGTCGATGAGGATGGGTTGCGAGGCGATGCGGAATATGCGGCTCTGCTGGGACGGGAATTCGGCATGCTGACGCCTGAGAATGTTATGAAGTTCGACAGTATTCACCCGGCGCCGTTTCGTTATAACTTTGCGGATGGGGATCGGATACTTGGCTTTGCAACGGAGCATGGCATGCAGGTGCATGGCCATGTTTTGGTCTGGCATGCGCAGTTGCCGGCGTGGCTGACCCGAACAAAGTGGACGCGGGAAGAGCTGCGCCTGATTTTGCATGCGCACATTGCCCGCGTAGTGGGGCATTACCGGCAACGTGTCCCGGTGTGGGATGTGGTGAGTGAGGCGATCGACGACCGGGGCGAGTTGCGGAAGACCTTCTGGTTGGAGGGGATCGGGCCGGAATATATAGCGCTGGCGTTTCAATGGGCGCACGAGGCCGATCCTGATGCGCACCTGATATATAACGATTACGGCACGGAAGGATTGAACCGGAAGGCCGATGCGGTGCTTCGCTTGCTGGCGGATTTGCGCGCGCGCGGGGTGCCGGTGCATGGGGTCGGTTTTCAAATGCACTTGAATGTGGAAGAGCCGGTTGACCCGGCGGAAGTGCAAATGAATATCCAGCGGTTTGCCAAGCTGGGGTTAAAGACGCATATCACTGAAATGGATGTGAGCGTACCGATGCCGGTTAGCCCGGATAAATTTGCATTACAGGCGGGGATTTACCGCGACATGATGAAGGTTTGTCTGTCCGTTTCCGATTGTAAGAGCTTTGCCTTGTGGGGATTTACAGACCGGTATTCCTGGATTCCGGCATTCTTCCCGGGACGGGGGGCTGCTTTGATTTTCGATGCACAATTGCAACCGAAGCCGGCTTACGACGCCCTGATCGGGACGCTGAATGCGCGGTGAAGCAAGCATGAAATGATGCGGAAGGAGGGGGAATGAGTAAGCGCATTACCAAGAAAATGCTGACGCCGTTCGAGGCCAGCCGCCCGTCGGGTGCGGTGCTGATGGTGAATCTGTTCGATCCGCAGATTCCGACCACAAGGCTGTTTCTGGAAGCGGTGACTTCGCATCGTTTGCCCTATCTGGTGATCGGCAATAAGGCCGATCTGGTTAGTCAGGCCGAGATCAGTCGCATCGAGGCCGAATTGGGCGTCGAACTGATTCCGGTTTCACTCGCCAAACACGGCAATACGGCGGCGCTGCCGGGTTTGTTGCGCGAGACGTTTTCGCCCGGCTCGCGGATTGCCGTACTCGGCGTGTTCAATACCGGTAAAACCAGCCTGATTGCCCATCTCACGGGTCTGCCACTAAAAATCAGCAACATGCCGGGGACAACCCTGTCGTTCGAAGAATATGCTTGGGGCGACTATACCCTGATCGATTCGGTCGGTCAGTTGATCGACGTGAACCGGCCATTGATGGTCGGCTACGATTTCGCCGGACTGGAAACGCCGACCGAAATGGTCGAGCATGCCTTGAGGCAAGAGGCGGAAGCGATTCTGTCTTCGGTGGATACCGCTCGTCCGGGTTTGCTGAAGGCACTGACGGCGTTGCGGCATTGTCTGGATAACGGGGGCAAGTTAGTGGCGACCGGGGCGGGTGCCTCTGGCTTGGTGGCCGAAGAAATGGCCGGGCAATTCTTTGAAACCGGCGTCATGTGTGTGCCGGTGACCAATGCGCTGGGACAAGGGTTGCCGGTTTCCTTCGCCAAGGGGATTGCTGAAGAGGAAGGCGGTCTGGCCCGCTTTATCGCCGCGCAGGTCAATAAGGGCGATGTGCTGATCGCGATTTCGGCATCCGGCGGTACCGGATTCGTGTACGAAGCGCTGCGTCTGTCGCGCGACAAGGGCGCGGTTACCATTGCGATTACCGAAAACAAAGATACGCCGATGGGTGTATATGCCGACATCGTGATTCAGAGCAACGCCAAGCCGGAAGGGCCATCCAGCACACGCATTCAAACGACCCATCTGGCCATCGGGCATGCATTGGTGTGTACGCTGGCGGCGGTGCGCGGGCTGAGCGGTGAGGAGTCGATACGACACATGCTCACCGAGCACATCGCGACCAAGAAAATGGGTATCAAGTAAGCAGCATGGGGAAGATGAGGAAAAGATGGAAACCGTAGCCGTTGTGGGACTGGGGTACGTCGGGCTGCCGCTGGCGGTGGAGTTCGGCAAGATCATGCCGACCATCGGCTTCGATAAATCGAGCCGCAAAATCGAGCAATTTAAGCGCGGCAAGGTTCCCGGCAAGGAAATTGAGCCGGAGCGTCTGACGGAAGCGATGCAACTGGAACTGACCGACGATCCGGCACGGCTGGCGCAGGCCGATTACCTGATTGTGGCAGTGCCGACCCCGGTGGATGCTTCGCACCAGCCGGATTTCGAGCCTTTGCTGAGCGCCAGCCGGTTTATCGGTGCGCACATGAAGCGAGGCGCAGTGGTGATCTACGAATCGACGGTGTATCCCGGCGCGACCGAGGAGGTGTGCATTCCCGAACTGGAGCGCGCTTCCGGCCAGCAATGGCGGCGCGACTTTCATGTCGGCTATTCGCCGGAGCGGATCAATCCAGGCGACCGCGAGCATACGCTGACCACGGTGGTGAAGGTGGTGTCGGGCGACGATGCGGCAACGCTGGAGCGGGTTGTGGCATTGTATGCGCGGGTGGTGCGGGTCGGGGTGCATAAGGCCTCTTCGCTCAAGGTGGCCGAGGCGGCTAAAGTGATCGAGAATACCCAGCGCGATTTGAATATTGCGCTGATGAACGAACTGGCCGTTATTTTCGAACGGATCGGCATCGATACGCTGGAAGTGCTGGAAGCCGCCGGCACCAAGTGGAATTTTCTGCCCTTCCGTCCCGGTCTGGTCGGCGGACACTGCATCGGCGTCGATCCGTATTGCCTGACCTACAAGGCTGAGATGCTGGGCTACCACCCGGATGTGATTCTGGCCGGGCGGCGCATCAACGATAACATGGGCAAATTTGTCGCCGATCAGACCGTCAAATGGATGATCCGGGCGGGCAGCCATATCGGGCGCGCCAAGGTAAATGTGCTGGGCGTGACTTTCAAAGAGGATGTGGCGGATATGCGCAACTCCCGGGTGTTCGAGCTGATCCGAGAGTTGCAGTCGTTCGGCATCGAGGTGCATGTGCATGACCCGGTGGCTGACCCGGACGAAGCGCAGGAGAAATACGGCCTGACTCTCGAATCGTGGGAAGCGTTGCCGCAGGCCGATGCCATTGTGGCGGCGGTTGCCCATCGCATTCAGCTCGACCGTCCGCTGACCGATTATCGCGATAAGCTGATGGCGGGCGGCTGCTTCATCGACGTGAAAAGCGTATTCGACCGCACAGCGGTGGAACAGACCCTCAACGCCAAGTTCTGGCGGTTGTAGTCTTGTTTGTCCGCCAAACAAAAGGCCGAACCTCGGTTCGGCCTTGCTTATTTTGAGTCCGGGTTAGCGCAGCGAGAACCCCACCCGGTTGTTTGCGACCTCTTTTTCGGCGGGCGCAACTTTCGAATTCATCAGGAATACCCGGTCGGGAGCGGCAGCGCCCTGCCCGGTCAGCCAGGTTTGCGCGGCATGGCCGCGCTCGTCTGCCAATGCATTCAGGTCGTTCTCGGTGACTGGCAGATAATCCAGTAGCAGTTTTTCCATGTCGGCGACTGGAATCGATTTGGCGATGCCGATGGCGTTACGGGGTTTGTTAGGAATTTTTTCCGCGCTGTAGACTTCTTCCAGATACTTCGGATATTCCTCGGCCGATACGGTGACATCTTCCATCGAGCCGCGTTTGCCGAAGCGGGTCTGGTCGGCTAGCTTGCGCGCTTTGATCTTGCGATCCAGCAGAGCGCGTTTCAAGCCTTCGCGGTCGGCAGCCGGATCGGCGTAGCCGGTGATTTCCACTTTCAGGCCGGGCCGGTCGGCCATGGCTTTGGCGATTGCTTGCAAGCGTTTCTCATTGTCCGGGGTGAGGGCGGACTGACCCGGGACGAACATCAGGTTAGACAAGTCTTCGCCGCCGCCGAATAGCGAGCCAAGCAAGGCGAACGGCGAGGTGACCGCTTTGACGACGAAGTTGACGATGACTTTTACTACGATCGCACCGATGCTGAACTGGGGGTCGTTCAGCGAACCGCGAATCGGCAAGTCGAGGTCGATCACGCCGCGCGAATCTTGCAGCAACGAGATTGCCAGCCCAATCGGAATGTCCAGCGCGCTGGGACTTTCTACCTTGTCGCCCAACGTGAGTTGGTCGAGTACGATCCTGTTTTCGGCGATCAGCTCACCCTTCTCGATACGGTAGCTGACATCGGCGGAAAGCTTGCCTTTGGCGATGGCATAGCCGAGATAGCGCCCGGAGTAGGACGACAGGTTGGGCAGGTCGATGCCCTTGGCGCTGGCCTGGATGTTGAGCGCCACTTGCGAAGCGAAGGGATCGACCTTGCCGGAAATATGCACCGGCGCGGCGCGGTCGATCTTGCCGGTAATGTCTACCGGGCTTTGCGTGCCGGCGGCGAGTGCGCCGATGCGCCCGTTCAGTCCGGTCAGGCGGGCGGAATAGTTCGGCTTGATGAATTCATCCGAGAAGTCGATATTGCCGTTCGCCAGCGTGATTTTGCCGATTTTCACCGGTAGCGGCGGCTCGGTCTTGGCCGGGGCAGCCGGCGCGCTGGCGACTACCGGAGGCGCGGCTGCCGGGGCCGGGGAAGCAGTCGGTGCGCCGGTAGCGGCGGCTTGCGGGGTCGATTCTTTAACGATGCCTTTCAGATTCAACAGCCCTTTCGGATTGACCAGCAACTGTGCGAAGAAGTCGCGCAGGCCGATTTCTCCGATGCTCATGCCGAACGGTTGGGTATGCACGGCGATCTTGTCCAGCTTCAATTGCTTCCAGCGCAACATATCGTCCGAATTCACGCGATCCAGCACATTGAAATCGGCCAGTACCGCATCGCCGGTCACATCGGCATTGCCGCCTGCGGCATGCACTTCGCCGGCAAAACTCAGGTCGCCGCGCGTCAGTACCGCATTCAGGTTGGCCGTGACCCAGCCTTGCAGTGCAGCCAGATCGACCTTGCTGAGATCGAGCTTCAGGTCAGTTTTGCCGTCGAGGGTAATCGTGCCGTCGGCGCTGAGCGTACCGCGTTCGTTGACTGCGGATTTGAGCGCCAGCGGAACGGCGGTTTTGTCGGCGCTATCCAGCTTGCCCAGCGTCAGTGTCAGGTCGCTCAGTTTCAGAGTTTGATCGGTGACGGCTTCGTCGGCGAAATGCAGTTGGCTGTCGTTGATGGCGGTTTTGCCGACCGACCAGTGCCAGACCGGCTCGTTTTTCGCCTCAGCTTTTGGTGCGGTCTTATCCGCTTTTGCGGCGGGTGCCGGTTTCGCATTCTTTTCCGGCGCTGCGGCGAATAGCGCCATCACGTTCAGGTTGCCTTGGCGGGTGCGCGCCAGCATGACCTCGGAATGGTTCAATTGAATTTCGCCGATGTCCGCCTGATGCGCAGGCAGGTTCAGCGCCAGTTTGGTGAATTTGAATTCGCCGATGCGCGTCAGCGGCTTGCCGTCGAGATCGGCGGCGGCTTGTTTACCGTCGCGGGTTTGCAGTGCCAGCGTCTCGGCCGTGTATTTCTGACCGAAGATGTCGGCACGTAAGCCGTGCAGCGCCAGCAATGGCAAGTCGAGGGTTAGCTTGTCGGCGGCGAATTCGCCTTGCACATTGCGTAGCGCAATGTCCCCCGCGATGGAGAGCGAATCGGCGTTCTGGTCTTTATGCCGGAACAGTACTTGCAGACGGGTATCGAGCAAGGCCGATTGCACGGTGAATGGCAGTTTGACGTAAGCGGTAAGCCGGGTCAGATCGAAGCTGTCCAGCGTAATATCCACAGAGGCATCGTGATCGACCGAGAAAGGTCGCGCCTTGCCGGTCAGGTTAAGCGGTGCGCCGTCCAGCTTGGCGCTGAACATCGGCTCGACGAACACCTCGACCTTGGAGGGGACATTGGCGATGAACGGTACGCCGAGGCGAATCTCGCTCACCGTCTGGGTTTTGCCGATAACCTTATCCACCCACTCGACTTGCCCGCCGGTCATGGTAATGTTGCCGACCACGAATTCCGGGGTTGGCCCGCTACTCGGTTTGGCGGCCCATTCGTCCAGCAGATCGGAAATGTCCAGCCGGTTTTCCGATTCGCGCACCAGATGCAGACGCGGATCGGCGATGCGCACCTCCTGAATCACCGGTAGCAGGCGGAACAGCGAAGACGAAGAGACATTCACATACAAACTGCCGACCGACAAAGTGTCGCCCGCCTTTAACCCTTCCACCGTGGCGGAGAGGGTATAGGGTGAAACAGCGATCCGCTGAATAGTGACCGGGCGTTTCAGCGCTTCGGTCAGCGCGCCTTCCAGTTTGGTTTTGGCAAAGCCGGGCAGCCAGAAATAACCGAGCAGGCCGATCAGCACAAACAGAATTGCAAACAGCTGTGCGCTGCGCTTGACAATGCGTTGCCCGCGCGCGCCCAAGCGACCGGCGGCGTAGGTTGCGCCGGGAATGCGTTGCCAGAAGGGTTGTCGGTCTTCGCTCATGGGGCGGTGCCTGTGCCGGAATGCTTAACAATGGGTGATTCTAGCAAATCGCATCCGAGTGGAACAGGCGCTAGCCATCGAGCAGGTGACGCAACTCCTTGCGGACTTCCTCCAGCAGTGCATCGGGATTGTCGAGATTCTCCCGGTGCAGGCAGGCCAGTGCGATCAGCGTCAGCAAGTGGATGCCGATGGTTTTCGACAGCGTGTCGATTTTATCCAGCGTCGGGCTTTTCTGCCCGCGCTCCAGCGTGCTGAGGTAAGTGCGGCTGGAAACGATCGAAAAATCCTCTTGCGTCAGCCTCTTGGACTTGCGAGCGGCCTTTAGCGCTCTGGCAAATGCATAACGAATCTCCATGTCCACCCTTTAGTTTTATAAGGACGTCATCTAGCCAAAGTGCACCCTATGGAACTACAATCTATAGTGTGCATTTTCCCTTGTCTGCCGGGAGGCTTCCCGGCAATACAGACGTCGTAAAAAGCCGCGTAGAATAGGGTTTCTGTTCGCTGTAACATTGCGGAAATAAAAGGGTAAATTTGGAGATCGGCGAATGAACGGTTTATTGCGGGCGGTCTTCGATGCGGTGAACGCAGGCGCACTGCTGGTCGACCGCGAAGGACGCATTGTGCGGGCGAATGCTGCCTTCGGCGAACTGTCCGGCTACCCGACCGGAGCGTTGCAAGACACCCTGCTGCAAGACACGCTGTTTGCCGAAGACCGGCAGACTGCGCTGGAGGCTTGCCGGCGGATTTTTGCTGCGGACATTCCGCAATTCGAATCCGAATTGCGCGTGCAGCGCCGCGACGACGGCGTGCTTTGGCGACGGTTCCTGATAACACCGCTGGCGGAAAACGGCGAAGCGCCGCAGTATGTTTTGATTCAGTTGCTCGATGCAGCGAAACCGGAGACGGACGACGAGCTGCAACGCTGGCAGAACGTCTTTATCCACGCCGGTTGGGGAATTGTGATCGGCAGCGCCGATGGCAAGATGTTGGAACGGGTAAATCCGGCATTCGCCCGCATGCACGGTTATGCGGTAGACGAATTGGTCGGCGTTCCCATCCTCGATACATTTGCGCCGGAATGTCGCGCGGAAGTGCCTAACCAGATTCGTCTGGCGCACCAGCAAGGCCGTCACATCTTCGAATCGCTGCATATACGTAAGGACGGCAGCACGTTTCCGGTGCTGATCGATGTGACGACCGTCTACGGCGGCAGCGGCGAGGTGAAATGCCGCATCGTCAATGTGCAGGACATGACCGAACGCAAGCAAGCCGAGAGGCAGCTCACGTTGAAAAATTTCGCGCTTGACCGAGTGCATGAAGGCGCTTTTTTGTTCGACGAACAGGCCCGTATCGTATACGCCAACGACGAAGCCTGCCGCTCGCTGGGTTATAGCCGGGAAGAATTGCTCGGCGCGCGTTTCGACAAATTCGATCCCGATAGGCCTGTCGATAATCTGCCGGAGCAACTGTCCACGCTGCGAGAGACGGGAACGTTGACCTTTGAAACCCGGCATTGCGCTAAGGACGGTCGCATCTTCCCGGTCGAAATTACGGTCAACTATCTTGTATACGAGGGGCGGGAATACATTTTAAGTTTGGTACGCGACATTGCCGAGCGCAAGCGAACTGAAGAAAAGCTGCGCGAAAACGAGCAGCGCTACCGCGAGATTTTCGAACATGCCTCCGATGCCTTATACCTGCTGGAAGTGACCGAGGATGGACGTTACCGCAATCTGGCAGTCAATCCGGCATTTGAAAAATCGACCGGCATCCCGGCGGTGCAACTGGTCGGTAAATTTACCAACGAAACCGTGCCGCCGGAGGTGGCCGAGGCGGTGAACGCGAAATACCGTAAGTGCGTCGATGTGCGCACCCAAGTGGAAGAGCTGGTGGAGCTGGAATTGCCGACCGGCAGGCGTTACTACCAATCCACGCTGATCCCGGTGTTCGATCCGGTGACCGAACGGGTACACCGCATCGTCGGCATTACTCGCGACGTGACGGATCGCAAGCTGGCCGAGGAAATGTTGCAGCGACAGGTCGAACTGGAAGCGCAACTGGCGCGTGTAGCCGAGGTGGTGCCGGGCGTACTGTTTTCCTTCCGGCTGGAGCCGGACGGGGCGATGGGACTGGCGTACGCTTCCCCCCGGCTGGAAGAGGTCGCCGGGGTGCGTTTAACACCGATGCAGACGCTGTCGAATATGTATCCCGAAGACATGCCGTGCCATCTGGAAACGATTCGCGAGTCTGCCCGCACGCTTAAACATTGTCAAAGCCAGTTTCGTGTTTCGCACCCGGCGAAAGGGGAGGTTTGGATTGAGTCGCACGCGATTCCTGCCCGCCAACCCGACGGTAGCGTGCTGTGGCACGGCTTCATGTACGACATCACCGACCGCAAACGGCAGGAAGCGCAAGAAGCCGTGCGTCTGCAAATCTTCGAGCAACTGGCGCAGGGTGCGCCGCTCGACGAGGTATTGAAACAGGTGGTGGAATACATCGAAACTGCCCGTCCCGGCTTCATCGGCAGCATCATGCAAGTTTCCGCCGACGGTTTGCGGCTGGAAGCGGCGATGACGCCCAGCCTGCCGGAAACCTATTCGGCGGCGCTGAACGGCATCGAAATCCGGGAAGGCAACGGTTCGTGCGGCACCGCTGCGTGGCGCGGCGAAACCGTGATTGCGGAAGATGTCAGTACCCATCCGTTCTGGGTGCCGTATTGGCCGCTGGCCGAGCAGGTCGGCGTGCGTTCCTGCTGGTCGGAGCCGATACTCGATTCCGCAGGCAAGGCGGTGGGGGCATTCGGTATATACCAGCGTCAGCCCGCCGTGCCGAGCGAGGCGGATATGGAGCTGGTGCGCCGTGCGACCCATCTGGCGGCGATTGCCATTGAGCGCAGGCGGGTAGAAGAACAGTTGCGTCTGAAGGAGTTCGTGCTCGATTCTGCGAGCGAAGCCGTGTACATCATGGGCAGCGATTTCCGTTTCATCTACGTCAACGAAGAGGCTTGCCGGGCTTTGGGGTATACCCGCGAAGAATTGCTGGGTATGACGCCTGCCGACATTGACCCCGGTGTGAATTCACTGGAAGCGATGCGGGCGGTGCAATGGCGTACCGCTTCGGAGAGAAGATTTACGTTCGAAACCCGTCACCGGCGGCGCGACGGCTCGGTCTTCCCGGTGGAAATCACGGCGGTCGGCGAAGCCTTCGAGGGCCGCCAGCTGGAAATTTCGCTGGTGCGCGACATTACCGAGCGCAAGCGGGCGGAAGCCCGACTGGAGAACGAGCGCGCCCGCTTGCGCGGCTTTTTTCAGGCTCTGCCCGATCTGGCGTGGATTAAAGACACCGAGGGGCGCTATCTCGGTTGCAACCCGGTATTCGAGCGTTTCTTCGGCGCCAGCGAAGCAGAGATTGTGGGTAAGACCGATTACGATTTTGTCGATCCCGGGCTGGCCGCCTTTTTCCGCCGGAAAGATATGGAAGCGATTGCGGCCGATGCGCCCCGTACAAATGAAGAATGGATTACCTTCGCCGACGACGGACACCGCGCCCTGCTGGAAACCACCAAAATGCCGCTACGCGATGCGAAGGGCCGGATTGTCGGGGTATTGGGCGTCGGCCACGACATTACCGAGCGCAAACAGACCGAAGAGGCGGTACGCCGGTTGAATGCCGAACTGGCGGCCACCTTGCAGGCGATTCCCGACGTGATGATCGAACTCGACCGGGACGGGCGCTACCTCAACTTATGGGCACACGATCCGGCCTTGCTGGCCGCGCCGAAGGAGGCCGTCATCGGCAAAACAGTACTCGAGGTGCTTGGCCCGGAAGCGGATGCGTTTGCCAAGACCATTATGCGCGAGGCCGACCGGCAGGGCCAAAGCCGCGGACATACCTTAAAACTGGATTTTCCCGGCGGGGTACGCTGGTTCGAATACTCTGCTGCGGTTAAACAGGGCGTGACGCCGGGCGAGCGAAGTTACACCATGCTGGCGCGCGATGTCACGGAGCGCAAGCTTGCCGAAGAGGCGGTGGCGGCGCGCGAGCGAGAATTCCGGGCGCTGGCGGAAAACTCGCCGGACAACATCATGCGCTACGACTTGCAAGGGCGGGTGGTCTACGCCAATCCGCAAATCGAGCGATCCATCGGGGTCAGGCCGCAGGATCTGGTCGGCAAACGGCCGTTCGAAAACCATAATCAAGACCGGCCTTCCGGGCGGGTTTATGCCGAGGCACTGACACGGGTGCTGGAGACGGGCGAGCCGGGCGAAGTGGAAATTCAGGTGGCCGATCCGTCCGGCGTGCTGACTACCCACCTGATCCGTTTTGCCGCGGAGCGGGGGGCGGACGGTGCGATAGCTGGGGTGCTGGCTATCGGGCGCAATATTACCGAGCGTAAACGGGCAGAAGAGGCGCTGGCGTCGCGCGAGCGGGAATTCCGCACGCTGGCGGAAAATTCGCCGGACAATGTTTTCCGCTACGATGCCGACTGCCGGACTATATACATCAACCCGGCGGCTCAAAGGTCGGTGGACGTCACCCGGCAATATTTGCTGGGTAAAACATTAATCGAGGCTTACCCCGATCGACCGGAGGCGGCGGTATATCAGCGGCGCTTGCAAGAGGTGGTGCGTACCGGTGAGTCGGCGGAAATGGAAATGACGGTACCGACCCCAGAGGGCGGACTGGCGCTTCACCAAGTGTATATCGTGGCCGAGCGGGACGGGGCAGGGAATGTGATCGGCGTGTTGGGCATCGGGCGAGACATTAGCGCATTGAAAGAGACCGAACGCCAGTTGCTGGAATCGCGCGAGCAGTTGCGTACACTTACGGCGCGGCGCGAGAGGGCGCGCGAGCAGGAACGTAAGCGCATTGCGCGCGAATTGCACGATGAATTGGGGCAGTTGCTGACTTCGCTGCGAATGAATGTCATCATGTTGCCGGTGATCTTCGGCGGGGCGCAACCCGGTTTCCGCGAACGGACGCAGGAAATTGCCGGTGCCATCGACCGGATGATCGGCGTGGTGCGCGATGTGGTTTCTTCGTTACGTCCTGCGGTGCTGGAAATGGGTATCGTGCCGGCGCTGGAATGGCTGGCAGGGGAATTTTCGCACCATACGGGCATTCCGGTTACCCTTCAGGTCGAGGAAGAGTGTATCGAGTTGGACGAAGAGCGCGCCGTGGCCGTGTTCCGGGTTGTGCAGGAGTCGCTGACCAATGTGGTGCGCCATGCGGCGGCGGCGCGGGCGGAAATCGCAATCCAGCGCAAAGATGAGTGGTTTGTGTTGGAGATACGCGACAACGGCAAAGGGTTCGGGAAAAATATGCTGCGCAGCCGGAAGTCGTTCGGGCTGGTCGGTATCGAAGAAAGAGCGCATATGCTGCAAGGTAAATTCGAGGTGGTAAGTCCGGCGGGCGAAGGGACGGTTGTGCGTGTGACCTTCCCCGTCGACCCGAATAAGGGAGAGGACCGATGATTCGCATGTTGTTGGTGGATGACCACGTAATTGTGCGCGAAGGCTTGAAGCGCATGTTCGAAACCGTGCCGGAGTTCGACGTGGTGTGCGAGGCGCAGAACGCCGCTCAGTTGATGGAGTGCCTGCGCGAAGCGGAGGTCGACATTGTCTTGCTGGATTTGAGCATGCCGGGCTTGTCGGGCATCGACCTGATCGCCCGGATACAGGCTAATTACGGATTGCCGATATTGGTGCTGACTATGCACAACGAATTGCAAATCGCCAAGCGGGCGATTAAGGCGGGTGCGCTGGGTTTCGTGACCAAAGATTGCGAACCGGAGATTTTGTTCGCCGCGGTTCGCAAAGTGGCGGACGGCGGACGCTACGTTGCGCCGGAGCTGGCGGAACAGATGGCCTTCGAGAAAATTGCTCCGCCCGCCGGATTGCCGCACGATCAGCTTTCCGCGCGCGAGTTGTACATTTTGCGCCAACTGGTGAACGGCAAAAGTATTAACGAAATTGCCGGGGATTTGTCCATCAGCAACAAAACGGTAAGCACGCATAAAGCGAGGCTCATGCAAAAAATGAATTTTGTGAGCAACGCGGAAATGGTGCGCTACGGTATTGCCCACGGTTTGGTGGAATAGCCGACCGACTGTCAGGAAATCCCGACAGTCGATTCTAATAATTCCGACAAACGCATGTCGAATTTCTGACAGTAAAATCAGGATTTCCCGATAGTTAAACCGCCGTATTTTTGTCATTCTTGCTTCCGGTAAGCTGAGCGAGATTGCCGACTGCAATTTCGTTGTCAGCGAAAGACGCTCAGGAGGCAGTTGAATGCTAAAGACCGGAAACTATTTCGGCGGATTATTTGTCCCGTTTTTACTGATCGGCGCAGGGGCGGTCGGGGCGGTGCTTTGGGTCGGCGATTTTTCTGCGGCGGCGCTGACGGCGGCGCTGGTGCTGGGTGCGGGTTCTGCGGCGCTGGGCGTCTGGGCCGCCAGCCGCGCTTCGGCGCTGCTCGCCAGCGTACAGGCCGCCGCCCGGCAGGATGCCGAGCAAATGACTGCGCACCATGAAGCGCAGTGCAAGCAATGCGTCAACGGGCTGGACAGCCTGTGCGTGAAAGTACTGCCGGTCTGGAGCGGGCAGATCGAAATGGCGCGCAATCACACCGAAGAATCCGCAATCTCCCTGACCAACCGTTTTGTGACCCTGTCGCAAGGGCTGGAGCATGCGATCGACCTCTCGCAGGGCAGCGGGAAGGGTTCGGGTTCCGGTCTGGTCGAGTTGCTCAACGCCGGGCATACGGATCTGAACGGCGTAGTCGCCTCCATGCGCACCGCGCTTAACGGCAAGCAAGATCTCTTGCAGGAAGTGCATGCCCTTTCCCGCCTCACCGGCAATTTGCAGGCAATGGCGAAGAACGTCGGCGATATTGCCGAGCAAACTAATTTGCTGGCGCTGAATGCAGCCATCGAAGCCGCCCGTGCGGGCGAGGTCGGACGCGGATTCGCAGTGGTGGCCGACGAAGTACGCAAGCTTTCCACACTCTCGGCGGATACCGGTAAAAAGATCGCGGCAACAGTCGATACCGTCAACAAGGCCATTGCAGCCACGCTGAACGCCTCGCAGGAATACACCCGGCAGGACACGCAAATGGTGGCCGACTCCGAGCAGGTGATCGAGAAAGTGCTGAACAGTTTCGAGCACGCCGCTAAGGAGTTGGATCATTCCACCGAGATCATGCGCGCGGAGAGCAATGTTATCCGCAACGAAATTTCCGAAGTCCTGGTGGCGCTGCAATTTCAGGATCGTGTCAGCCAGATTCTCTGTCATGTACGCGACGATCAAATCAAGCTGGAGCGCCGCTTGTGCGATTACCTGAAGTCGGGCGCGCCCATGCCGCTGGACGTCAACGACTGGCTGAACGAGTTGGCGAAAACCTACACCATGCCAGAGCAGCATGCATTCCACCAGAGCGGAAATGCGCAGGCAGCCGCAGCACAGAATACATCAACCGAAATCACATTTTTCTAACAAGGGGAGAAGTAAAACATGGCAAAGACCATCATGATCGTTGACGATTCCGCATCCTTGCGACAAGTCGTCGCCATCGCGCTGAAAGGCGCGGGCTACGACGTGATCGAGGCCTGCGACGGCAAAGACGCGCTGGCCAAACTCAAGGGCAAAATCCACCTGATCGTCAGCGACGTCAACATGCCCAATATGGACGGCATTACCTTCGTCAAGCAACTGAAAATGCTGCCCGAATACAAATTTACACCGGTCATCATGCTCACCACCGAAGCGGGCGACAACATGAAACAGGCCGGTCAGGCCGCCGGCGCCAAGGCGTGGGTGGTGAAGCCCTTCCAGCCCGCGCAGTTGTTCACGGCTGTATCCAAACTGATTTTGCCTTAAACCGAAACTGAAAACCGAAGCCTGATCGAACGACAAAAACATACAGGGAGAAGATCATGCAAGACACGACCGAACAGAATGCAAAAGTGCATCTCGCTATCGAAGGCGAAGTGACGATTTATCGCGCAATAGAGTTGAAGGAACAAATTCTGGCTGCTGTCGCCGGAGCCGGGGAAGTTGAAATCGATCTTTCGCGCGTCACCGAAATGGATTCCTCCGGCCTGCAAATCATGGTGGCCGCCAAGCTGGAATCCATCCTGCGCGGCCACCGCCTGAGCTTTAGCGGTCATACGCAGGCCGTACAGCAAGTCATCGATCTGTGCGAACTGGGCGGCTTCTTCGGCGACCCGGTCGTGATTTCCCCCAACCTTCACTGAGGAACCGACATGAATCTGGACGATGCGCTGCATACCTTCGTCGTCGAAGCGCGCGAACTGCTGGAACAAATGGAAGAAGCGCTGCTCGACATCGAGCGCGGGCAGGAAAACGATGACACCATCAATGCCATTTTCCGTGCGGCTCACACCATCAAAGGTTCTGCCGGGTTGTTCGGGCTGGATCACATCGTCGGCTTCACCCACGTTGCCGAAAACGTGCTGGATAAAATCCGAGGCGGCAAGCTGAGTTTCAATATTCCGCTGCTGACTTTGATGCTCAGCGTCTGCGACCATCTCAACACCTTGATGGAACACGTCGCGGCGGGTACCGAGCCGGGCGAAGACGACCACGTACAAAGCCGCGCGCTCTCCGAGCAGCTGCAAGGCTTTCTCGACGGCCAGACGCATGCGCCCGCTACGGCGAGCATGCCTGCCGAAAAGACCCCGCAAGTCGAAAGCGAAGGCGGCGGCGAAGTCGGCACCGACTACTGGCATATTTCCCTGCGCTTCGGCCCCGACCTGCTGCGCAGCGGGATGGATCCCCTCTCCTTCATCCGCTACCTCGCTACGCTGGGCCGCATCGTCAGCCTCTACACCATCGTGGATGCGATTCCCCGCCTAAGTGAGCTTGACCCGGAAACCTGCTATCTCGGTTTTGAAATCGCATTCGAAAGCGAGGCCGACAAGTCCGCCATCGAAGGCGTTTTCGATTTCGTGCGCGAAGACAGCCAGATTCGCATTCTGCCGCCGCACAGCAAAATCACCGAATACGTCGGCCTGATTGCCGCCCTGCCGGAAGACGAAATGCGGCTCGGCGACATTCTGGTCAAATGCGGCACACTCACCCCTGCTGAGCTGGATCAGGCCCTGCAGATTCAGTCCAGTGGCGGTAAAGAACAACTCCGTCCGATCGGCGAGGTGCTGGTCGAACAAAGCATGGTACAAGCCCCGGTGGTCGAAGCCGCGCTGGAAAAGCAAAAGCAGATCAAAGAAAGCAAAGGCGGCGAGAGCACCCTCATACGCGTTGATTCTTCCAAGCTCGATCAACTCATCAATCTGGTCGGCGAACTGATTATCGTTAACTCCAGCGCCAGCTTGATCGCTCAGCGTACCGGTCTCGGCGAATTGCAGGAAGTGACCTCCACCATGGCGCGCATGGTCGAAGAGGTACGCGACTCCGCCCTCTCGCTGCGCATGGTGCAAATCGGCGCCACTTTCAACCGCTTCCAGCGCGTCGTGCGCGATGTCAGCAAAGAACTCGGCAAGGACATCCGCCTAGAAATCAGCGGTGCGGAAACCGAGCTGGATAAAACCATCGTCGAAAAAATCGCCGACCCCCTCACCCATCTGGTGCGTAACTCGATGGATCACGGCATTGAACCCGCCGAAGTGCGCACCGGGCGCGGCAAGCCCGAATACGGCACGCTCAAGCTGAATGCCTACCACGATTCCGGCAGCATCGTGATCGAAGTCAGCGACGACGGCGGTGGTCTCAACCGCGACAAAATTCTTGCCAAGGCCGTTGAGCGCGGGCTGGTTTCCCCGGATGCCGTGCTGAGCGATACGGAAATCTACAACCTCATTTTCGAGGCCGGTTTCTCCACTGCCGACAAAATCAGCAACCTTTCCGGCCGCGGCGTCGGCATGGACGTCGTGCGCCGCAATATTCAGGCGCTGCGCGGTACCATCGAACTCCACAGCGAAGCGGGTTACGGCTCCACCACTCGCATTCGCCTGCCGCTCACGCTGGCGATCATCGATGGCTTCCTTGTCGGCGTCGGCGATGCCAGCTATGTCGTCCCGCTCGACATGGTGGTCGAATGCATCGAACTCACCCGCGAGGCCCGTCAGGCCGCGGGCGACAGCGAGCGCGGCTACCTCAACCTGCGCGGCGAAGTGCTGCCCTACCTGCGCCTGCGCGAGCAATTCGAAGTCGATGGCCGGCAATCTGTCCGCGAAAACGTGGTGGTGGTGCAATACGCCGGCAACCGCGCCGGGCTGGTCGTGGACGAACTGTTGGGCGAATTCCAGACCGTGATTAAACCGCTCGGCAAGATGTTTGGCGGCGTGCGCGGCATCGGCGGCTTTACCATCCTCGGCAGCGGCGAAGTCGCCCTGATTCTCGATGTGCCTCGCCTTATGCAGCAGGCCGGGTCGAGCGAGCAGCAGGCGTATGCGAATTAATGAGACGGGCAAGTAAGACCCACGATAAGTAGAGGAAGTGTGACCGTCTTCGGACGGGTATTTGTAACTAATAGGGTTTATAAATGTTATTCAATAATCTTCGCATTGGCACCCGTTTGGGTATGGCTTTTCTGACGCTGGTAATTTTGTTAACCACAGTGGCCGGTATCGGCATATCGCGGTTGTCGAATTTGAACGATGAAATCGACAAGATGGTCAATGACCGTTTTCCGAAAACTGTTCTGGTCAACGAAATGATCGACTCAATTAATGTGATTGCACGCGCGATGCGCAACACCTTGCTAGTGCAGAAGGAGGAGGATATCGAGAAAGAACTCAATCGGATTTCGGAGCAACGCAAAATCATTGCCGATCATCTTGAGAAACTAGAAAACAATATCCACTCGGAAAAAGGCAAGGAGCACCTGAAGAAGTTGAAAGATGCCCGTGCGGTCTATGTGGTCAATCAAGAAAAGTTCATGGGACTGACCAAGGCCGGCAAGCGCGAAGAAGCACTGGATTTGCTGTTGACTACCGTGCGCAAAGAGCAAGCGGCTTATATTCAGGCAGCCGGGGAGTTGAATGAGTTTCAATCCGATTTGATGAAAGAATCCGGCAAAGAAGCATTGTCTGCCTATGAGTCTGCACGCACACTGATGTTTGGCGTTTCTATTGCTGCGATCATTCTGGCGGGAACACTCGGTTTCTGGATTACCCGCACAATTACTCGTCCGCTAAACGCAGCAGTCGATGTTGCGAATAAGCTGGCGGAGGGCGATCTGACCGTGCAGGTGGAAGTGAGCGGTAAAGACGAAACCGGCTTAATGCTTATGGCGATGAAGAACATGG